>NZ_JBKFSV010000001.1:0-1109697 GCF_046569445.1 Salmonella sp. 741265050_HSA | reverse complement strand
GCAAATGTCAGATCGTATGCGCCTGTTAGGGCGCGGCTGGTAAGAGAGCCTTACAGGCGCATCAGAAAAACCTCCGGCTATGCCGGAGGATATTTATTTATCTCTATTCTTATTGATTTATCGCTTTTGCTTAATATTAACTTAATAATCTGTGTTTATCGTAATGAAGATAATCTGAATTGTTTTCGTCTGCGTTGCACTTTATATACTCAGGCGTTAAAACTTTAATATCTTATCAGGATGCGAAATACATCATGATTCATAATTAAGTTAATTCTGAGAGCGAATAATGAAAATCACGATATCCGGGACGGGTTATGTTGGCTTGTCTAATGGTTTGCTTATTGCACAACATCATGATGTGGTGGCGTTAGACATTGTTCCTTCCCGTGTTGAACTGTTAAATGATCGGATATCTCCGATTGTTGATAAAGAAATTCAGCAATTTTTAAAGGAAGATAACATCAGATTCAGGGCAACGCTGGATAAGTTTGATGCGTACCAGAATGCAGATTACGTCATCATTGCTACGCCTACGGATTACGATCCCAAAACCAACTATTTTAATACGTCCAGTGTGGAATCGGTCATTCAGGATGTGATCAGCATCAACCCCGCAGCCGTGATGATTATTAAGTCTACGGTGCCGGTTGGCTTCACGGCGGCAATGCGTCAGAAGTTTGCGACAGAAAATATCATTTTCTCTCCGGAGTTTTTACGTGAGGGTAAAGCCCTTTACGATAACCTTTATCCCTCCCGTATCGTGATTGGGGAACAGTCTGAGCGCGCCAGAGAATTTGCCGCATTACTCCAGGAAGGCGCTATTAAACAGGAGATTCCAACGCTGTTTACGGACTCCACTGAGGCGGAAGCTATTAAACTTTTCGCCAATACTTATCTCGCTATGCGAGTCGCTTATTTTAATGAATTAGACAGCTATGCTGAAACGTTAGGATTAAATACCCGACAAATTATTGAAGGGGTGTGCCTCGACCCGCGTATTGGCAATCATTATAATAATCCCTCTTTTGGTTATGGCGGATATTGTTTGCCAAAAGATACCAAACAGTTGCTGGCTAATTATCAGTCGGTGCCTAATAATATTATCTCCGCTATCGTTGAAGCAAACCGTACGCGTAAAGATTTTATTGCCGACGCTATCCTCGCCAGAAAGCCTAAAGTGGTGGGCATTTATCGCCTGATTATGAAGAGTGGCTCCGATAACTTCCGCGCCTCATCGATTCAGGGGATTATGAAGCGCATTAAAGCGAAAGGCGTAGAGGTCATCATCTATGAGCCGGTAATGGAAGAAGATACTTTCTTTAACTCACGTCTTGAACGTGATTTGCACTGCTTTAAACAGCAGGCGGATGTCATTATTTCCAACAGGATGGCGGCAGAGCTTTTGGATGTTGCTGAAAAAGTGTATACCCGCGATCTTTTCGGTAGTGATTAATAAGGCAATCGGGGCTGATGAGTCCCGATGATTTATTGACCATATGGAAATAATGTCTGATTTTTATCATTAATCCTATGGCATATATTTGCTTTATGACTACACTGTCTCCAGCTTCATCCTTTTTTTAGTTAGGGTATCTATGACAGTGGATAGTAATACGTCTTCCGGGCGTGGGAACGATCCGGAACAGATTGATTTGATTGAGTTATTGCTACAGTTATGGCGTGGGAAGATGACCATTATTGTAGCCGTTATTATCGCCATTTTGCTGGCCGTAGGCTACCTGATGATAGCCAAAGAAAAATGGACATCCACGGCGATTATTACCCAACCTGATGCCGCGCAGGTTGCCACCTATACCAATGCGCTCAACGTCTTGTATGGCGGGAATGCCCCCAAAATCTCTGAAGTGCAGGCGAATTTTATAAGCCGCTTTAGCTCTGCGTTTTCCGCATTATCGGAAGCGCTGGATAATCAGAAAGAGCGGGAAAAGCTCACCATTGAACAGTCGGTAAAGGGGCAGGCACTGCCACTCTCGGTTTCTTATGTGAGTACTACCGCTGAAGGGGCGCAGCGTCGGCTGGCGGAATATATCCAACAGGTGGATGAAGAGGTCGCTAAGGAACTGGAAGTTGACCTGAAAGATAACATCACGCTGCAAACCAAAACGTTGCAGGAGTCCCTTGAGACGCAGGAAGTTGTGGCGCAGGAACAAAAAGATCTGCGTATTAAGCAAATCGAAGAAGCGTTGCGCTATGCGGATGAGGCCAAAATCACGCAGCCGCAGATTCAGCAAACCCAGGATGTTACCCAGGACACGATGTTCCTGTTGGGGAGCGATGCGCTAAAATCGATGATACAGAACGAAGCGACGCGTCCACTGGTCTTTTCTCCGGCCTATTACCAGACGAAGCAGACACTGCTGGACATTAAAAATCTGAAAGTGACTGCCGATACGGTGCACGTCTATCGTTATGTGATGAAGCCGACGCTGCCGGTCCGTCGCGATAGCCCGAAAAAAGCCATTACCCTTGTGCTGGCTGTATTGCTGGGTGGGATGATCGGTGCCGGGATTGTGCTGGGGCGCAATGCGCTACATAGCTATAAGCCAAAAGCCTTGTAAGCTTCTTTGCCGGATGGTGGTCGGCTTCGAAAGGTAAAATTTCTCATTAAAAAACCGGGCATTGCCCGGTTTTTTTACGCTTATTGATGACGCTTACGAAGATTGTCGATCACGGTGGTGAGGTTGAGATCCTGATCCTGCAACAGCACCAGCAGGTGGTACATCAAATCAGACGCTTCATTGGTTAATTCAAAACGATCATTGACGGTGGCCGCCAGCGCGGTTTCTACACCTTCTTCGCCAACTTTTTGCGCAATACGTTTGGTACCGCTGGCGTACAGTTTCGCCGTGTAAGAGCTGGCCGGATCGGCGGTTTTGCGCTCTGCCAGTAGCTGCTCCAGTTGATACAGGAATAACCATTGATGGCTGGCGTCGCCAAAGCAGCTGCTGGTACCTTTGTGGCAGGTCGGCCCGACAGGATTTGCCAGCACCAGCAGTGTATCGTTGTCGCAATCCGGCGCAATGCTGACGACATTCAGCACATGGCCTGAGGTTTCGCCTTTGGTCCATAAACGCTGTTTCGTGCGTGAGAAGAACGTGACATGGCCGGATTCAATGGTTTTGTCCAGCGCTTGTGGGTTCATATAGCCCAGCATCAATACTTCGCCGGATACCGCATGTTGCACGATGGCTGGCATCAGGCCATCGGTTTTTTCCCAGTCCAGCTCGCGGCGTTGTTGCTCTGTTAACATATCCTGATCTCCACGCCCTGGCCTGCCAGGTACGCTTTTAATTCGCCAATATTGATGATTTGCTTGTGAAAAACGGAGGCGGCAAGCGCGCCGTCGACATCGGCATCACGGAATGCCTCAAGAAAGTGTTCCATCGTGCCCGCGCCGCCGGAGGCGATTAGCGGCACGCGGCAAACGTCACGGACTTTTTTCAACTGCGTCAGATCATAACCGTTACGCACGCCGTCCTGGTTCATCATATTCAGGACGATTTCCCCCGCGCCGCGCTGTTGTACCTCTTGCACCCAGTCCAGCGTCTCCCACTGCGTCACGCGGGTACGGTTTTCATCGCCGGTATACTGGTTAACATGGTATTTCCCCGTGGCGTCGTCAAACCAGGTATCAATCCCGACGACAATGCACTGTACGCCAAAACGGTCAGCCAGACGGGTAATTAGCGTTGGGTCAGCCAGTGCAGGGGAGTTGATAGAGATCTTATCCGCCCCGAAAGAAAGAATTTTGGCGGCGTCGTCAATTGACCGGATACCGCCCGCTACACAAAACGGAATGTCGATCACCTCGGCAACGCGCGCCACCCAGCTTTTATCGACTACGCGGCCATCGCTGGAGGCGGTAATGTCATAGAACACCAGTTCGTCCGCGCCTTCATCGGCATAGCGTTTGGCCAGCGGAACGATATCGCCAATGATCTCATGGTTGCGAAACTGTACGCCTTTCACCACCTGACCATCACGAACATCCAGACACGGAATTATACGTTTTGCCAGCATTGGATGGCCTCCTTAACGGTAAATTTCCCTTCTAACAGAGCGCGTCCGACAATCACGCCGCGCACGCCGGTGCCGCGCAGGGCGGCAATATCATCGATATCGCCAATACCGCCGGAGGATTGAAAGGCGATCTGCGGATATCTGGCGCATACTTCTTCGTACAGCGAAACGTTAGAGCCCGCCAGCGTGCCGTCGCGAGAAATATCGGTACACAGTACATGTTTCAGGCCGACGGGGAGATAGGTCTCCACCAGTTGTTCCAGCGAGACGCCGGAATTTTCCTGCCAGCCGCTAACCGCCACCTGCTTGTTGCCGTGTTCGTCTATGCGAACGTCCAGCGCCAGCACCAGCGCCTGCGCGCCAAAACGTTCAAACCAGCCTTTCACCACGTCAGGGGATTTCACCGCCGTTGAACCGATGACCACACGGGCAACGCCAGCTTTCAGTAACGCCGCAACGTCTTCTTCGGTACGCACGCCGCCGCCGACCTGAACAGGCACGTTCACGCCCGCGACCAGGGTTTTAATCAACGGTATCTGCCGCTTCGCCGGATCTTTAGCGCCGGTCAGATCTACCAGATGCAGCACCCCGGCGCCCTGGGCGGCGTAATCCTGCAAACGGGGCAGGGGATCGTTACCGTAATCCCGCTGGCGGGCGTAGTCGCCCTGATGGAGACGCACCACGGTGCCGTCAATTAAATCTAATGCCGGAATAATCATTACATCTCCAGGAAGTTTTTCAGCAACTGAGCACCCGCCGCGCCCGAACGTTCTGGGTGGAACTGTACGCCGAAGAAATTATCTTTCTGTACCGCCGCGGTGAATGGCTCGCCGTAATTGCACTGGGCGATAGTCCACGGGTTGACCGGCATCGCGTAGCTGTGCACAAAGTAAAAATAGGCGCCATCTTCAATGCCCTGAAACAGTCGGTTGCCCGCCTGCGGATACACGCGATTCCAGCCCATGTGCGGCAGCGGCAGACCAAAGTCGGTCATTTTCGGCACGTCTTGCTCGATAATGTTCAGCAGATCCACGCCGCGCGTCTCTTCGCTGCGACGACCCAGCAGTTGCATCCCTAAGCAGATACCCAGTACCGGCTGAGTACACGCTTTAATTAAGTCGATCAGTTCACGTTCGCGCAGTTGATCCATAGCGGCCTGCGCCGTGCCGACGCCGGGCAGAAAGAGTTTGTCAGCGCGTAATACGATTTCCGCTTCGCGGCTGAGCACCGGGGTGTAACCGTGGCGCGCCACGGCGGATTTTACCGAGCTTAAATTGGCGCAGCCGGTGTCAAGGATGACGACGTTCATCACAGCACTCCTTTCGAGGACGGTAATGTATCGCCCTCCACGCGAATAGCCTGGCGTAGCGTTCGACCAAAGGCTTTAAACAAACTTTCGACACGGTGGTGATCGTTCTTACCCTTAGTCTTGAGATGCAGAGTGACGCCCATCGTGTAAGAGAGTGAGCGGAAAAAGTGTTCAATCATCTCTGTGCTCAAATCGCCCACACGCTGGTAGGTAAATTCAGCTTTATATTCCAGATGCGGACGACCGGAAATATCCAGCGCGCAGCGCGCCAGACATTCATCCATCGGCAGTACAAAGCCAAAACGGCAGATACCGCGTTTGTCGCCGAGTGCCAGTTTTAACGCCTCACCGAGCGCCAGTCCGGTATCTTCTACCGTATGGTGATCGTCGATATAGAGATCGCCCTTAACGGTAATCTCCATACGAAAGCCGCCGTGGGTGGCGATTTGATCGAGCATATGGTCAAAGAAGCCGACGCCGGTATTAATCTTGCTGTTGCCTTCGCGATCCAGCCAGACGCTGACATCAATCTGTGTCTCTTTGGTGTTGCGGATCACATGCGCATAGCGATCGCGTTTCGTTAGCTGTTCGCCAATCATCGTCCAGTTCAGCGTTTCACGGTGATAGCGTAAACCAGTAATGCCCATATTATCAGCGAGCTGGATATCGGTCGCACGATCGCCGATCACATAGCTGTTGGCGCTATCCATCGCTTGTTCCGCAAGATAACGCTCCACCAGCTTCACTTTGGGCTTGCGGCAGTCGCAGTCGTCTGCGGGCAGGTGAGGGCAGATCAGCACCTCATCAAAGCGTACGCCCTGAGAGGTGAAAATCTGCATCATCAGGTTGTGCGGTCCGTCGAAGTCCGTCTGCGGGAAGCTTTGCGTGCCAAGCCCATCCTGGTTAGTGATCATCACCAGCTTAAAACCGGCTTTTTGCAGCTTCAGCAATACGGGAATCACCTCTGGCTCAAAGGCCAGTTTATCAAAGCGGTCTACCTGAAAATCGCTCGGCGGTTCGGAAATCAAGGTTCCGTCCCGGTCGATGAAAAGATACTTCTGACTCATACTGGCTCCGCACGTAAGGCGTCAATGACGCGCTGGTTTTCCTGGCGGGTGCCGACCGTAATCCGCAGGCAGCCGCTTAAAGAAGGTTGTTTATTCTGATCGCGTAAGATAATGCCCTGATCCCATAAGGATTTAAACACGCTGCTGGAGGCGGTAAACCGCGCCAGAATATAGTTGGTTTCAGAGTCAAAGACGTGTTCTACGCAGGCGGTCTGTTGCAGGGCATTCACCAGATACTGACGTTCCTGCACTGTCTGCGCCACGCGATCGCGCATTGCGTTTATTCCCTGCGGACTCAGCGTCTGGGCGGCGATATCCGCCACTGGCGTAGAAAGCGGATAAGGGGCGATCACTTTTAACAGCAGGTTGATCACCTCTTCATTAGCCAGCGTAAAGCCGCAGCGCAGACCCGCCAGCGCAAAAGCTTTCGACAATGTGCGCAGGATAACCAGATGAGGATATTCAACCAGCCAGCCTGTCAGCGTGGCCTGTGGGCAAAACTCAATATAAGCTTCGTCGGCGACGACTATCGCTTTACCGCGTGTCAACTCCAGCAGCGTGCGCAGATCCTGCGGGTTGATAAGTTGCCCGGTGGGGTTATTGGGGCTACAAACGAATACCACTTTTGTTCCGTCAAGGTTGTCGGAAATCCCCTGTAGATCCAGCTGCCAGTTTTCAAGCGCGGGAACCGTCCGGCGCTCTACGCCAATGGTTTCGGCGCTGACGCTGTACATACCGTAAGTGGGCGGACAGTAGAGAATGGCGTCTTTTCCCGGTTCGCAGAAGGCGCGGATCACCAGTTCGATCCCTTCATCCGCGCCGCGGCTGACCAGCACCTGCTCCGGCTTTACGCCAGCATATTGCGCGTAGTTTTCAATCACGGCCTTTGGCTGGCATTCCGGGTAGCGGTTAAGCGTTTGTTGGGTGAGCTGAAACTCCACCGCTGTCGGGAATTCATTCGCGTTCAGCCAGACATCGCCGTTACCGCCCAGACGGCGGGCGGACTGATACGGTACCAGGTTGCGGACATTTTCACGGGCTAAGTCAGCGACGCTGAGAGTATTTTCAGTGCTCATGCTTGCTCCTTGAGGGCGTTTACGCGCAGGGTCACGGCATTTTTATGGGCGGTCAGACGTTCTGCCGCCGCCAATGTTTCAATGGTTGATGCCAGAGCGGAAAAGCCCGCTTTCGACAGTTCCTGAACGGTCATCCGTTTCTGGAAATCCGCTAACCCAAGGCTGGAACAGGTAGCAGTATAGCCATAGGTCGGTAAGACATGGTTGGTTCCGGAAGCGTAATCACCGGCCGATTCCGGCGACCAGTCGCCGAGAAATACCGAGCCTGCGCTGGTAATCGCATCCACCAAATCGCGCGCATTGCGCGTCTGGATGATTAAGTGTTCCGGCCCATACTGATTAGAGATGGCGACGCACTGCGCTAAATCTTTGGTCACAATCAGACGACTGGCGCTCAGGGCCTGCCGGGCGGTGTCCGCGCGCGGCAGTTCCGCCAGTTGACGTTCTACCGCCTCCGCCACCTTGCGGGCAATGTCAGCATCAGGCGTCAGCAGGATCACCTGCGAATCCGGACCGTGCTCAGCCTGGGAGAGCAGGTCAGAAGCGACGAAATCCGGTGTTGCGCCGCTGTCGGCGATCACCAGTACTTCAGACGGCCCGGCAGGCATATCGATAGCCGCGCCGTCGAGGCGCTGGCTGACCTGACGCTTGGCTTCGGTTACAAAGGCGTTGCCGGGGCCAAAAATTTTATCCACTTTCGGTACGGACTCGCTGCCGAAGGCCAGAGCGGCAATCGCCTGCGCGCCGCCGACGTTAAAGATTTCCTGCACGCCACACAGTTGCGCCGCATAGAGGATTTCATCAGCGATGGGCGGCGGCGAGCACAGAACCACGTTCTGACATCCCGCAATGCGCGCCGGCGTCGCCAGCATCAGCACCGTTGAGAAGAGCGGAGCCGAGCCGCCGGGAATATACAGACCGACAGACGCGACGGGACGCGTAACCTGCTGGCAACGCACGCCTGGCTGGGTTTCCACATCTACAGGCGGTAGCGTCTGCGCGGAATGGAACGTTTCAATATTTTTGACGGCAGCGGCCATCGCCTGTTTTAATTCGTCGCTCAGACGCGCGCCGGCGGCGGCGATCTCTTCAGGGGTAATGCGTAGCGCTGTCACTTCTGTTTTATCAAATTTAGCGCTGTATTCACGCAGGGCATCGTCACCGCGTGTTTTTACATTATCCAGAATATCGCTGACCGTCCGGGTAATACTGTCAGAGGCGGAAATCGCCGGACGCGTCAGCAGCGCACGCTGCTGTTCAGGGCTACAGCTGTTCCAGTCAATCAGGGTATTGAAGCTCATGGTCTTTACTCCATCACAGGGTTCCGCCTTATCCGGCCTACTGAACCCAAAATATCAACGCATTACGTAGGCCTGATAAGCGCAGCGCTATCAGGCGTCAGATCACTCCATCATCTTCTCGATCGGCAGTACCAGAATCGAGCTGGCGCCAAGCGCTTTCAGTTTCTCCATGGTTTCCCAGAACAACGTTTCGCTGCTGACCATGTGCATCGCCACGCGCTGTTGCTCGCCCGCCAGCGGCAGGATTGTCGGCCTTTCGGCGCCTGGCAGCAGGGCGATAACCTCTTCCAGGCGTTCACTTGGCGCGTGCATCATGATGTATTTCGATTCGCGCGCCTGAATCACGCCCTGAATACGGGTCAGCAATTTATCGATCAGCTGTTGCTTGCTCTGTGCCATCTCACCGTCGCGCTGAATCAGACAGGCTTTAGAGCGGTAGATAACTTCGACTTCACGCAGGCCGTTAGCTTCAAGCGTCGCGCCGGTAGAGACCAAATCGCAGATAGCGTCGGCCAGCCCCGCGCGCGGCGCGACTTCGACAGAACCATTTAACAGACACGACTTAAAAGAGACGCCTTTCTGGTCGAGGTAGCGTTTGAGGAGGTGCGGATAAGAGGTAGCGATACGTTTACCGTCCAGCGCGGCCGGGCCGTCCCAGGCTTCGTCAACCGGCGTTGCCAGCGATAAACGGCAGCCGCCGAAGTCAAGACGGCGCAGGGTAAAATAGCGCGGATCTTCGCCCTGCGCGCGGCGGTTGAGTAGCTCTTCTTCCAGCACGTTCTCGCCGATAATACCGAGATCGACCACGCCATCCATCACCAGACCCGGAATGTCATCATCACGCACGCGCAGGATATCAATCGGCATGTTTTCCGCCATCGCAATCAGGCGCTGAGTGTGTAAATTAATTTTTATGCCGCAGCGGGCCAGCAATTCTCGTGAATCATCGCTTAAACGGCCTGATTTCTGAATAGCTATGCGTAAGCGGGTGTTGTCTAACATTCTGCGTTCCTCTTTATCCTGTCTGAACCGGTCTGTATCGCGCACCAAAAAAAAGCCCCCGGAAGATGATCTTCCGGGGGCTTTCTCATGCGTTCATGCACCACTGGAAGATCTGAATGTCTTCCAGCACACATCGCCTGAAAGACTAGTCAGGATGATGGTGATGATGGTGGTGTTTAAATTGAACGCGTGTCATAAAAATTCCGATGAATGCTTATTCATTTGATACCTTTAACCTAAACCACTTTTACGCCTTAAAGCAAGCGCTTTTTTCATTTCGCATTTATAGTATGAATTGTCAGTCACGGCGGGCTGGCGTAGCCTTATGTATAAGGCGTTAAAGTCAGGAGAAAATGGATGAAAAAGGTCGCAATTGTCGGTTTAGGTTGGTTAGGCATGCCGCTGGCAATGTCGCTGGCAGCGAGAGGCTGGCAGGTTACCGGCAGCAAAACCACCCTTGACGGGGTGGAAGCGGCCCGTATGAGTGGAATTGAAAGCTATCCGCTGCGTCTGGAGCCGGAGCTGGTCTGTGAGGCGGACGATCTTGACGCTCTGCTGGATGTCGATGCGCTGGTGATAACACTGCCCGCGCGCCGTAGCGGTCCGGGAGAGGATTTTTATCTGCAGGCGATGCAGGAGCTGGTCGACAGCGCGCTGGCTTATCGTATCCCGCGTATTATTTTTACCAGTTCGACGTCTGTTTACGGCGATGCGCAAGGCGTGGTGAAAGAGAATACGCCGCGTAATCCGGTCACGGCCAGCGGGCGTACCCTGAAGGAACTGGAAGATTGGCTGCATAATCTGCCGGGCACGTCAGTAGATATTCTGCGGCTGGCGGGGTTGGTCGGGCCTGGGCGCCATCCCGGACGTTTCTTTGCCGGAAAAACCGCGCCGGATGGTCAACACGGGGTCAATCTGGTGCATCTTGAAGACGTGGTTGGCGCAATTACCCTCTTGCTACAGGCGCCAAAAGGGGGGCACATCTATAATATATGTGCGCCGGCGCATCCAGCCCGCAACGTGTTTTATCCGCAAATGACGCGCTTGCTGGGAATGGCGCCGCCGCATTTTCGTGACGCACCGGACAACGGCAAAGGGAAGATTATCGACGGTAGCCGGATTTGTAATGAGCTGGGATTTGAATATCAATATCCCGATCCGCTGGTGATGCCGATGGAGTGAGTCGCTGTCCAGCAGGTGGTCGCCATATAGCGCAAGGGGACGAGTATGAAACCACTGCTGGACGTTCTGATTATTCTTGATGCGTTAGAAAAAGAAGGCAGCTTCGCGGCGGCGTCGGCAAAATTATTTAAAACGCCGTCCGCCCTCAGTTATACCGTTCATAAGCTGGAAAACGATCTTAATATCCAACTGCTCGACCGTAGCGGGCATCGCGCGCGATTTACGCGAACCGGTAAGATGCTACTGGAAAAAGGCCGTGAAGTGCTGCACACCGTTCGCGAGCTGGAAAAGCAGGCGATTAAACTGCATGAAGGCTGGGAGAACGAACTGGTCATCGGTGTGGATGATACCTTTCCCTTTTCTCTTCTGGCCCCGCTTATCGACGCTTTTTATCAACGCCACAGCGTGACGCGCCTTAAATTTGTCAATGGCGTTCTCGGCGGTTCATGGGAGACGCTGACGCAGGGAAGGGCGGATATCATCGTTGGCGCCATGCGCGCGCCGCCGCCTGACACCGGCTTTGGCTTTGCAAGACTGGGCGATCTTGAACTGGTGTTTGCTGTCGCCCCGCATCATCCGCTGGTTCATGAAGAGGAACCGCTTAGCCGCCAGACGATCAAACGTTTTCGCGCGATTGTGGTTGGCGATAGCGTCCATTCCTCGCGATCAATAGGGTCTGAACTGCTCGACGCTCAGGAAGCGATTACCGTGTTTGATTTTAAAACCAAGCTGGAGCTGCAAATTAGCGGCCTGGGATGCGGCTATTTACCGCGTTATCTGGCGCAGCGATTTTTGGAAAGCGGCGCGCTTATAGAGAAGAAAGTTGTAGCGCAAATCGTCTATGAACCGGTGTGGGTTGGCTGGAATGAACAGACCGCCGGGCTGGCCAGCGGCTGGTGGCGGGATGAAATTTTAGCAAATAATGCTATTGCTGGGGTGTATGCAAAATCGCCGGTTTAAAAATCAATCGCTTATGAAAAATAATTTTTTGAACACGCTCGCATTCTCTTGTCATTTCACTTCAATTTAGGGCAGAATACGCCGCTTGCAAAAAATGACACTAACCGACGTTTTAATACGCGTCGGTTATTTTTTTGCTTCAAACACATCATTCAATACCAAGAGGCCGGGCTTCGTACCGGATAGATACTTACTTAAAAATCGACAGTTGTTGTCGCTGAGGAATCCAGAAAATGGGGCAATTTTTTGCTTACGCGACGGCATTCGCCGTAAAGGAGAATGACCATGTCGCATAACGTTACTCCAAACACCTCTCGCGTGGAATTACGTAAAACGCTTACGTTAGTTCCGGTTGTAATGATGGGTCTTGCCTATATGCAGCCGATGACGCTGTTCGATACATTTGGTATCGTTTCAGGCCTCACTGACGGTCACGTACCGACGGCGTATGCATTCGCGTTAATCGCGATTCTGTTTACGGCGTTGAGCTACGGGAAACTGGTGCGTCGCTACCCTTCCGCGGGTTCGGCGTATACCTATGCCCAGAAATCCATCAGCCCGACCGTTGGCTTTATGGTGGGTTGGTCTTCTCTGCTCGATTATCTGTTCGCGCCGATGATCAACATTCTGTTGGCGAAAATTTATTTTGAAGCGCTGGTGCCCTCCATTCCGTCATGGGTGTTTGTCGTGGCGCTGGTGGCCTTTATGACGGCCTTTAACCTGCGCAGCCTCAAATCGGTCGCTAACTTCAACACCGTGATTGTAGTGTTACAGGTGGTGCTGATTGCGGTCATTCTGGGCATGGTGGTTTATGGCGTATTTGAAGGCGAAGGCGCCGGTACGCTGGCGAGCACCCGTCCGTTCTGGTCCGGCGATGCGCACGTTATCCCGATGATTACGGGAGCGACGATCCTGTGCTTCTCCTTTACCGGCTTTGACGGCATCAGTAACCTGTCGGAAGAGACCAAAGATGCTGAACGCGTGATCCCGCGTGCGATTTTCCTGACCGCGCTGATTGGCGGCCTGATCTTCATCTTTGCAACCTATTTCCTGCAATTGTACTTCCCGGATATCTCTCGCTTTAAAGATCCGGATGCGTCTCAGCCGGAAATCATGCTGTACGTGGCGGGTAAAACCTTCCAGGTTGGCGCGCTGATCTTCTCTACTATCACCGTACTGGCTTCCGGTATGGCGGCGCATGCAGGCGTAGCGCGCCTGATGTACGTAATGGGGCGCGACGGCGTATTCCCGAAAAGCTTCTTCGGTTACGTTCATCCGAAATGGCGTACGCCAGCGATGAACATCATCCTGGTCGGGGCGATCGCGCTGCTGGCGATTAATTTTGACCTGGTGATGGCGACGGCGCTGATTAACTTTGGTGCGCTGGTCGCGTTTACCTTTGTTAACCTGTCGGTGATTTCGCAGTTCTGGATCCGTGAGAAGCGTAATAAAACGTTGAAAGATCACTTCCAGTATCTGTTCCTGCCCATGTGCGGCGCGCTCACGGTTGGTGCGTTGTGGGTTAACCTGGAAGAGAGCTCAATGGTACTGGGCCTGATCTGGGCGGGTATCGGGCTGATTTATCTGGCGTGCGTAACTAAAAGCTTCCGCAACCCGGTTCCACAGTACGAAGACGTCGCGTAATCGCACGTATTATCGGCAATAGTAAAACCGGAGGCAGTGCCTCCGGTTTTTTGTCTGTCATCCAGCACGTTTGCCGGATGGCGGCGTCACTATTTATCCGCTCTGAATTAACAATGCCCGTCAGGCATTGGTCAATTACACAATCTCAGTTGCGTACTGCCACAGTGATTTCAGCAGCCCCAGCTTCGTTTTATCTTCCGCATACTGCTGAGAAAGCATCTGCAATTCATTGGCATACTGTTGTAAAAACTCCGGCGTCAGCACCTGACGGCGATGCTCCAGCCAGCGCTGCTGCTCTGCGTCATCCAGCGTACCGGGAAAATTGCGTGCGCGGTAATTAAACAGCAGCTTCTCAATGCGCTTATCGACAAAGGTAATATCCAGCGCGGGCAGGTTACGCGGCTCGGTTTCGAGTACGATTTTCATGGCTGCGCGATCGGCATCGCTGAAAAAACCATCATAGAGCTGGGCATCAACGTTATCCGAGGCGGCAAAAGGTTCGGCTTCGGCAAAAATCGCCACCACTTTGTCGCGGACCTGCGGGTTTTCACGCAACACTTTCAGGTTATCCAGGCAGTGCTGGCGGTTAATTCCCAGCCGGTCGGCATCCTCCGGGCGCAAGGTATTCGCCTGCGCCAGTACCGGACATTTATTGATATGCACCAGCTTTACCGGCACTGCGACGTGATCGCCAAGATCGGCTTTGGCCGTATAAAGCCGCTCGCGAAGGGTGTCGCTGTCCAGCTCAAGAAGAGGAGAAATATCGCCTGCTAAATCGACCATGATCACCGCGTTACGGTTTTCAGGATGCCACGCCAGCGGCGCGACCCAGCTTGTATTACCGCGCCACGCGCCAAACATGCCGGAGACATGCACCAGCGGCTTCATTTGCGGAACGTCAATCAGCGCCGCCAGTTTATGTTTACTGCGATGGCTATAAAGATAATCAAACAGCCGCGGCTGGCGTGTTTTCACCAGTTGCGCCATCGCAATAGTGGCGTAGACATCCGCCATCGCATCATGCGCGTTGCTGTGTTCGATCCCGTTCGCCTGGGTTAAATGTTCCAGACGAAAGCTGGGCAGGCCGTCGTCGTTTTCCGGCCAGTTAATTCCCTCCGGGCGCAGCGCATAACAGGCGCGCATGACATCCAATAGATCCCAACGTGAATTATCATGCTGCCAGCTCCAGGCATAGGGATCGTAAAAGTTGCGATAAAAAATATTGCGCGTGACTTCATCATCAAAACGCACATTGTTGTAGCCCACAACGCAGGTTTTAGGAACGGTAAACAGCGCATGAATGCGTCTGGCGAAGGCGGCTTCGTTTTCTCCTTTCTCACGCGCTTCCTGCGGCGTGATGCCGGTAATCAGCACCGCGCCGGGCTGCGGTAGATAATCATCAGCGGGTTTGCAATAAAACACCTCCGGCTCGCCAATAACGTTGAAGTCGTTATCCGTACGGAGCGCGGCGAATTGCGCAGGTCTGTCGAGGGCCGGATGCGTACCGAAGGTTTCGTAATCGTGGAAGAGGAATGTGCTCTGTATGCTGTCGTTTTTAACTGTCACTTGATGTACACGCCTGATGTTATCTGTATATGAAATATTTTATTCTTTTATTTTGTCGTTGATTGATTGTATTTGTACACCAATTGATATCGTTGCTAATGTTCGTACATGCGATGGTGAGTACATAAACATTAAAATCATTGAGTACAAAATACTAAAATGACCATCAGCGACACTAAGCTACGCTCCCTCTATGGTAAACCATATTCCGGTCCATCTGAAATTACTGATTCTGATTTAGTACTGTATGGAATTTAGGCCAGGGTCAATCTGGCCGGGATCTCAAAAATGCATGGACTAAAACGGGTCTATTTACAGAGGGACACAACGCTGTGTCCCTTAATTCCATGCGGGTTGAGGCTGGACTACGCCCAGGCCAGTGGCAGGATGGATGACAGAACACTCGGGAAATATTTTCTGGCATGACGTTGCATACTATCCGCCACAACGCTGGTACAGGTAAAGGCGCCATGGAGGCCGTGAAAACGGTCGGACCACTCGGTAAATTGTTCGCTGGATGGGAATATCGCCGGAGACAGCTCCCAGGCTTTCTGCATCAGCGCCTCCGCATAGCCTCTCAGGGCCGGCGGAGAGTCATGCTCAGTGCCGAAAATGGCGCTGGAGGAATAGCGTGCGAATGCGGTACTGAGACAGAACAGGGTTTCCGCCTGCTTCTGTGGGGTGGCGTCCGTCAGGTGATAAGCACTGAGGATGTGCTGGTAGTGTGGCGGGCTGAGTTTGCCTTCAGGAAGCAAGGGGTCAAAAATGGTGGCCAGACGCGACACTGAGGCATCATCAATCAACTTCACGGTAGAATGTTTCTGGTTCGTGGCGGCAATAAACTGCTGGTTCAGCTCCCCGTGCTCTTCAGTGCTGAGGATGATATCAATCAGCTCCCCAAAGCGTCGCTGCGTGGCCTGCTGATTAAATGCGGCGAGAAACACCGGAAAGTCATGACGGAATAACTCTACCGGAGAGATTTGCGCGGTGGAAACGTTCTCTCCGGCTCGCAGCAGGTAAAAGTTGTCCCATGCAGTGTCAGGAGTAGGGTTTAGCATTGTTAACAGCGTGTCAGTGGAGAGCATCATCGCCGTGTCTGAATCCTGGGAGGAAAGCAGCAGGAAATTATCTGCAGCGCGGGTTGTCCAGTCCGGGCTGCCGTCATAATTGCCGAAGAGCCCATTATGGATGTGGGGAGACACCGTCGGGTGAGCAAGATACTGTTCATAAAGCGCTGCAGCTTTCTGGCGGGTGCCATCAGTGCAGTCCACGCCTGTCATACAGTGTAAAATCACCTGATTAAAGAGTCCGCTGTGAGTGGTCATGGCAGCGCTGTTCCTGTCAAACGAATCCAGCAACACAGGCAGTATGCGCTGCTGATAATATGTGTCAGGAGCCGGCAGGGGAACGTCATTATAGGTCTGGCACTGGTGGGCAAAAAAACGTTCCTGAACAGGCCCGAGCCACTCGCGGATAAGCGCACTTTGCGTATAGGGAGGGTGGGCCAGTACGCTTACCAGCGAACTTTCAACTGGCCGGATACATGCCTCTGTTAAGCGGCCACCCCGCAATGACTTCACCAGGTCTTCCATTGCCCGGACTTTTTCCTGACTGTATTTATCGGGCAGGCTGTCAATGGTCATCAGAATACTTTTACCATTATTGTGCTCATGATTTAAAAATCCATCCACAGCGTTCTCAGTCCAAAGGAGTGGCATTTGCAGCCAGATATCACCTAGACGAATAAAATTTCCGCCCCCTGACACTGACGGAGGTGATGAATTATCCGGTTCATTTAAAATAACGCCAGAGAGGTTGGCTTTGTGACGTATAAGCGTATTTTTTAATGTTGTATTAATAAAAGAGGGCTGTTGTCGTGTAGTAATTGAATACTGTAAAGTCAGTTCATTCATGTCTGAATTACTAAATTTTGTATTACTGCAGACTACATCACTCAGTGTCGAATAAGTGAATCGGCATTCGTCAAAATGTAAATGAGATATATCAGAATAAGTAAATTTTGAATTTGAAAAGTTGAACCCCTTAATAATATCGCCGTCTCGCTCCATGAAGCTGGTGGGCAATATTTTGCTGAATGTAATATTACGGAAATCTGCGTTTGAAAAATCGCGATCTGCGGCCGTAAGGGTTTCTCCGGCTTTCTGTCGTAAAAGTGCATCCGTGAGTTTCTTAGCCCATTCGGCAGGTGATGACGGGGAAGACGTAGCCTGAAGTGAGAGGGAGGGTGATACTGGTGGTGTTCTACCTTCAGAAACAGTGGGCCTGTTATTGGCTGATACAGAGACTCCACCGGGGAGCGGGGCCGCACCTGTCACTCTGTAATTATAATCACATGTTTGATTTGCAATATGCTTACGCATGAATGCTGCATTCATTTTTGAGACATCTTCTGCTGAAATATTTTTCTTACCTGCATTATTTGTATCTTTAATATTTTTAACAGTAATCAATGTTTTGTTTAAGGTGTTTTTATCTTTCGGCTGAAAGAAGTCTTTTATTTTTTGTGGTAACGCGAACTCAATCGATGAGCTCTTTCCTGTTTTAAGTTTTTCATTTAAAGAAGCATGCGTGTTTTTAACACTGGTTATTTTTGAGGCGAACCCGTTTTTCGTATGTTCACGAATAGAGGTAATTAATTTTTTAACCTGGTTAGGAATAGTAGAAAAATTAATTGCGCCTGATGATATCTTCATTAGAATTCCTTATCAACATCATTATGGAAAAACGGTCTGGATTTTTAACGCCTTAAAAGTAAGCTTCATATGTCGGTATGGCGATGGAGATCACAATTCACCATGTTATCTGGCAGGTTTCTTTCAGAAAGTGTCCATCCTGTCATCATGTCACCGTATTGTGGGACGCTGACGTATCTGCGGAAAAATACAGGCATAAGAGAGCGGGTCGGGTAACGGAGCCCGTGTGCGCGCAAAAGTAAACCCGCTTCGATGCGCAACCAACGTTTTTCGCCGGCATTCGGGATATCGTCGGCGGACGTTCCGGCGCGTATGAGAAAGAACTGCGTAAAGCGCGTGAAATCGCTTTTCAGGAAATAATCGTTTTCTTTTAAATATTATTACGTGTTATTGGAATTGTATCATTTTTATAATTAATAGCGGGTTGTTTGGTAATTCTGCTGATTATTCAATGACAGTCCATGTGCGTGTTCAGGAAATGTAAACTATTTATAAAATAAAAGGTTTTATCGTGTTGGCGTGTTCATTTTAACAACTATTTCAAATTGTGATTGAAGCCGACATTTCATAATACAAATTAAATATAATCTTCAGCTATATCTAATAACAGGAGGTTATATGAGCATTAGTCGTCGTTCTTTTTTGCAGGGGGTAGGCATCGGCTGCTCTGCCTGCGCGCTGGGCGCTTTTCCGCCCGGGGCGCTGGCACGCAACCCGATTGCCGGCATTAACGGTAAAACCACGCTAACGCCAAGCTTGTGCGAAATGTGTTCCTTTCGTTGCCCTATTCAGGCGCAGGTAGTCAATAACAAGACCGTTTTTATCCAGGGCAATCCTTCTGCGCCGCAGCAGGGGACGCGCATATGCGCCAGGGGCGGGAGCGGCGTCAGCCTGGTCAATGACCCGCAACGGATTGTAAAACCTATGAAACGCACCGGGCCACGCGGCGACGGTGAATGGCAGGTGATTAGCTGGCAACAGGCTTACCAGGAAATCGCGGCGAAAATGAATGCCATCAAAGCGCAGCATGGCCCCGAGAGCGTGGCTTTCTCTTCCAAATCGGGCTCGCTCTCCAGCCATCTTTTCCATCTGGCTACGGCCTTTGGTTCGCCTAATACCTTTACGCACGCCTCAACATGCCCTGCCGGGAAAGCCATTGCGGCAAAAGTGATGATGGGCGGCGATCTGGCGATGGATATCGCTAACACGCGCTATCTGGTTTCGTTTGGCCACAATTTGTATGAAGGGATTGAAGTTGCCGATACCCATGAGTTAATGACCGCGCAGGAGAAGGGGGCCAAAATGGTGAGCTTCGATCCGCGTCTGTCGATATTTTCCAGCAAGGCGGATGAGTGGCACGCTATTCGTCCCGGGGGGGATTTAGCGGTTCTGCTGGCGATGTGCCACGTCATGATTGATGAACAGCTCTACGATGCGTCTTTTGTTGAGCGTTATACCAGCGGATTTGAACAGTTAGCACAGGCGGTAAAAGAGACGACGCCGGAATGGGCCGCCGCGCAGGCCGATGTCCCTGCCGACGTCATTGTCCGGGTGACACGCGAACTGGCCGCCTGCGCGCCTCATGCTATCGTCAGTCCTGGTCATCGCGCGACGTTCTCGCAGGAAGAGATCGATATGCGGCGTATGATTTTTACGCTTAATGTGCTGCTCGGTAATATAGAGCGCGAAGGCGGGCTATATCAGAAAAAAAACGCGTCGGTTTACAACAAACTGGCCGGAGAAAAGGTCGCGCCAACGCTGGCGAAACTCAACATTAAAAATATGCCGAAACCGACGGCGCAACGAATCGATTTGGTCGCACCGCAGTTTAAATACATCGCCGCTGGCGGTGGCGTGGTGCAAAGCATTATTGACGCGGTGTTAACCGAGAAGCCTTACCCGATAAAGGCGTGGATTATGTCGCGGCATAATCCTTTCCAGACCGTCACCTGTCGTTCGGACCTGGTAAAAACCGTTGAGCAACTGGATCTGGTGGTCAGTTGCGATGTCTATTTGAGCGAGAGCGCGGCATATGCCGACTATCTGCTGCCGGAATGCACCTATCTCGAACGGGACGAAGAGGTATCGGATATGTCGGGACTGCACCCGGCTTACGCTCTGCGCCAACAGGTCGTAGAGCCGATTGGCGAGGCGCGTCCGAGTTGGCAAATCTGGAAAGAACTTGGCGAGCAGTTGGGATTAGGGCAGTACTATCCGTGGCAGGATATGCAGACGCGCCAACTCTATCAGTTGAACGGCGACCATGCCTTAGCGAAGGAACTGCGACAGAAAGGGTATCTCGAATGGGGCGTTCCGCTGCTATTACGCGAACCAGAATCCGTTCGTCAGTTTACGGCACGTTACCCCGGCGCTATCGCGACGGACAGTGACAACACCTATGGCGAACAGCTTCGCTTCAAATCGCCCTCCGGCAAAATCGAACTTTATTCCGCAACCTTGGAGGAATTGCTCCCAGGCTACGGCGTTCCGCGCGTTCGTGACTTTGCGCTTAAAAAAGAGAATGAGCTTTACTTCATTCAGGGCAAAGTGGCCGTGCATACCAATGGCGCGACGCAGTACGTACCTTTACTCAGCGAGCTAATGTGGGATAACGCGGTCTGGGTCCATCCGCAAACGGCGCAAGAAAAAGGCATTAAGACCGGCGATGAGATCTGGCTGGAAAATGCTACGGGTAAAGAGAAAGGTAAGGCGCTGGTGACGCCCGGAATCCGCCCGGACACGCTTTTTGTCTATATGGGATTTGGCGCTAAAGCTGGGGCCAAAACGGCGGCGACGACACACGGTATCCACTGCGGAAATTTACTGCCGCACGTGACGAGTCCGGTATCCGGTACGGTAGTGCATACCGCAGGCGTGACGCTGAGCCGGGCATGAGGGAGGAGGGAACCATGAATCATTTAACGAATCAGTACGTCATGCTGCATGATGAAAAGCGTTGTATCGGCTGCCAGGCGTGTACCGTTGCCTGCAAAGTGCTTAATGACGTACCGGAGGGATTTAGCCGCGTACAGGTACAAATTCGCGCCCCTGAACAGGCATCCAACGCACAAACCCATTTTCAATTTGTCCGCGTCTCCTGTCAGCACTGTGAAAATGCGCCATGTGTCAGCGTTTGTCCTACCGGAGCGTCATATCGTGATGAAAACGGGATCGTGCAGGTGGATAAATCGCGCTGTATTGGCTGCGATTATTGTGTTGCCGCATGTCCTTTCCATGTGCGCTATTTGAATCCGCAAACCGGCGTCGCCGACAAGTGTAACTTCTGTGCCGACACGCGGTTGGCGGCTGGCCAGTCTCCGGCGTGCGTATCCGTTTGCCCAACGGACGCGCTGAAATTCGGCAGACTGGATGAGAGCGAGATCCAGCGCTGGGTCGGTCAGAAAGAGGTCTATCGCCAGCAGGAGGCGCGTAGCGGCGCGGTCAGTCTGTACCGTCGTAAAGAAGTCCATCAGGAGGGTAAAGCATGAATACTATCTGGGGAGCGGAACTACATTATGCGCCAGATTATTGGCCGCTGTGGTTAATTTACGCAGGCGTCGTGGTGCTGCTCATGCTTGTTGGGCTGGTTATCCATGCGTTATTGCGCCGGATGCTGGCGCCAAAAACGGCGGGCGGCGAAGAGCATCGTGACTATCTCTACTCGCTGGCGATTCGCCGTTGGCATTGGGGAAATGCGTTACTGTTTGTTTTATTACTGTTAAGCGGTTTATTTGGTCATTTTTCTCTCGGCCCTGTAGCGCTAATGGTACAAGTACATACCTGGTGTGGTTTTGCCTTACTGGCTTTCTGGGTCGGGTTTGTGCTGATCAACCTCACCACAGGTAACGGGCGTCACTATCGGGTAAATTTTTCCGGACTGGTGACGCGCTGCATACGCCAGACGCGTTTTTACCTTTTTGGCATCATGAAAGGGGAAGCGCATCCGTTCGCGGCAACAGAGCAGAATAAGTTCAATCCACTGCAACAACTGGCATATCTGGCGATTATGTACGCGCTGGTACCGCTGTTAATCATCACCGGTTTGCTGTGTCTCTATCCGCAGGTTGCGGGTCTGGGCCCTGTGATGCTGGTGCTGCATATGGCGCTTGCTATCATCGGCTTACTGTTTATTTGCGCGCATCTCTATCTGTGTACTCTTGGCGACACGCCGGGACAAATTTTCCGTAGCATGGTTGACGGCTATCATCGTCATCGTACCGCGCCGCGCGGGGATAAGTCCGCCGTCTGAGCGTATCCATAAAATAAAGTCAGCAAGAAAATGTGCCTTGTGTCACATTTTCTTGCAATTTATCCATGTTTGTTTAACTGAACTTCCGTAAAAAGAACGGCAAATAGAGACCATCCTGAGGACATGCTGTTGAAACGCCGTTTGTTTATTGCCGCTTCTTTATTCGCGATGCACCTTTCTCCTGCGCTTGCGGCCGATGCCGTAAGTTTTGCTCCCCAACCGCCAGCCATTGATGCAGGCGCCTGGGTGTTGATGGATTACACTACGGGACAGGTTCTTACCGCCGGTAATGAACACCAGCAACGTAATCCCGCCAGCCTTACCAAGCTAATGACGGGCTACGTCGTCGATCGCGCCATCGATAGTCATCGTATCAGCCCTGACGATATCGTCACCGTTGGGCGCGACGCCTGGGCGAAGGATAATCCGGTGTTTGTCGGCTCCTCGTTGATGTTTTTAAAAGAAGGGGATCGCGTGTCGGTGCGTGATTTAAGCCGTGGCTTAATTGTGGATTCCGGTAACGATGCTTGTGTGGCGCTGGCGGATTATATCGCGGGCGGGCAGCCGCAGTTTGTGGCGATGATGAACAGCTATGTGAAAAAACTCAATTTGCAGGATACCCATTTTGAAACCGTCCACGGTCTGGATGCGCCAGGACAACATAGCTCCGCGTATGACCTGGCTGTACTCTCCCGGGCGATTATTCACGGCGAACCTGAATTTTATCACATGTACAGCGAGAAAAGCCTGACCTGGAACGGCATCACGCAGCAGAACCGCAACGGCTTGTTATGGGATAAGACCATGCATATTGATGGGCTTAAAACCGGACACACATCGGGGGCGGGATTTAATCTTATCGCATCGGCGGTGGACGGGCAGCGTCGACTTATCGCTGTTGTGATGGGAGCGAAAAGTTCGAAAGGCCGTGAAGAACAGGCGCGAAAACTGTTGCAGTGGGGCCTGCAAAACTTTGCGACGGTGCAGATTTTGCACAGCGGTAAAAAAGTGGGCAGCGAGCGAATCTGGTATGGAGACAAAGAAAAGATTGCGCTGGGTACGGAACAGGATTTCTGGATGGCGCTGCCTAAAGCGGAAATTCCGCATATCAAAGCAAAATATGTGCTGGATAGAAAAGAGCTGGAGGCGCCAATCGCCGCTCATCAACGGGTAGGTGAAATAGAGCTCTACGATCGGGATAAACTGATCGCTCAGTGGCCGCTGGTCACTCTGGAATCGGTGGGTAAAGGCGGTATGTTCTCTCGTCTGAGCGACTATTTTCAGCATAAAGCGTAAGCCGTTGTCACACACCGTTCACCGTCATCTGAGGTGTCAAAAGGGCGGGATTGCGAGGTTGCTCACAAAATGATCACGCTGTCCTTGTGACCGTAAAATGCTGTAATTATACTGTACATTCATACAGTATGGTAAAGTGACGGAGGCAGCATGGATTACGAAATCAGGCAGGAACAAAAACGCAAGATAGCCGGTTTCCACATGGTCGGTCCATGGGAACACACCGTGAAGCAGGGTTTTGAACAACTGATGACGTGGGTGGATCGACAGCGGATCGTGCCAGTTGAATGGATTGCCGTCTATTACGACAATCCAGATGTCGTACCTGCGGAAAAACTCCGCTGCGATACCGTGGTGTCCGTGGCAGAGAATTTCATCCTGCCGGACAATAGCGAAGGCGTAATCGTTACCGCCATTGAAGGCGGCGAATATGCCACTGCTGTCGCGCGAGTGGAAGACCGTGACTTTGCGAAGCCGTGGGAACGGTTTTTTGATGTCCTCGAGCAGGATAGCGCTTATCAGATAGCCTCTGCGCCCTGTTTTGAAACCTATCTGAATAACGGCATGGAAGATGGATACTGGGATATTGAAATGTATATTCCGGTACAGCGGAAGTGATCGACTGGTTTCCTGGCTGAAAAGAGCGGACGGATAATGTGTTCCGTCCGCCAGTGCGCTATTTTTGCTATAAAGCAGGTACAATGCATTTTTTGCCATTCCCGTAAGGAGCGCAAGCGTGCGTGCCGATAAGTCATTAAGCCCTTTTGAAATACGGTTGTACCGTCATTATCGCATCGTGCATGGCATACGTATCGCCCTGGCGTTCATTCTTACCTTTCTGCTGGTTCGTTTGTTTTCTATTCCCGAGGGCACATGGCCGCTCATCACGTTAGTGGTGATTATGGGGCCCATCTCATTCTGGGGAAATGTAGTGCCTCGTGCTTTTGAGCGCATAGGCGGTACGATCCTGGGCGCGGCGTTAGGGCTGGTGGCGCTACGCCTGGAGCTCTTTTCCTTACCGCTGATGCTGGTGTGGTGTGCGATAGCGATGTTTTTGTGCGGCTGGCTGGCCTTAGGGAAAAAACCGTATCAGGCGCTACTGATAGGCATAACGCTCGCCGTTGTTGTCGGCGCTCCCGCTGGTGATATGAATACGGCATTATGGCGTGGCGGGGATGTGATTTTGGGGTCGCTACTGGCGATGTTGTTTACCGGCATCTGGCCCCAGCGCGCCTTTTTGCACTGGCGCATCCAACTGGCGCATTGCGTCACGGCGTATAATCGGGTGTATCAGGCAGCGCTGTCGCCGAATTTGCTGGAGCGCCCCCGGTTGGATAAACATTTGCAACGGTTGCTGAACGATGTCGTCAAAATGCGCGGGCTGATAACGCCAGCCAGTAAAGAAACCCGGATACAAAAATCTATTTTCGAGGCCATTCAGACCATCAACCGCAATCTGGTTTGTATGCTTGAATTACAAATCAATGCCCACTGGGCGACGCGCGCCAGCCATTTTGTGATGCTTAACGCGCACACATTGCGTGAAACCCAGCAGATGACGCAGCAAACCTTGCTAACGATCGCCCACGCGTTGTTTGAAGGCAACCCGCAGCCGGTACTGGCAAACACCGGTAAACTGAATGATATTGCTGCCGAGTTGCGGCAGCTAATGAACGAGCAGCAGGGCGACGCGGTGGCTGAAACCCCCATCCACGGCTATGTTTGGCTAAGTATGGAAACGGCCCGACAGTTGGAACTGCTTTCACATTTGATCTGCCGGGCTTTGCGCAAATAAAAAGCAGATGGGGCGAATGAATTTGTTGCTGCTTCGATTCAGCAAAGATTAAGAGTATGATACTAATATAAGGATAAAATGAGTGCTACTGGCAACGATTTTATCCCCGAACCTTCAGGTTTCCCCAGACGGCGACGTAACGGTGTTTCCTCTGGTGGCTTGAAGTATGACGGGGATAAACGTAATGTTTATCCACTAGCAGTTGCTTAACGAATCCGAATCTCACATTATCAGGGGTGTAAAAATGGAAACAACCAAGCCTTCTTTCCAGGACGTGCTGGAGTTTGTTCGTCTGTTCCGTCGCAAAAATAAACTGCAGCGTGAAATTCAGGACATTGAGAAGAAGATCCGTGACAACCAGAAGCGTGTGCTGCTGCTGGACAACCTGAGCGACTACATCAAGCCAGGTATGAGCGTTGAGGCGATTCAGGGTATCATCGCCAGCATGAAAAGCGACTATGAAGATCGCGTTGATGACTACATCATTAAAAATGCCGAAATCTCCAAAGAGCGTCGCGACATTTCCAAAAAGCTGAAAGCGATGGGCGAAATGAAACACGCCGATGTAAAAGCCGAATAATGCGCTACGGCAGTGGGAGCATATATCAGGCTCTCACTGCAGTTTGACCCCGCCAGTGACCATCTTGAGTAAATGTTGTTTTGGCCAGTGTCGGGTAAGTTTTTTCTCTGCCAGCTTACCTTTCAGGCGCGCAATATCATGACGTTTCCGGTCCAGCATCAGACCCACCACGCTACCGCTATGTGCCACGTTCAATCCGTATAAATCACACTCTTCGACCAGCGACAACAGGGCGGTAAATCCTGGCTTAGGTAACAGCGTCTGGCTGGCGATAGCGCTAAGCGTAGCCGCCTCACCCAGTCGGAGCGGATTTTGCGTTATACAGGCTTCCTGCACCAGATTCCAGGCCTGCTGCAAGGTTGCTGAACTTGCTATTAATTTCTGCTGGCGAGGGAGACGGTGGTAATCTTGCGTGCGCAGTGTGACCGGACTTTCCAGTACCAGCAAATCGATTGGCGGCGGTGGCTCGCAGGCGATTTGCGTGACCGCATTATTATGATCAAACAGCGTTAACTGATGAAAAACGGTGCTATCAGTGGGTTCGATTGAGACGCAAAGCTGTGCAAGGGTGGTTTCATCCAGCGAATGGCCAAGATGATGCGCCGTTGCCACCGCCGTAGCGGCAATATCTGCGGTGCTGCTGGCCATGCCTTTGGCAACAGGAATTGACGAACGCACATCGACGCGAATCTCGTTACTCCAGTGCGCAGGATACTGCCAGTGCGCCAGAACGCGCTCCACCATCGCCCGCGACAATGGGCGTTCGTTTACCAACGGCGGCGCAGCCGTGACTGCTACGGTGCTGTACCAGTCAACGGGGCAGGAGACCAGTTTCTCACTGCCCAGAATCCATCCCTGGATAAGTTCCCCGCATGAGGCGGGGCATTGCGCAACAGCCACGTTATCACCTTTCAGGTACGAATAGTGTGCGCGCATAGTGTCATGGTAAAAGCATTATTACCATGACTTGCCGCAATGCGTCGTTTAACCCTCTCAGGCTGGTACACAAAGCCCTTCCGTGGCCGGTAGCGCAATGCGCATAACGTCTTGTGCGATCATTAACTCTTCGTTGGTGTTGATGACGGCGACTTTCACCAGGGCGTTCTCCGTCTGGATAAATGTCGCATTACGCTGATTTTTCTCTTCATCAACGGCTAAGCCCAAAAATTGCAAATTATGGCACACCGCCGATCTGGCGCGCGCTGAGTTCTCGCCAATGCCCCCAGTGAATACCAGCGCATCCAGTCCTCCCATTTGCATAATATAGCTGCCAATGGTGGCGCGAATGCGTTCGGCAAACAGAGTGAGAGCGAGTTTAGCCTGCCGGTTACCGGTATTGGCTGCCTGTTCGACATCGCGGTAATCAGACGACACGCCAGAAACGCCCAGCAAGCCTGACTCATTATTTAATAACTGATTCAACTGTTGCGGCGTTTTGCTTTCGCGCTGGGCTATCCACGGCAGAATAGAGGGATCAATATCTCCGCTACGGGTGCCCATCATCACGCCTGACTGCGGCGTAAAGCCCATCGACGTATTGACCGAACGCCCGTTCTTGATGGCGCAGATGCTGCTACCGTTTCCAAGATGACAACAAATCACCCGTAATGCGCTGAGTGGTACGCCCAGCTTTTCCGCCAGAACGCCGCTGACATACTTATGGCTGGTGCCATGAAAGCCATAACGGCGAATTCCCAGTTCCGCGTAATAATGCCAGGGAAGCGGGTAAATATAGGCGGGTTCATCCAGCGTCTGGTGAAATGCCGTATCAAACACGGCTACGGAAGGGGCATCAGGCAACAGTTGACGAAAAACGTGAATACCCAACGCGTTTACCGGGTTGTGAAGCGGGGCCAGTTCAGCAAGACGTTCGATTTGCGCTAACGTTTCATCCGTGACCAGCGTCGAGTCTTTAAAAAACTCACCGCCGTGCGCCACACGATGGCCCACCCCGTCAATGTCCCGCAGACTGTTAATGATTTGATAACCCAGCAGCTTTTCCAGAAGCAGCGTTACCGCATCGCGATGATCGGCAACGGGGACGGTTTCCTGCCATTTTTGGCTGTGCGTCTTAATTGTCACCTGCGCATCCGCCATACCGATACGCTCAATCAGCCCCTGACAGAGCATGTCGCCCTGCGGCATCTCCAGCAGCTGGAATTTTAACGATGAGCTGCCGGCGTTAATGGCCATTATTTTGTAAGACATAAAGGTTCCTTCGAATTCAGAAAATCCAGCACGGCGTCGAGACCCGAGTTATTCAGCGCGCTGGTAATAAAAATCTGCTGTGCGCCAGCCTGCGTAAGCCATTCCGCAACCAGCGAAATACGCTGCGGCTCGGCGAGATCGGCCTTGGTGACCAGGCCAATCGTCGTGCGGTTCATCGGGGCGGTAAACCCCGGAGAAAAGGGCGACCACTGGGCGTCGGCATTTAACACCAGGGCGATAACGTCGGCCTCGCAGGCGCTGGTTAGCAGGGCGCTGTACAGGCAGCGGTTCTCCAGGTACTCGCCCGGCGTGTCGATAGCCATCGGGGACCATTCAATGGCCTGAGTTTTCTTATAATGGAGCGCTTCGCCGCGCATGCTTTGGGTCAGCGAGGTTTTGCCGCACTGGCTGGGGCCGATAAACATTAAACGCTTCATGACGTTACGTCCGGGTGATCGAACAGGTAGTGAACTGCATCATCTCGCCCAAGGTGCGCGTCACCTGCTTAAGGGCATATTCCACGGCGGAAACGTCGCCGGTCAGCACCACGGCACCGGTAAAGCGGTCAAGAAAACCAATCTCCACCGCGCCGGATTTGGTGGCGATATCGCAGGCGATAATCGACGCTTCGCTCGGCGTGATGGTAAGGATGCCAATGGCGGACACTGCATCCGGCAGGCCCAGCTTCTTAAAGAGATCTTTCCCTGGATTAGCAATCAGGTGCGCGAGAGTGACCTGTTTCCCCGGCACGTATTCCTGAATCATGCGATCCGTTGTCGGTTGTCTTTCCATTATCCCTCCACCATCTGTCGCCACATGGCTTCATGCGGGCGCGGGATCACCGAGCGGTAAACCAGCAACCCTTTCTCGCCCGCGCTTTCGCTGGCAACCGTCACGGCGTTATTGACGTCAGAAACGTCGCCCGCCACCACCATGTAGCATTTACCGCCGATGCCGAAGGCCATATGCACCCGCACCAGGGTGACGTTTGAGCCTTTCACCGCCCGGTCTGCGGCGCTAATGCAGGCCGCCACGCTCCAGGTTTCGACGATACCTACCGCCTGGCGCTTATCGACGCTGTTCAGGCCGCTGATGGCCGGAAGTACGCTGGGATGAATATTTGCCAGCACCAGGCTGTCGACGAGCATCTCGCCGGCCTGCGACGTACCGGTTTCAATAGCCTGCTGGACAGCGCCGATATCGCCGCCCAGCATCAGTAAAAACTTACCTGGGCAGATGGTCTTACTGACCAGCAGATTAACGTTGGCGCTTTTCAGCATGGCATCACCAAGCTCCATGCCTTTGGCGATGCTGGTGAGTTCTAAAATTCCTATAGCCTGAGACATGGTTAACCTCTTACAACCGTGATGGCCTGTTCGCTGATGGCCGATACAATGCCGTCGATGCTGGCGTGAATGGGTGCGCCGAGCGCGCCAGGTGGGATATCGGCAACGCATTGCCCGCGCGTCACGCGTTCTCCCACCGCAACGTTCGCTACCGCGCTGGCACCAATATGCTGGCGCAGCTGCAAAGTGACTTTTTCTACTGACGGTTCGTCTTCCACCAGCGGTGCTTCCTGGTACCAGGGGCTTAGTCCCAGTTTGGCGATCAGCCGCTTCACCGGCACCAGACGATATTTCGCCATCTCGTCGGCCGGATTCAGCGGCCCTTCGTAGCGCTGGTTTTGCGCCCGCAGCTCGCGTTTTAACATGCGGTTGATGCGCATCGGCGAGATCCCCACCGGGCAGGCCACGCTTTCGCAAACGTTGCATTCCGAGCAGGTAAGGGCGCTCAGCAGCAGCTGCGGCGTGGCGGCCTGGTGAAAGTTCACTGCCCGCACCAGCAGATGCGGGGAGAGTTCGTGGCCGATCAGGTGTCGCGGGCAGAGATCGGTACACAGTCGGCACTGCTCGCAGACGGTGCGCGCGATGGAAAGCACCGTGCGCTCGTCCTGCATTCTCCGTTGGATAAGCGGATGGCTTTTGGGGAGCACCAGCAGGCCGCCGGTAGTTTTCGTCACCGGGTTATCAAGAGAGGTAATCAGGCCACCCATCATCGGGCCGCCGTTAATAAAACCAGGGTCGTCGACCGTTGCGCCGCCCGCCAGCGCCAGCACTTCATGCAGTGACATGCCGATAGGAACGGTAACGGTCAACGGTCTGGCGACCGCGCCATTCACGGTCAACGTGCGACGAGTGACCGGAAACTGCTGCTCGACCGCCCGGGCAATATTGAGTACCGTTTGCACGTTATTGACGACCACGCCGACGCTGGCAGGCAGCGCAGCCGGGGCGACCCGACGACCGGTTGCCATCCAGATAGTCAGCACCTCATCGCCCGCGGGATATACATCCGGCAGGATATGCAGGCGGATACCGTCTGGCAGCAGTGGAGTGAGGGCGTCGATGGCCCGGCGGTATTTTTCTTTCAGGGCTATCACCCCTTCGCGCGCGCCGGTTGCCGTCATCGCGTACTGCACGCCGCGAACAAGACGCGCGGCCTGCTGCCACATCAGTTGCTGGTCAACTTTGAGCATCGGTTCACACTCGGCGGCGTTCACCAGAAAAATCTCTACCTGCGCCTGTAGCTTAACGTGGGCGGGAAAACCTGCGCCGCCCGCACCGACAACGCCCGCTGCGCGAACGCGCTCACGAATTTCATCGGCGCTAAGGGACATTTCAACGGCGTTGACGGCGGTACTCATAGCAGTTCCTCCAGCAGTTCGCGAATTTCCTCGGCGTTGGCCGGGCGCGGGTTGGTGCGCAACGTGATGTCCGCCAGCGCGGCCTGCACCATCGCCGGAATGCGTGCGGAAAAGTCGGATCTTCCTTCTTTAAGCGCAACGGCCAGTGAGGGAAGGGCGCAGCGTTGCTTAAGCAGTTCGATTTGCTGAATCAGCGCATTGATTGCCGCAATGTCATTGGCTTCTGCCGGGCAAAAACCGCAGGCTTTGGCCAGCCGCGCATAGCGTTTGGCGGCGCGCGGGTCACCCGCGTTAAAGCGGATCACCGTCGTGAGCAGCAGCGCATTGGCCAGCCCGTGCGGCAGATGAAACTGTCCGCCAAGCTGGTGGGCTATCGCGTGGTTAAGCCCCAGCCCCGCCTGGCTGAAGGCCATCCCGGCGAGCGTTGAAGCGTTGTGCATTTTCCCGCGCGTCGCCACGCAGTCGCCTTTTTCCACCGCCGTGGGCAGATACTGGAACACCAGTTTGGCGGCCTTTTCCGCCAGCGCGTCGGTAAAGTCGCTGGCGTGCGGTGAAACCCACGCTTCCAGGGCGTGGGTCAGCACGTCCATGCCGGTGTTGGCGGTAATCTGCGGCGGTACGCTGACCACCAGCTCCGGGTCGAGGATCGCCATATCCGGATACAGCGCATTGTTGAACAGCGGATACTTGATGCCTTTATCCGGGTCGCTAATTACGCAGGCGCTGGTGACTTCCGAACCGGTGCCGCTGGTGGTCGGGATCGCCACGCAGGTTTCGATGTTGATCCCGCTTTGCTGGCTAAACCAGACAATCGCTTTCGCCGCGTCCATTGCCGAGCCGCCGCCAAAACCGATCACCACCTGCGGTTGCAGATCCTGCATTTGCGCAATGCCCTGAACCACTGTGTGGATGGTGGGGTCCGGCGTTATCTCGCTAAATACGCTGATGCGGTTATCTGCGGGCAGCGCGTTACGCAGGGTATCCAGCAGCGGCGAGCGAGCCAGAAAGCCATCGCAGATTATCCAGATGTGCTTATTGGTAAAGCGCTTGAGCACCGCCAGGCTGCCCTGACCGCTGTACAACCGCGTTTGTAGTGAGAAGGTATTCATCGCGACCTCGGTTAGCGAATAGAAAAGCCGTTGGTCAGTACGCAGCGCCGGGAGCGAGCAAAAGTACGCGCTGACGTGGTCCCTTCACCGGTTGGTGTGGCAATAGTAAAGGTGGTAAAGCCTTCGCCGCCGACGCCGATCCCGGCATAAGAGGGGCCGTTTTTGACGAATATCGAGGTTTGCAGGGTGCGGGCCGCGAGGTTCAGGCGCGACACGTTCTGCGAGTGCATAATGGCGGTATGATGTAGCCCCTCTTCAACCTTCAGGGCCAGCGCCAGCGCGCTATCGAAATCGCTGACTTTTACCACCGGCAGCATCGGCATCAGCTGTTCGCTGGTGACCCACGGATCGTCGGCGTTGACAACGGCAATCAGCAGACGCGGCGCTTTTGCCGGGACAGCGATCCCGGCGGCTTCCAGCATGGCCGATGGGCTCTTGCCGACCAGTTTTTTATTCGCCTGGCCTTCAGGCAGGCAGACGGCGCGGAGTTTGTCGGTATCGGCAGGGCTTAGCAGCAGCGCGCCGAAGGTTTGCATTTGCTGCACCAGACGCTCGGCGACGCTCTCCACTACGATCAGGCTCTTCTCGGCAATGCAGGGCAGGTTGTAATCGAATGACGCGCCGTTAATGATATCTTCCGCCGCTTTCACCAGGTCTGCCGTTTCATCGACGATGCAGGGCGGGTTACCCGCGCCCGCGCCAATCACCTTCTTACCGCTCTTCATGCCCATTGCCACAATGCCCGGACCACCGGTAATCGCCAGTACTGCGATGCGCGGGTGGGCCATCATCTGCTGGGTCGCTTCGAAGGTGGGCTCAGCCACGGTGACCACCAGGTTGCGGATGCCGCAGCAGCGGAAGGCAATCTCTTCAATCAGGCTGATGAGCTTGAGAGAGACCTTTTTCGCGCCCGGATGCGGGCTAAAGTAAATACTATTGCCCGCCGCCAACATGCTGATGCTGTTATTGATGATGGTTTCCGTCGGGTTGGTGCTTGGAGCGACCGAACCGATGACGCCAAACGGCGAGTATTCAAAGAGCACCATGCCGCCGTCACCGGTCAGCGCGGTGGTGGTGAGATCTTCTACGCCCGGCGTGTTGTCCAGCGCAGCCTTGTTTTTGAGGAATTTATCTTCTTTGTTGCCCATTCCCGTTTCATTGGCGCTCTCCTCTGCCAGAGCAGCCAGCAGCGGCGTCAGCTCCTGACGCATCGCGCTGATGATAGCGCTGCGGGTTTTCAGCGGACACTGCTGATAACGTAAGAACGCCTGATGCGCGGCGTCGATGGCCTCGCTCACGGACTGGAAAATCCCTTTGCCCTGAGGCTGGGCCGGTGTTTGCGCTGGCGTGGTTAATTGCTCGCTAAGAATGGTGCGAATCAGGGTTTCGAGTTCAGAAGTATTCATTGATGTGTTCCCACGTTAATAGCCGCGATGGCGGTCTGTGCTATGTCCATGTCCTGCTCAACGCTGCCGCCGCTGATGCCAAGACCCCCAATTAATATGCCGTCGCGCCATAGGGCGTAACCGCCGCCAAAGGTGACTACTTTTCCCTGTAAATGACTTTCCAGGCCATAAAGCGCCGCGCCCGGCTGAACGACATCGCTCAGCTCATGGGTCGCCGTTTTCATAGCAACAGCGGTCCATGCCTTTTTCGGCGCCAGTTCGCTGCTGACCAGCAGGGCGTCCGGCATCCGCCAGGTCACAGTTTCCGTGCCGTGCGCGTCAACGATGCTGACGACTACCGGAACCTGCAGTTGCTGCGCGCGTTCAACGGCGGCGCGGGTGAGCTGGTGCAGATCGTGGAATGAGAGGGCCACGGGCGTTGTCTCCTTGCTGCGGGTCGGCTGGCTGGCAGCCAGATAGCGCTTGCTAACTTCACGGATGATGTTGGCCTGGTGCGCATCGCTATCTTCCGCGCGGGCCAGGGCGTACAGGCAGTCCGATAAGCGGTTGATGTAGCGCATCAGCACCTGGCGTACGTTGACTTCAGTTGCCAGTTCAACCAGACGGCGTTCGGCGCGGCGCGCCAGCGTGCGGGCAAAATGTAAGCGGCTCGCGGCTTCGCAGCGTCCGGGTAAAATAAAGCTGTGCAGCGGTTCGACGCGGGCCATTGCCCGATCGATAGCGGCTTCCAGGGCCGAAATCTCTTCGCTGCTGATGTAGCGCTGTTTGGGCGACGGCTGCTCGCTGTCGCTGGCCAGCTCTGCGCTAAACCAAAAAAGTTGCTGCTGGATGGCCTCGAGTAAGGTGCGGTGATTTTCATCCGCAGCGGCGCAGGCGCACAGGCTCAGCGCGGCGTTCAGCTCATCCAGCGTGCCGTAGGCTTCAACCCGCGGGTGGGTTTTGCTCACCCGCTGGCCGGTAAACAGTGATGTGGTGCCAGCGTCACCTGTTCGGGTATAAATCGCCATAACCGCCCCTTAACGCGAAAGCGTATCTACAATGCCGACAACGGCGAGGTCGATGGCCTCATTTGGCCCGGAAAAAACGTGCCTGGCGCTGGAGCCGCCGCTGAGCAAAACCAGTTCGCCGACGCCCGCGCCGACGGAGTCCACGGCCACTTCATCGCCGGAGGTAGGCGAGGCGGGGAGTTCGCCATCGGCGCTGACCCGACGCACCAGCAGCAGCTTTTTCCCAATCAAAGAAGGTGATTTTTGCGTGGAGACAACCGCGCCCGTGACTCGTGCCAGATGCATGATTTACTCCTGCTTAATTAATTGAATATTCCGCGCATTGGCCGCGTCACGCGCCATGGCGGTCACGATGCATTTGCGGTGGACAACCACACGCCCCCGGCTTAGCAGCGCGACATCGCGATAGCTCAGCACCGAACCCGCATGCAGAACCAGCGGCAGTCCGTGCTCGTCGGTGAATACCAGCGGCAGACGAGCCAGTTTTTTTACCGGGATAACCGGCAGCAGCTGGCTGTGCAGGCTGAGCTGTACGCGGATGCCAAACGCCAGCGCGTCGTGAATTTTCCGGGCTGCGGCATCGTCGGTTTCCGCATCCGCAAGCTGACCGAGCAGCGGCAGGTCGACGAGCAGGATGCGCAGCGACGCGTGCTGACAGAACAGCGCTGGACAGTCGGCATCGCGAAGTTGCGTAACGCTCAGCGTCGCCGTGCTCTGGGCACGGCGCTGCAGCCGGGAGACAATCTCCTCGACAATGCGCTGCAGAGTTTCGCCGTTCATCGCGGGCCTACCAGCCGGGCAAAGGCCTGCGGGTTATCGGCACCAGCGGCGTTGGCTTCATCGGTATCAATGTGCATTTCGAGGCGCATGTCCGGTGAAACGCGAATCGCCACGTTGTTGAAAATCAGCCCGCGATCGTCGCCTTCAATCGCCACTGAAACCATATCGCCGTGGGAAACCCGCAGGATCAGCGCATCAAGCGGCGACATATGGATATGCCGCTGCGCGACGATAACCCCGGAAGGTAGCTCCAGTTCGCCAAAGGGGCTGACCAGGCGGATGCCCGGCGTCCCCTTCAGGTTGCCGGACATTCTCAGCGGCGCGGCAATCCCCAGCGTTCTCGCATCGGTACGCGAAATTTCCACCTGGCTTACCGAGCGCAGCGGGCCGAGCAGGCGCACATTTTTGAGCTGCCCTTTCGGTCCCACCAGAGTGACGGTTTGCTCCGCGGCGTATTGTCCCGGCTGCAGCAGCGCTTTTTTCTCGCTGATGGGATGGCCGGGAAACAGCCGCTCATAATCCTGTGCGGACAGGTGGATATGACGGTTTGAGACGCCCAGCGGGATAGGCCGCAGGCGCATCTCATCAAGAACTTTACTGACCGTTGATTGCAGAAGCTCTTTATCCATTACGCTTCACCTCGCTTACCGGGATGAATGCAAAGCGTGCGAGGTTCGCCCTTCTGGCGAGGACATTTTGGATCCAGACACAGGTTGCAACTGACCAGTTCTGATTCCTGCGGGGCCTCTTCTGCTGGCGCTTCAGAAACGACATCAGCTATCTCTGACTCTTCAGGCTCAGGTTCAATGACGGAGGGTGGGGGCGTCTCTGCGAGCAGGATCCCTTCTCCGGGCCTGGCGATAACCTTGTGGGCCACCAGGCCATTCCGCTGTTCGGCGAAATGCGCACCGGTGGTGATAGCCGCCTGAACGGAGGCCACATCACCGGTAATTTTAATCACCGTCCAGCCTGAACCATTGGTCTTTTCGAGGGCGAGCAGCGTGATAGAAGCGGATTTCGCCATGATATCGGCGCAGCTGATAGCCAGTGCCAGACCACAAACTTCAAGTAATCCCAGTGATTGCTTCACGCGGTGCTCCTTATTCGCCATCGATTAGGCTGATTTCGGTAAAATGGCCTCAACATCGCTGTGCGGACGCGGGATAACGTGGCAGGATTTCACTTCACCCACGACGCTTGCCGCCGCGCTGCCGGCATCTACGGCTGCTTTAACCGCGCCGACGTCGCCGCGAACCATGACGGTAACCAGGCCAGAACCAATTTTTTCGTAGCCCACCAGCTGTACGTTGGCGGATTTAACCATTGCATCGGCGGCTTCAATGGCGCCTACTAACCCTTTTGTTTCAACCAGTCCCAGTGCGTTATTCATACTGCAGTTCTCCTGTTGCTTAGCTATTCAGATCCCGGAAAGGGATCCCTTTGACCAGCCGTGCCGCGTTATTACCGGTATTACGATGGGCCTGACTGTCCTGATGATGCATCAGCGTAAAAAGCGGCGCCGATGCGGGTAAATTCTTGTAATGCACGACCAGCGAGTGTCGATCGCAGGCAATGCCGACCAGCAGCGGCGAGCTGCGCGCCGCCTGCCAGGCGCTGTCAACGACATCTCCAGCCGGGTGATGCTGAAGCAGGAAAGGGATGCCTTCCTCTTCGATACCCAGCAGCACTTCGTGCCAGAGGCTGGCGCAGTCGTTGATAACGGTAATGACGATGGCCGGGGCGCTGTGATTACTGTCCATATGCAAATTCCTTGTGCCAGGAGAGAATCAGGCCGGTGGCTACCGCGTTTCTTGGGCCTTCGCTACCGCGAATATTTCCTCGCCCGGCGACCAGGCGGTAGTGCGCCAGCGCATCGGTGACCAGTTGCGGAACTTCGAAATCCAGCGACGAGCCGCCGACCAGCACCACGAACGGAATATCGCGAATGTTGCCGGTTGGACTGACCTGGCGCAGCGCGCGCAGGGCGTTGGTGACAAAGACGCGTTCTTTAGCACTGCGGCGAATGGCGCGCACTTTTTCCAGCGCTAAGTCGCCGGGAAGCGGCACCAGTTCGTCCGGTTTCACCACGCAGACGCGGGCGAACACGGCGGGAGGCAGCGGCGTCGGGAAGAACTGGACGCTGCCGTCCTCGTGGCGTAAGTGGAACAGGCTTTCGACCTTAGCCAGCGGGTATTTTTTGATCTCTTCCGCCAGATAGCGGTCTTCCAGCCCCAGTTCGCGGGCAATAATCATCGTGACCATGTCGCCAGCCCCGGCGAGATGGGTGGCGATGATTTCGCCTTTAGGGTTAATGATGGAGGCATCGGTGGAGCCCGCGCCGAGGTCAAGGATCGCCAACGGTCGGGTGGTACCCGGCGTGGTCAGCGCGCCGAGAATGGCGGCTTCGGCCTCAGCGCCGCCGATCTGCACGTCGATATTGAGCTTCTGTTCGATTTCGCGGGCAATCATCGCCATTTGCAGACGGTCTGATTTCACCATCGAGGCGATGCCGACGGCCTGCTCCAGCGAGAACTCCCCGGCCAGACCGCCGGTGACGCTCACCGGAACCGAGGTGTCAACGGCCAGAAGATCCTGAATGAAAATCTCGCTGCTGGGCTTATTGGTTAGCTCGGCCATGGTCTGGCGCACGTGTTCCAGCATGCCGCCGATATTGGTCCCGGCCTCGCCGGTGACGTTGTCGAGTTTGCCGCAGCCGTCGACCGCTTTCATGATAGCTTCGGCACCGGCGGCAACATCCACGCGCACGGTACGACCCTGAGCCTGCAGCTCCAGGTTACCGGCGGGTATTGCGCGCGCTTTGACGTCGCCGGATGGCGTTTTAACCACCACGGCGGAACGGTTGCCAATCAGCGCGCGCGCCATCGGAACGATGTTTTTCGTCTCATCGGCGTTGAGATTAAATACGGTGGCGATGCCGTAAGGGTTAGAGAGGGTTTCGATAACCTTTCCCGACACGGCGACTTCAATCGCCGCCAGCATTCCCAGCGGAATGCGGTCGATGTACAGAACTTCGTCAACGATCGGCAGCGATTTTTCCAGCCGGTTGCTGACCAGTACGCCATCGTCGCGCTGCAAAATGACGCCGGTAATCTGGTATCCGGCGCGCATTGAGGCGTTGATAACATTGGCGATATCGGCAAAATCAAAGGCTGACGATACCACCAGAATATAGGACGAGTCCGCCGGGCGGGTTAACAGCTCCTCCGGCGTAATCGTGATACCCACACCAAGGCCTACTCCGCCCGGCGTTTTTGGGTTATGGCCGATCATTGTCGATTCGGTGATGATGGTTTCGGTAATGGTTTCCATCGCCACATCGCCAATCACCGGCGTGGCTTCGTTAATGCGGATGAGCGAAATATCGCTGACATTGATCCCCGCGCGCTTTGCGACGAGGGCGAGCGCTTCCTGAATGCCGAACACGTTACGCAACGTGCCTTTGATCCCGGTGGTTTCCGCCAGCGCGCTGTGGGTGATTGTCAGCGCGCCAGCCTCATTCAGAGTCGCCAGGGCGACTTCCGTCGATGAGTTGCCGATATCAATGCCAGCTATATATCGCATCACATACCCCTGTAATTAATCGTCGCCTTTGAGTTTTTTACGCTCAACGTACAGCCCTGCCGCTTCACGAACGAAAGCTGCGCAAATCTTTGCCTGATAACGGTTTTCGAGATCGTCGGCGATAGCGAGCAGCTCTTCTTTCGTTGAACGATACGGACGAAGGGCGTTGTAGATTTCAAGAATGCGATCGTCCGGTACCGCGGTCAGTTCGGCGGCGCGTTCGAAGTTCATCGCCAGCCGGTCGCGGCCCGCATCTTTGGCGATAGACGCCTGTAAGCGCAGGGTTTCCGGGGTAATACGCATATCCTGAGCGGTGACTTTATTGCTCAGCACGTTTTCCAGCGTAAAGTCGTCCAGCGTTTTATTGGTGGCGGTTTTCACCCATTCCGGGTGTTTGTTCGCCAGCGGGTAGTCGCTGACCTTTGCGCTGCGGGACGTGCCGCCTGCCGCAGGAGCCGCTGCTGGCGCATCGCCCTGCAGGCTGTTCATGCGGCTCAATACGTCCCGGACCATCGATTCAATTGCGTCGGTATTCATGGAGTTATCCTTTATCAAAGCGCCACGCGCAGTTCCTGCGGGTTTTTGCCCGTCACGACGTACTTGGTCTCTTTAATGTGCAAAATGGCCGACTTTGCCTGGTACTTCGGGCGTGCCATCTGGTCATTGAGCGTAGGGACCGGCTGCGGTGATTCGCGTTTCGCATAGCGGGCGGCGTTTTTACCAATCTGACGGTAGGTTTCCAGCGTCAGCAGCGGTGCCTGCGGGAACAGCTCCAGGTTGGAGAGCGGCGGTAGCCCCTGCTGGTGGATAACCGTAGTACCTTTCGACTGGATGCCGATGGAGATGCCGGATCCGCTCAGGCGGTTACCTTCAACGGCGACGAACGCCACGTCGGAAGATTTAAAGCAGCGAATCACGCGCGCCCTGATACCTTCTTCTTCAATACCGGCAATGACTTCGCGCAGGATGCTCTTATGCGGTAAGCCGACGATATTAACAGTCTGTGCCAGGCCAAATGCCGGGCCGACGGCGATAATGACTTCGTCCTGCTGAGTGCCCTGGCGCGCTTCGCCCACTTCGGTCAGAAAGCCGTCGCCCGCAGGCGCAGCGGTCTGTGGTGCTATGGATGCCGCAGGCGCATTAAACGAGACGGGTTTATCGCTGCCCTTCATATCGCGGAGCACGTCTTCAATTATCTGGCGCAGCAATTTTTCATTAATTTCCATTTCTCACCCCTTAATCAATCTCGTTGGGATCAAGAGCGCCAGGGATGTTTTTAATCTCTTCCCAGCGTTCTCCCTGCAGGCGATAACCTGTTGCCGGACCGGCATAGTCATTGACGTCATTAACCGCAGAGAGCACTTGTCCGTCGCCGACGATAATGGCGGAGGTGTGCAAATAGTCGCCGGTTAGCTTGGCTTTCTGGATGTTGAGCATGTCCTGGGCCACGTCGGTAAACCCGCCCTGCGCCAGCGCTTTAACGACTTCCAGACCGTTGCGGTTTTTATTGATGATTTCCTGGGCGAACTTGATGTCTTCGACGATGTTACGCTCCGGCATATCTTTCGAACCGTGGGCATAGGTCGCGGCTTCAACTTCTTCATCGGTAATCGGCGGTAGTCCCATTCCGGCAAACACGGCCTGCAGCGCGCGGGCGGCTTTGTTACGGATGGCGATAACGTCCTCTTCGCGAACCGGGCGCAGACCGCCGTCCACTTTCAGGTCACGCTGGATAACGTTGTAGTCGTCAAAGTCTTCCGCATCTTCGTTGGAACCGGCGAACATGTTGTCGTAGTTCGGCACCGCGGAATAACCGGAGGAGATAAAGTCGGTACCCGGCAGGAACTGCATCAGCAGGCGCGCGGTACGACGCATATCGGAGTGGGTGAAGGTCTGGTCGTTACTGGAGGCGCATTCCAGATCCAGCGAAGAGCAGATCAGGTTTTCCGCCAGCACGGCACGAATGCCTGACGGCACGGCAGACGGTACGCCGATGCAGCTTACGGAGCCGTTTTGCAGCCCCTGAACGCCAGCCGCTTTGGTGATATAGATGCAGCGCGCTTCCAGATACAGCATGGATTTGCCTTCGGCGTAGCCCATCTGCACTTCGGAGCCGGAGCCGGAGGTGAAGCGCATTTTCAGGCCGCGAGAGGCGTAGGAAGAGGCTAAGAAGCCTTTCGACCATGGCGTATCGTCACCGTCGGTGAAGACCGGCTCGGTGCCGTAAACGGAGATGGTTTCGGCGTAGCAGGTGTGGCCCAGCATGCCGAGCTTCAGCTCGGTGGCTTCTTCCAGGGAGCACTGCGTCAGTACGCCCGGACGACCTACCTGAGAACCGACCAACAGCGCGATGGCGTTGAACGGCGCGTAGCGCGCTACCGCAACCGTGGTTTCTTGTTCGTCAAACCCGCGCCATGCGCCTTCGGCGGCATCGGCGGCAATTTGCACCGGGTTGTCTTTAACGTTGGTGACGTGCGCCTGCTGAGATGGCGTGCGGCGGGCGCGCATTTTCTGCATCGCCATCATCATCTCAACCACGTTCATATGCGAAACCACTTCAACAATTTTCGCCGGGGTCATGGCGGTGGTCAGCGGAACGATTTCGCTGCGCTTGACGTTAGGATCGCACAGCATATTGGCAAGCTTGACCGAATCCATCGCCATCACTTCTTCGGCGCGGTTCAGGTTGATGCCGTAGCGGGCGATAAAGTGGTCGATCAGGTCGAATTCGCTAACCGGTTTTCCGTCCAGCTCGGTTACCGCGCCGTTAACGATTTTTATCGACGGTTTTGGGTCGTTCGGGCTTTCCATTGCGATAAAGCCTTCTTCGATCCACTCCTTAACAAAGCCGTCCTGATTCACAGGGCGTTTCGCCAGTGCTTCAAATCTTTTCGATCTCATGAATCAGCCTCGTGGGTATCAGATGTAGGACGGGCGATCGTTTTTCGGTTCAGAACCGAGGGTCGCAAGGACGGTTTTGCCGATTTCGCGGGCGGAGGTCACCGCCTGACGGACCGCGCCGGAGTCGCCGGAAATCACCAGAATGGCTTCGTTACTAAAGCTGGTGCCGTGCGCCGGAGAGCTGTACGCCACGACTTCAACGTTGGCTGACTTCAGGGCGGTATCGGCCATCAGTACGCCGACGGAAGCCGGAGCGCCGACGATGACGCCGCAGGCACGGCCAATCGGCGCGCCGAACGCTTTTTCCAGCGCGTAGCTGGCGCGAGCGGTGTACTGCAGCTCGATATGCCCGGCTTCGTTGCCGTAAACATCACCGAAGGTGCGGTCCAGCTCTTTCAGCGCGACTTCGATACCGCGCTTGACGTCGGATACATCGTTACCGCCTAAAATAATCAGCGAACCGTGGCCCGCTCCGCCTTTGGTATCGCGCGGCAGCTCAATGCTGACCACTTCGGTGTTGGTGGCTTTCACCGCTTCGTCCGCCGCCATAATGTGCGGGCCTGCGCCGGTGCGGGCGCCGAGAATGCCGATGGAACGATAGCGCTTCTCAAGCTTCATCGCGTCCAGCAGGGCGGTATCGACGTTGGCGATAACCAGGCCCAGGGTATCGCCAATGGCGGTCCCGACAAATTCCGTTAAACTGCAGCTTTTTTCTGCCATAGCCGTCTCTCGTATAGGTTGGGGTTGACCAGGGATGGCCTGTTGTTCCGGCGTTGCCACACGGGCAATCACCTGCGCCATGATCTGTTCCACCAGCTCATTGCTGCTCATTGGCTAATTCCCTTCGGTAAGATTTTTTCTACATCGGTGTGAGGGCGTGGGATGACGTGTACGGCTTTCACTTCACCCACGTTGCGTGCGGCTGCGGCACCTGCATCGGTGGCCGCTTTGACCGCGCCAACATCGCCGCGCACGATGACGGTTACCAGCCCGGAGCCAATCTTTTCATAGCCCACTAACATCACATTGGCTGACTTAACCATTGCATCAGCGGCCTCTATGGCTGCGGTTAAGCCTTTGGTTTCTACCATTCCCAGTGCTTCTTGTTGCATAAAGACCTCGCATGGAGTGTTCCGATAGTTGGGACTATAAGAAGATGCGAGGAAAAAGAATGGCTGACTTGCTATTGAGCATCAGAAAATAATGGGAAAGCAATATGACTAAATTGTCTTTTGCTTTTTTAACTTATTGATAAATTACATTTAATTTATTATTGTCTATATGATTATTTTGTTTTTATCATTTCATTTTTACATTTTTGTTAGTGACGAGAGTATTTTTATTTGATATGGCGAAAGACGCAAAATGTGATGCTTATTCGAAATTGATAAGTTGGCTTGTGCAATATTTTATTATTTCAACAGGCGTATTTTATAGCTCAAATTTCCCGTGTGATGGGCTGATAAAAATATCGGAAAAGCAAAATTTTGCTATCGCAACACGATTTTTCCGGAAGGCAGGCCCGCAGGTTGCCAACAATTTACAGGCGGCACTTTTTATAGTGAGGTTAGCTGTACTCTACCGCCAGCCGAAACTTGCGCTGGCCAGGACACGAACTTTGCTCAGAAGGTGTCACATGAATGATTCTCTAAAGGCGCAATGTGGTGCGGAATTTTTAGGCACCGGACTCTTTTTGTTTTTTGGTATCGGTTGTTTGAGCGCGCTCAAAGTCGCAGGCGCCAGCCTCGGATTATGGGAGATTTGCATTATTTGGGGGCTTGGGATTTCACTGGCCGTTTACCTTACGGCCGGCATCTCCGGCGGACATCTTAACCCTGCGGTGACGATTGCGCTGTGGCTGTTTGCCTGCTTTCCCAAACAGAAAGTATTGCCTTATATTATTGCCCAGTTTGCCGGCGCTTTTGGCGGCGCTCTGCTGGCGTATGTGCTTTATAGTAGCCTTTTTACTGAATTTGAGACTGCGCATCATATGGTGCGCGGTAGCGTCGAAAGTTTGCAATTAGCCAGCATTTTCAGTACCTATCCGGCCGCAGCGCTAAATGTATGGCAGGCTGCGTTGGTGGAAGTGGTCATTACGTCGATTCTGATGGGCATGATCATGGCATTGACGGATGATGGCAATGGCATTCCTAAAGGGCCGCTTGCGCCTTTGCTTATTGGGATATTGGTTGCCGTTATCGGCGCGTCTACTGGACCCCTTACCGGTTTTGCAATGAACCCGGCGCGTGATTTCGGTCCCAAACTGTTCACATGGTTAGCGGGGTGGGGGAACATGGCGATGAGCGGTGGGCGAGAGATCCCTTATTTTATCGTGCCGATTGTCGCGCCTGTTATCGGCGCCTGTGCCGGAGCAGCCATATATCGCTATTTTATTGGTAAGAATTTACCTTGTAACCGCTGTGAACTGTAAGAAAATGCGAACCAGATTCACAGCAATGATGTATCGTAAAAACAGGTGAGATAATTTCGTGATCTGCTTTCACGAACTGATCAAAACGTCTCCCAGCAATGGGAGACTTTTGATATTGTCATTGTACTTTTTATCAGGGCCAGGATAATGCTAATAAAAAGTGAATGTAAATAATGTGTTTTGTTTATAACAATAAATTAACTGAGGGGTTTTATCATGATTTCTGCGAGCGCTCTGAACTCAGAACTCATTAATAAAATCGCACAGGATTTTGCACAAGCCACCGGTCTGGCGGTTGTGGTTGTCAATATTCATGGTGATGAAATATCTGAGCTATTCAATTTCACGCCGTTTTGTCAGTTGATGCGGCAGCATCCCCAGCATAGTACACGTTGTCGTATGAGCGATCGCTGCGGGGGACTGGAGGCATCGAAGTCCGATCAACCCTGTATTTATCGTTGTCATGCCGGTCTAACGGATTTTTCTATTCCGCTGGTAATCGCAGGGCATTTAGTTGGCTTTGTTTTATGCGGGCAGGTTCGTTTAAGTAATGACGTGGAGCTGGTAAACATTCTTAATGTCGACGATCGCTGGCAGGCTGACCCTGAGCTCTTGAATGAATTTCGGAATGTGCCAGAGATGGACTATTCACGCGTTATCGCTTCCGCCGATCTTCTTAAACTGATTGTTGAGAATTGCCTGAAAAAACAGCTCAATTTCGTGGTTATCAAAGACAATCCGCAGCAATCGGAGGCAAATAAAACCACTCGTGGCCCCACTCCGCATGACAGTAAAATGAAAAAAGCGCTTCGCTATATTGATGCGCATTTGTCCGACGATCTTCGTCTTGAGGATGTCGCCTCACATGTCTATCTCAGCCCCTATTACTTCAGTAAGCTATTCAAGAAATATCAGGGAATCGGATTTAATGCGTGGGTAAACCGCCAGAGAATGGTTAGCGCCAGAGAATTGCTTTGCCATAGTGACTGGAGTATTGCCAGTATTGCGCGTAATTTAGGCTTTTCGCAAACCAGCTATTTTTGCAAAGTCTTCCGCCAGACCTATCAGGTTACGCCGCAGGCTTATCGCCAGCAGATAAATGAGAATTCTCATCCTCCATCGTTATAAATAGCAATATTTTGCTATTGCCGATTTTTGATAGTCTTTTGTATCTTAATCATTTCAGAAAGAAAATTTCTCTGGTGTAACAATAAATTGTCATAGCGCAACAAAATAATAAAATTTAGGGCATAAACTGCACCAGTTTTTATTTTTGTGATGAAGTACAGTGTCAGGAAAGATAAGTTTTATTACGCTTTGTCGATACGTTTTATCGTCAATATACCGGTAAGGATGAGTAGATTAACGTCAGATGAGCAACCGCTCAGGCTATTGCTCACAGAAATGTAAAACGTAGCACATTATTAATTGCCGTTATGGGTGTGCCGTACAGCCATAACGTAAACCAACAGGTTTGCCACATTTGTGGTAGGGAAGGGGGTGAAAATCCCCCGCAGCCCCCGCTGCTGTGATGCTGACGACCCCGTAAAGACCACTGATCGCAAGATTGGGAAGGACGGGCGAGGAGGACGCTAAGCCAGAAGACCTGCCTGTCGGTGATAACCAACAACTTCGGTGGGAAGTGGGTTGCGAAGACGCGTACAGTCGAAAGACTGAACATGCGCGTACCTGTATACCCCTACCACCCTGAACAGGATCAGGGTAATGGCGGCAAGGCATCACGCATTTATTCTTGCAGGCACAGGAAGCGGTTGCGGCAAAACCACGGTGACGCTTGGTTTGTTGAGGCTGCTGCAAAAACGCGCGCTGCGCGTACAGCCGTTTAAAGTTGGGCCAGATTACCTTGATACCGGCTGGCATACCGCTATCTGTGGCGTGGCGTCCCGTAATCTTGACAGTTTCATGCTTCCTCCTCCTGTTCTCAACGCCTTATTTTGCGAACAAATGCGGCAGGCGGATATCGTTGTCATTGAAGGGGTCATGGGGTTGTATGACGGCTATGGCGTCGACCCCAATTACTGCAGCACAGCTGCGATGGCCAAACAGCTTGGTTGCCCGGTCATCCTACTGGTGGACGGCAAGGCTGTTTCAACGTCGCTTGCGGCTACCGTTATGGGATTTCAGCACTTCGACCCGACCCTCAACCTCGCGGGTGTGATTGTGAATCGCGTCACTAGCGACGCCCACTATCAGCTCCTCAAAAATGCCATTGAACATTATTGCTCACTGCCGGTACTGGGGTATGTCCCTCATTGCGACGGCGTCGCATTACCTGAACGCCACCTGGGGTTGATTACCGCCAGAGAATCCCTCGTCAATCAGCAATCATGGCATGATTTTGCCGCCTCGCTGGAACAAACAGTGGATGTGGATGCGCTACTCTCGCTGAGCGTGTTATCAGCGCTTCCGGCGGGAATGTGGCCTGAGCGCCCCGATAACATAGCGGGGGCAGGGCTGACGCTTGCTCTGGCGGATGATGAGGCCTTTAACTTTTATTACCCCGATAACATCGATTTGCTGGAGCGTGCCGGCGTTAACATTGTGCGTTTTAGCCCACTGCATGACCGCGCATTGCCTGATTGCCAGATGATCTGGCTGGGCGGTGGATATCCTGAATTATACGCCGCAGAGCTGGCGGCAAATACGGCGATGTTAAAACATTTGCGGGCGGCGCATCAGCGCGGCGTGGCGATTTACGCGGAGTGTGGCGGTCTGATGTATTTGGGGAGCACTCTGGAGGATAGCGGTGGGGAAATTCATCAGATGGCGAATATTATCCCCGGTCACAGCAAAATGGGTAAGCGACTTACCCGCTTTGGCTACTGTGAGGCGCAGGCTATGCAGCCAACGCTATTGGCGGCGCCTGGCGAGATAGTGCGCGGCCATGAATTTCACTACTCAGATTTTATCCCCGAAACACCCGCCGTTATGGCCTGTCGTAAGGTTCGCGATGGCCGCGTGTTACAGGAATGGACTGGCGGCTGGCAGACAGGCAACACGTTTGCCAGCTATCTGCACGTCCATTTCGCCCAGCGTCCGGAAATGTTGCAGCACTGGCTGGCGGCGGCGAGGCGCGTATTATGACGATTCTTGCCTGGTGTATCGCCTGGGTGCTGGATTTTATCATCGGCGACCCTCAACACTGGCCCCATCCGGTACGCTGGATAGGTCGTTTAATCACGTTTGTGCAGCGTATTGTGCGTCGCTATTGTCCCGGCGATAAAGCGCTGCGGATTGGCGGCGGCGTAATGTGGGTTGTAGTTGTCGGGGCGACCTGGGGCGTGGCATGGGGCGTACTGGCGCTGGCGCAGCGGATTCACCCCTGGTTTGGCTGGATCGTTGAAGTCTGGATGATCTTTACCACGCTGGCCGGACGCTCTCTGGCCCGCGCCGCGCAGGAGGTTGAACGACCGTTGCGGGAGAACGACCTTGCGGAAAGCCGAATAAAACTCTCCTGGATCGTCGGGCGCGATACGTCGCAACTTCAGCCAGCGCAGATCAATCGCGCCGTGGTGGAAACGGTTGCAGAAAACACCGTTGACGGCATTATCGCGCCGCTCTTTTTCCTCTTTCTCGGCGGCGCGCCGCTGGCGATGGCCTACAAAGCCGTCAATACCCTGGATTCAATGGTGGGCTACAAACATGAAAAATACCGGGCGATTGGTATGGTCAGCGCCCGTATGGACGACGTCGCGAACTATCTTCCTGCCCGACTGAGCTGGCTGTTGCTGGGCATTGCGGCAGGACTGTGTCGCCTGAGTGGTTGGCGGGCGCTGCGTATTGGCTGGCGTGACCGTTATAACCACAGTAGCCCAAATTGCGCCTGGTCGGAAGCGTGTGTGGCCGGCGCCTTAGGTATCCAGCTCGGTGGCCCAAATAACTACTTTGGCGAGCGTGTGGACAAGCCCTGGATCGGCGACGCGCAGCGCGATATTTCCGTGGACGATATTTCCCGAACGATTCGATTGATGTGGGTCGCTTCAACCCTGGCGCAGGCGCTGTTTATTGCGGCGCGGTGCGGGTTATCTGGCGTGGCCTGAGGACGACAGTATGCATTATATCCAGCAGCCCCAAACCATTGAGGCCAATAGTTTCACCATTATTAGCGACATTATTCGCGAAACGCGTCCTGATTACCGTTTCGCCAGTCCGCTCCATGAGGCCATTATCAAGCGGGTTATTCATACCACCGCCGATTTCGACTGGCTGGACATTTTGTGGTTCTCTGCCGATGCGCTGGAGCAGCTTTGTGATGCGCTACGCCAACCGTGCATTATTTATACCGATACCACGATGGCGCTGTCCGGCATTAATAAAAGATTACTGGCGACGTTTGGCGGCGAGTGTCGCTGTTATATCAGCGATCCGCGCGTGGTGCGCGCCGCACAAACGCAGGGGATTACCCGTTCAATGGCCGCCGTCGATATCGCTATCGCCGAGGAGGAGAAAAATAAGCTCTTTGTTTTCGGTAATGCGCCGACGGCCCTGTTCCGTTTGCTTGAACATAACGTGACGGTGAGCGGCGTGGTGGGCGTACCGGTAGGCTTTGTCGGCGCGGCGGAGTCCAAAGAGGCGCTCACCCATAGCCATTTCCCCGCGGTTGCCGCGTTAGGGCGTAAAGGCGGCAGTAACGTGGCTGCCGCTATCGTCAATGCGCTGCTCTATCACCTCCGGGAGGCCTGATGAGCGAGCTTTCTTTTGACGCGCCGGTCTGGCGCCACGGTAAAGCGTTACGTAAAGGATATACCACCGGTTCCTGCGCGACGGCGGCGGCAAAAGTCGCCGCGCTGATGGTATTGCGTCAACATCTGATTCATCAGGTCTCCATCGTCACGCCGTCGGGCGTCACGCTATGCCTGAACGTGGAGTCGCCGCACATTGAAGGCCAGCAGGCGATAGCCGCAATTCGTAAAGATGGCGGCGATGATGTGGATGCCACGCACGGAATGCTGATTTTTGCCCGCGTTACGCTCAACGACAGCGGTGAGATTACGCTCACTGGCGGCGAAGGTATTGGTAGGGTAACGCGTAAAGGGGTTGGACTACCGCTCGGGAGCGCTGCCATCAATCGTACGCCGCGTCATACCATTGAATCTGCGGTGCGCGAAGCGATAGGCCCGGCGCGTGGGGCCGATGTGGAGATTTTTGCCCCGGAAGGCGAAGCGCGAGCGCAAAAAACGTATAACTCGCGGCTTGGCATTCTTGGCGGCATTTCCATTATTGGCACTACCGGCATTGTGACGCCGATGTCGGAAGAAAGCTGGAAACGCTCGCTATCGCTGGAACTGGAGATCAAACGGGCGTCAGGATTAACGCGGGTGATACTCGTGCCGGGCAACCACGGCGAACGGTTTGTTCGCGAACAAATGGGCGTCGACACACAGGCAGTCGTCACCATGAGCAATTTTGTCGGCTACATGATTGAAGAGGCGGTACGGCTGGGATTTTGCCAGATAGTGCTGGTGGGGCATCCTGGAAAATTGATCAAAATCGCCGCCGGGATCTTTCATACCCATAGCCATATTGCTGATGCGCGCATGGAAACGCTGGTCGCGCATTTAGCTTTACTGGGCGCGCCGCTGGAGTTACTCACCCTGGTCAGCGATTGCGATACCACCGAAGCGGCAATGGAGCACATTGAAGCATATGGCTTCGGGCATATCTATAACCATCTTGCCAGGCGTATTTGTTTGCGAGTCATGCAGATGCTGCGCTTTACCAAAACGCTGCCTGTCTGCGACGCCATCCTGTTTTCTTTTGATAACCATATTCTCGGCAGTAATCGTCCCGTCGACGAGATTGCTAAGGAGCTGCAATGCTAACGGTCGTGGGAATGGGGCCCGCCGGACAGCATTTGATGACGCCTGCGGCGCTGGAAGCGATAGACCATGCCGATGCGCTGGCAGGCGGTAAACGCCATTTGGCGCAGTTTCCGGCGTTTGGCGGCGAACGATTTACGCTGGGCGCGGATATTGGCGCGTTGTTGTCCTGGATTGCCGCCCGTTGGGATAAAGGGATCGTGGTGCTGGCCTCCGGCGATCCGCTGTTTTATGGCATCGGTACACGCCTGGTGGCGCATTTTGGTATCGAACAGGTTCGCATTATCCCTGGCATCAGCGCCGTACAGTATCTGTGCGCACAGGCTGGAATTGATATGAATGACATGTGGTTGACCAGTAGCCACGGTCGTTGCGTCAGCTTCGAGCAGCTGGCGAACCATCGCAAAGTGGCGATGGTCACGGATGCCCGCTGCGGGCCGCGGGAAATCGCGCGGGAGCTGGTCGCGCGCGGTAAAGGGCATCGCTTAATGGTGATTGGTGAAAATCTGGCGATGGAAAATGAGCGGATCCACTGGCTACCTGTCAGTGCGGTCAACGCCGACTATGAAATGAATGCAGTGGTGATCCTGGATGAAAGATGAGCTTTTTCTGCGCGGCGAGAACGTGCCAATGACCAAAGAGGCGGTACGGGCGCTGGCACTGTCGAAACTTGAGCTCCACCGCGCCAGTCACCTGATTGACGTCGGGGCGGGAACGGGAAGCGTCTCAATTGAAGCGGCGCTGCAATTTCCTTCGTTGCAGGTGACGGCTATTGAGTGTAATCCTGCCGCGCTACGGTTGCTTGATGAGAATCGTCAGCGCTTTGCCTGCGGCAATATCGATATTCTCCCCGGCGAAGCGCCAATGACCATAACCGGGAAAGCCGATGCGGTGTTTATGGGCGGCAGCGGCGGGCATCTGACGGCGCTGATTGACTGGGCGATGAGCCATCTGCATCCCGGTGGCCGTCTGGTGATGACCTTTATCTTGCAGGAAAACCTCCATAGCGCGCTGGCGCATCTTGCGCGCATCGGCGCATGCCGAATGGACTGTGTACAGCTTCAGCTTTCATCGTTAACGCCGCTGGGGGCGGGGCACTATTTCAAACCGAACAACCCTGTTTTTGTTATCGCCTGTCAGAAGGAAGAAAACCATGTCAGAGACATTTGATCCACGCTGTGTATGGTTCGTCGGCGCCGGGCCGGGCGATCGCGAGCTGATCACGCTTAAAGGCTACCGCCTGCTGCAACAGGCGCAGGTAGTTATCTATGCCGGTTCGCTGATCAATACCGAACTGCTGGATTACTGCCCCGCGCAGGCAGAACGCTACGACAGCGCCGAACTGCATCTTGAGCAGATTATCGAGCTGATGGCTGCGGGCGTGAAAGCGGGAAAAACGGTGGTGCGGTTGCAAACGGGCGATGTCTCGCTGTATGGCTCCGTACGTGAGCAAGGCGAAGAGTTAACTCGCCGTGGTATCGACTGGCAGGTAGTGCCTGGCGTCAGCGCGTTTCTCGGTGCTGCGGCGGAGCTGGGTGTGGAATATACCGTACCGGAGGTATCGCAGAGTCTCATTATTACCCGTCTGGAAGGGCGTACGCCAGTACCGGCGCGCGAACAACTGGAGGCTTTCGCCAGTCACCAGACGTCGATGGCGATTTATCTTTCCGTTCAGCGTATTCATCGGGTGTCGGAACGTCTCATTGCCGGCGGTTATCCGGCAACTACGCCTGTCGCGGTCATCTATAAGGCTACCTGGCCGGAAAGTCAGACCGTTCGCGGCACGTTAGCGGATATTAGCGACAAAGTACGTGATGCTGGCATCCGTAAGACGGCGCTAATCCTGGTCGGGAATTTTCTGGGTAAGGAGTATCACTACTCAAGACTTTATGCAGCGGACTTTAGCCATGAATACCGTAAAGCCTGAATCCATTGCGTTGTTTTGCCTGACGCCCGGCGGCGTGGCGCTGGCAAAGAGACTCGCCGCGATGCTGCCGTTAACCTGCTTTACCAGTGAAAAACTGCGGGAAGAGGGATTTATTCCCTTCGATGGCGGATTCGCTAATACCGCCCGGCAGGCTTTTACCACTTATACCGCGCTTATTTTTATCGGCGCGACCGGCATTGCCGTTCGTGTCCTGGCGCCGTTAGTGAACGACAAGTTCAGCGATCCGGCGGTGGTCGTCATTGATGAACGTGGTCAGCATGTCATTAGCCTGCTTTCCGGTCATGCGGGCGGGGCCAATGCCTTGACGCGCTACCTGGCAGGAATGTTAGGCGCCGATCCGGTGATTACCACGGCAACGGATGTCAATGAGATGTCCGCGTTGGACACCTTAGCTTTCCAGCTTAACGCCCGCATGTCCGATCTTCGAACGGCGGTAAAAACCGTTAACCAGATGTTGGTCAGTCATCAACGTGTGGGGTTATGGTGGGATGCCGAACTAACGGAAGAGATCGGCCAGTGCGATATTCGCGGTTTTATCCCTGTTGATGATTTGCAGCGGTTGCCTGAACTGGATGCGCTTATCTGCGTCTCTTTGCGTAATGACCTCCCTGAGCTTCCCGTACCGCACTGGAAACTGGTGCCCCAGCGTGTGGTGGCGGGAATTGGCTGTCGCCGCGATACGCCATTTCCCCTGTTAGCGACATTACTGGCGCGTCAGCTTGAAGCGCAGAAACTCGATCCGCTGGCGTTAAAAGCGATTGGCAGCGTCACGCTCAAAAAAGGGGAGCCGGGGCTTATTCAGCTCGCCTCCTGCTGCCGCGTGCCTTTTAAAACCTTTACCGCCGAAGCGTTGCGCGAATTCGAACACCATTTTCCTGGTTCTGGCTTCGTCAGAAAAACGGTGGGCGTTGGCAGCGTATCCGGCCCAGCTGCGTGGTTATTAAGCCAGGGACAATTGTTAGGCGAGACCCTGCGAGAACAGGGCGTCACTATTACTTTAGGAGTTGCACACTGATGTTGAGCGTAATTGGTATTGGCCCCGGTTCGCAGGCAATGATGACGATGGAGGCGATTGAGGCGTTACAGGCGGCGGAAATCGTCGTGGGCTACAAAACCTATACCCATCTGGTTAAAGCATTCACCGGCGACAAACAGGTGATCAAGACCGGCATGTGTAAGGAAATTGAACGCTGCCAGGCGGCTATTGAACTGGCGCAGGCTGGGCATAACGTAGCGCTCATCAGCAGCGGGGATGCGGGAATTTACGGCATGGCGGGGCTGGTGCTGGAACTGGTCGGCAAGCAGAAGCTGGATGTAGAGGTTCGCCTTATTCCGGGGATGACCGCCAGTATCGCAGCCGCCTCGCTGCTGGGTGCGCCGCTGATGCACGACTTCTGTCATATCAGCCTCAGCGACCTGCTGACGCCGTGGCCGGTGATTGAAAAACGCATTGTTGCCGCAGGCGAAGCCGACTTCGTTATCTGTTTTTACAACCCGCGCAGCCGCGGCCGCGAAGGGCATCTGGCGCGCGCGTGTGACCTGCTTGCCGCCAGTAAAAGCGCGCAAACGCCGGTTGGCGTGGTGAAATCCGCCGGACGTAAGAAAGAGGAAAAATGGCTGACTACGCTCGGCGATATGGATTTTGAACCGGTAGATATGACCAGTCTGGTCATCGTCGGTAATAAAACGACCTATGTTCAGGATGGGCTGATGATAACGCCGCGAGGTTACACGCTGTGAATGAGGGGGATGTGCTGGTGGTGGGCGGCACCAGCGATGCGCGCGCGTTATGCCGACAACTGGATGCGGCGAACGTCGCGTACACCTTATCCGTGGCGACGCCAGCCGGAAAAGCGCTGGCTGGCGACATTAAAGGACAGGTGCGCTGTGGTCGTCTGGAGTACGGGCAGATGGTCGCCTGGCTAAAAGAAAACCGTACTCGCTGGGTAATAGATGCATCGCATCCTTATGCAGAAATGGTCAGCCATAACCTCCTTCGCGCCTGTGAAACGGCAGGCGTGTTGTTAAGTCGTTATCAGCGTCCGGAGCAGCTTAGCAATCTGACGCATCCGCTTCTCTATACGGCGCGCAGTATTGCCGATGCCTGCGAGATAGCGAGGCGTTTTGGTCCGCGCGTGTTACTGACGACCGGCAGTAAAGATCTGGCCGTCTGGCGTGCCGGGCTGGCGGAAAAAACGTTGCTGGCGCGCGTACTGCCCGTGGCGGAGGTGATTCAACGCTGCAGCGAACTGGGGTTCGGCGTTGGAGAAATTTTCGCACTGTGTGGGCCGTTCAGCGCTGATTTTAACGCCGCGTTTTACCACCAGTGCCGGGCCGACGTAGTCATTACCAAAGCGTCCGGCGCGGAGGGGGGATATCAGGAAAAAGTTCAGCCCTGTCTGGATGCGGGCATTCCCTGCATCGTTATTGCGCGCCCGACGCCGCTTGTGACGGGTGATGAGTTACTGGAAAGCCAGGCCGCCTTTGCGCAGCGTTTATCGCGCTGGCTGGCCGCAGCTAAGGAGTAAAAATGAAAAAAGCGCTTCTGGTAGTCAGTTTTGGCACCAGCTATCACGACACCTGTGAAAAAAACATTGTGGCGTGCGAACGTGATCTGGCGGCGTCCTGTCCCGATCGCGACCTGTTTCGCGCCTTCACTTCCGGAATGATCATTCGCAAGCTTCGCCAGCGTGACGGTATCGACATCGATACGCCATTACAGGCTTTGCAAAAGCTTGCCGCACAGGGATATCAGGACGTGGCGATTCAGTCGTTGCACATTATTAACGGCGACGAATATGAAAAAATTGTCCGTGAGGTACAACTCTTGCGTCCGTTATTCACTCGCCTGACGCTGGGCGTGCCGCTGCTGAGCAGCCATAACGATTATGTGCAGCTAATGCAGGCGTTGCGACAACAGATGCCATCGCTCAGACAAACGGAGAAAGTCGTTTTTATGGGCCACGGCGCCAGCCATCACGCATTCGCAGCTTATGCCTGTCTCGATCATATGATGACCGCGCAGCGCTTCCCGGCGCGCGTCGGCGCCGTAGAAAGCTACCCGGAGGTCGACATTCTGATCGACAGCCTGCGTGACGAAGGCGTCACCGGCGTACATTTGATGCCATTAATGCTGGTGGCGGGCGATCACGCCATTAATGATATGGCTTCAGACGACGGCGACTCATGGAAAATGCGCTTTAACGCGGCGGGCATTCCGGCGACGCCGTGGCTGAGCGGGCTGGGAGAAAACCCGGCTATCCGGGCGATGTTTGTCGCGCATTTGCACCAGGCGCTGAACATGGCGGTAGAGGAGGCGGCATGAACGGTAAATTATACGCATTAAGTACCGGGCCAGGCGCGCCCGACCTGATAACCGTCCGCGCAGCGCGGATTCTTGGCTCGCTGGACATTCTGTATGCGCCCGCCGGTCGTAAGGGGGGCGATAGTCTGGCGCTGTCGATTGTGCGCGACTATCTCGGCGAGCAGACGGAAGTACGTTGTTGCCATTTCCCTATGAGCGCTGACGGCGCCGAGAAAGAAGCGGTCTGGAACGAGGTTGCCGCCGCGCTTACCGCAGAGGTGAAAGCGGGTAAACAGGTCGGTTTTATTACCCTGGGCGATGCGATGCTATTCAGTACCTGGATTTTTTTACTCCAGCGAATCGGCTGCCCGGAGTGGCTGGAGATTGTCCCCGGCGTCACGTCCTTCGCCGCGATAGCCGCCCGCGCGAAAATGCCGCTCGCCATAGAACGGCAATCTCTGGCGGTTATTTCTTGTACCGCGCCGGAAGCGGAAATAGCCCAGGCGCTACAACAGCATGATAGCCTGGTGTTGATGAAAGTGTATGGCCGGTTCGCTCGTATTAAAGCGTTGCTGGCGCAGGCTGGCCTGCTGGAATGCGCCTTAATGATGTCCGAGGCCACGCTGCCCGGCGAGCAGTGCTGGCGCCATCTCCACGAGGTCAACGATGATCGACCGTTGCCCTATTTTTCGACCATTCTGGTCAATAAACAGTGGGAGTATGCAGAATGAAACTTGAACAGCAGCTTCGACAGTTGTCTTTCAGTGGACTGGCTGCAGCGCTATTGCTGATGGTTGTCCCGCAACAGGCGTTTGCGATGCATATCATGGAGGGCTTTTTACCGCCAGTGTGGGCGCTGGCCTGGTGGTTACTGTTTTTACCCTGCTTGTGGTATGGGCTGGTGCGCTTACGGCGTATTGTGCAGGAGGATAATCATCAGAAGGTACTGCTGGCGCTGTGCGGCGCGTTTATTTTTGTCCTGTCCGCGCTCAAAATTCCGTCGGTAACGGGGAGTTGTTCACATCCGACCGGCGTTGGTCTGGCGGTTATCTTGTTCGGGCCCGGGGTGGTGGCGATTCTCGGCGCGGTTGTGCTGTTGTTTCAGGCGCTATTGCTGGCGCACGGCGGCCTGACGACGCTTGGCGCAAATGGAATGTCGATGGCGGTGATTGGCCCGGTTGTCGGTTATCTGGTGTGGAAAATGGCCTGCCGTGCCGGACTGCGCCGTGATGTCGCCGTTTTTCTGTGCGCGATGCTGGCGGATTTGGCGACCTATTTTGTGACTTCAGTCCAGCTTGGCGTTGCGTTTCCCGATCCCCATGCCGGAGCGACAGGGTCTGTTGTGAAGTTTATGGGGATTTTCTGCCTCACACAGATTCCTGTCGCCATTGCCGAAGGTTTATTAACCGTCATGATTTATGACCAGTTAACCAAACGGCAAGTGATTACCGTACAAGGACATTAAAATGAAAAAAACGTTGATGTTGTTAGCGATGGTGGTGGCGCTGGTGATTCTGCCGTTTTTTATTAACCATGGCGGTGAATATGGCGGTTCAGACGGCGAAGCGGAAAGCCAGATTCAGGCTATTGCGCCGCAGTATAAACCCTGGTTTCAGCCGTTATATGAACCTGCCAGCGGTGAAATTGAAAGCCTGCTGTTTACCCTTCAGGGCTCTCTTGGCGCGGCGGTGATTTTTTATATCCTGGGGTATTGCAAAGGTAAACAACGCCGTGATGACCGGGCTTGATCGACTCAGCTATCAAAGCCGCTGGGCACACGTTGCGCCGCAGCGCAAGTTTTTGCTGTGGCTGGCGATGATGATACTGGCGTTTGTTCTGCCGCCTGTAGGGCAGGGCATTGAGCTGCTGATCATTGCCGGATTGAGCTGTTGGCTATTGCGCATATCCCTCTGGCGCTGGTGTCGATGGATGGCGATACCTTTTGGATTTTTGTTGGTCGGCGTGATAACGATTATCTTCAGCATCAGCCGCGAGCCGCAAATGCTGCTGGCTGGCATATCTGTCGGGCCGTACTGGATCGGGATTACCCGTGCGGGCGTGGTCACGGCGAATGACACGTTCTGGCGTAGCCTGACGGCGCTGTCCGCGACGTTGTGGCTGGTGATGAACCTACCGTTTCCGCAGTTAATTAGCTTGCTTAAGCGCGCGCATATTCCACGCCTGCTTACCGAGCAAATCCTGTTAACGTGGCGCTTTCTCTTTATTCTTCTGGATGAGGCGGTGGCAATTCGTCGCGCGCAAACGCTGCGTTTTGGTTATTGCAGCCTGCCGAACGGTTATCGATCTCTGGCAATGCTGACTGGACTCCTGTTTACGCGGGTGTTAATGCGTTATCAGCAAATGACCACCACGCTGGATATCAAACTGTATCAGGGTGATTTTCACCTGTAAGGACTATTATGCTTGCCACTTCAGACCTGTGGTTCCGATATCAGGATGAGCCGGTACTTAAAGGGTTAAATCTGGATTTTTCGCTCTCGCCTGTTACCGGTTTGGTGGGCGCGAACGGCTGTGGGAAGTCTACGCTTTTTATGAACCTGAGCGGCCTGTTGCGTCCGCAAAAAGGGGCCGTGTTGTGGCAGGGAAAACCGCTGGATTACAGCAAGCGCGGACTACTGGCGCTGCGCCAGCAAGTTGCGACGGTTTTTCAGGACCCTGAACAGCAGATTTTTTATACTGATATCGATAGCGATATTGCGTTTAGTTTACGTAATTTGGGGGTGCCGGAAGCGGAAATCACGCGCCGCGTCGACGAGGCGCTAACGCTGGTTGACGCCCAACATTTTCGCCATCAGCCCATTCAGTGTTTGAGTCATGGGCAAAAAAAACGTGTGGCTATCGCCGGAGCGCTGGTGCTACAGGCGCGCTATCTATTGCTGGATGAACCCACTGCCGGTCTCGATCCCGCAGGGCGCACTCAGATGCTTGCTATCATCAGGCGGATTGTGGCGCAGGGCAATCATGTCATTATCTCCAGCCATGATATCGATCTTATTTATGAAATTAGCGATGCCGTATACGTGTTACGCCAGGGCCAGATCCTGACGCATGGCGCGCCTGGCGAGGTTTTCGCGTGTACGGAAGCGATGGAACAAGCGGGGCTAACCCAGCCCTGGCTGGTCAAACTTCATACTCAACTGGGACTGCCGCTGTGTAAAACAGAAACGGAGTTTTTTCATCGAATGCAAAAGTGCGCATTCAGGGAGGCGTCATGACGCAGGCAGTTATGTTGCAGGGGACGGCATCCGACGTCGGCAAAAGTGTGCTGGCGGCGGGTTTATGCCGCATTTTTTATCAGGATGGTCTGCGTACCGCGCCGTTTAAATCGCAAAATATGGCGCTTAATTCTGGTATTACGCCGGATGGTAAAGAGATGGGGCGGGCGCAGATTTTTCAGGCGGAAGCCGCGGGGATCACGCCAGATGTGCGTATGAATCCGGTGCTGCTCAAACCGACCAGCGATCGCCAGGCGCAGGTCGTGCTGATGGGGAAAGTGGCGACCAATATGGATGCGGTGAGTTACCATGACTATAAACCGCGTTTGCGTGAGCAAATCCTTGCGGTCTATAACAGCCTGGCGCAGGAATATGACGTTATTGTGCTGGAAGGCGCCGGAAGCCCGGCGGAAATCAATCTGCGCGATCGCGATATCGTCAATATGGGAATGGCGGAAATGGCCCAGTGTCCGGTTATTCTGGTGGCGGATATCGACCGGGGCGGCGTATTCGCCGCTATTTATGGCACGCTGGCGCTGCTGCATAAACAGGAGCGTGACAGAGTAAAGGGCGTCATTATCAACAAATTCCGCGGCGACGTGGCGCTACTCTATTCCGGTATCGAACAAATCGAATCGCTTACTGGCGTCCCGGTCCTGGGAGTGATGCCATGGCTGGATGTGGATCTGGAAGATGAAGATGGCGTCGCGCTGCAAAACGATAAATATCGCGGTAACGCCCCCCGTGATATCACTATTGCCATTGTGCAACTGCCACATATTTCTAACTTTACGGATTTTAACGCTCTGGCGGCGCAGCCGGATGTGCGCATACGCTATATTCGCCGCCCGGAAGCGTTGACTGACGCTGATCTGGTGATCCTGCCGGGCAGTAAGAATACGCTGAGCGACCTCGCCTGGCTGCGCGAAAGCGGGATGGCGGATGCGGTATTGCAGACACATCGGCAGGGCGTGCCGGTGATGGGGATTTGCGGCGGCTACCAGATGCTGGGCGACACCATTGTGGATGAGGTGGAGTCGGGGCTGGGTACGCAGCCGGGCCTGGGGCTGCTTAATACGATCACTCGCTTTGCACAGGATAAAACCACGACGCAGGTTAACGCGACAATGTCAGACGAGCTGCCCGGCTGGCTGGTTGCCGCGGCGGGGCTACCGGTACGCGGTTATGAAATTCACATGGGGGAAACGGTGCTGCAGGAAGGATGCTGTACGGCCATGACGTTACAGAAAAATGGATGCTCTGTGGCGGATGGCGCGGTCACCGCCGACGGACTGGCGTTTGGCACTTACCTTCACGGCCTGTTTGACAGCGATGCCTTTACCCGTGCGGTGGTCAATGGGTTACGGGCGCGAAAAGGGCTTGCGCCGTGGGAAACGACTTTTTGTTATGCGGATCATAAAGCGCGGCAATTTGATCTGCTGGCGGAAGCGATGCGGCAACATATTGATATTGATAAAATTTATACCATCATGCAACAACATCAGGAGCCGGTATGATGATTCTGGTGACGGGCGGGGCACGTAGTGGTAAAAGCCGTCATGCTGAAGCCTTAATTGGCGATGCGCCGCAGGTACTGTATATCGCCACCTCGCAGATTCTTGATGACGAGATGGCGGCGAGAATTCAGCATCATAAAGATGGCAGGCCGGCACACTGGCGGACCGCAGAATGCTGGCGGCATCTTGATACGTTGATTACCGCGGATCTTGCCCCTGACGACGCGATTTTGCTGGAATGTATTACCACCATGGTGACGAATCTGCTGTTTGCGCTGGGAGGCGAGAACGATCCCGAACAGTGGGATTACGCGGCGATGGAGCGCGCCATTGACGATGAAATTCAGATTTTAATTGCAGCCTGCCAGCGCTGCCCGGCGAAAGTGGTACTGGTGACAAATGAGGTGGGAATGGGGATCGTCCCGGAAAACCGTCTGGCGCGCCATTTTCGTGATATTGCCGGTCGGGTCAACCAACGACTGGCGGCAGCGGCGGATGAGGTCTGGCTGGTAGTCTCAGGTATTGGAGTCAAAATTAAATGAGTAAGCTGTTTTGGGCCATGCTCGCTTTTATTAGCCGCTTGCCCGTGCCGTCACGCTGGTCGCAGGGACTGGATTTCGAGCAGTATTCGCGTGGGATCGTGATGTTTCCCTTTATCGGATTGATTCTGGGGGGCGTAAGCGGCCTGATTTTCATCCTCCTGCAACCCTGGTGCGGTATTCCGCTAGCGGCGTTGTTCTGTATTCTGGCGCTGGCGCTGCTGACCGGTGGTTTTCACCTGGATGGGCTGGCCGATACCTGCGATGGCATTTTTTCCGCGCGCCGCCGTGAGCGAATGCTGGAGATTATGCGTGATAGTCGCCTGGGAACCCATGGCGGGCTGGCGCTTATTTTCGTGCTACTGGCAAAAATTCTGGTGGTCAGTGAACTGGCGTTACGTGGAACGCCAATGTTGGCGGCGCTGGCGGCGGCCTGTGCGGCTGGGCGTGGCAGCGCCGTTTTATTGATGTACCGTCATCGCTACGCCCGTGACGAGGGGCTCGGCAATGTATTTATCGGTAAAGTCAGCGGACGGCAAACCTGCATTACTCTGGGATTGGCGGTAATCGTCGCCACGGTATTACTGCCTGGTATGCAAGGACTGGCCGCAATGGTGGTCACACTCGCGGCGATTTTCATCCTTGGCCAGTTGCTTAAACGTACGCTTGGCGGTCAAACCGGCGATACGCTAGGCGCGGCGATCGAACTTGGCGAACTGATCTTTCTGCTGGCTCTGTTATGAGCCGATTATTACGGACGAGACATCTTATGCAGACACTACACGCTTTACTCCGTGACATTCCTGCGCCGGACGCCGAGGCGATGGCGCGTGCGCAGCAACATATTGACGGCCTGCTCAAACCGCCGGGCAGCCTGGGCAGACTGGAAACCTTAGCCGTTCAGCTCGCGGGAATGCCGGGTCTTAACGGTACGCCGCAGGTAGGTGAAAAGGCGGTGCTGGTGATGTGCGCCGACCATGGCGTCTGGGATGAAGGCGTAGCGGTTTCGCCCAAAATCGTGACGGCGATTCAGGCGGCGAATATGACGCGGGGAACAACCGGCGTATGCGTGCTTGCCGCTCAGGCCGGTGCTAAGGTGCATGTCATTGATGTTGGTATTGATGCTGAACCTATTCCTGGCGTAGTTAATATGCGCGTTGCGCGCGGCTGCGGAAATATTACCGTTGGCCCGGCGATGAGTCGCTCGCAGGCTGAGGCGCTTTTGCTGGAGGTTTCCCGCTACACCTGCGACCTGGCGCAACGCGGCGTGACCTTATTTGGCGTAGGGGAGCTGGGAATGGCGAACACTACGCCAGCCGCCGCGATGGTCAGCGTTTTTACAGGAAGTGATGCAAAAGAGGTGGTGGGGATTGGCGCGAATCTTCCGCCTTCCCGCATCGATAATAAAGTGGACGTCGTGCGGCGGGCGATTGCGATTAATCAGCCCAATCCGCGCGATGGCATTGATGTGTTGTCGAAGGTGGGTGGTTTCGATCTGGTCGGGATGACCGGCGTGATGCTTGGCGCGGCAAGGTGTGGCTTACCCGTATTGCTGGATGGCTTTCTTTCCTACTCGGCAGCGCTGGCGGCCTGTCAGATTGCGCCTGCGGTGAGACCTTATCTGATCCCGTCGCACTTTTCGGCGGAAAAGGGTGCCCGCATCGCGCTCGCGCATTTGTCTATGGAACCCTATTTGCATATGGCGATGCGGTTAGGTGAAGGAAGCGGCGCGGCGCTGGCGATGCCGATCGTGGAAGCCGCGTGCGCCATGTTCCACAATATGGGGGAGTTAGCGTCCAGTAATATTGTCCTGCCGGAGGGGAACGCAAACGCAACATAACCCGGGCGCACAACACCAGCCATGTGAGAAAAAAGCTATACTTAACGCACACCTGCCGCGACAAAGGAAGGGATATAATGCGTCGTATCACACCTTTTTTTCCGTTTTTCGTCTTGTTGGTAAGCCATTTCTCGCTGGCTATAAGCTATCCGTTGCCGCCCGAAGGCAGTCGTCTGGTAGGACAGCCTGTCACAATCGCCGTACCACAGAACAATACTCAGCCCTTAGAGTCATTTGCCGCCCGCTACGGTCAGGGGCTGAGTAATATGCTTGAAGCGAATCCCGGCGTGGATGTGTTTTTACCTCAGTCTGGTTCCACACTGGTGGTGCCGCAGCAGTTGATTCTGCCTGACACCGTTCGTGAAGGTATTGTGGTAAACGTCGCCGAGATGCGCCTTTATTATTATCCCGCAGGCACGAATACGGTTGAGGTGCTACCCATTGGTATTGGTCAGGCTGGCCGTGAAACGCCGCGCAACTGGGTAACTGCGGTTGAACGCAAACAAGATGGCCCGGTTTGGGTGCCAACGGCTAATACGCGTCGGGAATATGCTAAAGAGGGAAAAACGCTGCCCGCGATGGTGCCTGCGGGGCCGGATAACCCTATGGGGCTATACGCAATATATATCGGCAGGTTATATGCCATCCATGGCACTAATGCTAACTTTGGCATTGGCCTTCGCGTCAGTCAGGGCTGTATCCGTTTACGCAATGACGATATTAAATATTTATTCGACCATGTTCCTGTAGGAACCCGCGTTCAGATTATCGACAGGCCCGTTAAATTTTCGGTAGAGCCGGATGGCAGTCGTTGGCTGGAGGTACACGAACCGCTTTCTCGCAACCGTGCTGAATTTGAGTCAGACAAAAAAGTTCCATTGCCCGTTACGCCAGCGCTGCGCACGTTTATCAAAGGGGATGGCGTTGATACTTCGCGGGTTAATGAGGTGCTGGAGCGCCGTTCCGGAATGCCGGTCAACATTAGCGCGTGCAGGTCTGGCCTTTAAATATCCTGCCACATTGCTGGTTTTCATGGGCTGGAGTATCTGTATTAGTAGTGAGTGTCATGGCAGGGGCTTCATTTTCTCAACGAACCGCTAGCCCTCCGATTAAGTCCCCAAAAACTATGGGTGTCAAAAAACCCGGCAAACCTTATCAGGTTAACCGGGTAAAGATAAGTTCTTGTTTTTTGAACGTCTCCGGACTCACCAGGATGTCCCGAAACTAAAATCTGGCTCCTCTGACTGGACTCGAACCAGTGACATACGGATTAACAGTCCGCCGTTCTACCGACTGAACTACAGAGGAATCGTGTGGGGTCGTATATTAGCGGCGGAAAAATTTTTGTCAAACCCCATTTAACCCCTTACAGATTCGATTGCGGGTTATCTCATCACTTTGTTGCATTTGCAGACATTTTTTCTGCAAAAAGCTTTGCAGCCTTACGATTTCTCGCTCATTATTGAAATGTGGTTTCAACTCTCTTCTTTAAGGTCCATTTTGAACGTCTCCACTGCCTTACGCCAGGTTGTTGTCCGTACGCCCTGGTATGCCAAACGCAAGAGTTACAAGGTGTTGTTCTGGCGTGAAATCACCCCACTTGCTATCCCCATTTTTCTGGAAAATACCTGTGTTTTGCTAATGGGCGTGCTCAGTACTTTTCTCGTCAGTTGGCTGGGCAAGGAAGCAATGGCGGGCGTGGGGCTTGCCGACAGTTTTAATATGGTAATTATGGCTTTTTTTGCGGCTATCGATCTTGGTACTACGGTGGTGGTCGCCTTTAGCCTGGGCAAGCGCGACAGGCGACGGGCAAGGGCGGCGGCGCGCCAGTCGCTGGTGATTATGACGCTATTTGCCGTTGTGTTGGCAGTGGTCATTCATTATTTCGGCAGTGAAATTATTAATATTGTCGCAGGCGAGGCGACGCCAGAAGTAAAGGGGCTGGCGTTAACGTACCTTGAACTGACGGTGCTGAGTTATCCGGCTGCGGCAATTGCGCTAATCGGTAGCGGCGCGCTGCGTGGGGCAGGGAATACGAAAATCCCGTTGATGATTAACGGCGGGATGAACATTCTCAATATTATCATCAGCAGCATCCTGATTTACGGGGCTTTCTCCTGGCAAGGGCTGGGTTTTGCCGGCGCGGGGCTGGGGTTAACCATTTCGCGCTACATCGGCGCGGTAGCGATTATTTGGGTGCTGATGATTGGTTTTAATCCGGCGCTGCGCATTCCGCTGAAAAGCTATCTGAAGCCGCTGAATTTCGGCATTATCTGGGAAGTGATGGGTATTGGTATTCCGGCGAGCATTGAGTCAGTGCTGTTCAACGGTGGCAAGCTACTGACACAAATGTTTGTCGCCGGAATGGGCACTAACGTTATTGCGGGTAACTTTATTGCCTTTTCCGTGGCGGCGCTTATCAACCTGCCGGGTAACGCCCTTGGTTCGGCGTCGACTATTATCACCGGTAAGCGTCTTGGTACCGGGCAAATTGGTCAGGCAGAGCGTCAACTGCGCCATGTATTCTGGATGTCAACTATCGTACTTACGGCAATTGCCTGGGGGACAGCGCCGTTCGCGGGTCTGTTTGCCTCATTTTATACCCAGGAGCAGGACGTAAAAGAGGTAGTGAAAGTTCTGCTCTGGCTTAATGCCGCCTTTATGCCAATTTGGGCGGCCGCGTGGGTGTTGCCGTCGGGTTTTAAAGGCGCGCGCGATGTGCGATTTGCGATGTGGGTATCAATGCTGGGGATGTGGGGCTGTCGCGTTGTGGCAGGGTATACGCTTGGTATTGTGCTGGGTATGGGGGTTGTAGGGGTTTGGCTGGGGATGTTTCTTGACTGGGCCGTGCGCGGCGCGCTGTTTTACTGGCGTCTGGTAAGCGGGCGCTGGCTGTGGAGATACCCGCGCGTAAAGAGGGAGTAAGCGCTTTTTGCTGTGAAAATCATCAGGAAACGGTGAATTTTAACCGAAGTGTGGAATAAAACAGCAAACGAACTTTTTTTGTGAAAACAGGCTTTGACAAGCCAGGGGCACCTCGTTAATATTCGCCCCGTTCAAACGATTCCTCTGTAGTTCAGTCGGTAGAACGGCGGACTGTTAATCCGTATGTCACTGGTTCGAGTCCAGTCAGAGGAGCCAAATTTTAGTTTCGGGACATCCTGGCGAGTCCGGAAACGTTTAAAAAACAAGAAATTATCTTTGCCCGGTTGACCTGAGAAGGTTTACCGGGTTTTTTGACATCCATAGTTTCTTGAGGGCTTGATCGGAGGCTTCACGGTTCGTTGGAAAAATGGAGCCCCCGCCGATGGCATTAACCGATACCGCTATCCGCAAGATCAAACCCGTATCAGTATGCTGACATATAGATGTGTTCGGTTCAAACGGAGCGATCACACAAGCTTGCCAGGTGATGCCCCTGGTGGGAATCGCGACTGTCTCTTTCATCTGATTTCAGATATTTCCCGTGATCTTGATCCGTTCTTTCCCAAAAGATTGATTTCTTTCATTCGAAACAAGGCTGTATAATAAGTAAACCAAAATAGCAGCTATAGAGTTTCTAATGGATACAGTAGAAGAACTAAATGGAACATACTTCTATGCAGGAAAATTCAATCTGACTGCTGCCGAACTTCTGTTTATGATTTTTTGTGAGAATACCGCAAGCCAGTTTGGGATTGGTGTTGCAGATTTCGGGGCCGTTGTTGCTCTGGTATCAGGTCGCAATAATCTCTGGACAAGGGCGAAACCCGCTGGAGCGACTAAAGGCACATCATACGCGTCCAGGACTGCACGTGCAGTGTTTAAAAAGTCAAAATTTCCCTTTGGAATATCCCTTCCGACATGGTTAGGCGGTTACACCCCGTGGACAGCCAGACGTGTTATGGTTCGTAACATTGCGCCGTTTGTTGGACGTTCCATTCCTTTGATCGGGGAAATTATCCTTGCCGCAGATGTGTCACAAATAACATATCGCACTATACGCGACTACAATACCATTGCTCGGGGCAATGATAAGTTATGGTAGACAATATTGAACAGCAAGTTTACGAGCTTGTACGGCCTTATGCTGGCACATATCTGTTCAACATTAAGCAAGTGGAATTAACACCAGAGATTGACCTTGATACTGATCTGAGCATTGATGAACTTGAAGCCGAAGATCTCATGAATAAGTTCTTCGAGAAACTCAATGTCGAGCGAGGTAACTTCAGAATAGAAACCTATTTTCCTAATCACCCTTTTTCATGGCATCCGTTCAAGAAAACGGAGCCTGTACCCGTCCCAGATTTCACTATCAGCATGCTGATCGAGTCAGCAAAAGCCGGGAAATGGTTATATGACTAATTTTAATGAATTTAACAAATGGCTGTACCAGTGCCCTTCTTTTTGAGCGATGATGGTGGCGCTAAGATAGTTCTCTTTTCTTTTTAAAGGGTTCATGTTTACTGCCGCCGCCCTTACGCTAACCCTTTTAGTTTCTTCCTTTGCTGTCATACTATCGAATGACGTGCCTCACCTGTGAACGCTAAGGAGAATAATATGGAAAATAAAGGCACAAACCTGACGCCCGAGCAAGCGCTGGATCGCCTGGAGGAGCTGTACGAGCAGTCGGTTAACGCGCTCCGTGAAGCCATCGCTGACTATGTTGATAACGGCACGCTGCCCGATCCCCATGCCAGGCTTAACGGACTGTTTGTTTATCCTTCGCTGTCTGTAAGCTGGGATGGCGCGACACCGAACCCGCCTAAAACACGCGCTTTTGGACGCTTTACTCATCCCGGCTGTTATACCACTACCGTTACGCGGCCTGCGCTATTTCGCGCTTATCTTCTGGAACAGCTTAACCTCGTTTACCATGATTATGGCGCGCATATTGCGGTAGAGGCCTCGCACCATGAGATCCCGTATCCTTACGTGATCGATGGCTCGGCTCTGACGCTGGATCGTTCTATGAGCGCTGGGCTAACGCGCCATTTTCCTACCACAGAACTGGCACAGATTGGCGATGAGACAGCAGACGGTCTGTTCCACCCCGGCGAATTCTATCCGTTATCGCACTTCGACGCGCGTCGTGTTGACTTCTCGTTGGCCCGGTTACGGCACTATACTGGTACGCCGGTTGAACATTTTCAGCCCTTCGTTTTGTTTACCAACTACACCCGCTATGTCGATGAGTTTGTGCGCTGGGGATGCAGCCAAATTCTTGATCCTGACAGCCCCTATATCGCGCTTTCCTGTGCTGGCGGAATTTGGATCACGGCAGAAACGGAAGCGCCGGAAGAGGCTATTTCCGATCTGGCCTGGAAGAAACATCAGATGCCCGCCTGGCACCTGGTAACGGCAGATGGGCAGGGGATTACGCTGGTAAATATCGGTGTTGGCCCTTCAAATGCTAAAACGATTTGCGACCATTTGGCCGTGTTGCGGCCTGACGTCTGGCTTATGATTGGGCACTGTGGAGGGTTACGAGAAAGTCAGGCGATTGGCGATTATGTGCTGGCCCATGCCTACTTACGCGATGATCATGTGCTGGATGCCGTTCTGCCGCCTGATATTCCGATTCCAAGCATTGCGGAAGTACAGCGTGCGCTGTACGACGCTACCAAAGCGGTTAGCGGAATGCCCGGCGAAGAGGTGAAACAGCGACTGCGCACGGGAACGGTCGTCACCACGGATGACCGTAACTGGGAGCTTCGTTATTCCGCATCGGCGTTGCGATTCAATCTTAGCCGCGCGGTTGCGATTGATATGGAGAGCGCGACGATTGCAGCCCAAGGCTATCGCTTTCGTGTGCCTTACGGCACGTTGCTTTGTGTTTCTGACAAACCTTTACACGGTGAAATTAAACTGCCCGGGCAGGCAAACCGGTTTTATGAGGGGGCTATTTCAGAACATTTGCAAATTGGTATTCGTGCTATTGATTTGCTACGCGCAGAAGGTGATCGTTTGCACTCACGTAAATTACGCACGTTTAATGAGCCACCGTTTCGCTAACGAAATGAGCTGTCGCCTGCTGTTGGACAGGAGCGGAAGAGGCGTATTTATATGATATGGAAAGTGGCTGAGTGAAGCCTTATCGGGAGGCGATTCTGCATCCCGCTAAGGCCTTATTGTGCCGCGAGCTCCATCACCATCACCGGATACCTGTCGCTGATAATCACGTCTACGGCAGGAAACGCGCCGGAAGGCGAAAACATTGCGTCGCACTTCGCGCTCCTTGAGCGCCTGACCCACCAGCCCGGATTAACAAGCAGATACAGATCGTGTGAATCGGTCAGTTTAAAGGGGTTATCAAAAGGCTTGATACTGCGGATTTGTGCGTTGGTTAGAGACACAGGATGGTCACGCCATTATCGAACTGAAATGGCCCAAAGTTTCGCCGGATGCGCAGGAAAAACCAGATGCGCATCGGGAGGTATTTTCACGCTAACTTATTGAAATCTGCGGTAATAAGAATTTATAAGTAAGCCTGAAAACAGGAATTTGTCTCCTCTGACTGGATGCTGATATTGATTTATCATATTGAATTTATGAAGATTTTATTTTTAAAATTGGAGTGAGGCCCTCAATAAGGCTCCAAACGCAATAACTGTTCTGAAATGTGATATTTGTCATGTTTTAGATTACTCTTTGGCCGTAAGTGGGCATGACAGACAGCTTTGTGTCAAAGTGGACATCGGTTATGTAATTACCTGAGTGCCAAAGCCAAAATATCAGTACGATAACCAACTCAATACGAAATTTGTGAGTTGGTTTGTAATGGTTCGGTTAAATTTCACTGTGTTCTTTTGGCTTAATTACAAGTAAGGCAATCAAGACACTAATTGATGCGGCAAGCAGAACCATATTATTTACTGCATCATAAGCGAAAATATATGAGAACGGGCTATCAAATTAACATTAATTACTTGTTACTAACTCACTGTAAGTTAATTTAGTTAAGTACTTAACATAGTCTACTGCGTTTTCTTTAATCACTTCTTTGGAAGGGTTATATTCTGCACCATAAAAGGCAAAGTGTGGAACATATTCAGCACCAACATATTTAATCGTAATTTCAAATGGGCGAAGTACTTCTTGCATGGTAAATTTATAACGGCCATTCGCCATATAGTCTGCAAGTTCAATACCGGCAGTTACAGCCAAAGCTATTTTTTTATTCTTCAGCTTATCGCCTGTAGAGCCGTATGCCCATCCATAAAGAAACACTTCATCCAGCCATTGTTTCAACATGGGAGGGCAGTTGAACCAGTAAACTGGGAACTGCAAAACCAGCGACTCATGTTGCTCAACCAGTCTTTGCTCAGTCTCGATATTGATCCTGCCGTCAGGGTATGCTTTATAAAGCTCATGGACAGTAAACTGATCAGGATACTTTTTTAACTCATTTATCCAACACTGATTAACAACTGAATTTTCAATATTTGGATGAGCGACAACTATAAGCGTTTTTTTCATCATTTCCTCATTCAGGACTGACTTGCGATTGGGTTACTCAGGAGTATATGATTGGCCCTGTCGTTTGTGAAGTACGCAAATTTAGGTTATATACTTACCAAAAGGAGAGTGTAAATGATGACTGAGACATGCTCACAGACTGGTATCAACCTGGAGGAAACCGATTTTGGTTATACTCTTTCCTTAATTAGCGGGAAATATAAAATGATAGTTATGTACTGGTTAAATGAAAATAAACCAGTCATGCGATACAACGAGCTTAAACGCCGCATCGGTACGATTTCTTTCAAAACTCTGAGTAATACTCTGAAAGAACTCGAACAAGATGGAATAATCAATAGGGTGGAGTATCCTCAAATACCGCCCAAAGTTGAATACAGTCTTTCAAAACGAGGGGAATCATTAATGCCAATTCTGGATTTAATGTGTGATTGGGGTGGGAAAAACCGCAACTAATAATTTAGTGGTGTGGATACAGATGATGAACAACTCTGAGTAATTCTCAACTGTTCATAGCAGACTTCGGCGATCGGTGTAATGATTGGCATCGCTCAGTCCGGCTGGTGACTGGTGATGCTTAGCGATTGATCAGATCGCACAATCCGGGCTGAGTTCCCTCAAAGCGATCTGCTATTCCACACTATTTAGGAACACGTTATCGTAGCTTAGCTGATAGCCTGCATATCATGATAGATAAATGCAGATATTTTCTGAATCACTTCAAAGTGTAAGCCTTAGGGGGCGAATGGCTATATCCCGTTCTTAGCCGACTGTCAGAACTGGCTATACACCTGCGCCACATACCTCCCACGCCCGTCACCATGCCCCAAATCCATCGCTACCATCGCCAGCGCCTCTTTCCTGCTAAACCCCTGCGCCAGATAGTAACGAAGGCTAGCTTCTAGCTTCTTCTCTTTGCCATCAACGCGGTACTTCATGTACCAGAGTTTTGAGCCGTTGGGTTTGAGCAGCAGGTTGGGTCCTAAACTGTCGGTGATCTTGAAGGATTTCTCGGTGGATTTGATCTTGCGGATAGCGGTATCGGTTAATGCCATAGGAGGGGGCTCCATTTACTCAACGAACCGTGAGGCCCCGATTAAGCCCCAAAAACTATGGATGTCAAAAAACCCGGCAAATCTTCTCAGATCAACCGGGTAAAGATAACTTCTTGTTTTTTTAAATGTCTCCGAACTCGCCAGGATGTCCCGAAACTAAAATCTGGCTCCTCTGACTGGACTCGAACCAGTGACATACGGATTAACAGTCCGCCGTTCTACCGACTGAACTACAGAGGAATCGTGTGAACGGGGCGCATAGTAACGATGTGTGATCGGCTTGTCAAAGGGGGAAATAAGATTACGCGTTTGTTTGCTGACAAAAACAACAAAGCGTTGAAGTTTTGATCTAATCCATACTTTGCTCCGGCATGGCGCAACTTTGTCTGTAATTACACAAGTCAAATTTTCCTGAAGGATTTTTTCATCAGCCTGTTTTTTTGCGTTCGGGTCAATCCCCTGAGCCAGCTACCTTTTAGCCTCGTCACGGCATTATCTGGCATCGGCAAGCGATACAGCAGGGTAAACCCCAATGGAAAACACCTCCTGATTGCCATAATAGCGGTAGCCCAACTGCCAGTATTTCGAACCGATAGAGGCCAAACCCGTCAGTGAGCTTGACGGCCTTTTCCGCTGGTCTGGCATTTTTTACTTTGGTATCAGTCAGTGACATGACGGTTCCCTCGGCGTACCGGTAAAACGCAAATCGAACCAGCTTTACCAGCAAAAGGGTATAGCTTCGAATGATTTTTAGTGAACGAGGGTGAACCTGAAGAAGGAGATAACCAGTTGATATAAATGCAGAAAGCAGACGTCAGTGAACGTCTGCTTCCCTAAATTTGGCTCCTCTGACTGGACTCGAACCAGTGACATACGGATTAACAGTCCGCCGTTCTACCGACTGAACTACAGAGGAATTGTTTCAACGAGGCGCATAATACTGGGCCCGCTATAACGTGTCAACAGTAAAATTAACGCGCCAATTCAATTGGTTAATTAACCCACAAAGTGAGGAATTAATGTTCGGATTCCTCGCCGTAGTCGCCTTCGGCAGCGCTTACCCGTAAGCGCTGAGAAGGATCCTGGCGATAGAACTGGCAAAAACGCTGCCATAGCGCCGGGAAACGCGGAGCAAACAGTTCTGGCGCGCTGAAAAAATACTCTGACAACACGGCAAAACATTCTGCAGGGTCGGTGGCGGCATAGGCATCTATACTGGCAGCGCTTTCGCCAACAAGATCGATTTCATCCTGAATATTATTCATTGCCGCGTGGAGATCGTGTTCCCAGCCAGCCACATCCCGCAACGGGATGAAAGGGATGCCGCTGGCGCGATCGCCATTACGCATATCCAGTTTGTGCGCGACTTCATGAATAATGAGGTTGAAACCCGAAGCATCGAACGAGTCCTGGATATCCAGCCAATTCAGAATGATGGGCCCTTGTTGCCAGCTTTGCCCCGACTGTACGACACGCTGGCTGTGCACCAGACCTATGTCATCTTCCCATTCATCATCTACCACAAAGGGCGCGGGATAAATGAGCACTTCATGAAAACCATCAAGCCACTCAATACCGAGCTCCAGGATCGGTAAGCAAAAAATTAACGCAATACGTGCACTTTTTAACGAGTCGAGCTCAAATCCCTGTAGCGCTACCAGTCTTTTCTGCTGCAAAAAACGTTCGGCTAGCGCAATAAGCCGAGCCTGTTCTTGCGCGGTGAGGTTTACCAGAAGAGGTATAGCCAGCGCATTATCCCACGGCCAGTCTTCGTTCTGGGTTATTTCTTGTGCTTTCCAGGGCCACTTAATCATCGTTTTGCTCGTAAACTCGTCACTTGAACAAAATTACCCGAATAGGGTCTGTTAAAATGCCAAATTACCTGGCATCATTGCAATATACGGAGAGATGCCGGAGCGGCTGAACGGACCGGTCTCGAAAACCGGAGTAGGGGCAACTCTACCGGGGGTTCAAATCCCCCTCTCTCCGCCACAATTCAAACACTTAGCTCATCTTCTTTCAGCGATCAGTCTCACACTTAGAATACACTTAGAATATTACGTGAAAAACGTATCGCCATCTTATGCTTTTTCTGCCAGAAGAGGGGGCCAGTGATGGTGTGATTTTTACTTTTCGATTATAAGTCAACTCCTGGTTTTCAGCCCCGGTCTTTCGCTGTACCCCATCGGGATTCACAGTGATGTCACTCGCGGCGACTTAACGCCGTCGTCCTCGGTAATCATCGCACCCGGCCTGTTGCCCGAAATGTTCCCCTGTAGACATGGTCGCCAGGCAAAAGATTACTTGCTGTCAGGGAAACGCGCTGGCGCGTGGCGATAACTTACGCTGCGGGACTGTCGACGCTGTACAGAAAATCTGGCCTCCAGGCTGGCTTAAATATGCGCACATGACAATACAACCGGAAAATTTACAAAACCCATAATTTGAACTGAGAGAGAAACTTACAAACGAAGCGACGAAGATTTAAACAGCCGTAGCGACTCCGGTATCTTGCGCGCATGTTCAAATAATACTACTGTATATAAAAACAGTATTCGAGGTATGGATTATGGAATTTTTCAGACCTACAGAGTTGCGCGAAATTATTCCTCTCCCATTTTTCAGTTACTTAGTGCCGTGTGGATTCCCCAGCCCCGCGGCGGACTACATTGAGCAGCGTATCGATCTTAATGAGTTGCTCGTTTCTCATCCCAGCTCAACATATTTTGTCAAAGCCACGGGTGATTCAATGATTGAAGCCGGCATCAGCGACGGTGACCTGCTGGTGGTGGATAGCTCACGGAACGCTGACCACGGTGACATTGTAATTGCGGCAATTGAAGGAGAGTTCACCGTAAAACGGTTGCAGTTGCGCCCGACAGTGCAGTTAATCCCCATGAACGGCGCCTATCGACCTATACCTGTCGGCAGTGAAGACACGCTCGACATATTCGGGGTGGTGACCTTTATCATTAAAGCGGTCAGTTGATTATGTTCGCGCTCTGCGATGTTAATAGCTTTTACGCCTCCTGCGAAACGGTCTTTCGTCCTGATTTATGTGGCCGACCGGTGGTGGTGTTATCAAACAATGATGGCTGCGTTATCGCGTGTAGCGCCGAGGCGAAACAGCTCGGTATCGCACCAGGTGAGCCATACTTCAAACAGAAAGAACGCTTCCGGCGATCCGGTGTTGTTTGCTTCAGCAGTAATTACGAGCTTTACGCTGATATGTCGAACCGGGTAATGACCACACTCGAGGAGATGGTGCCGCGGGTAGAAATTTACAGCATTGATGAGGCTTTTTGTGATCTGACGGGGGTACGAAACTGCCGGGATCTGACAGATTTCGGGCGCGAGATAAGAGCGACGGTCCTGAAGCGCACGCACCTGACTGTCGGTGTAGGCATTGCCCAGACGAAAACCCTTGCCAAGCTGGCTAATCATGCTGCGAAAAAGTGGCAGCGCCAGACCGGCGGGGTGGTTGACCTATCGAACATCGATCGCCAGCGTCGGCTGCTGGCCCTGATACCCGTAGAGGATGTCTGGGGTGTCGGCAGGCGCATCAGTAAGAAGCTCAATGCCCTGGGCATCAAGACTGCTCTCGATCTCTCTGAACAAAGTACCTGGATCATCAGGAAACACTTCAATGTCGTGCTGGAGCGTACCGTGAGAGAGCTTCGCGGAGAGCCATGTCTGGAGCTTGAAGAGTTTGCGCCGGCAAAGCAGGAAATCGTTTGTAGCCGCTCTTTCGGCGAGCGGGTCACAGACTATGAGGAAATGCGCCAGGCTATTTACAGCTACGCTGCGCGCGCGGCAGAAAAACTCCGCGGCGAGCACCAGTACTGCCGTTTCATCTCAACATTCGTCAAAACATCCCCCTTTGCCCTGAACGAGCCCTACTACGGTAACAGCGCCGCGGTGACGCTTCTCACCCCCACGCAGGATTCACGCGACATTATCAATGCGGCTGTGAAATGTCTGGATAAAATCTGGCGCGACGGCCATCGCTACCAGAAAGCGGGGGTGATGCTGGGTGACTTCTTCAGTCAGGGCGTAGCGCAACTCAACCTTTTCGACGATAACGCGCCGCGCGCCGGTAGTGCGAAGTTGATGGAAGTACTGGACCATCTTAACGCAAAAGACGGGAAGGGGACGCTGTACTTCGCCGGGCAGGGGATGTCGCAACAGTGGGCTATGAAGCGAGAAATGCTTTCGCCTCGGTACACCACAAGATACTCTGATCTACTGCGTGTTAAGTAACTTGTGCGATCAATGCATGAGATAGTTGCCAAATCATCCCCGTTCTCTAACCGGTTTTGGTCGCACAAGATCACAGGAACCTCTCACGATGAGGCGCATGTATCCTGGTTTACGACATCAGGAAATGTGGCGCGTTTATTGCCAGGTAGGCGTTATGAGACGTCACTTATTTACGCCAGGTTTCAGCCGTAGCGACGGGCATGGATAAAAAGAGTATGGCAATCAGCGTGATAATGCTAAAAAACAATTAATATTTTTTTAACAAAACTAAAGCTTGCTATGTGCAGTTAACCATGCGTTAATGGTTGTGCGGTTTGATACAAACTTATCTGAAGTAGTGATTGTAATATTTCTCATCATTTGTTCCTCTTGAGATCTCCTTTAGGTTTTTTTCTCTCTGATAATTTTCTTCAGGCCATTTTGCCCAAGGGCTCATTCAAAAGGTAACAATATTATGACGACGAAAATCACTGGTTTAGTAAAATGGTTTAACCCTGAAAAGGGCTTTGGTTTCATTACGCCTAAAGATGGCAGCAAAGATGTGTTTGTGCATTTTTCCGCCATTCAAAGTAATGAATTCCGCACTCTGAATGAAAATCAGGAAGTGGAGTTTTCAGTAGAGCAGGGACCAAAAGGTCCATCAGCGGTTAACGTTGTGGCGCTTTAAGGCAACTGATATTACTAATAAAATTCACTTCCGGTGTCCATGTTGCCATGGTTCACAATACAGAACATCGACATTCGATGTTACTGAGCAAAACCCGTTTGGCGCGAAATGTATTTTTTGTAAGTCAACCATGATCACTTTTGATAATGTTGGATTATATATTCGCTCAGGGCAGGTTCCGCTAGATTTTAGAAAATAATTCATATTAGCTCCGTACAGGAGCTTTTTTATGCCCGGATGATTATCATCTATAGACGCTGACATTCATCATCTATAGTGGCATTTTCCTTTCCTCAAAAGTGTTATTTCTCTTGCAGACAGCGCCTGAAAAGAGCGACGTTGTCCTCATCTATCCGATGAAACCAGGTCAACCTGTCTTTGCGCCGTTATCCGTTATTTAATTCTTGCCCTATAATAACAAGCCCGCGCTAAGCACGGGCTTGAATAATATAAAGCGGCTTAGAACTGGTAGACCAAACCAACACCTACGACATCATCGGTTGCAATACCGTTGTTTGCGTAGAAGTCATCATCTTCGTCCAGCAGGTTGATTTTATAATCAACGTAGGTGGACATATTTTTGTTGAAGTAGTAAGTCATACCGACGTCAACATATTTAACCAGATCTTTGTCGGTGTAACGCCAGTTGCCACGATGGACTTCCTGACCGCCTAAATCTTTGCCCTTAGACTGCAAGTAGGCGATGGACGGACGCAGACCGAAATCGAACTGATACTGCGCAACCACTTCAAAGTTCTGGGTTTTGTTAGCGATACCGCCATTACCCTCGCCATCGCCGCCGCCATAATAGGTCATGTTGCGGGTTTCAGAGTACATGGCCGCCAGGTAAACATTGTAGGCGTCATATTTGGCACCTACGGTCCAGGCTTCAGCGGTTTCACCGCCGGCATAGTTGTTGCGCTCATTCATGCCGTCGCCATAACCACGAGCAACCTGATTGTCCGTACGGTCAGAGGAAGAGTAGGCCGCACCCAGGCTTAACCCAAAGTCAAAGTCGTAGGAGGCAGACATACCGAAACCGTCGCCGTTTTCACGGGCCAGTTTGCGAGTACCATCCTCGGCATTGTTGCCGTTGGCTGTTCCTTCGCCTGCGCCAGGATCTTCATTATTACCCTGGTACTGCAACGCGAAGTTCAGACCGTCCACCAGACCGAAGAAGTCGGTATTACGGTAGGTGGCCAGACCGTTAGCACGCTGAAGCATATAGACATCGGTCTGGGTGTAAGAGTCGCCGCCGAATTCCGGCAGCACATCGGTCCAGGCTTCAACGTCGTAGATAACGCCATAGTTACGGCCATAATCGAAAGAGCCGTACTCGCCGAATTTCAGACCGGCAAAGCCCAGACGAGTCCAGGAGTTTGCACCTTCGCCTTCAGAGCTGTCCGCCTGAATGTTGTATTCCCACTGACCATAGCCGGTCAGCATATCGTTGATCTGCGTTTCGCCTTTAAAACCAAAACGCGCGTAGGTCTGATCGCCGTCGCTGCCTGCATCGTCAGAGAAGTAACGCAGACCATCAACTTTGCCGTACAGGTCGAGTTTGTTGCCATTTTTATTATAAACTTCAGCCGCATTTGCTGCGCCTGCCACTAATAACGCCGGGACAAGCAGTGCCAGAACTTTTCTGTTCATTATGTATTCCCTTATGATAATAATTTATATGAATATGTAGCCACTTCAACAAAACTACAAATTGATACTATTCTATGAAGTTCATGGAATTTAAAAAATAACATGTAACAAAGCTATTTAAAATATTTCAATTTGTTTCCGTTTGGTTTTTTATAATACTGGTCATATAAATAACCAAGAATATATATTCTATAATTATCATTTTTTATCAATGAGTTATGTGTTTTGATTTGATGGTTGCTGGTGTGAATATAATTTGTTTTTTATATGTATTTGAAGCTTTGATTATGAAAAAGCATAAAAAAAACCGGCATAAATGCCGGTAATGTGGGTAATGATAAAATAAATGATAAAAGGCTAATAACCGAATCATTCTGACACTTAATGCTAATAAAATAAAACGCTATCGCGGTGCGTAAAAATAAGTTGTTCTGGTTATGGGTTATTCTGCATCAGATTGCGATTCAATCACCATTCCCTTATTTAACAGCAGGTTCAGCGCCTGACGCAACATTAACTGAGAATAAACTATTTGTGGGGCGAATGACCAGAACAGGTGGATAAGGTATTCTATGGTCGAAATGTGACCAATGTCACATTATAATGTAATTAATGTCATATGACTTACATCACAAAAGCGGAGTAAAGTTTGAGTACCAGGGAGGACAACGCCACCCGTAGCATGGGCGGTAAATTAGCGTTATGGGTTTTTTATACCTTTTGCGGCTACTTCATCTGGGCGATGGCGCGTTGCGTGTGGCTGATGTCCGCCATACAAACCGAGCCGGTTCTCGGCCCAATCAGCACTCCTGGCAGCGCAACGGAAAAATGGCTTAACGCGCTTTCGCTGGGCGTCGTCTGGCTTATTCTGGGGAGTATTGCCTGGTACACCCGGCCTCGCAAAAACAGGGGGTATCCCGCCGACACTAAGCCAGAAACGCGCAAGCACGCAGGGATGTAAAGTGGTGGCGGATATGTCAGGATAGCGAACCCTGTGCTCAGGCATGTAATAAAAATGGTCTGCTATAAAGAGAGGGCGTATGGACTCAGGATACTGGCAATCGCAGTTTGAAGACTGGCTACGTCACCACCACCAGGAACAGGATGCCGCCCATGACATCTTCCATTTTCGTCGTGTTTGGGCAACCGCGCAAACGCTGGGGGAAAACGTTCCTGTCGACTGGCTGGTGGTGCTATCGGCATGTTATTTCCATGACATCGTCAGCCTGGCGAAAAATCATCCACAGCGGCATCGTTCTTCCATTCTGGCGGCGGCAGAAACCCGGCGTATTTTTCTGCGGGATTTTCCTGACTTTCCGGCAGAAAAACTGGCGGGCATTTGTCATGCTATCGAAGCGCATAGCTTCAGCGCAAAAATTGCGCCCACCACGCCAGAGGCAAAAATCGTACAGGATGCAGACAGGTTGGAGGCGTTGGGCGCCATTGGTCTGGCGCGGGTCTTCGCGGTCTCCGGCGCGCTGGGCGTCGCACTGTTTGATGCCGACGATCCCTTTGCCGACAGACGGCCTCTTAACGATAAGCAATTCGCGCTCGACCATTTTCAAACCAAACTGCTGAAACTGCCGCTGACGATGCAGACCGAACGGGGCAAGTCCCTGGCGCAGCGTAATGCGGATTTTCTGGTGTCGTACATGGCGAAACTGAGCGCTGAGCTGAAAGGCGACTATGAAACACGGGATGAGGCGGTCATCCAGATGTTTGCTACGCATCAGTAACCCCTGTCGCTGAAACGTAAACCGCGTCATTTTATGTTAGTCTGTCGGCAATTATTTTTGGCCGGTTAAATGTATGCAGGAAAATATTTCAGTAACACACGCCCGGAACCTCATCGCCGACGACGCCGGAAGCGAGATCCAGGCGATGCTGAGTCAATTGCTGGAAATCTACGATGTTAAAACGCTGGTGGCGCACCTTAACGGCCTGGGCGAACAGCACTGGAGCCCGGCCATCTTCAAGCGCGTAATGATGAACGCGGCATGGCATCGTTTGAGCGACAATGAACTCAGCTGTCTTAAAACAGAGTTGCCGACGCCGCCAGCGCATCATCCACATTACTCCTTTCGTTTTATCGATCTCTTCGCGGGCATCGGCGGCATTCGCCGCGGATTTGAAGCGATAGGCGGACAGTGCGTGTTTACCAGCGAATGGAATAAGCACGCGGTACGGACATATAAAGCGAACTATTTTTGCGATCCGCTGCAACATCGCTTTAATGAAGATATCCGCGATATCACATTGAGCCACCGGGAAGGGGTCAGCGATGATGAGGCGGCGGAACACATTCGCCAGCATATTCCGCAACATGATGTCCTGCTGGCGGGCTTTCCCTGTCAGCCATTTTCTCTGGCGGGCGTGTCCAAGAAAAATGCGCTGGGCCGCGCCCACGGCTTTGCCTGCGAGACTCAGGGGACGTTATTTTTTGATGTCGTAAGAATTATCGACGCTCGCCGCCCCGCGCTGTTTGTGCTGGAAAACGTGAAAAACCTTAAAAGTCACGACCAGGGCAACACTTTCCGCATTATTATGCAAACGCTCGATGAACTGGGATATGACGTGGCGGATGCCGCTGACAATGGCCCGGACGATCCGAAAATTATCGACGGGCAGCACTTTCTTCCTCAGCATCGGGAACGTATTGTGTTGGTGGGATTCCGTCGCGATTTAAACCTGAAAACCGATTTTACGTTACGCAATATCGCCCGCTGTTATCCACCGCGCCGTCCGACGCTGGCAGAACTGCTGGAGCCCGTCGTCGAAGCCAAATATATCCTGACGCCGGTGCTGTGGAAATATTTATATCGCTACGCGAAAAAGCACCAGGCGCGGGGAAACGGTTTTGGCTATGGCATGGTTTACCCTGACAATCCGGAAAGTGTGGCGCGCACGTTATCTGCTCGCTACTACAAAGATGGCGCCGAAATTCTGATCGATCGTGGTTGGGATATGGCGAAAGGCGAAGTGAATTTCGACGATGCTGGCAACCAACAACATCGTCCCCGCCGACTCACGCCGAGAGAGTGCGCGCGTTTAATGGGATTTGAGGCGCCGCAAACGTACCAGTTCAGGATACCTGTCTCGGATACGCAGGCCTATCGCCAGTTTGGCAACTCCGTGGTGGTGCCGGTATTTGCCGCGGTAGCAAAGCTGCTGGAACCCAAAATTCACCAGGCGGTGACGCTGCGTCAGAGAGAGACGGTAGATGGCGGACGTTCACGATAAAGCCACGCGCAGTAAAAATATGCGCGCGATAGCGACCCGCGATACGGCTATTGAAAAACGTCTTGCCGGCCTGCTAAGCGCGCAGGGGATTACGTTTCATACTCAGGACGCGACATTACCGGGCAAGCCGGACTTTGTGGTGAATGACTATGATTGTGTGATTTTTACTCACGGCTGCTTTTGGCATCATCACCACTGTTATCTGTTCAAAGTACCGGCCACGCGAACGGCTTTCTGGCTGGAAAAAATCGGTAAGAACGTTGAGCGCGATGAGCGCGATATTCAGCGTTTACAGGCGCTTGGCTGGCGGGTGCTGATCGTCTGGGAGTGCGCCTTGCGCGGACGAGCGAAATTGAGCGACGCGGCGTTGGCGGAGCGCCTGGAAGAGTGGATCTGCGGCGGCGGCGCCAGCGCGCAGATCGACACCCAGGGGATTCATCTACTGGCGTGAATCTTCCGTTTTACACGGCGTGACCACCGCCCTGGCGGGAAACAGGTACTTACCCAGAGTCACCAGCACTACGGCAAACACAATCACACCCAGCGCGGCCCATTCAACGGGCGATAACCTCTCGCCGCCCAGGCCAGTGCCAAGCAACACGGCGACAACCGGATTCACATAGGCGTAGCTGGTCGCCAGCGCCGGACTGACGTTGCGAATCAGGTACATATAGGCATTAATGGCGATAATAGAACCGAACAACGCCAGGTAGCCGACGGCCATAAACCCCGATAAGCCAGGCAGCGTGGCGAGCTTTTCGCCGGAAAGAAATGCCGCGCAAAGCAATACCACGCCCGCCGCCAGCATTTCAATCGCGCCCGCCATCATGCCCACAGGGAGGGCGATGCGCGAGCCGTAAACGGAACCAAATGCCCAGCTCATCGAACCTATCAGGATCAAAATCGCGCCCCACGGATTGCCGCTTAAGTTGCCGCCGCTGTTCAGCAGAATAATCCCGGCAAGTCCAATGGCAATCCCCACCCATTCTAATTTGCGCGTTTTAATACCAAAAAAGTAGCTAAAGCACAGCGTAAATAGCGGGACAGTGGCGACCACGACGGCAGCAATGCCCGATGGCACGTTTTGATGCTCCGCCACCGTCACCAGGCCGTTACCCACCGCCAGCAGCAGTAGACCAATCAGCGCGGCGTTGATGGTCTGGCGCAGCGGCGGAAGTTTTTCGCCGCGCAGCAGCAAAAACGCCATGAGCAACATCCCCGCCGAGAGAAAACGTACGCCTGCCATCATCAGCGGCGGCCAGCTTTCAACGCCTATGCGGATAACAAAATAGGTAGACCCCCAAATGATGTACAAGGCAAAAAGCGCGCCAAAAAGAGGTAATAACTGCCGGAAACGCATAATCACTCACGGTGAAATAAAAAGGGTGAATATAGTAAACGTCAAAATTATTATGCTGGCGAGCATTATAATTGTCCTTTTGGAATAAAAAGGCGTTGACCCGCGCCGCCGGTTTCGGCATTGCGCGTTTTGCTACATACTTAACGTCTTAGAAGAAAAGACCGAGGAAATCATTTTGGCAGGAAGTAGCTTACTGACATTACTCGACGATATCGCCACGCTGCTGGACGATATTTCGGTAATGGGCAAATTGGCCGCGAAAAAAACCGCGGGCGTACTGGGGGACGACCTGTCGCTCAATGCGCAGCAGGTGACCGGCGTTCGCGCTAATCGCGAGCTGCCAGTGGTATGGAGCGTGGCGAAAGGATCATTAATCAACAAGGTTATTCTGGTGCCGTTGGCGCTGCTGATAAGCGCATTTATCCCGTGGGCCATCACGCCTTTATTAATGTTAGGCGGCGCGTTTCTCTGCTTTGAGGGGGTAGAAAAAGTCCTGCATACCTTTGAGGCGCGAAAACACAAAGAAGACCCGGCGGAGCGGCAAAAACGTCTTGAGGCGCTGGCTGCGCAAGATCCTTTGGCCTTTGAAAAAGATAAAGTAAAAGGGGCGGTCCGTACCGATTTCATTCTGTCCGCTGAAATTGTGGCCATTACCCTGGGGATTGTCGCGCAGGCGCCGCTGCTTAATCAGGTGTTGGTGCTGGCGGGGATTGCGTTGGTTGTGACTATTGGCGTGTATGGCCTGGTGGGTATTATTGTCAAACTGGATGATATGGGGTACTGGCTGGCGGAAAAGCGTAGCGTGTTGGCGCAGGGCGTCGGTAAAGGATTACTGATTATCGCGCCCTGGTTAATGAAAGCATTATCCATTGTCGGTACGCTGGCGATGTTTCTGGTTGGCGGCGGGATTGTCGTACACGGTATTGCGCCGCTACACCATGCCATTGAACATTTTGCGCAGCAGCAGGGGGCTTTCATGGCGCATACGATCCCTGCGGGGCTGAATCTGGTGCTCGGTTTTATTATCGGCGCCATTGTGGTGGCGCTGGTGAAAGGTGTGGCGAAAATTCGCGGTGTTTCGCACTGATTTTCTAGAATGAATTATGCAAAATTGCCCATCCTCGTCTAAGGTGAAAACGTTTCATCTGATACAGGAGGCAGGTATGGTCTTTTCTGTCAGTGAGGAAGTTACCGTGAAAGAGGGTGGGCCCCGGATGATCGTCACCGGTTATTCCAGCGGAATGGTAGAGTGTCGCTGGTATGATGGTTTTGGCGTAAAGCGGGAGGCATTCCATGAGAATGAGCTCGTGCCAGGCAAGGAAAGGCGCGTGCGGGACGAAGCCCGATGACAAAACGCCCGGTTAATGCCGGGCGTTTTGCTGTGGAGAAAAAGAGTCGTCGCGCTGCGACATGCAGCTACCTGGTTATGCCAGGATTGAGTGGTATCCTTTGATGAGGTCTGGCTACCGTAAGCCATCAGGGGGCGTTGTATCAATAACCAGGAGTTACCAGGGTGCCGCACGAAACACTGTTAGATAATCAAGGCTGGTTTAAAAAGCTGGCGCGGCGTTTTGGTCCCGGTCATGTCGTCAACACCTGTTTTCTGATCGTGATGCTGTTCTCGACGCTACTTACCTGGCGGGAAGTGATGATACTGAAAGACGCGTATGTCGCCAGTCAGCGCAATCATCTGGGGAGCGTCGCGAATGTCCTTGACCGCCAACTGCAATTCAACATGGACAGGTTGATCTTTTTACGCAACGGTATGCATGAAGCGCTGGTGGCGCCGCTGGCTTTTTCCGCATTGCAAAGCGCGGTGACGCAGTTTGAGCAACGACGCGTCAGACATTTCTGGCAACTGGAGCTGGATAAGCGGCGGACATTGCCGTTATATGGCGTTTCCGATCAATTTGTCGCCCGGACGACGCTTCTTTCGCGGGAGAGTCGTGACCTGGCAAATGAATTAACCGCCACGCTGGAGTTAGGGTATCTGGCGCGTCTGGCGCGCTCATCCGCCATGCTGACGCTGGAGACGATGTATGTTTCTCGCTCAGGGTTTTACCTCTCAACTCTCCCTACGGCGTACGGTAGCGATATTGTCTCCCGTTACTATCAGTACGTGACCCAGCCCTGGTTTATCGAGCAAAGCCAACGGCGTAATCCACAGCGCGGCGTGCGGTGGTTTACCTCCGCACAGCCCTATGTTGCTGACGAGCAGAAAAAAGTGACAGCCAGTCTACCGCTGGATCACGATAATTACTGGTATGGCGTACTGGCAATGGATATTCCCGTCGCGTCACTACAGCGGTTCCTGCGCGATGCGGCCGAAAAGGATATTGAAGGGGAATATCAGCTATACGATAACCATCTCCGTTTGTTGACGGACTCCGCGCCGGAACAACAAACCGCGAATACGTTAAATGACCGTGAGCGCGCCTTACTGGCGCGTGAAATAGAAAAAGATACCCTGGGCGGGCTGCGTTTAGGAACGCATTATGTAAGCTGGGAGCGGCTGGATCATTTTGATGGCGTCCTGCTGCGCGTGCATACATTACGTGAAGGCATACAAGGGAATTTTGGCAGTATTAGTATCGCGCTGACGCTGTTATGGGTGCTTTTTACGGCGATGCTGTTGATCTCCTGGGGCGTTATTCGACATATGGTCAAAAACATGTTTGTTCTGCAAAATTCGCTGCAATGGCAGGCATGGCACGATCCGCTGACCCGGCTATATAACCGTGGCGCGCTGTTTGAAAAAGCGTCCAGGCTGGCAAAGCGCTACCGGGAAGCCCGCCAGCCATTTTCTGTGATACAGCTGGATTTAGATTATTTTAAAAGCGTTAACGATCGCTTTGGTCATCAGGCAGGCGATCGCGTGTTGTCCCATGCCGCTGGGCTCATTGGCAGCACCATTCGGGCGCACGACATCGCCGGACGGGTAGGGGGCGAAGAGTTTTGTATCGTGCTGCCTGGCGCGACAAAAGCGCAGGCGCTGCAGATTGCCGAACGCATACGCCAGCGCATTAATGACAAAGAGATTCTGGTGACGAAAAGCACGACGCTTCGTATCAGCGCGTCAATGGGGATCAGTAGCGCGGAGGAATACGGCGACTATGATTTTGAGCAGTTGCAGTCGCTGGCCGACAAACGGCTTTATTACGCCAAACAGTCCGGACGTAACCGTATTTGCGCCAGCGACGCGACTCAGGAGCGGGAAAAGAAATAGTCCATTCCTTCGCGCCAGCCATCCGGCCCTTCGTTCTGGCTACGGTAGACGCGCTGAGGATCGTCGTTACGCAAATGTACGCCCTCCCGGTTTAGCCCTTTGACGACAACCGCATAATCCATTACATCCAGTAAAGGCGCATCATTGGGGCCGTCTCCTAGTCCCAACGTCAGAGGACGCGCGCGCCACTGCCGACGATATGCTTCAATCAGCCAGTTGGCAGCCTGATCTTTTCCGGCGGAGGCGTCCAGCACATGCCAGAAACGGGCGCCATGGACAAATTGCAGTCCCAGGTCATTTAAACGGGCGACAAACTGCGCCATGCGTTCATCGCTATCGCGCCAGATCAGCGACACCGACGCTTCATGCAGACGGGTTAGGGCAGACTGTGCCCGGTTTAGGCCCGTCCATTCGCTTATCACCTGATCGTCAACGTCATCAAACGTGGTGAACTTAAACTGTTCCTTTTCACGCAATTTATGCAGGACGAGGCGGATTTCGTTGTGAGAAATACCGGCTATCAGACGGGGATAGTTGGGATGGTCTTCCCAATGAACGTCTAGTTGGATCACCGCGCCGTTTTCCGCAATCAGCGGCAGTCCCTGTAGATTTAACGTCGTCTGGAGCTGGAGCATTTCAGCCGCGGTTTTACTGCTACAGAGGATCACGGGCACGCCGCTTTCATGCAGGCGTGTAAGCCAGGGAGCCGCGGGCTGCCACTCAAAAGTGTGGCTGTTCAGCAATGTGCCGTCCAGATCGGTAAAAATCAGCAAGGGGTCATGGATTGAGAGCATTTTTTCCTCATTTTCCGTTGCAACGGCGGGCTTATTTCCAGGAAAAGTCCTAAAGCACACCCGAAAGAAGTCGAACGCTAACTGGAACCGATCCCGTCGCTTCCAGGCAGCACATGCGTTGTCACACTTTTGCTACCGAACTATTAGCGTGCTTAATCATTCATGTAAAAAATATTTACTTGTCATGCAAAAAAATTGCAGATAAGGTAAATCTCACATCAGATTTCCTGGTGTAACGAATTTTCAAGTGCTTCTTGCATAAGCAAGTTTGATCCCGACCCGTAGGGCCGGGATTTTTTTCGGCCATTTTTAACGGTTTACTTCTGTTACACTAAAATCATGAATATCCAGCTCGAATGCTTCAGCTAATTCATGCCATGTATGATATTCCCGTCCGTCTACGTTCACCCGCTCAGGATCTTCCTGGCTACGGTGAACCTCGCTTTCGCTGATTTCATTGATGGCCGCCAGTAGCGCATCTACATCGACGCTCACTTCGCGCTTGGCCGTATCACTGTACTCTTTTGCCGTTTTCATCTTCACTACCTCACGGGTTCCTGACAGCCTAAGTATAGACCGTTGAGAAAACCAGCAAACACGCCGGCAAGGCGCTGTCAGACGCAGAAAATTGTTCTACACTGGCACAAAGCGACAGGAGGAAAATGATGAAGGTGAATGATCGGGTAACCGTTAAAACGGACGGCGGTCCCCGCCGACCGGGCGTGGTACTGGCAGTGGAAGAATTTAGTGAAGGCACAATGTACCTGGTTTCGCTGGAGGATTACCCGCTCGGCATCTGGTTCTTCAATGAGTCAGGTCACCAGGATGGTATTTTTGTCGAGAAGGCGGAGCAGGACTAATTGAGCCGGACTGGAGGTACATTGCCAGTCCGGATGTCTCAGCGCATGTTAACAAAAATGCCGTTAGTGACGTTATCTGTCAGCCGTACTACATGATAGATCACTTGTTTATTATGCGTTTTTATCTTTCTTTTTATATTCCCCTTATGGGAGGATACTGTTTTTGCTTTAATATTCATTCTGTCAGAAATCTGAATGGTTCCCTGACCTTCCATCCACATTCGCAACATGCTGGATTCAGTTCGACTTAACGATAATGTTGGTAAATTTATGGTTCCTGAAATACCCGACTCTTTTTTCAGAATATCGCCAAGAATGGTATCCAGCGAGTCAGGTTTAATCGATTTTGAGCTAATCAATAAGTTTTTTCTTACTAATAAATATTCATCAAAATGCACATTAGCAATTGCCATAAAAACAATAAATAACGTGTCAGGATGTTGATTAATGATTTGCTTTATTTGTTGACTGTCTGAAGGCGTATGAATGAAACAGTCCTCATTAATAAACACCACCGAAGGCTGATGCGCGCCACAAGCGATAGCGAGTTCGTCAACGGTTTCGATGTCGTTGATTTCCCTTTTTTTCACCCCTCTGCTGACCAGATACCCGCTTAACCCTAGCCGGGTGTAACTGCATAAATCCATAATAATCGTTGACATGGCATACCCTCACTCAATGCGTAACGATAATTCCCCTTACCTGAATAACTCACCATAATCAGACGGAACACGAATAGTCACCTTAGACAACGCTTACGCGGTTTTTCAGGCGAACTTACTATCCCGTAAAGTTACATATAATTTGCCAGGAATCATCTTAAAGTAAAGTGAATGTTGCGTTATGTGAGTGAAGTAAAAACAAATAAGGGGCAGCGGATATATCCTGGTGAATGTTTTTTAAAATTTATTTTCGGATAAACCTTAGTAAAACAGGATAAAAATTATGGGTTATTATTTATCGGCATCTCGCTAACAATATCAGCAAGCAAATTGAAAATTTCGCTGAATAAATGTTCGCAAAACGGCGCAATTAATGGCATTAGCGCGGCCATCAGCATAATGCCGACGGTGAGGGTAAGCGGGAAACCGATAACAAATATCGAGAGCTGCGGCGCCATGCGGTTTAATAGCCCCAGCGCCAGGTTGAGCGTAAGCAGGAGGGTAATGACCGGCAATGCCAGCATCAGTCCGTTTAAGAAAATGAGTCCTCCGGCCCTGGCGAGCGCCATAAATGCATTACTGTTCACCGGGTTACTACCGATGGGCAGAGTGTGGAAGGTATCGACCAGCAGCGAAATAAGCCACAAATGGCCATTAAAGGTGAGAAACAGTAGCATGGCGAGCATATCCATAATACGCGCCAGAACCGGCATATTCAGGTGGCTGCCCGGGTCGACGAAGGTGGCAAAGGAAAGCCCCATTTGCAGACCGATAAACTCACCTGCGGTACGCACCGCCGCAAAGGCGAATTGCATGGTAAATCCCAGCGCAATACCGATCAGAATTTGTTGCATCGCCAGCCATAAGGCGGCAATAGAAAAAAGCGGCGTATCGTTTGCCGGTAGCGACGGCGCGATAACAAGGGTAATCATTATTCCCAACCCCAGTTTTACCCGCTTGGGAATAGCGCGCTCGCTGAGAATTGGCGCCGTTGAAATCAGCGCCAGTACGCGCAGCAAAGGCCAGAAATAGAGATGCAGCCAGTATAGCCATTGCTCGCTTGTAACCTGTATCATCGTTCTGTTTATCCGATGATATAAGGTAAATTGCTGAACAGAGTGCGCACGTAATCCAGCAGCAGGTTGAGCATCCACGGGCCGGCAACGATAATTGCGATGAATACCGCGACGATTTTAGGGATAAACGACAGCGTCATTTCATTAATCTGAGTCGCGGCCTGCAAGATGCTGATAATGAGGCCGGTAATCAGCGCGACGAGTAACAGCGGCGCAGCCAGGGCGAGAGCGACTTTCATCGCCTCGGTGCCCATCATCATGACGGATTCAGGAGTCATTTTGCGCCTCTAACTGTAAAAGCTTTGGGCCAGCGACCCCACAAGCAATTGCCAACCATCGACCAGCACAAACAGCATCAGCTTAAACGGCAGGGCGATTGTTGCTGGCGGCACCATCATCATCCCTAACGCCATCAATACGCTGGCGATCACCAGGTCGATAATCAAAAAAGGGATAAAAATCGTAAAACCGATCTGAAATGCCGTCTTTAATTCGCTGGTGACATAAGCGGGCAGGAGGATACGCATCGGTACTGCTTCCGGTCCCTGTAACGGACCGCTATTGGCCAGACGGGCAAACAGCGCCAGATCGGCTTCGCGGGTTTGGCGCAGCATGAACGCGCGTAACGGTTGCGCGCCTTTATCCAGCGCTTCCTGCATAGAAATTTTCTGCTCGCTAAACGGCTGGTAAGCGTCCACGTAAATCTTGTCAATGACGGGCGACATAATAAAAAAGGTCAAAAACAACGCCAGTCCGAGTAACACCTGATTTGGCGGTGCCGAGGGCGTGCCCAGCGCGTTACGCAACAGGCCAAAAACAATGATGATACGCGTGAAGCTCGTCATCATCAGTAAAATCGCTGGCAGAAACGTCAGCGAGGTGATGAAAACCAGCGTCTGGACGGATAATGACCAGCTTTGGCCTCCGCCCGCTAATGGTTGGCTGATAAGCCCCGGCAGTTGCGCAGCGGCGGCGGGACTAAAAAGCCACAGACCCGCCAGAGAAAGGAATAACAAACGGCGCATCAGGATCTCCCGGAACGCTTGAGTAAGTTCTTCATCATGTTCTGGAAATCCGCCGGTGGGGCAACGGGTGCTTCCGTGTCATTCTCTGCGGGCGGCAGGGTGTGCAGCAGGTTGATCTGCGAGGCGGTCACGCCCAGTACCAGACGAGCATTTTCGACCTCGACAATCACCACGCGTTCGCGCGGGCCAAGCGAGGCGCTGGCTGACACCTTGAGTCCCCGGACGCTATTTCCTTTTGGTACGAATCCCATACGCTTAATCACCCAGGCCGCCGCCAGAATGAGCGCAATAATGCCAATTAATGCGCCGCTCACCTGCATGAGCGGCGATCCGGCTGGCGCGGTGGGCTGAGAAACCGTGGCTTCTGTCTTCATCATTAACGACTCAAACGACGCATACGCTCGGATGGCGTAATAATATCGGTGATACGTACGCCGTATTTATCCGCCACGACGACCACTTCACCCTGGGCAATCAGGTAGCCATTAATCAGGATATCCAGCGGCTCGCCCGCCAGCCCGTCCAGCGCGACGACCGACCCCTGCGTCAGACGCAGCAGTTCTTTAATGGTCATTCGCGTGCGGCCCAGCTCTACGGTCAGTTTGACCGGGATATCCATAATCAGATCGATATCCTGCATAGCACCGCTGACATCGCCGCCGCCAAGCTGTTGGAAAACCGCGTCGGCGGCGCTTTTATTGGTGGTCGCTTTTTGCTCGTTTAACGCGTCAGCCCACAGATCATCCAATGCGCCAGTATTCTCATCGGACGGATTATTCATGTCACTCATTTGGGCTGTTCCTCATTCAGCGAATTCAAAATTGGGTTGATCAAATGTTCTACGCGTAGCGCATACTGTCCGTTTACGGTGCCATATTGGCTGGTGAGTACCGGAACGCCGTCCACATGAGCAATAATGCGGTCGGGTTTTTCAATCGGCAGTACATCGCCGGGTTTCAGCTTCAAAATCTGGGAAAGACGTAACGGAATATCGGCAAAATTCGCCACCAGCTCCAGTTCAGAGTGCTGAACCTGGCGCACCAGGTTATCACGCCAGTTCTGATCTTCATGGCGCGAGTTTTCCAGCGGCGGATTCACCAGCAGCTCACGCAGCGGCTCGATCATGCTAAATGGCAGACAGATGTTAAATTCACCGGTCAGATTGCCGATCTCCACATGAAACGGCGTATTGACGACGATATCGTTCGGCGAGGTGGTGATATTGGTAAATTTCACCTGCATTTCGGAACGTACATACTCCACTTCCAGCGGATTAATGGCTTTCCATGCGTCGCTATAGCCTTCCAGCGCCAGTTTCAGCATACGGTTGATGACACGCTGTTCCGTATGGGTAAACTCGCGGCCCTCGACTTTGGTCGGAAAACGGCCGTCGCCGCCGAACAGGTTATCGACGGCAATAAACACCAGACTCGGCGAGAACACCACCAGCCCGGTGCCGCGTAGCGGCTTCAGGTGGATCAGGTTCAGGTTGGTCGGTACCGGCAGGTTACGCGCAAATTCGTGATACGGCTGAATACGTATGGCGCCCACGGTAATATCCGGGCTGCGGCGCAGCAGGTTAAATAATCCCATCCGGAACTGGCGTGCGAAACGCTCGTTAATAATCTCCAGCGCCTGCAAGCGTTCACGTACGACGCGACGCTGAGTATTAGGATCGTAAGGGCGAATATCGCTATCGCTTGCGATACCGGGAGTGGGTTCGTCTTTGGTGTCGCTGTCGCCGTTCAACAGCGCATCGATTTCAGCCTGAGAAAGAATACTATCGCCCATATCGTTACCGCAGAATAAAAGCTGTATAAAGCACGTCAGTGACGACCTGTTTTGGTTGTCCGGCAACGAGCGGCGCGGCCAGCGTCTCTTTAATGGCGGCAATCAGTTTTTGTTTGCCAGCTTCTGTTGAGAGCTCGGCGGCATTCTGGCGGGAAAACAACAACAGCAGACGGCTGCGCACTTCCGGCAGATATTCATTTAATCGCGCGCGCGTCGCTTCGTCTTTCAGACGCAGGGTCACGCCGATATACAACACGCGATCCGCATCGCCCAGATTGACGGTAAACGTATCCAGCGCAAAAAATACCGGCGCAGGCGGCGGAGCCGGTTCTGCTTTAGCGTTCGTGGTCGGTTGCTGCTGCATACGCCAGTAGCTATAACCGGCGGTCGCGCAGGCGGCGAGGGTAATCAACACCAGCAAAGGTATCCAAATCGAGCGTTTGCTCTTTTTGTTAATCGCGGAGTCAGTCATCTGATACGGGCTTCCTGTTTCGGTACTGCTTATTGGCTGATTATCCCGTGTCCTGTCCACGACAAAGCGTGGAAAAGACGCGGATAATCATGCTACCTCTGGCGTTAGGCGAAGATATCCACTGCGCCATTGCCGCGCGCGGCGGCCTGAAGCGAGGCCGGCGCCGCTAACGCTATGTCATCTTCAGCGCCAAACGCGTCCGGGTGTTGGGCGCGGGCAGACTGCTGTTGCGACGAAGACTGCTGCTGTCCGGCAAAGCTTTCGCTACTGATACTGCTTTGTCCCAACTGAATGCCGCTTTCCGCCAACTGAGTGCGCAACATGGGCAGGGCGGCTTCCAGCGCGGCGCGGACATGGCTGTGCGGCGATACCATCTGGAGCTGCGCCTGATTGTCATCCAGCTTGAGCGAAATATGCACCTGACCTAACTCTTCCGGATGCAATCGAAGCTGCGCGCTTTGCTGTCCCTGACGCGTAAATAACATGACCTGCTGACTGAACGTTTGCTGCCATTCATGGCTGCCTAACGGCGCGCTGAGTACCGGGGCTGAGGCGACAGGTAGCGGTTGCGGTTGCGCCGTGGCGCTGCTGAGCGTCGGCATTGCCGCGCCATGCGTTACTGGCGCGGACGGGCTATCCACCTCCACTTTCGCGCTGGTCGCGGCGGCAGCGACCACCAGCGGCGTCAGTGCTGGACCCGTGGCGCGATCGTCGCTGGCGCGCGCAAGCGACGCCTCGGTTTTCCCTTTTTCATGCTCGCTAAAAGAGAGCGTATGTGTCTCTTCCTGCGGCGCCGATGGCATGTCGCCGCGCAACAGTGACGGCAAGGCGATGTGATTTTCAGCCGGCGTCTCTCCGGCGACAGGCGTCGCGACAGGTTGTCCGGGCAGCATGGCGAATAAGGCGCTCAGACTGGCAAGATCCTCATCGCTCAGCGCGGGCGTTTTCTCATCATGCTGCGCCGTTTTACTCAATGCGGCCAGAGCGCTGGTTTTCAACGATGGCGTTAGCGTAGACAGTAGATGCTGCGCTTGTGTCAGATCGGTAAGCGTTTCATCCGTCGCATTCGCTTTTTGCGCCAGCAGGTCGGCAAGCTTCACCGCCTGGCCCGGCTCGCCATGTTGGGTCAGTAGCTCTTTCGATAACTTGCCGCCTGCCGCCTGTAAATCGGCCAGCGTGATGCGGGCGTCTTTGCCCTGTGCGCCGTCTGCGCCTAACGCGCCCGCCAGGAGCGCCAGAAAGTCCTCGGCTGAACCGGTGGTTTTTCCTGACGTCAGACCCGCGGTCATGTCGGTATCGGTGGTGATCAGTTGGGGCAGGGTGATCATTCGGGTTTCCTCATTGCTGCACGCTGAGCAAATTCATCCATCTTTTTCTGATCCATGCGGTTTTCAGCTAACAGCGCTGCCGCGGTTTGTCGGTCCTGTAAGGTTTGCCAGGCCTGAAGTCGCTGCTTTTTCTCACGCCAGCTCTTCAGCGCCAGGTCGACTTTTTGCGTCCACTGCGTAAGCTGGAGGCGATGCTGCTCTATCGCCTTTTCCAGTGTCTGAATAAACTGCTGATAGTTGATCCAGCGATTACTGGCGATGCCGTTGCCCATATCGGTGTTCAAATTACTGCGATACTCATTCTGATAATCGATCAGCATTTTGAGCTGTTCTTCCGCCTGTTGGCAGCCGCGACGCATTTCGCCCAGTAAACGCGCCGCGTCATCTACCTCTTTTTCGGCCAGATCTTTGAGTGTTTCCAGAGCGCCATGTTGTGCCATGATCGTCGCCCTCCTGCTTTATCACACCGTCGGGAAAATTAAATCGAGCGCCTGCAGAGAGTCCTCCCAGTCGGCCCGTTCAAAAATGCCTTGCTGTAAAAACGCTTCCAGTTGCGGCCATAAGGTAATAGCTTTATCGAGCATCGGATCGCTGCCTTTGGCATAGGCGCCGACGCTGACCAGATCGCGGTTACGCTGGAAACTGGAAAGCAACTGTTTAAATAGCCGTACCCGCGCATAGTGCTGCTCGGTAATGAGCGCGGTCATCGCCCGGCTGATTGACGCCTCGATATCAATGGCCGGATAGTGCCCGGCCTCCGCCAGACGGCGGGACAAGACAATGTGCCCGTCGAGGATTGCGCGTGCCGAGTCGGCAATGGGATCTTGTTGGTCGTCCCCCTCGGTCAACACGGTATAAAACGCGGTGATAGAGCCGCCGCCATGGATGCCATTACCGGCACGTTCGACCAGCGCCGGCAGCTTTGCGAACACCGAGGGCGGATAACCTTTGGTGGCTGGCGGTTCGCCGATTGCCAGCGCAATTTCACGCTGTGCCATCGCATAGCGCGTCAGCGAATCCATAATCAGCAACACATGCTGTCCGCGATCGCGAAAGTCTTCGGCGATGCGGGTGGCATAGGCGGCGCCCTGCATTCGCAGCAGCGGCGAAACATCAGCCGGGGCGGCAATCACCACCGAACGCGCGCGACCGTCGGGGCCGAGAATATTTTCGATAAAATCTTTAACTTCGCGGCCACGTTCGCCGATAAGTCCCACGACAATCACGTCCGCCCGCGTGTAGCGCGCCATCATGCCAAGCAGAACCGACTTACCGACGCCGGAACCGGCAAAGAGTCCCATACGCTGACCGCGCCCTACGGTTAACAACGCGTTGATAGCGCGTACGCCGGTATCCAACACATGTTCGATTGGCGTTCGCTGTAGCGGGTTAAACGGCGGCGTGATTAACGCGCCGGTTTCCAGCGTATCCGGCGCAGGCAGTCCGTCGAGTGGTTTACCGCCGCCATCCAGCACTCGACCAAGCAGGGCCGGGCCGAGCGGTAACTGTTTGCCGCTTTGCAGACCGTCGCCATGCCCGTTACGGGCGTAAACGCGGGCACCGGGCAGAATGCCTTCGACCTCTTCCAGCGGCATTAAAAACAGACGCTGGCCGTTAAAACCGACGACTTCCGATTCCACCTCTTTGGTTTCAGGGCCGTCCTGGCGCTCAATAATGCAGGTGGCGCCCAGCGGAAGCTGGAGACCGGTGGCCTCCAGTACCAGGCCAGTGGCGCGGGTTAAACGTCCATAACGACGCACCGCCGGCAATAACGCCATTTTGGCTTCAAAGTTGTCGAGCGCGGTAAGCCAGCGGGTCAGGCGCGTGGTCATCAGAGCACTCCCGGCGCCGCCAGGCGACACAACTCTTGCCAGCGAGTAGCGACGCTGGCGTCCAGATCGCCCTCATCGGCAGAGACTTTACACCCGCCGTGATGCAACGTTGGATCGCCGCGTAACCGCCATCCGTGAAGACTGAGCGTGGCGCCCAGCATCTCTTCCACCCGCTGTAAGTCGTCCGGATGCACGCGCAACTGCGGCTTGCCGCTAAAGAGCGGCTCTTGCTGCAACAGTTGTTGGATCTGTTTAATCAGCGCCGAGTTGTCCACCGCCGGCGTTTGGCCGATGACCTGACGTGCGGCCTCCAGGGCCATTTGCATCAGCCGTGAGGCGATAACGCTATCGAGCGCGTCAAGCGTGTTCTGAAACTCGCTCACTAACTGCTGCATACGGGCATGAATCGGCGCCTGCTGCGTCTGCGCCTGGGCTTGTCCTTGCTCCAGCCCCTGCGCTAACCCTTCCTGGTATCCCTGCGCGTGTCCTTTTTGCCGTCCCTCCGCCAGCCCGGCGTTATAACCTTGTTCATGGGCCTGTATTTTTAGCTGCGCCAGCTCCTGCTCCAGCTGCTGTTCGGCAGTGAGTTCGGGCTCCGGCGTATCGTCTGTCAAGGTCACGTTATCAGCCTCAACCGGCACAAACGTCTCCGGCGGCGGGGCGAGATCGTCGGGGGTCCAGACTTGCCACGGCAATTCATTAGACATAGGTATCCTCGCCGCTGCCAATCACCATTTCGCCGGTTTCCGCCAGACGACGCACAATAAGCAGAATCGCTTTCTGCTCGTTTTCCACCTGAGACAGACGAACCGGGCCACGGTTGGCAAGGTCGTCGCGCAGGATATCTGCGGCGCGCTGGGACATATTGCGCAGGAACTTCTCGCGTAATGGCGGTTCGGCGCCTTTCAGAGCGATCAGCAGCGATTCGGAATCCACTTCCTGCAACAGACGCTGGATACTGCGATCGTCCACATCCACCAGATTTTCGAACAGGAACATCTCGTCGATGATTTTCTGCGCCAGTTCGCCGTCGAATTCGCGCACAGCGGTAATAACCGCTTCTTCCTGCTGCGTTTTCATCAGGTTGATAATTTCCGCCGCGGTTCTTACGCCACCCATTTTGCTGCGTTTCAGGTTCTGACCATCGAGCAGGCCATTCAGCACTTCGGTCAACTCCGCCAGCGCCGCCGGCTGTACGCCGCCAAATGTCGCGATACGCAGCATCACATCATGACGCAGACGCTCGTCAAACAGCGCCAGAATATCGGCGGCCTGACTGCGTTTGAGGTGGACCAGAATGGTGGCGATAATCTGCGGGTGCTCGTCGCGAATCAGGTCGGCGGCACTCTGCGGTTCCATAAAGTTGAGCGTTTCGATACCGCTGGTGGTATCGCGCGTTTCCAGAATATCTTCCAGCAGGCTGGAGGCGCGTTCTTCGCCCAGCGCTTTAACCAGTACGGAGCGCAGGTATTCGTTGGCGTTAATATTCAGCGCGGCGAACTGCTCCGCTTCTTGCTCAAACTCTGATAGTACGTCCGTCAGTTGTTTGTTGGAGATCTGACGCACGTTAGCCATCGCCGTACTTAACGCCTGTACTTCGCGGGTGGAGAGGTGTTTAAACACCTCTGCCGCCCGGTCTTCGCCAATGGTCATCAACAAAATGACGCTTTTATCGGTACCGCTAAGATTACTCATGATCGTTACTCATCCACTGGCGAATGACCAGCGCCACCACGCGCGGATCGTTGTCTGACATTTCGCGAATACGCTGGCTCATCACCTCGGCGCCCAGACGCTGGTTAGCCCGGCGTTGCTGGAGCTGCTCGTCTTTGCTAAGGCGTACTTCCACGGCTTCTTCGGTTTCCTGGCGAACCTGTGCCTGTTCCTGAGCCGCTTTCGCTTCTTCAACGCGGCGCGTCAACTGCGGACGTACCGCTTTGCGCCACAGAATCCAGGCCACCACCAGCACCAGCAACCAGCGACCTGCCGCGAGCAACTGATCGATAAAGGACTGCTGTTGCCAGAAGGGCAGTTCGCCGCCGGTGTTATCCACTGCGCTAAACGGTGAATTCACCACGTTTAGCGTATCGCCGCGTTTATCGGAAAAACCCATCGCTTCACGGGTTAAATCCTCGATCTGTTTCATCTGATCGGCGGTCAATGGCAGCGGTTTGCCATCCGCCAGCGTTTTGTAATTCACCACGACAGCTACGGAGAGACGCTCAATATCGCCCACATTCATTTTGGTGTGACGAATGGTGCGGTCCACTTCGTAGTTACTGGTTTCATTACGCTGCGTATTGCGCGGGCCAGCACTGTTACTGTTGGTACTGGTACTGGTACTGGTTTGTGGCGTATTCTGCGCGTTTTGTTGATTGGTCGGCGGTGTGGCGATCGGCGCCTCGTTAGGCGGCGCTGGTTGGTTCGACAGCGCGCCAGGCACGCCGCCGGGATAGCCCGCGCCTACCTGTTCGCTAATATTCAACTGACGTGAACGCAGGGTGGCCTTCGACGCATCGCCGTTCGGGCTGTAGTGCTCTTCCGTCTGTTCTTTATTGGCAAAATCCAACTGGGCGGTTACCTGAGCGTGAACATTACCGTTCCCGACGATAGGCGACAGAATGGCTTCGATACGGCGTTGGATGCGGCTTTCCACATCATTAGCAAATTTTAATTGCGCGTCATTAAGGTCGCGACCGCTGGTATTGGATTGCGTGAGCAGATGACCGGATTGATCGACCAGAGTGACGTTTCCTGGCGGCAAACCGGCGACAGCGCTGGAAACCAGATGTACCACGGCGCTAATTTGTCCTTCATCCAGCGCCCGACCCGGTTCCAGTGTGACGGTGACGGAGGCGGAAGGGGATTTTTGTTCCCGCACAAATAGCGACGGCTTTGGCATCGCCAGGTGAACGCGGGCGCTTTTTACCGGCCCCAGCGTCTCGATCGTCCGGGCCAGTTCACCTTCCAGCGCGCGCTGATAATTCACCTGCTCGCTGAACTGACTGATACCGAATTTTTCCTGATCAAGCAGTTCAAAGCCTACCGCGCCGCCTTTAGGCAGCCCCTGCTGCGCCAGACGCAGACGCAGTTCATGCACTTTGTCGGCGGGCACTTCAATCGCGCCGCTGCCATTGGCAAAGCGATAGGGGATATTCATCTGGGTCAACTGCGCGACGATCGCGCCGCCGTCCTGATCGGAAAGGTTGCTAAATAGCGTGCGGTAATCGGGCGTTTTGGCCCACAGCACCATCGCAACGACGATCGCCACGGCAGCGGAACCCGCCACAATTAACGGAATTCGGGGATTCGCGCGTAGGCGATTAAGCCACTCGAGAGGTTTAGGTTGGGTTGCAGTCGATGCAGTCGCACTCATCTCGCACCTCGTGACTGATCGTGGACGGCGTTTTTTGCAAAGTGGAACAAGACTCACTCCCGGGTCAGCAAACTCGAAAAATTGACGGTCTCATTATTTGTGGTTTCGAATTTTTCTATGCGCTAAAAACCGAGGTTTTTTATCGTTATTTAACGCCTTTATCTTATTGACAAACTGGTAATCTCTGCTGCGTAAAAAATCATCCAGGGGAATAGCATGGCAGCAATACAGGGGATTGAAGGGGTTATTAGCCAGTTACAGGCGACGGCGATGGCCGCGCGCGGGCAAGACACGCACTCGCAGTCGACGGTGAGTTTTGCCGGCCAGCTACATGCTGCGCTGGATCGTATTAGCGACAGACAGACGGCGGCGCGCGTTCAGGCGGAAAAATTCACTCTGGGTGAGCCGGGCATTGCGCTTAATGACGTGATGGCCGATATGCAAAAAGCGTCCGTCTCCATGCAAATGGGGATTCAGGTGCGCAACAAGCTGGTCGCCGCGTATCAGGAAGTCATGTCCATGCAGGTTTAAGCCAGAGCTGACAACACATCCGCAGCGAACTCCCGGGCGCTTACCTCAGTCAGCGGCGGGGGACGCGACGCCCATGCAACCAGTGCGTGATTATGTGGGCTTGTTTTTTGCGAGGCGCGCTCATTTTATTGATAAGCGGGTTGCACATTGTTGCAGGGACTTATTAAAAATAGGGTACGCCTGTTTACTGACGCCATTCATTCCTACTATTCGTTCTGATGCTATTGTCATTGAGTTTGCAATCCAGAATGTTCCTGCAATATATGCACCGTTGCGATAATACACGGTAAATTCTTTACTAATGCCTGGAATATCTGTTTCATGGAGATCCAGTATATACCCATACGGGGACAGATTATCAGCGAGACAGCGGGCAATGACGCTCGGATGTGCATTGACCACTGTGACGGGTGAATAACGGGCAGCGGCAAGACAGACGACTCCAATAATGGAGATGAAAATAATTTTTATCATTTTTTTGGCTTCTGCTGTGCATAAATAAATCATCACCTGATGATGTCAGTGAGTAAAAATATAAATACCTGATAGTCTTTTATGGCGTAGACGGGAAATAATAATTATTTTATGTTTTGATTAAAATAACCCTGGGTTTTTCATCGGCTCAGACAAAATTAAAACGGTATACGTTATATAATAGATTTATGCCACGGCGCACAAGACGACCTTGTCTGATTTCTTTTATGCGTTGTAGATTTTTGCCGGTTATGCCGTAAAAAGGTCTCCCGCCGTAACGTACAGCGGGAGTATGCGCTTATTTTTGAATCAGATAACGAATTGTCGGGCCATCCTGTTGGATATCCAGCACCGTATAGCCATGATTGCGCGCATCCAGTGGAATATTATTAATGGACTGCGGACAGTCGCTCACCACTTCCAGGATCTCACCTTTTTTTAGCTGCGGCATCGCTTCCAGAGTGGCGACCGCCGGGTACGGGCAAGGTTCGCCAACCATATCCAGACGGTAATCAGGGACGATATTTTTCATACAGATTCCTTAGCAGGCGTCAGCCCCGCACGGCGGAAAAAACGTTTTTCCCAGCCGATAATTAACATCAGCGCGGTAAATAACAACAGGTAGGTGACCAGCAGACCGCCCAGCGGACCAAAGGTATTCAGCAGGTTAACTTTATCCCAACTGGTCGCCAGAGCGGGCGCGAAATCATCCCAGTAGTAAGCCAGGATGGTCGAACCGATGACATTGCCGAGGCCCACCCACCAGTAATGCACCTGGCCTTCTACGGCGCGGTACATCCAGCCGGTTTCGCAGCCGCCCGCCAGCACGATGCCAAAACCGAACAGCAGTCCGCCAATGACCGCATTCGGGCCAGCCCACATAATTTTAGGTGCAACGCCCAACTGCACGTAGCTGAAAATACCAATGGCGCTGACCGCCATGCCGAAAATAATCGCTTTCGCCATATGGGCGCGTCCGGAGATCCACAGGTCGCGAAAGGCCGAAGTAAAGCAGATTTGCGCGCGCTCGATCAGCAGCCCAAACCCGACGCCGAACAGCATCGCCAGCCCCAGTTTCGGCTGATGCATTGCCGTTAATAACGCCCAGCCAATCATGCCGATAAAGACCAGCATACCGAGCCTGAAACGCCGTCTTGCCTGATCCGGTTTCTGCGTCAGTGGCGAAGCCGCGGAGACCTTTTGCATTTTCACCGGTATGCGAAATATCGGCAGCAACGTAAAGCGGGCGCCGAACCAGGAACCGATAGCGGTCGCCAGCGCAAAGAACCACGCGTGTAGGGAGAACTGCGGGATTCCGGTAAAAAAGGCGGCCAGGTTACACCCCATCGCCAGACGCGCGCCGAAGCCAGCGATCATGCCTCCGACCACCGCCTGTACGATACGGATTCGGCTGCGCGGCATACGCAATTTTACGTTGTTGGCCCACAGCGCTGCGGCGAAACAGCCGCCGAACATGCCGAGGATCATCATGCCGTCGATACGCGTCAGCGGCGTACCTTCCAGATGAATCAGCTTGTAGTAGCCCCACTGTTCGGCATGAACGCCAAAAAGCTGCAAAATTTGCCCGCCCCAGCGGGTAAATTCGCCCGTCACGGCCCAGAACGTGCCGGTGATGCCAAAATAGTAGGTAGAGAGAATACCGGCTGCGATCACCGCAGGGGCCGGCGCCCAGAATTTAATTAACCAGGTTTGCTTGAAGTGTTGCCATGACATGTGTTTAGCCTCTGAACTCAGAAGGTGTGAAACAAGAAGTGCGCATACTACACCGATCACAGAATTTGCCTACACCTAATAAGCGGTAATACCGACTGGATCAAATTGCGGCCAGCGCCTGGAAAGGCTGGCGGCGTCAGAGCTTTAATGCCACAATTCCTCTTTCTTCTGATGCAGGATGAATGATGAAAAAAGTAGCGATCGTTGGCGCATTGCTGGTTCTGGCCGGATGCGCCGAGGTGGAAAACTATAATGATGTGGTGAAAACGCCCGCGCCGGCCGGTCTGGAAGGGTACTGGCAGTCAAAAGGCCCGCAACGTAAGCTGGTGAGCCCTGAAGCTATCGCCAGCCTGGTAGTGACTAAAGAAGGCGATACGCTGGACTGCCGCCAGTGGCAGCGCGTTATTGCTCTGCCGGGCAAGCTGACCATGCTCTCCGATGACTTAACCAATGTTACGGTTAAGCGTGAGCTCTATGAGATTGAGCGCGACGGGAATACCCTGGAATATGATGGCATGACGCTGCAACGGGTCGCTCGTCCGACGCCGGAGTGCGCCGCCGCGTTAGAAAAAACGCCGCTGCCGACGCCGCTGCCGTAATTTCGCTTCCCGGCAGCGCTCTGCCGCCGGGAACGCTCATCACACGTCCTCAATGATCCACACGCTGACGCTGCCTGCGTTGCAGAAGAACGTCGCTTCGCCTTGATCATTAGTTACAACATGCTCACTGCGGTTTCCCAGAAAATCACGCCAGGTCTTGTTAGCGTAATTGTCGCCGAGCAGGAGGGTTTTTTCACCGTCGTCGCCATTGGAAAGTACGACCACACAGCCTGGATTCTCTTCAGTACCGCTGCGACTAAAGGCGATACAGTTAGGATGATCGAAAAAGAGTGTTTGTATACCGTGCGCAAAACGCTGACGAGCGAGGATCAGCCGATCCAGTTGGTTAATCACCGGCATGTCGACCCGACAGGTCTCGCCATTTTCGCCGCTATCCTCATAGCTGGCGCCGTATAAATCGGGATAAAACACCGACGGCACGCCGTTTTCACGAAGCAGGATCAGCGCATAGGCCAATGGTTTGAACCAGGGTTCTACCGGCGCTTCCAGCGCCTGTAACGGTTGTGTATCGTGGTTAGCGACCAGCGTCACCGCATGAAAAGGGTCGGCTTCTACCAGCGTGCCGGTGAATATGTGGCGCATGTCATACTCCGCGCCCTGGCGCGAGGCTTCATGAAATTTCATCTGCAACGGCGCGTCGAACAGCATGGTTTTCCCGTCGACCTGATCGATGTACGTTTGCAGTTTATCTACTTCATGCGACCAGTATTCTGCGACAATAAACAGCGGTTTTGGCGCAACCGCCTGTACATGCTCAATCCATTCTTTATAAAACCAGGCGGGTATATGTTTTACCGCGTCCAGGCGAAAGCCGTCACAGTGGGTTTGTTCCATGACCCAACGAGCCCAATATTTAATTTCTTCCGTAACCGCGTGATTGCGAAAATCGATATTTTCACCCATCAGATAGTCGAAATTACCCATCTCATCATCAACCTGATCGTTCCAGCCATCGCCGGTATAGTCATTGACGATCTTAAAAATGCCGTCTTCGTCGGGATTCTCGATGTGATCAATGCCGCTGAAACAGTGATAGTCCCAAATAAAGTTGGAATACTGGCCCGCGCGGGCAGGGAAGGTGTAGCGCGTCCAGCCTTCGCATTCAATGATGTTGTCATCGATTTGCGTGCGGTCATCCTGATTCACGCGCTGAACGCGAATACGTTCTTTTTCGTCTGCCCCCATTTTGTGATTCACGACGACGTCGAGCAGCACCGCAATACTATTTTTTTTGAGCGCGTCTATCGCCGTCAGTAACTGGCGTTTATCGCCGTACTTTGTCGCGATAGTTCCTTTTTGGTCAAATTCGCCGAGGTCAAACAGGTCGTAGGTATCATAGCCTACGGAATAGCCGCCGGAGGCGCCTTTACAGGCGGGCGGTAGCCAGACCATATTGATACCGATATCATTCAGCCCATCAGCACGTTCCGCCAGCTCAGACCAGAGTTTACCGCCGTCGGGATAATACCAGTGGAAGTACTGCAATAACGTGGGGTTTTTCATCTTCCGTGCTCCAGAAGTCGTTTAGCCGACCTCTGGAGTATGGAAGAATTTTCATACGAGACGGGAAAATATTATGAGGCGCCAGGCGCGTCTGGCACGAGTAACATACCGGAAAGACGGCCATAAGCGTTGTTGAGTGATTTTTGGCGGGTGGATTGTCCGATCAAACTACTCAGTTCATCCAGTCGCTGTTGCAGCAGCCCTTTCAGGAGCTGCTCATTATCCAGCGTTTGTTTGATGTATCCGGCGACCATATCCTGAATACTTCGCGTAATGCCCGGTGGAGTTTGCTTTTCCATCACCGTTTCAATACTTTGCAGATAGGAGACCTCTTGTTGCAGTAAGAGATCCCATTCACCTCGCTGCGCAAGTTCAAGCAGCGATTGACTGAGCAGCGCAATACGCTGCCAACGGTTGATAAACTCCACGGTTGAGGTCATTAACGAGACTCCTGGAAAGATGCTTTCGGTGAAATCTGTTTCCAGGCTTCTGCAATATTGCTGAGTAACCCTTCCACTTCTTCGATGGCCTGAGCGTCGTTACGCAAATTAGCCTGCAGTAAACGGCGAATCATATAGTCGTATAGCTCGGAAAGATTCGTCGCAATCTCACCGCCTTTTTCCTGATCGAGGCCGGCTTTCAGCCCGTTATCGATAATATTGATGGCTTTGCTTAACGCTTCACCTTTCGCGACAACATCGCCTTGTTCTAAAAACAGGCGAGCGCGCACCAGAGCGCTATTCGCGCCATCAAACAACATTTCAATCAACTGATGCGGGCTGGCGCTCATCACGGCGCTTTCCACGCTGACTTGCGCATAAGCTTTGATACCGCTCGCGGTGTACATGGTGACCTCTGTTATCAGGACTTGTTCATAGCTGTAAATTGCTGGGTCAAATAACTACTGGTGTTATTCAGCTTACTCATCATGGTATCCAGTTGGGTAAACTGGGCCTTGTAACGGGCAACGGTTTCATCGATGCTGTTGCTAACGGACAGGTACTGTTTCGTCAGGCTTTTCAGCGTGGCGTTAACGTTGTCCTGCGCATTATCAATAATGCCGTCATCCGCCAAATAACTTTTCACTTCGGTGGCAATTTTGGTGGTGATCCCCGTTTCTTTACCATCGCCCACCAGCAGCTCACGCGCTGCGGCTGTGTTATCTTTCAGTACTTTGGTCAGCTTATCATCATCAATCTTCAGTTTGCCGGAAGTCCCATCCTGAGTGATGCCAATTTCCGCCATTGTTTTGAACGCAGAATTACTGCCGCTATTGGCAAATTGTGCCCGAATCCCGGTCTGGATAGTACGAACCACACTATCGCCTAACAGCGCGCCGTTTTTATCGCTGGCTTCTTCGCCCGGCTCAACGGCGGTATATTTGGTTAACGAGCTAAAGGTATCCACCAGCGAGTTATAGGCATCCACCCAGGATTTAATCGCCTCTTTCGCCTTGGTATCATCTTTCGTTACCGTCACGGTCGCGTCGGTCACTTTCTTCGTCAGGGTGAGCGTAATTCCCTGAGGGGCGTCGGTTACGGTATTGCTCTGACGCTCAATGTCGATGCCGTTTACGTTCAGCTTCGCGTTTTCTGCTTTCACCAGCTCTTGCATATTGCCGGTATTGGTGGTGCTGTCATAAGCGAGTAAATCGTTAAGTTTTGTATCGCCTTCCACCGTGATCTTCATCGTATTGTCGGTACCGCTATTGGCGGTAAGCACCAACTGGAATTCGTTCTCTTTGACCTTAACGATGCTGGCGGCGATACCGCTGTCGGCGTCATTGATGGCGTCACGGATCGCCTCCATGGAGGTGTCGCCTTTATCCAGCTTAATTTCCAGCGGCTCTTTACGTCCCGGCTGTTCAATTTTAATTGTCCGGGACGTGACCGACGTATCGCCCAACTGCTCTTTGGTGGTCGCGAAGGTGGTTTTTGTCGCCAGCGACTGCGCGGCGGCAAGCTGGGTTACGCTAATTTTATAAGTCCCTGCGGCAGCGCCAGCGGTAGTACTGACTTTGAGGTCCTCCGTCGTGCTGGACGCCACGGTAGACTTAAATAAATCCGCTTTATTTAACGCGGTATTTGCCGTCTGGAATTTTTCTAATGCGCTTTTCAATGTGCCATAGGCGGTTAGCTTTGCCGAATTCGCGCTCTGCTGTTTGGTAATTGGCGTTAAGCGTCCTTTTTCGTTCTTTGTCAGGTCTGTCAACAACTGGTCTAACGGTAAGTTTGATCCCACACCTAATGATGAAATTGAAGCCATGCCTTCTTCCTTTTTGATTGCAAACAGTAGTTAAGCGCGTTATCGGCAATCTGGAGGCAAAGTTTAATGATAATTTTGCAAAAATAATGCGCGGAATAATGATGCATAAAGCGGCTATTTCGCCGCCTAAGAAAAAGATCGGGGGAAGTGAAAAATTTTCTAAAGTTCGAAATTCAGGTGCCGATACAAGGGTTACGGTGAGAAACCGTGGGCAACAGCCCAATAACATCAAGTTGTAATTGATAAGGAAAAGATCATGGCACAAGTCATTAATACAAACAGCCTGTCGCTGTTGACCCAGAATAACCTGAACAAATCCCAGTCTGCTCTGGGTACCGCTATCGAGCGTCTGTCTTCTGGTCTGCGTATCAACAGCGCGAAAGACGATGCGGCAGGTCAGGCGATTGCTAACCGTTTCACCGCGAACATCAAAGGCCTGACTCAGGCTTCCCGTAACGCTAATGACGGTATTTCTATTGCACAGACCACGGAAGGCGCGCTGAACGAAATCAACAACAACCTGCAGCGTGTGCGTGAACTGGCGGTTCAGTCTGCTAACAGCACCAACTCCCAGTCTGACCTCGACTCCATCCAGGCTGAAATCACCCAGCGCCTGAACGAAATCGACCGTGTATCCGGCCAGACTCAGTTCAACGGCGTGAAAGTTCTGGCGCAGGACAACACCCTGACCATCCAGGTTGGTGCCAACGACGGTGAAACTATCGATATCGATCTGAAGCAGATCAACTCTCAGACCCTGGGTCTGGATACGCTGAATGTGCAGAAAAAATATGATGTTGATAGCACTGGCGTTACTCAATCTCTTGATTTAAAAACTGCTGGAATTACTGGTGCTACATTAAAAACTAGTATTACTGGTACAACAACAGAAACCGGTAGCGTTAAAGATGGTAAAGTCTACTATGATGCAGATAGCAAAAATTACTATGTAGAGGTTGACTTTACTGATACTACGGATAAAGCAGCGCATGCTGGTTTCTACAAAGCTGACGTCGATGCTGACGGTAATGTTTCTTTAGCAACTGGTGCGACTAAAGAAGCAAAACCAACGAATGCAGTTGAAGTTGAAAAAACTATTGATGAAAAACCGCTGAAAGCATCAAGTAGTGTTCAGGATGCCTTAAAAGCGAGTGGTATTGCTGATGCGGTTGCAGAAGCTGCGACGGTAGTGAAAATGTCGTACACTGATAAGAATGGTAAAACTATTGATGGTGGATACGGTATTAAAGTAGGTGATGACTACTATGCTGCAACTAAAGAAAAAGACGGCAGCTATAGTATTAATAGTACTTCTTATACCGATAAAGACGGCAACACTAAAACTGCACTAAACCAACTGGGTGGCGCAGACGGTAAAACTGAAGTTGTTTCTATCGACGGTAAAACCTACAATGCCAGCAAAGCCGCTGGTCACAACTTTAAAGCACAGCCTGATCTGGCGGAAGCGGCTGCTACAACTACCGAAAACCCGCTGCAGAGAATTGATGCCGCGCTGGCGCAGGTGGATGCGCTGCGTTCTGACTTGGGTGCGGTTCAGAACCGTTTCAACTCCGCTATCACCAACCTGGGCAATACCGTAAATAACCTGTCTTCTGCCCGTAGCCGTATCGAAGATTCCGACTACGCGACCGAAGTCTCCAACATGTCTCGCGCGCAGATTCTGCAGCAGGCCGGTACCTCCGTTCTGGCGCAGGCTAACCAGGTTCCGCAAAACGTCCTCTCTTTACTGCGTTAATCCGGCGATTGATTCACCGACACGTGGTACACAATCAAGGCAGCGAAAGCTGCCTTTTTTAATTCCGGAGCCTGTGTAATGAAAGAAATCACCGTCACTGAACCTGCCTTTGTCACCCGCTTTTCCTGTTCTGGCTCGGCCTGTCGCGACCACTGTTGTAAGGGCTGGAAAATCACGCTGGATAAGACGACGGTCAAAAAGTATCTCGCCAGTAAAGACGCGACGATTCGTACCATCGCGCAAGATAATATTATTCTGCTGAAAAAGAACAACAGCCACTGGGGGGAAATTAAGCTGCCTTCGGCGCTGGGGAATTGCCCTTATCTGGATGAGGACCGTCTGTGCCGGGTACAAAAAACGTTAGGCGCAAAGGCATTAAGTCATACCTGTTCCTCTTTCCCGCGGGCGCATCATACCTACAAAAATGAGGTGCGTAACTCTCTGAGTCTTGCCTGCCCGGAGGTGACGTCCCGCATTTTGAACGATCCTGACGCAATGGCACTCAGCGAAAAAACTATCATTCAGCAGACATTCAATACTGCGCCGTTATTCCCGGCGCAGCAAAAGTTACTCAATCTGTTTTGCCTGAGTCTGATCAATCATGCCAACAGCAGTACGGAAGCCGCGCTCTATGCGTTGATTAAATTTGTCATGTATACGCAGAAATTTGCCAAAATTGATGATGCGGCGCTGGGTGAACTGGAACAGGTGTATGCCGCGTTACTTGAACAGTTGCAGACCGGCGTGTTGGCGCAGGAGTTGATGAATATCGCGCCGGATAGCAAGGTAAAAACCTCGCTGGTATTGCAGATGCAGGACTATTTCCGCTCGCTCCCGCTTAGTCGTGGCAGTGTTATCCTCGATCACTACATCCAGTGCCTTCTGCGGGTGCTGACGGCGGAAGAGGGCGTTTCAATGGAGCAGAAGGTGAGCGATATTGAGTCCTCATTAGCGCGCTGTTTACAGGCGGATGAGCAGCAGAAGAACTGGGCTTTCAGAAATTTAATTCTCTATAAAATTTGGGAAAATAATTTCCCCAACCAGCCGAATGTCGACCCGTTACGCGCGCTGTATATTATCGTGGCGGAATATGCCTTTATTAAGCTATTAACGGCAGCCAGCGTGCATGAGCGCGGGCGGCTAGAGTGGGATGACGTTACCAATATTGTGTATAGTTTTCACTCCCGCAGCCAGCATAACAGCGAGGTGGCGAAGAATTTTCATCGCCATATAGAAACGGTACGTACTGGCGACGATCTGTCGATGATTCATCTTCTGACATAGTTTTGTCCGGGGTGGGCTTTTGCGCATCCCGTTTATTCTATCTGGCTGATTTTATTCTGCTCTTTGAGCCGCTAAAAAGGCGCTACAGGTTACATAAGTGAAATAACCCTTCTTTTATAGCCTTATTCCTTCGATAGAACCCTCTGTAGAAACGGATAATCATGCCGATAACTCATTTAACGCAGGGCTGTTTATCGTGAATTCACTGTATACCGCTGAAGGTGTAATGGATAAACACTCGCTGTGGCAGCGTTATGTACCGCTGGTGCGTCACGAAGCATTGCGCCTGCAGGTGCGATTGCCGGCGAGCGTGGAACTGGACGATCTGCTACAAGCGGGCGGCATCGGGTTATTAAATGCGGTCGACCGATATGACGCTTTGCAAGGAACGGCATTTACCACTTACGCAGTGCAGCGTATTCGTGGGGCGATGCTGGATGAATTACGCAGCCGCGATTGGGTGCCGCGTAGCGTCCGGCGTAATGCCCGCGAAGTGGCGCAGGCGATGGGACAACTGGAGCAGGAACTGGGGCGTAATGCGACGGAAACCGAAGTGGCGGAACGTCTTGGCATCCCTGTTGCGGAGTATCGTCAGATGTTGCTCGATACCAACAACAGCCAACTTTTCTCTTACGATGAGTGGCGGGAAGAGCATGGCGATAGCATCGAACTGGTGACTGAAGAACATCAACAGGAAAACCCGTTACATCAACTGCTGGAGGGCGACCTGCGACAGCGGGTAATGGACGCGATTGAATCGCTGCCGGAACGCGAGCAACTGGTGTTAACGCTGTATTACCAGGAAGAGCTCAACCTCAAAGAGATTGGCGCGGTACTGGAAGTTGGCGAATCGCGGGTCAGCCAGTTGCATAGTCAGGCCATCAAACGATTACGCACCAAACTGGGTAAGTTATAGGTCGCGCATGGTCGCACCCGAAAAGTGCCGCACAACGTATAGACTACCAGGAGTTCTCATGACGGTGCAGCAACCTAAAAGGCGGCCCTTGAGCCGCTATCTTAAAGACTTTAAACACAGCCAGACGCATTGCGCGCATTGTCACAAACTGCTCGACCGCATTACGCTGGTTCGCCGTGGCAAGATCGTTAATAAAATCGCTATTTCACAGCTGGATATGCTACTTGACGACGCTGCCTGGCAGCGGGAGCAGAAGGAGTGGGTGGCGCTATGTCGCTTTTGCGGCGATTTGCACTGCAAAAAGCAGAGTGATTTTTTCGATATTATCGGTTTCAAACAGTATTTGTTTGAACAAACCGAGATGAGTCATGGCACGGTGCGGGAATATGTCGTGCGTTTACGACGTCTTGGCAATTACCTCAGCGAGCAAAACATTTCCCACGATCTGCTGCAGGACGGTTTTCTCGATGAAAGCCTGGCGCCATGGTTGCCGGAAACCAGCACCAATAATTACCGTATCGCACTACGTAAATACCAGCAATATAAAGCGCATCAGCAGATTGCGCCCAGACAGAAATCCCCCTTTACCGCCAGTTCTGATATATATTAAAAAAGCATAAGATGTAGCAGAGTCGTGTTGGTGAAACGTGGCAAACCTTCTACATTAGGCTGAGTCCCCCAAAGGTTCGCGAGACGTGACGATGCGCCATGGCGGGACACAGTCTATGGTCATTAACGGCAATATTCGGGGTTACTATGAAATTAGCACTGCTGGGACGTCAGGCACTGATGGGAGTAATGGCTGTAGCGCTGGTGGCGGGAATGAGCGCGAAGAGCTTTGCCGATGAGGGTTTGCTGAACAAAGTTAAAGAACGTGGCACGCTGCTGGTAGGGCTGGAAGGTACCTATCCGCCGTTTAGTTTTCAGGGCGAAGATGGCAAATTAACCGGTTTTGAAGTCGATTTCGCCGAGGCGTTGGCAAAACATCTGGGCGTTAAAGCGTCGTTGAAGCCGACCAAATGGGACGGAATACTGGCGTCGCTGGACGCTAAACGCATTGATGTGGTGATAAACCAGGTCACGATTTCAGACGTCCGCAAGAAAAAATATGATTTCTCTACGCCTTATACTGTCTCCGGCGTTCAGGCGCTGGTGAAAAAAGGCAATGAAGGCACGATCAAAACGGCTGCCGATCTGCAGGGCAAAAAAGTCGGCGTTGGGCTGGGGACTAACTATGAAGAGTGGCTACGTCAACATGTTCAGGGTGTGGATATCCGTACTTATGACGATGATCCTACAAAATACCAGGATCTGCGCGTAGGCCGTATTGACGCGATTTTAGTCGATCGTCTGGCGGCGCTGGATCTGGTGAAAAAAACCAAAGGTACGCTGGCCGTCACCGGTGATGCGTTTTCGCGTCAGGAGTCCGGCGTTGCGTTACGTAAAGGCAACGAAGACTTGCTGAAGGCGGTAGATAACGCCATTGCGGAAATGCAAAAAGATGGCACCTTAAAAGCGCTCTCTGAAAAATGGTTTGGCGCTGACGTGACCCAATAATGCTCTACGTTGCCCGGCAGGCAGTGCGCCGCCGGGCAATATCAACCTCATACTATGTCAGCAAACGGAGGCGCGTGAATCGGCGCCTTTTTTATTTCCGTTAGATCAACGTGCATAATAAAAAGAACACACCACAACGTTACTGGAGGCTCAATGCCACTACATCACTTAACGCGCTTCCCTCGCCTGGAGCTTATCGGCGCGCCGACCCCGCTCGAATACCTGCCGCGATTGTCTGATTATCTTGGCCGTGAGATTTACATTAAGCGCGATGACGTTACGCCCATTGCAATGGGCGGCAATAAACTGCGTAAGCTGGAGTTTCTGGTGGCCGACGCGCTGCGAGAAGGGGCGGATACGCTGATAACCGCAGGGGCGATTCAGTCGAACCATGTCCGTCAGACGGCGGCGGTCGCGGCCAAATTGGGGCTGCATTGCGTCGCTTTGCTGGAAAATCCAATCGGTACCACCGCGGAAAATTACCTGACGAATGGTAATCGCCTGTTACTGGATTTATTTAATACGCAAATTGAGATGTGCGATGCGCTAACCGATCCGGATGCGCAGCTGCAAACGCTGGCGACGCGCATTGAAGCGCAAGGGTTCAGGCCCTATGTGATTCCGGTCGGCGGCTCCAGCGCGCTGGGCGCAATGGGATACGTAGAGAGCGCCCTGGAAATCGCCCAGCAGTGTGAAGAGGTCGTCGGGCTCTCTTCGGTGGTGGTGGCCTCCGGCAGCGCCGGAACGCACGCCGGGTTAGCTGTCGGGCTGGAACATCTGATGCCGGATGTCGAACTGATTGGCGTGACCGTTTCACGTGCTGTCGCCGAGCAGAAACCCAAAGTGATTGCCTTACAGCAGGCTATTGCCGGTCAGCTGGCGCTGACGGCGACGGCGGATATTCATTTATGGGATGACTATTTTGCCCCGGGTTACGGCGTGCCAAATGACGCGGGGATGGAGGCGGTGAAACTGCTGGCGAGCCTGGAGGGAGTGCTGCTGGATCCGGTATATACCGGTAAAGCGATGGCGGGTCTGATAGACGGCATCAGCCAGAAACGCTTTAACGATGACGGGCCGATTCTCTTTATTCACACCGGTGGGGCGCCTGCGCTGTTTGCCTACCATCCTCATGTATAACCTCCAGGTAATCAACGCGAATGCAAGAAAGTATCCAACTGGTTATTGAATCGCTGCCGTATTTGCTTAAAGGCGCCGTCTTTACCCTGCAACTGAGTATTGGCGGTATGTTTTTTGGTCTGCTGCTGGGATTTGTGCTGGCGCTGATGCGGATGTCTCCGCTATGGCCGGTTCGCTGGCTGGCTCGCTTTTATATCTCGATTTTTCGCGGTACGCCGCTTATCGCCCAGTTATTTATGATCTATTACGGCCTGCCGCAATTTGGTATTGAGCTGGACCCTATCCCGGCGGCGATGATTGGTTTATCGCTCAATACCGCGGCTTACACGTCCGAGACGCTGCGCGCGGCGATCTCGGCTATCGACAAGGGACAATGGGAAGCGGCGGCGAGCATTGGCATGACGCCGTGGCAAACGCTACGTCGCGCTATTTTGCCGCAGGCCGCTCGCGTTGCGCTTCCACCGTTGAGCAACAGCTTTATCAGCCTGGTGAAAGATACGTCGCTCGCCGCGACGATTCAGGTGCCGGAGTTGTTCCGCCAGGCGCAGTTAATTACCTCGCGAACGCTGGAGGTGTTTACCATGTATCTGGCCGCGTCGTTAATCTACTGGGTAATGGCGACCGTCTTATCGGCACTGCAAAACTATTTTGAAAACCAGCTTAACCGCCAGGAGAGAGAGCCAAAATGAGTGCGATCGAAGTCACCAACCTGGTCAAAAAATTTCATGGTCAAACGGTGCTGCACGGTATCGACCTTGAGGTGAAGCCCGGAGAAGTCGTCGCCATTATCGGCCCGAGCGGCTCAGGGAAGACAACGTTATTACGCTGCATTAACCTGCTGGAACAACCGGAAGCGGGCACCATTAAAGTGGGCGATATTATCATCGATACCGCCCGCCCACTTAGCCAGCAAAAAGGGTTGATTCGCCAGCTACGTCAGCATGTTGGCTTTGTCTTTCAGAGTTTTAACCTGTTCCCGCATCGTACCGTGCTGGAAAATATCATTGAAGGTCCGGTGATTGTAAAGGGAGAGCCGAAAGCCGAGGCGACGGCGCTGGCGCGGGAACTGTTAGCCAAAGTCGGGTTGGCCGGTAAAGAGACCCGTTATCCGCGCCGCCTGTCGGGCGGGCAACAGCAGCGCGTGGCGATTGCACGCGCGCTGGCGATGCGCCCGGAAGTGATACTGTTTGATGAGCCCACGTCGGCGCTTGATCCTGAATTAGTCGGCGAGGTGCTTAATACGATTCGCCAGCTGGCGCAGGAAAAGCGCACGATGGTGATCGTTACTCACGAAATGGGCTTTGCGCGTGACGTGGCTGACCGGGCAATATTTATGGATCAGGGGCAAATCGTTGAGCAGGGGCCGGCGAAAACCTTGTTCGCCGATCCTCAGCATCCGCGTACCCGCCAGTTCCTTGAGAAATTTTTAGTGAAATAATACCTTTTCAACGCTCGCTCGAATTAGCCGCGCCTCGGGCGAGCGCAATGAATAATTATGAAGTCATTCTGCCAGATTATTAACCTCGCTCTCAGGCGGAAGCCAAAAAACTGTAATGCCGCTCAAGTATTCTACGATTCGTCCGATATTTCTTATATATAAACACTATTTATGTGTTAATTTAAGTCATTCATAATAATGATTATCAATATCAAAGGCGTGACCATAAAATATGCAGGAAAATGATTTCTTCACCTGGCGACGCGCAATGTTGTTACGCTTTCAGGAGATGGCGGCAACAGAGGATGTTTATACTGAATTGCAATATCAGACACAGCGGCTGGAATTTGATTATTATGCCCTGTGTGTTCGTCATCCCGTTCCCTTTACCCGGCCTAAAATATCGCTTCGTACCACTTATCCTCAGGCGTGGGTAACGCATTATCAGTCCGAAAACTATTTTGCGATCGATCCTGTATTAAAGCCGGAAAATTTCAGGCAGGGTCATTTACATTGGGATGACGTGCTATTTCATGAAGCGCAGGCGATGTGGGATGCCGCCCAGCGTTTCGGATTACGCAGAGGCGTAACCCAGTGTGTGATGTTGCCGAACCGGGCGCTGGGCTTTTTATCTGTCTCCCGTAGCAGTTTACGCTGCTCCTCGTTTACCTACGATGAAGTGGAGCTGAGGTTGCAACTGCTGGCGCGGGAGAGTCTTTCGGCGCTGACAAGATTTGAAGACGACATGGTGATGGCGCCTGAGATGCGTTTCAGTAAACGTGAGAAAGAGATTCTGAAGTGGACGGCGGAAGGGAAGACCTCATCGGAGATCGCCATTATTCTGTCGATTTCTGAAAATACCGTTAACTTCCATCAGAAAAACATGCAGAAGAAATTCAATGCGCCAAATAAAACACAGATTGCCTGCTACGCTGCGGCGACAGGTCTGATATGACGTGCTGACGATGCTTCGCGCCAGACGCGAAACCGGCTGAAAGCGATGCTAACAGCCGGTTTTTTTACTACTGGCGGTAAGCCTGTTTAATTTGCTTAACCGTACTGGAAAATACCGCCGCTTGTGCTTCATCATCCATCTGCGCGATCTGTTTTTCCATTTTAAGAATCACGCGCCCTGCATCGGCCTGGCCCATCGCCTGCAGCATCAGCGTTAACATGGCTTTCAGGCAGTTGACTTCAGTAGCCAGTTCTTGATTATTCTCAGCGGTGGAAAAATCAGGCGTACTCATTTATTTTCCTCGTTATGTTTCAGTGAAAATGTGCGATAGCAGATGTTAAGGCGGCGGAGTATACCATAAGCTACGCTAAAAATAGCAGTGGTTGTTTTTTGATCAAAAAGGGGAAGGTTTACCCACAAAATAAACGTTGCCGCGTGATGCATATATTTTCTTCATTCTTTGTTTATTACGCGTATTTCACTCGTTAATTATTGTTACAAAGTTGATTCTCTAATTAGTGTTTAGACAGCGGAACGTGAAATTTTTGTCACCATTATGAAATATCAGCCCGGGACAGCGCCGCCAGAAGGGGCTACAACGTTGGCAGTTGCCACATGACGTACAACATAATTTCCAAAAACGAGAGCAAAATCGAATACCCGGTGTTTTTTTACGTTTCAAAGTTGAGATAAAACCAGCTAATATAAGGACGATTAACTATCAGTAGCGTTATCCCTATTCTGGAGATATTCCTTTGATCAACGTTCTTCTTGTTGATGACCACGAACTGGTGCGCGCAGGGATACGACGCATTCTTGAAGATATAAAGGGCATTAAAGTTGTCGGTGAAGCGTGCTGCGGAGAGGATGCGGTAAAATGGTGCCGTACTAACGCCGTTGACGTCGTGCTGATGGATATGAACATGCCCGGTATTGGCGGCCTTGAGGCGACGCGTAAAATTGCCCGATCGACAGCGGATATCAAAGTGATCATGCTGACCGTCCATACGGAGAACCCGTTGCCCGCCAAAGTGATGCAGGCTGGCGCAGCTGGCTATCTCAGCAAAGGCGCTGCGCCTCAGGAGGTGGTGAGCGCTATTCGTTCGGTGTATTCCGGACAACGTTATATCGCCTCCGATATCGCTCAGCAGATGGCGCTCAGTCAGATCGAGCCTGCAAAAACGGAAACGCCGTTCGCCAGTTTGTCTGAACGCGAGTTGCAGATTATGCTGATGATCACCAAGGGTCAGAAGGTCAATGAGATTTCAGAACAGCTGAATCTCAGTCCTAAAACGGTGAACAGCTATCGCTATCGTATGTTCAGTAAATTAAACATTCATGGTGATGTTGAGCTGACTCACCTGGCAATCCGCCATGGCCTGTGTAATGCGGAGACGTTAACAAGCCAGTGAGTGAAATATTTGACGCAAAGGCGTTTTTGAAAACCGTTACCAGCCAACCCGGTGTCTATCGTATGTATGACGCCGGCGGTACGGTTATTTATGTCGGTAAAGCAAAAGACCTGAAAAAGCGTCTTTCCAGCTACTTTCGCAGCAACCTGGCTTCGCGTAAAACCGAAGCGCTAGTTGCGCAAATTCAACACATTGATGTCACGGTAACGCATACCGAAACGGAAGCGCTGCTGCTTGAGCATAATTACATCAAGTTGTATCAACCGCGTTACAACGTGTTGTTGCGTGATGATAAATCCTATCCTTTTATTTTTCTGAGCGGCGATACCCATCCGCGTCTGGCGATGCACCGTGGCGCCAAACATGCGAAAGGCGAGTACTTCGGCCCATTTCCTAACGGCTATGCCGTGCGGGAAACGCTGGCGCTGTTACAGAAAATTTTCCCTATCCGCCAGTGCGAAAACAGCGTGTATCGCAACCGCTCGCGTCCTTGCCTGCAATACCAGATTGGCCGCTGCTTAGGCCCCTGCGTTGCAGGACTGGTCAGCGAGGAGGAGTACACACAACAGGTGGAGTATGTCCGGTTGTTTTTGTCCGGCAAGGACGACCAGGTCTTAACACAGCTGATTGCCCGGATGGAAAAGGCCAGCCAGGATCTGGCATTTGAAGAGGCGGCGCGTATTCGCGATCAGATTCAGGCGGTACGCCGGGTCACGGAGAGACAGTTTGTCTCCAATGCGGGCGACGATCTCGACGTTATCGGCGTGGCTTTTGATGCGGGTATGGCCTGTGTGCATGTGCTGTTCATTCGCCAGGGTAAGGTGCTGGGCAGCCGCAGCTATTTTCCAAAAGTGCCTGGCGGTACGGAACTGGGCGAAGTGGTGGAAACCTTTGTCGGGCAGTTTTACCTGCAGGGTAGTCAGATGCGCACGCTACCGGGCGAGATACTACTTGATTTTAATCTTAGCGATAAAACGCTGCTGGCCGACTCGTTGTCGGAACTTGCCGGACGGCGTATTCATGTCCAGACAAAACCGCGTGGCGATCGCGCCCGTTATCTCAAGCTGGCGCGGACCAACGCGGCAACGGCCTTAGTCACTAAACTCTCGCAGCAGTCCACCATCACGCAGCGTTTGACTGCGCTGGCGGCGGTATTAAAACTTCCTGCGATCAAGCGGATGGAATGTTTTGACATCAGCCATACCATGGGGGAGCAAACGGTCGCATCCTGTGTGGTATTTGACGCTAACGGGCCGTTACGCGCCGAGTATCGTCGTTATAATATCGCGGGCATCACGCCGGGTGATGACTACGCGGCGATGAATCAGGTGCTACGTCGGCGTTATGGCAAGGCCATAGAAGAAAGTAAGATTCCGGACGTTATTCTGATCGACGGCGGAAAAGGGCAGCTCGCCCAGGCGAAAGCCGTTTTCGCTGAGCTGGATGTCCCCTGGGATAAGCATCGCCCTTTGTTGCTCGGCGTCGCCAAAGGCGCAGACAGAAAGGCCGGTCTGGAAACACTCTTTTTTGAACCGGAAGGAGAGGGGTTTAGCCTGCCGCCGGACTCGCCGGCGCTGCATGTTATTCAGCATATTCGCGATGAGTCGCACGATCACGCGATCGGCGGACACCGTAAAAAACGCGCAAAGGTTAAAAATACCAGTACGCTGGAAACTATTGAAGGCGTTGGGCCTAAACGTCGCCAGATGCTGCTGAAATATATGGGCGGTTTGCAAGGACTACGTAACGCCAGCGTAGAAGAAATTGCAAAAGTGCCGGGTATTTCGCAAGGTCTGGCAGAAAAGATCTTCTGGTCGTTGAAACATTGAGGCCACTGTAGCAACATAGGGGTAATTTCACTGACAACAGATAGTTACCCGTCACTATGCAATTTAATATCCCTACGTTGCTCACGCTGTTTCGCGTCATCCTGATTCCATTCTTTGTCGTGGTGTTTTATTTGCCGTTCGCCTGGGCGCCGATGGTCAGCGCGCTGATTTTCTGTATTGCCGCTATTACCGACTGGTTTGACGGCTTTCTGGCGCGACGCTGGAACCAGAGTACGCGTTTCGGCGCTTTCCTCGACCCCGTCGCCGACAAGGTGCTGGTGGCGATCGCCATGGTGCTGGTCACCGAGCATTATCATAGCTGGTGGGTGACGTTACCTGCGGCGACGATGATAGCCCGCGAAATTATTATCTCTGCTCTGCGTGAATGGATGGCGGAGCTGGGCAAACGCAGTAGTGTAGCGGTCTCCTGGATCGGTAAAGTCAAAACTACCGCGCAGATGGTGGCGCTGGCGTGGCTCTTGTGGCGTCCGAATATCTGGGTAGAGTATGCCGGGATCGCGCTTTTCTTTGTCGCAGCGGTGCTAACGTTGTGGTCCATGTTGCAATATTTGAGCGCTGCACGCGGAGATTTGCTTGATCAGTGATCGTTTCGCCGCAAATTTCAGCAAACGATCGTGAGTGACGAAAAATATCGTTGACTCAGTGCGTCAGGTAAGTAGAATGCAACGCATCGAACGGCAGCACTGATTGCCAGACGATAACAAAATCAAGTGATTAACAAAGTTGCTTGATACTGCGGGAATAGCTCAGTTGGTAGAGCACGACCTTGCCAAGGTCGGGGTCGCGAGTTCGAGTCTCGTTTCCCGCTCCAGTTTAAAAGCATTGGCGTAAAGCGGATGCTGGCTGAAAAGCCAAAAAAATTTGGCGCGTTAACAAAGCGGTTATGTAGCGGATTGCAAATCCGTCTAGTCCGGTTCGACTCCGGAACGCGCCTCCAATTTTTCCCGAGCCCGGATGGTGGAATCGGTAGACACAAGGGATTTAAAATCCCTCGGCGTTCGCGCTGTGCGGGTTCAAGTCCCGCTCCGGGTACCATGGGAAAGACAAGAATAATCAAAGCAATAAGCAGTGTCGTGAAACCACCTACGGGTGGTTTTTTTGTGCCTTCAGTTTGTATGCCGACCGCGAGCGTGAACTTTCCAGCGCGATACACAGTAAAAACATCGGTAGCGGCATTTCTGCCAGTACAGCAGTTATGTGCTACCGACCCGCAAGAACTTATGGCTGGTAAATACTAAACGTCGGGTAAATCAGCCGATAAAATCCATTAATCTCTATAAAAAATGCTGATATGTTTTATGCCTGCTTTATTAAAGAGAGTAGGTCTGCCAGTGAAATATACCGATAATGCAAAATTATTTATTAGCTTCATTAATATTGGGATTGTAGGTTGCGCTTTTTTACTTTTTTTTATTTTGTATGAGCCTGAGAGTGCAATCGTAACCTACTCTCTTCCAGGAGAGCCTTCCTCTTCAACATGTGATGCGCGTAATTTTATTGGCAACGTCGATGAAAATGACTTTGCAGAGTATATAAAAAAAGTAGAACTGACGCGCTACAGTATGTATTGTCTGAAAAAAACAGGGGCGGGCCAGTGGAGTATTTATGCAAATTAAACGAGTATATAACTGTTCAGGGGTGTTTTCTGCACAATTTAATTAAAGGTAGATAGCGAACTAATATTCATCACTAGGTAATGTGATCCGCTTCATGCTTTAATCACGTTTTGCAATATTGTCTTAATAACAGGTCAACTACAGATAATTTCGGGTTTTCGTGAATGGCGGTTTTGGTCAGTCTCTATATTATGCTTTCCCCGCTTTACGGAGATGATGATGCAAAAGAAAACCTGGGCCGTTTTATTGATACCATTGTGCCTCACCGCTTGCCATCAGACGACCAACCGATCAACAGCCAAAGATGAAATTCTCACAGGGAGCTATATTGACCCGACAAAAACACGCTTTCCGTTAGCGGATTATTCACAGTCGGTTGATAAATGGATACCTCCGGACTCGGCTGATTACACTATTCCGGTTATTGATAGTGCTACCCAACAACGCTACTTTAGCGCACTAAAATCTCATTATTTCGGAATAGACAGTGAAGCGCACTCGCCGTGGAATGGTTTTTATATTACCGCATTGCTGAAAAAAAACGCAGCACAGGCCCGGGATGCCAGTATTAAGCAGTTTCTTAGCGACGGCAGTGCTTATTGGGGGGAAAACTTCAGACTTTATACCTCTCGCTGGAAAGAGGAGGTTAGAGGGAATACGGATACGCAGATTGACAATATCTATCATGCCTCCCGGCGAGGCATTATGGTCAGAGAAAGTTTAGTCAGAGCGCTGCCAACGGACGACCCGCTCTTTAACGATCCCCGTCAGGCGGGCGAGGGGTATCCGTTTGATAATTTACAAATGTCTTCGCTGCGTCCCGGTACGCCGGTCTATACGCTGGCGAAGAGCAAAGACCAACGCTGGCAATATGTCGTTTCACCAGCGGTAACTGGCTGGGTTCATAGTGAAGATATTGCCAGTACGGATCAGAAATTTATAACACAGTGGGTTTTGCTTGCTCATAAGCAACTGGGGGCATTTATCAACGCGCCGGTTTCTGTCCATGCCGCAGGCGTCTATTATTTCACCGGGCGGCCGGGCACTATTTTACCGTTCCGGCATCAACGGGCGGGCCAGTTCCTCATTGCGGCGCCAGTTCGCGACAGCAACGGTCGCGCGTTTATCCATTGGGTCTGGCTAAGCGGTAACGAGTTTACGGCTATGCCGTGGAAAATGACGCCGGAAAATATCGCCGTGCTAATGAAAGCAATGCACGGCGCCCCCTACGGTTGGGGAAATTTTAACTTTTATAATGATTGTTCAGCCGAAGTCCGCAGCCTGTTAATGCCGTTTGGCATATTCCTGGCCAGACATTCATCCGCGCAGGTAGAGTCTGCTGGACGGGTGGTCGATCTTAGTCATAAAAATCCCCAAATGCGGATTGATTATCTCACCAGATACGGAAAACCGTTTACTACGCTGGTCTATATTCCAGGGCATATTATGCTGTATATCGGTAACACAACCATGAATAGGCAGGTCGTACCGATGACTTATCAGAATATCTGGGGATTGCACCCAAACCATGCTAATAGCCGGAGCATTATCGGTGAGGCGGTATTTTTGCCGTTACTGCGTTTTTATCCTGAAAATCCTGAGCTGATATCGCTGGCTGGTAAGGTTCTGTTTAAGCTTGGTTATATAGAATAGGTTGACAAACTGTGTTATCGCGGAAGACATGATTAAGGCAACCGTGCGTGTGGATATAAAGAGAGTACCCCTGTAAACTATGTCTGAAAAAAGTATGCGCTATAGTGCGGGCTGTTTATTTGAAATACTATCTGGAGCTGATTCTGGATGTGATTATGTGCCTCACACATTGAAGTGAGAGTTATTTTTGGCGGTATCTGGCTGGAGGCTGGGTGGTAAAAAGACGTAATTTATTGCATTTTAATAACGGTGCCCGGTCGGAGCGCGATCTTGGGGATCTGGTCACTAAAGTTTTTGAGAAAGCGGCGAAAAAAGAACCGCAACCGCTATACACATTTAGCCTGCCGTTGCTGAGTGTGCAGGATGAGATCCGTGTTTACTGTAAGAAAAAAAATATCAAAATAGGGTACGATACGCTGTTTATGGAAATAACCTTTTCTGCTGACAGAGAAGCGGTAGACGAACTCATTAAACACTTTTTTACTGAAAATAAGCTCTATTTGAGAGGGCGGTTTTATCTGTCCGCGGCGGTGGTATAAGTTAGCATGAGTATAATATAGCGAGAAACCTATCTCTCGCTTTTGTGTGGGGCGAGCGCTTCCTGGCGGAAAATCTGCGCCCTGATCCTCCTTTTGTGCGTTAACTTCCGGAATCCTCCTCATTTCGTGTTAATCTGGCCCCTGATGGTTGCCATCCAAACTGCCTGCAAAAAAATTATTTTTATCCGCTGCAATGTAAGAGGCCTACAGGCGGAAGTCATCACTGAGGAAAAGCATTATGAAAATGGAACCATTAAACGAGAACGAGCTGGAATGGCTGGATGATGTGCTGACGAAATACAATACCGATCAGGCCATTTTGGATGTCGCGGAGCTGGACGGTCTGATTACTGCGGTACTAAGTTCTCCGCGTCCCATCGAGCCGGAACAGTGGCTGGTCGCGATATGGGGGGGACCCGCGTACGTACCGCGCTGGACATCTGAAAAAGAAATGACGCGATTTATGGATCTGGTGTTCCAGCACATGGCGGACACAGCCGCCCGGCTTGAAGACTATCCAGAACAGTTCGAGCCGCTGTTTGGCCTGCGAGAAGTTGATGGCCATGAATTAACGATTGTTGAAGAATGGTGCTTTGGTTACATGCGCGGAGTGTCGCTGTCCGACTGGTCTGACTTGCCGGATACGCTAAAACCGGCGCTGGAAGCGATTGCCTTACACGGCACGGAAGAAAACTTTGCGCTGTTGGATAAAATGAGCCCGGAAGCGTTCGATAAAAGCGTTGACGCTATCCGTAGCGCGGCGCTTGAGCTGCATGCCTGGTGGATGGCGCATCCGCACACGACGCCGCTACAGATGCCGATAAAAGCAGAGGTGAAAGTGGGGCGTAACGATCCTTGTCCATGCGGGAGCGGCAAAAAATTTAAGCAGTGCTGCCTGCATTAATGGCTCGTAAACGGCCATAGCGTGATGATTATCGAGCCTGGACGGTGTCCGGGCCCGGTAATCTTTGCCTGGCGTTAACCTGGATCGGGCAGGAACCCCAGAGCGATCGAAAACTGGACGCCAATCACGATAATGCCGCAGATAAACACCAGCGCCAGCGCTGGGGTGCCGCCTGCCACACGATAGCCCGCCTGAGGGATCTGTTTACGGCACTGCCAGACCAGCATGGCAGGGATGAGCAGTGCCAGCACTGCCAGCGCTACGCCGGCATAGCCTAATGCCATCACAAATCCACGTGGGTAGAAAAGCGCAAACGCCAGCGGCGGCAGAAAGGTAATCAGCCCGGTTTGCAGACGCCCGGACACCGTACTGCGGCGCTGGAATAGATCGGCCAGGTAATCAAATAATCCTAGCGCTACGCCCAGAAAAGAGGTCGCCAGCGCCAGATCGGCGAACAGGTGGACCGCCAGTTCGACATGTGGCGAAGCGACCACTTCTCTGAGCGCCTGCAGCAGGCCATTTAACCCGGCATGGCTGGCCAGTAGCCCTCTGAATGTCGGCGAGTCGATACTTCCCAGCGTGGCGAGCTGCCAAAAAATATAGGCCACTAACGGAATGGCGCTACCCGTCATAAAGACCCAACGCAGCCGGCGAATGTTGCCGTTCATATAACTCACAATACTTGGTACGCTTCCGTGAAAACCAAAAGAGGTGAAAATGACCGGTATGGCGGATAACGCCAGCCCCTGCTGTAAAGGAAGCGTAAGAAGATTTACTTTATGAATATGTGGCGTGAGCAACGCAAGCATGATGACCAGAAAAATGATCTTTGCGCTAAACAGGAAGCGGTTAAAAAGGTCGACCAGCGAGGTGCCCACACATACCACCCCACCGGCAACAAAGGTGAACAGCAGTACTCCGGCAGCGGGCGAGAGCGTGGCGCCAAGCCAGTTATTAATACTGGATGCCAGTAATTCTCCGGCTCCGGAAATGTAGGCGGCGGTGAGCGCATACATTAAGAACATCATACTGAATCCCGTAAGCCACTGTCCGTAACGTCCAAGATAGCGTTTTGCCAACGAGCCCAGTCCGGTATCCGCCGGAACGTGTTGATATACCTCCAGTAATAGTAGCGCGGTATAACACATCAGCGCCCACAGGCCAATCAACAATCCCAGCGTGACGCTGAAACCAACGCCAGCCGCTGCCAGCGGCATTGCCAGCATCCCGGCGCCGATAGTGGTGCCTGCCACGATAAAAATACTGCCCAGAGTTCTGTTTTTCACGCTTTCTACTACCCCGGTAACAAAGAACGGTGATATCCGCGGCGCAGGGTAAGGCATTACGCTATTTTCGTCAAATGGTCGTTACAATGGGTGTACTGTAAAATTTACAGTTCCGGGCATAAAAACGAATATGGGAGGAGACGCGGACAACCGCCGCAAACCTGCGCTAGCGCAAAGTCGCTCGCACGAGGACACATTAGGCTACGAGTTTTATTCAGGAGGGGTTATGGATTCTATTCACGGTCACGAAGTACTCAACATGATGATTGAGTCTGGCGAGCAGTACACGCATACCTCGCTGGAGGCGGCAATAAAAGCGCGCTTTGGCGAGCGGGCACGATTTCACACCTGTTCAGCGTCAGATATGACGGCGGCGGAACTGGTCGCGTTTCTGGCGGCGAAAGGAAAGTTTATTGCCGTGGAGGACGGTTTTTCAACGCATGAGAGTAAAATCTGCCGCCATTAATACGCCACGGTGAGAGTGCGTCTCACCGTGTAAGGACTTGCTGGATTAATTTTGCGTATCCAGGGTGGAGAGTTCTTTATCAATGAAATAAAGCCCTTCGCCGCTTTTTCCCGCCAGCGTTAATTTATCAATAATAGATTTGAACAGTTTTTCTTCTTCATGCTGTTCTGCCACATACCACTGCAAGAAATTAAATGTCGGATAATCCTGGCTGGTCATTGCGGCATGAGCCAGTTCATTAATTTTTTGGGTAATAAGCTGCTCATGCTCATAGGTCGCGCGGAACAGCTCATCCAGCGAGGCGTACTCAGCGAAGGGCGAAGAAACGGTATGAATGCGCGGCAGGCTTCCGGTATCGGTAAGGTAGTCAAACAGGCGCTGCATATGCGTCATCTCTTCTTGCGCATGGCGACGAAGAAATGCGGCCGCGCCTTCAAAACTGTGATAGCTGCACCACGCGCTCATTTGTTGATAGAGCAGGGAGGAGTATAACTCCAGATTCATTTGCTCATTCAGTTTGTCGATCATTTCTGTTTTCAGCATGGTTCCGCTCCACAAATAGCAAAAGATATACGGTAATGTGGCGCCACTATAATTTGTTATTTTATTATTTGCAAAAGGTAAAATATTAAATTTAATTATTAAAAATACGAATGGGAATAAAACGCATTAACGCCAGTGTATAGGGTATAAAAATAAAGGAAAGCCAGCATCTTCATGCTGGCAATAGCGACCCTGCACTCTCCTCTATTGTAGATGGTGTCGGCGTTAAGCCAGCCGCCTTAATAATAAAGCGGCATGATTTGCGGGACGGCAACGCCCCGGCACTGCCAGGAGAGGGTAAATCGGGTGTTCAGACACAACGAGCCCGCATAAATGCTACAGGTTCCTACCGGCTGACCAAACGAAACGGCATCGGCATAGCCCATCTGCTGGCATTCGCGTGTTGCGGTCCCGTGAGATACATAGTCATCTGTCCGTGAAGTAAAAAATAGCGGCTGGTTATACGTCAAGCGCACGATGCCGCTTATCGGGCTGGCTTCGCTGACCTGCGCTTGTCGAGTAATGGTGCATCCCGTCAGGGCTAGCAGTGAAAGAGTAAAAATAAGAGGCTTCATAAAATCGCTCCGACAATTCGGTATCAGACCATGCTACCTCGTGTCTTGCACCGTCAATGGCTGGAATAACTTACGGATTCGCCTTGATTAAAGGTAACGGCAGGAGGTTTACAGCGGGAACAGAAAATGTGTGAGCGTCTCTTCATTTAATGAAACTTGGTTTCATTAAATTTGAATGCATGTTCTTAAGTGTGTAGTGTGGGCAAAACGTCATGATTTACGCAGACGCGACCGTCTGCATTCAGGAGGAACACGATGAAAATTGCACTGATGATGGAAAATAGCCAGGCCAGCAAAAATGCCATCATTTATAACGAACTTAGCGCCGTCGCCAATGAAAAGGGATTTCCCATTTTTAACGTTGGCATGTGCGACGAAAATGACCATCACCTGACGTACATTCACTTGGGCATCATGGCGAGTATTTTGCTTAATGCAAACGCGGTTGATTTTGTGGTTACTGGCTGTGGCACCGGGCAGGGCGCGCTGATGTCGTTAAATATTCATCCAGGTGTCATTTGTGGCTATTGCATCGATCCGGCAGATGCTTTTCTGTTTGCGCAGATCAACAACGGCAATGCGTTGTCCCTGCCATTTGCGAAAGGCTTTGGCTGGGGCGCTGAGCTGAACGTGCGTTTCATCTTTGAAAAAGCGTTTACCGGGCGTAAAGGCGAGGGGTATCCGCCTGAGCGCAAAGCGCCGCAGGTACGCAATGCGGGCATTTTGAACCAGGTTAAGGCCGCGGTCGTCAAAGAGAATTATCTGGATACACTACGGGCTATCGATCCTGAACTGGTTAAAACGGCGGTTTCAGGGCCGCGTTTCCAGCAATGTTTGTTTGAAAACGGCCAGAATAAAGAAATAGAAGCGTTTGTACGTGAGATGCTGGGGTAATGCCTGGACAAGACAGAGGCGTTTCGCGCCTGTCGGCTGGCATGATGTGCCGATAATACGCCAGTAGCGACAGGCGCCACCTCTGGCAAACAGACCAGAAACGGTGTAGGCCGGATAAGCTGCTTCGCGTTGCTATCCGGCTAATAACGTCTCAATATTGTCGCTCGGGGTGCCGCTATCAGTGATGCTGATAGGTCACGACGTTAAGGAGATGCTGATCGGTTTGCGCCAGGCATAGCCCTGCTCGTTTAGCGCTGCGAACTTCTTCGAGAATAGTTTGTAAAAGTACGCCATCCTGCTGCTGCTCTTTTTCCAGGGTATGGAGAAAATCAAGCGTTGAGGCATCATTCAGCGCTTTCGCTTCATCTGCCAGACGCGACAGCGTGCTGGCGCGTTGCTGATAATCCTCCAGGGTTTTCTGGAACAATTCTTCCAGAGAGCAGAGCTCTTCACCCGGAACGTCAATGGCTTTAACGATAGGGGTGGCGCCGGCGTTTTTCATAAAATTAAACATGCGCATCATTTGCGTCACGTTGCCTTGCGCCTGGGTACGAAGAAAGGTGGCGGTGCCTGTTAAACTGTGTTCAGAACACCATTCGCTTAGATGGAGGTAAAGATTTGATGCGTAAAACTCAAGGTTCATTGGCGTGTTGAGCTTTTGAACCATTCCTACAGCTGCCATAACAATATCCTTATTTCCAGAAAGTGTTGATGTGCATGACAGACGAGAATGCAACGGGCCGTTGTCACATTCTTACCTCTATGCACAATAAATACTCTTAGCAGAAGAACTCCGTTCCGCCAGTCCCTTATGCGATCTCATTTCCTGTTTATCGATCGGTAATGAGAATAGCGCGTCAATAAAAATAAGAAAATCCTTAAATGCAATTGTTTATCTTTTTTTACATTTTCAGCGGTGTGATTTTTTCAGGTGTAATGATTTTTGGTGTGGAGCAGTTACAACCATTTGAAAGTTAAATGATATTATATAGATTTGTAATTTATGAAACGTTGTTTCAGATCATGGGTTAAGCCTTTCAAGTATGGTAATTTCAATAAAATAAACATTAGCCAGTCTGGATATCACACGCATAAACGGTTGAGAGCAAATATGCCTGTTTTTATAAACTAGCCGATTTTGCGGTAGATCATTTTTAATGTCATTAATCATACGAGCACGTTATTTGGTTGAGCGCAGTTTTGATGGGTGACTCGTTAACAAGGAGCAGTCAATGAAAAAGGTCGCGGTGCTGTTGGCGCCAGGATTTGAAGAAGCAGAGGCCATTGTTACTCTTGATATTCTGCGACGTTTGCATATCGATGTCGAAACGCTGGCGTGTGCTGAATCACGGGCGGTGGTGAGTTACCATGATATTCCTATGGTTGCGGACAGTACGCTGAGTGAACGCCAGCAGGCGCTTTTCGATGCGGTAGTGCTGCCGGGCGGTCCGCAGGGGAGCGCTAATCTGGCGGCTAATCCGGCGGTGATCGCTTTCGTTGCGCGTCATGATGCGGCAGGCAAATTTATTTGTCCTATCTGTTCCGCGGCGGCAAGGGTGCTGGGTGCTCACGGATTGCTGAAGGGGCGTCGTTATGTCTGTTCCGGCGACCTGTGGAAAGCGGTTCCAGAAGGTGTCTATGTGGATGCGCCCGTTGTTGAAGATGGTAATTTAATTAGCGGCAAAGGCTTGGGTCATGTCTTTGATTTCGCGCTAACCCTTTCCGCCAGACTGCTGGGAGACGATGCGCCGGTTCGCGAACAGGCTGAACATATCTATTATCCCTGGTAATCGTTATTCACCCAGGGCCATAAGGATTAGCTGGCTGATGTTATGGATTAATGTGCTGGCTTTTCTGCCTTTTGGCTGATGAATTCGCTCTGGGTTATGTCATGCTGGTCAATGAATTCCCTGGGTTATGAGTTAATCGTTATTTCTGCGTGTGTCTTAGGGGGCGTTTTCCTGAGAGGCGGCCTCGGAAAAATCTCATATGTGGTGGCGAGCGTACTGATATCAGGAACGGTGGAGAACGCGATGAACCTGCTCAACATTTCACCTTTTGCACAGTACGTGGTTCGCGGCTGAATCCTTCTGACAACAGTTATCTTCGACCATTATAAGTAAAAAGCGAAGCGTATGATTTGATGAATTAACACTCAACTAAACAGTATAGCTTCACGTCATCGCCAGCCGCTACCCCGGCTGGCGATGGTCTTTCTAAATGGCGAGCAGCGTCACACTGTCTATACTTACATGACTAATGAGACCGTTTGTGAGTCTCAATATGATGATAAGGAGGAGACCAGGGTGGCAGAACCGTTAACCGTATCCCCCGAACTCACTGCGAACTATGCGTATTTTTTTGACCTTGATGGCACATTGGCAGAGATAAAGCCTCATCCCGATCAGGTAGTGGTACCGCATAAAATCCTTCAGTTGTTAGACCGTCTCGCGGCGCACAACGCAGGGGCACTGGCATTGATTTCAGGGCGTTCAATGACTGAGCTGGATGCTTTGGCGAAGCCTTTTCGCTTTCCGCTCGCTGGCGTTCACGGGGCAGAGCGTCGTGACATCAATGGTAAAACCCATATCGTGCGCCTTCCTGAAGCGGTAGTCCGTGAGGTGGAGGCGTTATTACGTTCGACGCTTGTAGCGCTGCCCGGAACGGAGCTGGAGACGAAGGGGATGGCGTTTGCGCTGCACTACCGTCAGGCTCCGGAACATGAAGCGGCGCTGTTGGCGCTTGCGCAACACGTTACGCAGCACTGGCCGCAACTGGCGTTGCAGCCTGGTAAATGTGTTGTGGAAATCAAACCTAAGGGAACTAATAAAGGCGAAGCGATTGCCGCCTTTATGCAGGAGGCGCCCTTTGCGGGACGGATTCCCGTTTTTGTGGGCGACGATTTGACCGATGAGGCTGGCTTTGGCGTGGTGAATCACGCTGGCGGAATTTCCGTAAAAGTGGGCGTCGGGGCAACCCAGGCGGCATGGCGGCTGGAAAGCGTACCCGATGTCTGGCGCTGGCTGGAACAAATCAATTATCCACAACAAGAACAACAAGTAATGAATAACAGGAGAGATGGCTATGAGTCGTTTAGTCGTAGTATCTAATCGAATTGCCCCCCCGGATAATAAAGGCGGCGCCGGCGGCCTCGCCGTTGGCGTGCTTGGCGCGCTAAAAGCGGCTGGCGGGTTGTGGTTCGGCTGGAGTGGCGAGACAGGTAACGAGGATGAGCCATTAAAAAAGGTGACAAAAGGTAATATTACCTGGGCATCGTTTAACCTGAGTGAACAAGATTACGAAGATTATTACTGTCAATTTTCCAATGCGGTTCTCTGGCCTGCGTTCCACTATCGTCTGGACCTGGTACAGTTTCAGCGTCCTGCATGGGAAGGCTATATGCGGGTGAATGCGCTATTAGCGGATAAGTTATTGCCCCTCATTAAAGAGAACGACATCATTTGGGTGCATGACTACCACCTGTTACCGTTTGCCAGCGAGCTGCGTAAACGCGGCGTGAACAACCGAATTGGTTTTTTCCTGCATATTCCATTCCCGACCCCGGAGATTTTTAACGCTCTACCGCCGCATGATGAACTGCTGGAGCAGTTGTGTGACTTTGATCTGCTCGGGTTCCAGACCGAAAATGATCGCCTGGCTTTTCTGGATAGCCTTTCGAGTCAAACGCGAGTCACGACTCGCAGCGGCAAGCAGCATATCGCGTGGGGTAAAGACTTCCAGACAGAAGTGTATCCTATCGGTATTGAGCCCGATGAGATTGCTCTACAGGCTGCCGGGCCGTTGCCGCCTAAACTGGCGCAGCTCAAGGCGGAACTGAAAAATGTGAAGAATATTTTTTCCGTTGAGCGGCTGGATTATTCGAAAGGGCTGCCGGAACGTTTTCTGGCGTATGAAGCGCTACTGGAAAACTATCCGCAGCATCGGGGAAAAATTCGTTATACCCAAATTGCGCCTACGTCACGCGGCGAAGTACAGGCATATCAGGATATTCGCCACCAGCTTGAGACGGAAGCAGGCCGGATTAATGGGAAATATGGACAATTGGGCTGGACGCCGCTCTATTATCTGAATCAGCATTTCGACCGTAAACTGTTAATGAAGATATTCCGTTATTCAGACGTCGGGCTCGTCACCCCGTTGCGTGACGGGATGAACCTGGTGGCAAAAGAGTTTGTCGCCGCGCAGGACCCCGCTAACCCTGGTGTACTGGTACTGTCACAGTTTGCCGGCGCGGCGAATGAACTGATGTCGGCGTTAATCGTCAATCCTTACGATCGGGATGACGTGGCGGCGGCGCTCAATCGCGCGTTAACGATGCCCCTTGCCGAGCGTATTTCGCGCCATGCGGAAATGCTGGACGTGATCGTTAAAAATGACATTAACCGCTGGCAGGAACGTTTTATTCATGACCTAAAGGAGGTCACGCCGCGTAGCCCTGAGCGTCAGCAGCAGAACAACGTGGCGACGTTCCCTAAGCTGGCCTGAAATATCGCGAGCGGCGACTAGTCGCCCGCTAACGGTACCAGCAACACATCTACCTGGCTGGCGCTGACGACACTTTTTGCCGAGCAGGATGCGCGCGAAAAGAAACTGTGGTTATGGTTGCCGCAAATGACCAGATCAACATGGTGTTTGCGGCACACAGCCAAAATATGCTGGCTTAACTCACCTGATGCGATGAAAGTTTGTTCAATCGGATAATCCGCCTTTTCCCCCAGCATCTTAAGAAAATTCTCGGTTTCCTCATGCATAACCGCGCGTAAATCCTCCATCATGGGCGCGGCGAACTGGTTATACAGTTCAGGATCGGAAGCGAGAGTAATCAGGCTTACTTTCGCCTGAACAGGGCGGGCGATAGAGACCGCTTTAGCCAGTAGCTGGTGACTTTCCGGGGTGACGGCAACGGCGACAAGAATATGGGTGTAGCTCATAACTCGCTCCTTGATTGCAAGAATATGAGATTGTGCTTTAGCTTTACTCTGTTTATCGCATTTCTGCAATGCGCTAATGCCACATTAATGTGAAGGACATCATAATTAATCATTAATTATTCTTATGTAAAGAATCGTGGCATAAGACACTTTTTACACACCACCAGGATGCTTCATTTAAACGGGTGAACAAGGAAAGCTAAAAGTTAAATCAAATGAGCTTATTTTTAACAGCGGAGGGCGTATGCTGTGACGAGATTAATTAATAACGTTTAATATTTAACCCACTGTTTACTAAAGGTAAAATAAAAGCGTTTCTAAAATAGAAATAATAGCCTGTTATCTATTATCCTGGCGTTATTTTAACAGAGAGAAACAAAAAAGAATTTGGTGTTGACGTACCCCTATTCAGCAGTGTGGAATAGAAAAAGTGAACATTAGGTTATTAATTAAACAAAGTAAAAGCCATGCTGATGGTTTTATCGTAAGTATTCCGTTAAAATATGTGATCTACATCACATATTTTCTAAAATCGCCGTCCCGCTCCGTTGTATGTCACGAAGCTGACGAGTAGAGTTGCGTCGAATTAGGAAAAATCTTAGGCATTTGTAAAAATTGATGTAAACGTGTAAGGCGAATCTCAGTGGGAAGCTGCGTTATACGTCACAATGTCCACAATGTCTGAGCGCTGCTATGCATTTGACCTTTTTGCTTCTTTTACCGGGCCTTCCCGGCGACATCACGGGGTGCGGCTACGTCGCACAAAAATAAAGTTGGTTATTCTGGATGGGAACAATGCATACATCCGAGTTGCTAAAACACATTTATGACATCAATTTGTCATATTTACTCCTTGCACAGCGTTTGATCGTCCAGGACAAAGCATCTGCGATGTTCCGCCTCGGTATCAACGAAGAGATGGCAAACACACTGGGCGCGTTGACCCTGCCGCAGATGGTCAAACTGGCGGAGACGAACCAGTTAGTTTGTCATTTCCGGTTTGACGATCATCAGACGATCACCCGTTTGACTCAGGATTCGCGCGTCGATGATTTACAGCAGATTCACACAGGTATCATGCTTTCAACGCGTCTGCTCAATGAAGTGGACGATACGGCGCGTAAGAAAAGGGCATGATAATGAGTGAAAAAAGCATTGTTCAGGAAGCTCGCGATATCCAGTTGGCGATGGAGTTGATTAATCTTGGCGCTCGTCTACAAATGCTGGAAAGCGAAACACAGCTCAGCCGTGGTCGCCTCATCAGGCTGTACAAAGAATTACGCGGTAGCCCGCCGCCTAAAGGGATGCTGCCATTTTCGACAGACTGGTTTATGACCTGGGAGCAAAATATTCATGCCTCCATGTTCTGCAACGCCTGGCAATTTTTACTGAAGACCGGCTTATGCAGCGGTGTGGATGCGGTGATTAAAGCTTATCGGCTTTATCTTGAGCAGTGTCCGCAACCGCCTGAAGGGCCGTTGTTGGCGCTGACTCGCGCATGGACGCTGGTGCGTTTTGTTGAAAGTGGGTTGCTTGAATTGTCGAGCTGTAACTGCTGCGGTGGGAACTTTATTACCCATGCGCATCAGCCCGTGGGCAGCTTTGCGTGTAGTTTATGCCAGCCGCCATCCCGCGCAGTAAAAAGACGTAAACTTTCCCGAGATGCTGCCGATATTATTCCACAACTGCTGGATGAACAGATCGAACAGGCTGTTTAACCGAAACGGTGTGGACAAACACTCCAGCAGCGGTAAGTCATTACCGCTGCTTTTTTTTGCCTTGCCTTCGCGTTAATCGCCCGACTGCGCATCCTGTCATAGTCAACAGCGGAAGGATGATGTCGTGCTTATCTTATTAGGTTACCTGGTGGTTATCGGTACAGTTTTCGGCGGTTATGTCATGACCGGCGGACACCTTGGGGCACTCTATCAACCTGCTGAACTGGTCATCATTGGCGGCGCGGGGATAGGGGCGTTCATTGTCGGCAACAACGGGAAGGCCATCAAAGGCACGATGAAAGCGATCCCGTTGTTATTTCGTCGTTCGAAATACACGAAATCTATGTACATGGATTTGCTGGCGTTGCTCTATCGCCTGATGGCCAAATCACGCCAGCAGGGGATGTTCTCCCTTGAACGCGATATTGAAAATCCGAAAGAGAGTGAAATCTTCGCCAGTTATCCGCGTATTCTGGCCGATGCGGTAATGCTTGATTTTATTGTCGATTATCTGCGCCTGATCATCAGCGGCAACATGAATACGTTCGAAATTGAAGCGTTGATGGATGAAGAGATTGAAACCCATGAAAGCGAGGCGGAAGTCCCGGCCAACAGTCTGGCGATGGTGGGGGATTCGCTGCCTGCCTTTGGTATCGTCGCGGCGGTAATGGGGGTGGTTCACGCTCTGGCTTCAGCCGATCGTCCGGCAGCGGAGTTGGGGGCGCTGATTGCCCATGCCATGGTAGGTACGTTCCTCGGTATTTTACTGGCTTATGGATTCATTTCACCGTTAGCGACCGTTTTGCGCCAGAAGAGCGCCGAAACCACCAAGATGATGCAGTGCGTAAAAATCACACTGCTGTCTAATCTGAACGGCTATGCGCCGCCGATTGCCGTGGAATTTGGTCGTAAAACGCTTTATTCCAGTGAGCGTCCATCGTTTATTGAGTTGGAAGAACATGTTCGCGCAGTGAGAAACCCAAACCAGCAGCAGACGACTGAGGAAGCATGAAAAATCAGGCTCATCCCATTGTCGTCGTAAAACGCCGCAGGCACAAACCGCACGGCGGCGGGGCGCACGGTTCCTGGAAAATTGCCTACGCCGATTTTATGACGGCGATGATGGCTTTTTTTCTGGTGATGTGGCTGATTTCCATCTCCAGCCCTAAAGAATTAATTCAGATTGCCGAATATTTTCGTACGCCGTTGGCCACCGCGGTAACGGGGGGAAATCGGATTGCCAATAGCGAGAGCCCGATACCAGGCGGCGGCGATGATTACACCCAACAGCAGGGTGAAGTGGAAAAGCAGCCGAATATCGACGAGCTGAAAAAACGGATGGAGCAGAGTCGCTTAAACAAACTGCGTGGCGATCTGGATCAACTGATCGAATCCGATCCCAAACTGCGCGCGTTACGTCCGCATCTGAAAATTGATTTAGTTCAGGAGGGGTTGCGCATCCAGATTATCGACAGCCAGAACCGCCCGATGTTTAAAACCGGCAGCGCCGAAGTTGAGCCGTATATGCGCGATATCCTGCGTGCGATTGCGCCAGTGTTAAATGGTATACCTAATCGCATTAGCCTGGCCGGCCATACCGATGACTTTCCCTATGCGAACGGCGAAAAAGGCTATAGCAACTGGGAGTTATCCGCCGATCGCGCCAATGCCTCGCGTCGCGAACTGGTCGCTGGCGGGCTGGATAACGGAAAAGTATTACGGGTGGTTGGCATGGCTGCCACGATGCGGCTGAGCGATCGCGGTCCTGATGATGCCATCAACCGCCGTATAAGCCTGCTGGTGTTAAACAAACAGGCGGAACAGGCCATTTTGCATGAAAACGCTGAAAGCCAGAATGAGCCGGTAAGTGTATTACAACAGCCTGCGGCAGCCCCGCCGGCAAGCGTACCCACATCGCCAAAAGCGGAACCGAGGTGATAGCGTGAGCATGGATATTAGCGATTTTTATCAGACATTTTTTGATGAAGCTGACGAGCTGTTGGCTGATATGGAGCAGCATCTGCTGGATTTGGTGCCGGAATCCCCGGACGCTGAACAACTGAACGCCATTTTTCGCGCGGCGCACTCCATTAAAGGCGGCGCGGGCACATTCGGCTTCACTATTCTGCAGGAAACCACACATTTAATGGAAAACCTGCTGGATGAAGCCCGACGCGGTGAAATGCAGCTCAATACCGACATTATCAACCTGTTTTTGGAAACGAAAGATATTATGCAGGAACAGCTCGACGCCTATAAAAACTCCGAAGAGCCGGATGCCGCAAGCTTCGAATATATCTGCAATGCGCTACGCCAGTTGGCGCTGGAGGCGAAAGGCGAAACCACGCCGGCGGTCGTAGAAACCGCGGCACTAAGCGCGGCGATCCAGGAAGAGAGCGTAGCCGAAACCGAATCGCCTCGTGACGAGAGTAAACTGCGCATTGTACTTTCACGGTTGAAAGCCAATGAGGTCGATCTGCTTGAAGAAGAGTTGGGCAATCTGGCTACTCTGACGGATGTCGTTAAGGGGGCGGATTCACTGTCGGCAACTCTGGATGGCAGCGTCGCGGAAGATGACATTGTCGCGGTGCTCTGTTTTGTCATCGAGGCCGATCAGATCGCTTTTGAAAAAGTGGTCACCGCGCCGGTTGAAAAAGCGCAAGAGAAAACCGAGGTAGCACCGGTAGCGTCTCCGGCAGTCGTTGCGCCAGCCGCCAAAAGCGCGGCCCATGAACATCATGCGGGGCGCGAAAAACCTGCGCGTGAACGCGAGTCCACCAGCATTCGCGTGGCGGTAGAGAAAGTGGATCAGCTCATAAACCTGGTCGGCGAGTTAGTGATTACCCAGTCAATGTTGGCCCAGCGTTCTAACGAGCTGGACCCGGTAAACCACGGCGATCTCATTACCAGTATGGGGCAGTTACAACGTAACGCCCGCGACTTACAAGAGTCGGTGATGTCGATTCGTATGATGCCTATGGAGTACGTCTTCAGCCGTTTCCCGCGTCTGGTACGCGATTTAGCGGGCAAACTGGGCAAGCAGGTAGAGCTGACGCTGGTGGGGAGCTCCACTGAACTTGATAAAAGCCTGATCGAACGCATTATCGACCCGCTGACGCACCTGGTGCGCAACAGTCTCGACCACGGGATTGAAATGCCGGAAAAACGCCTTGAGGCGGGGAAAAATGTTGTCGGCAATCTGATCCTTTCCGCAGAACATCAGGGCGGGAATATTTGTATTGAAGTGACCGATGACGGCGCGGGGCTTAACCGTGAGCGTATCCTGGCGAAGGCCATGTCGCAGGGGATGGCGGTGAATGAAAACATGACCGACGATGAAGTAGGCATGTTGATCTTCGCGCCGGGATTCTCAACTGCGGAACAGGTCACGGATGTCTCCGGTCGCGGCGTTGGCATGGATGTGGTGAAACGTAACATTCAGGAGATGGGCGGTCACGTTGAGATCCAGTCAAAGCAAGGCTCCGGCACCACGATTCGTATTCTGCTGCCGCTGACGCTGGCCATCCTCGATGGGATGTCGGTTCGCGTGGCGGGGGAAGTTTTTATCCTGCCGTTGAATGCGGTGATGGAGTCGCTGCAACCGCGTGAAGAGGATCTTCATCCGCTGGCGGGCGGCGAACGGGTTCTGGAAGTTCGCGGCGAGTATTTGCCGCTGGTCGAATTGTGGAAAGTATTTGACGTGGACGGGGCGAAAACCGAAGCCACGCAGGGCATTGTTGTGATCCTGCAAAGCGCGGGACGCCGTTACGCGCTGCTGGTCGATCAGCTCATCGGTCAGCACCAGGTGGTGGTCAAAAATCTGGAAAGCAATTATCGCAAGGTACCGGGGATTTCCGCCGCGACGATCCTGGGCGACGGCAGCGTCGCGCTGATTGTTGATGTTTCCGCATTGCAGGGTTTAAACCGCGAACAACGTATGGCGATCACAGCCGCCTGATTGAGTGAGAAGGGAATAATATGACCGGTATGAGTAATGTAAGCAAACTGGCCGGCGAGCCGTCAGGTCAGGAATTCCTGGTGTTTACACTGGGAAATGAAGAGTACGGCATCGATATCCTGAAAGTACAGGAGATCCGTGGCTATGACCAGGTGACGCGCATCGCCAATACACCGGCCTTTATAAAAGGGGTGACTAACCTGCGCGGCGTGATTGTACCCATTGTCGATCTGCGCGTGAAATTCTGCGAAGGCGACGTTGAGTATGATGACAATACGGTAGTGATCGTACTGAATCTGGGGCAACGCGTCGTCGGGATAGTGGTAGACGGCGTGTCTGACGTACTGTCGTTAACGGCGGAACAGATCCGTCCGGCGCCAGAATTTGCCGTGACCTTGTCAACAGAATATTTGACGGGATTGGGCGCGCTCGGCGAGCGTATGCTGATCCTAGTGAATATCGAAAAACTGCTTAACAGCGAAGAGATGGCGCTGCTGGATATCGCAGCATCACACGTCGCGTAATAACGTTGCCGGATGGCGTCGCGCCATCCGGCAATATTCACCGTTATGCTTCCGCCAGCGGTGAGAGTGCCTCTTCATCGCCCGCGCCCAGCCCCTGCATTTTGCGCCGGCATCGCCGCTGCGACACTGTTATTGTCAATATCGTCTTCCGGAACAGCGTATTTCCTTTTTGCAAAAGTAAAGTTATCACCGCAGGTGCCGATAACGTTGATAACTCGTTATCAGGAAGGTGCCTTATGTTTAACCGTATCCGCGTTGTCACAATGCTGATGATGGTGCTGGGGGTTTTCGCACTGCTACAGCTTGTTTCCGGTGGTTTGCTGTTTTCTTCATTACAGCATAACCAGCAAGGTTTTGTTATTTCTAACGAATTACGCCAGCAACAAAGCGAACTCACGTCGACATGGGACTTAATGCTGCAAACGCGCATTAACCTGAGCCGCTCCGCCGCACGCATGATGATGGACGCTTCTAACCAGCAGAGCAGCGCCAAAACGGATTTACTCCAGAATGCAAAAACGACCCTCGCACAGGCGGCGGCGCACTACGCCAATTTCAAAAACATGACGCCATTGCCAGCGATGGCGGAGGCCAGCGCGAACGTCGATGAAAAATATCAGCGCTATCAGGCCGCATTAACCGAACTTATTCAGTTTCTGGACAATGGCAATATGGATGCCTACTTCGCCCAGCCAACCCAGGGAATGCAAAACGCGTTGGGCGAGGCGCTGGGCAATTACGCCCGGGTGAGCGAAAACCTGTACCGCCAGACATTTGATCAAAGCGCTCATGACTACCGTTTTGCGCAATGGCAACTGGGGGTTCTTGCGGTCGTGCTGGTGCTGATTTTGATGGTGGTTTGGTTCGGCATTCGTCATGCCCTGCTTAACCCATTAGCGCGAGTGATTACTCATATCCGTGAAATTGCCAGCGGCGATCTGACGAAAACGCTCACCGTCTCAGGACGTAATGAAATTGGCGAACTGGCGGGAACAGTTGAACATATGCAACGCTCGCTGATTGACACCGTGACGCAGGTTCGCGAAGGTTCGGATGCGATTTATTCCGGCACCAGTGAAATTGCCGCCGGTAATACCGACCTCTCTTCCCGTACCGAACAGCAGGCCTCCGCTCTGGAGGAGACGGCGGCCAGCATGGAACAACTGACGGCCACCGTGAAGCAAAACGCCGATAACGCCCGTCAGGCTTCGCAACTGGCGCAAAGCGCCTCCGAGACCGCGCGTCATGGCGGCAAAGTGGTCGACGGCGTAGTAAACACTATGCACGAAATTGCCGACAGTTCGAAAAAAATCGCTGACATTATCAGCGTTATCGACGGTATTGCCTTCCAGACTAACATTCTGGCGCTGAACGCGGCGGTAGAAGCAGCGCGCGCGGGAGAGCAGGGACGCGGTTTTGCGGTCGTGGCAGGCGAGGTGCGTAATCTGGCCAGCCGCAGCGCCCAAGCGGCGAAAGAAATAAAAGCGTTGATTGAAGATTCCGTCTCGCGTGTCGATACCGGTTCTGTGCTGGTGGAAAGCGCCGGGGAAACCATGACTGACATCGTCAATGCCGTTACGCGCGTCACGGATATCATGGGCGAAATCGCCTCCGCCTCGGATGAGCAAAGCCGGGGTATCGATCAGGTCGCTTTGGCCGTTTCCGAAATGGATCGCGTAACGCAACAGAACGCCTCGCTGGTTCAGGAATCCGCAGCGGCCGCCGCCGCGCTGGAAGAGCAGGCCAGCCGTCTGACCCAGGCGGTATCGGCTTTCCGCCTGGCATCGCGACCGCTGGCGGTAAATAAACCTGAGATGCGTTTATCAGCGGACGCTCAGTCCGGCAATACGCCGCGGCCATTAGCCGCCGGGGATGATGCGAACTGGGAAACCTTTTGATCGACGTGTGCTGTCGGTTATCGATTAATTTGCGAACCCGCCGATCCCTTTCGTCTGGTTCGCATAGATAAAAGCAAAAAATGTGTAATACGGGAAGCATGGCGCTGCCGCAGGGCGCGCCCGTTGTATTTTGAATGTGATTAAGAAGGCGCTATGACATCATCTCTGCCCTCCGGGCAAACGTCAGTATTGTTACAGATGACACAGCGCCTCGCGCTGTCCGACGCGCATTTTCGTCGGATATGTCAATTAATCTACCAGCGCGCAGGGATCGTGCTGGCCGACCATAAGCGGGATATGGTTTATAACCGCCTGGTCCGTCGGCTGCGTGCCCTGGGACTGGATGATTTTGGCCGTTATCTCAGTATGCTGGAGGCTAATCAAAACAGCGCTGAGTGGCAGGCTTTTATCAACGCTCTGACTACCAACCTGACCGCTTTTTTTCGCGAGGCGCACCATTTTCCCATCCTTGCGGAACATGCGCGTCGCCGCCACGGCGAGTACCGCGTCTGGAGTGCGGCGGCATCGACAGGAGAAGAACCTTACAGTATCGCCATTACGCTGGCGGATGCGTTGGGGATGGCTCCCGGTCGCTGGAAAGTATTCGCCAGCGATATTGATACTGAAGTGCTGGAAAAAGCGAGAAGCGGTATTTATCGCCTCAGCGAACTGAAAACGTTATCGCCGCAGCAGCTACAACGTTACTTCATGCGCGGTACGGGGCCGCATGAAGGACTGGTGCGCGTGCGTCAGGAACTGGCCAATTATGTTGAATTTTCCTCCGTTAATTTGTTGGAAAAGCAGTACAACGTACCCGGTCCCTTTGACGCGATTTTTTGCCGTAACGTCATGATCTATTTTGATAAAACGACTCAGGAGGACATTCTGCGCCGTTTTGTTCCACTCCTTAAACCTGACGGACTGTTGTTTGCCGGTCACTCAGAAAACTTTAGCAACCTCGTGCGCGAGTTTAGCCTGCGCGGACAGACGGTGTATGCGCTAAGTAAGGATAAAGCATGAGTAAAATCAGGGTATTGTCAGTTGATGATTCCGCGCTAATGCGCCAAATCATGACTGAAATTATTAATAGCCATAGCGACATGGAGATGGTGGCGACTGCGCCGGACCCGTTGGTCGCCAGGGATCTCATCAAAAAATTTAATCCGGACGTATTGACCCTGGACGTTGAGATGCCGCGTATGGACGGCCTCGATTTTCTGGAAAAACTGATGCGCCTGCGACCGATGCCGGTGGTGATGGTCTCTTCGCTGACCGGTAAAGGTTCCGAAGTGACGCTACGGGCACTGGAGTTGGGGGCCATCGATTTTGTCACTAAACCGCAGCTTGGCATTCGTGAAGGTATGCTGGCGTATAGCGAGATGATCGCCGAAAAAGTGCGTACCGCCGCGCGGGCCCGCATCGCCGCACATAAACCGATGGCGGCCCCGACAACCTTAAAAGCGGGTCCGCTGCTCAGTTCGGAAAAACTGATTGCTATCGGCGCTTCAACGGGCGGTACTGAAGCTATCCGACATGTGCTGCAACCGCTGCCGCTTTCCAGTCCGGCAGTGATTATTACGCAGCATATGCCGCCTGGCTTTACCCGCTCGTTTGCCGAGCGTCTGAATAAACTCTGTCAAATCAGCGTGAAGGAGGCCGAGGACGGCGAACGCGTATTGCCAGGTCATGCCTACATTGCGCCCGGCGACAAGCATATGGAGCTGGCGCGTAGCGGGGCGAATTATCAAATCAAAATTCATGATGGCCCGCCGGTAAACCGGCATCGGCCTTCCGTGGATGTGCTGTTTCATTCGGTGGCGAAACACGCGGGGCGCAACGCCGTAGGCGTCATTCTTACGGGGATGGGCAACGATGGCGCCGCTGGAATGTTAGCGATGTACCAGGCTGGCGCCTGGACCATTGCGCAAAACGAAGCAAGTTGTGTGGTGTTCGGCATGCCGCGCGAGGCCATCAATATGGGTGGCGTAAGCGAAGTGGTCGATCTTAGCCAGGTAAGCCAGCAGATGCTGGCGAAAATCAGTGCCGGACAGGCGATACGTATTTGAACCAGGAGTAGTATTTTATGGCGGATAAAGAGCTTAAATTTTTGGTTGTGGATGACTTTTCGACCATGCGTCGTATCGTGCGCAATCTCTTAAAAGAGCTTGGATTTAACAATGTGGAAGAGGCCGAAGACGGCGTCGACGCACTGAACAAGCTCCAGGCGGGCGGCTTTGGTTTTATTATCTCCGACTGGAATATGCCGAACATGGATGGCCTGGAGCTGCTGAAAACCATTCGCGCCGATAGCGCCATGTCGGCGTTACCCGTGTTGATGGTCACGGCGGAAGCCAAAAAAGAGAATATTATCGCCGCCGCACAGGCTGGCGCCAGCGGTTATGTCGTAAAACCGTTCACCGCAGCGACTCTGGAAGAGAAGCTCAACAAAATCTTTGAGAAACTGGGCATGTGAGGATGCGATGATGATGCAACCATCTATCAAGCCTGCTGATGAAGGCTCAGCAGGAGACATCATTGCGCGCATCGGTAGTCTGACCCGAATGCTGCGCGACAGCCTGCGTGAACTGGGGCTGGACCAGGCGATTGCCGAAGCGGCGGAGGCGATCCCTGATGCGCGCGACCGTCTGGATTATGTCGTCCAGATGACGGCGCAGGCGGCGGAACGCGCGCTAAACAGTGTCGAAGCTTCGCAGCCGCATCAGGATGCGATGGAGAAAGAGGCGAAAGCGCTAACCCAACGTTGGGACGAGTGGTTTGACAATCCGATCGAGCTTTCCGACGCCCGTGAACTGGTGACGGATACGCGCCAGTTTCTCAGGGATGTCCCGGGCCATACCAGCTTTACTAATGCGCAACTGCTGGACATCATGATGGCGCAGGATTTCCAGGATCTGACGGGTCAGGTGATCAAACGCATGATGGACGTGATTCAGGAGATTGAACGCCAGTTGTTAATGGTGCTGCTGGAAAACATCCCGGAACAGAGCGCGCGACCAAAACGCGAGAACGAAAGCTTGCTCAACGGCCCGCAGGTGGATACCTCGAAAGCTGGCGTCGTTGCCAGTCAGGATCAGGTGGACGACCTGCTGGACAGTCTTGGCTTTTAAGCTTTTTTGACCTGATGGCGCGGCGCTTATCGGGTCCGAATCCGTCAACCCGGCCGGATACGAGACTTTCTTATCGTATCCGGCTATCTCTATTAACGCCATAAACCCCGCCTTTTTTACCGCTTACTCTGCCCATTGGCGTAAAGCGGTTCTGGCATCATTCTCGCTTATCAATCTATCCAGGGTTTGCTGCGTGGCAGAAGAGAGCGACGACGACAAAACAGAAGCCCCCACACCCCACCGACTTGAAAAAGCGCGGGAAGAAGGGCAGATCCCCCGTTCCAGAGAACTGACCTCACTGCTGATATTGCTGGTGGGCGTTTGTATTATTTGGTTCGGCGGCGAGTCGTTAGCGCGGCAGCTGGCGGGAATGCTCTCAGCAGGCCTGCACTTCGATCACCGTATGGTGAACGATCCTAACCTGATCCTGGGGCAGATAATTTTGCTGATTAAAGCGGCGATGATGGCACTGCTACCGCTCATCGCGGGCGTGGTGCTGGTGGCGCTTATCTCGCCGGTTATGCTTGGCGGCCTGATTTTTAGCGGTAAGTCGCTACAGCCAAAATTTTCTAAATTAAACCCGCTGCCGGGAATTAAGCGCATGTTTTCGGCGCAGACCGGCGCGGAACTGCTAAAAGCGGTGTTGAAATCCACGCTGGTCGGCTGCGTTACCGGCTTTTATCTCTGGCATCACTGGCCGCAAATGATGCGCCTGATGGCGGAGTCGCCGATCGTCGCAATGGGGAATGCGTTGGATCTGGTTGGACTCTGCGCGTTACTGGTGGTACTGGGCGTGATTCCGATGGTGGGATTTGACGTGTTTTTCCAGATCTTTAGCCACCTGAAAAAATTACGCATGTCGCGGCAGGACATTCGCGACGAATTTAAAGAGAGCGAAGGCGATCCGCATGTTAAGGGCAAAATTCGCCAGATGCAACGCGCCGCCGCGCAGCGCCGCATGATGGAAGATGTGCCGAAAGCGGACGTCATTGTCACTAACCCGACGCACTATTCCGTGGCGCTGCAGTATGACGAAAACAAAATGAGCGCGCCGAAAGTGGTCGCGAAGGGGGCTGGATTAATAGCGCTGCGCATTCGCGAGATCGGCGCTGAACATCGGGTTCCCACTTTAGAAGCGCCGCCGCTGGCGCGGGCATTATATCGCCACGCCGAAATCGGTCAGCAAATTCCCGGGCAGTTATATGCTGCCGTTGCGGAAGTGTTGGCCTGGGTCTGGCAGCTTAAACGCTGGCGGCTTGCGGGCGGGCAACGTCCTCCACAACCTGAGAACCTTCCGGTGCCAGAAGCGCTGGATTTTATGAACGAGAAGAATACTGATGGCTAATCTGGTCGCGATGCTGCGCCTGCCCAGCAACCTGAAATCGACGCAATGGCAAATTCTTGCCGGGCCGATCCTCATTCTGCTGATTTTGTCGATGATGGTGCTGCCGCTGCCTGCTTTTATCCTCGACTTATTGTTTACCTTTAATATTGCGCTATCGATCATGGTGCTGCTGGTGGCGATGTTTACCCAGCGCACTCTGGATTTTGCCGCGTTTCCAACCATTCTGCTGTTTACCACGCTACTGCGTCTGGCGCTTAACGTTGCCTCAACGCGCATTATTTTGATGGAAGGGCATACCGGCGCGGCGGCGGCGGGAAAGGTGGTGGAGGCGTTCGGTCATTTCCTGGTCGGCGGTAACTTCGCGATCGGGATTGTGGTTTTTATCATCCTCGTCATTATCAACTTCATGGTCATCACCAAAGGCGCCGGACGTATTGCCGAAGTCGGCGCGCGCTTTGTGCTGGATGGTATGCCCGGTAAGCAAATGGCGATTGACGCCGATCTTAATGCCGGTCTGATTGGTGAAGACGAGGCCAAAAAACGGCGTTCGGAAGTCACTCAGGAAGCCGACTTCTACGGCTCGATGGACGGGGCAAGTAAATTTGTGCGCGGCGACGCCATCGCCGGTATTCTCATCATGGTCATTAACGTGGTCGGCGGGCTGCTGGTCGGCGTATTGCAGCACGGAATGAGCATGGGCAGTGCGGCGGAAAGCTACACCCTGCTGACCATTGGCGACGGCCTGGTCGCCCAGATCCCGGCGCTGGTTATCTCCACGGCGGCGGGCGTCATTGTGACCCGCGTCAGTACCGATCAGGATGTAGGCGAGCAGATGGTTGGCCAACTGTTCAGTAATCCAAGGGTGATGCTGCTGGCGGCGGCGGTGCTGGGGCTGCTTGGCATGGTGCCTGGAATGCCTAACCTGGTATTTTTACTCTTTACCGCCGCTTTGCTCGGCCTGGCATGGTGGCTGCGCGGGCGTGAAGAAAAAGCGCCGGAGGAGCCGCAGCCGGTAAAAATGCCGGAAAATAACTCGGTGGTCGAAGCCACCTGGAATGACGTACAGCTTGAGGATTCACTGGGAATGGAAGTGGGCTACCGCCTGATCCCGATGGTGGATTTTCAACAGGATGGTGAATTGCTCGGACGTATTCGCAGCATTCGTAAAAAATTCGCGCAGGATATGGGGTTCCTGCCGCCGGTGGTCCATATTCGCGACAATATGGATTTACAGCCTGCGCGCTACCGTATTTTGATGAAAGGGGTAGAGATCGGCAGCGGGGACGCCTATCCGGGACGTTGGCTGGCTATTAACCCCGGCACGGCGGCGGGAACGCTACCGGGCGAGAAAACCGTCGATCCAGCTTTTGGCCTTGATGCCATCTGGATTGAAAGCGCCCTGAAAGAGCAGGCGCAAATTCAGGGCTTTACCGTTGTTGAAGCCAGTACCGTTGTGGCGACGCACCTTAACCACTTGATTGGCCAATTCTCCGCCGAACTGTTTGGCCGCCAGGAAGCGCAGCAACTGTTGGATCGTGTCTCTCAGGAGATGCCTAAACTCACGGAGGATCTGGTCCCCGGCGTCGTGACCCTCACGACTTTACACAAAGTCCTGCAAAACTTACTGGCGGAAAAAGTCCCGATTCGCGATATGCGCACCATTCTGGAAACGCTGGCGGAACATGCGCCGTTACAAAGCGATCCGCATGAATTAACCGCCGTGGTACGCGTGGCATTAGGACGAGCGATTACGCAACAGTGGTTCCCCGGTAATGAAGAAGTGCAGGTGATTGGCCTGGATACCGCGCTGGAGCGTTTGCTGCTTCAGGCATTGCAGGGCGGCGGCGGGCTTGAGCCGGGGTTGGCGGATCGCCTGCTGGCGCAGACGCAAGAGGCGCTTTCTCGCCAGGAAATGCTTGGCGCGCCGCCGGTATTACTGGTTAACCATGCGCTACGTCCATTATTGTCCCGCTTTTTGCGGCGCAGTTTACCGCAGCTGGTGGTGTTGTCGAACCTTGAGCTTTCCGATAACCGTCATATCCGCATGACGGCGACCATTGGAGGAAAATAATGCGTAAATGGCTGGCGTTGTTGCTCTTTCCCCTGACGGTTCAGGCCGCAGGCGAAGGCGCGTGGCAGGATAGCGGTATGGGTGTAACCTTAAATTACCGGGGTGTTTCCGCATCGTCTTCGCCATTGTCGGCGCGTCAGCCGGTTTCCGGTGTGATGACGCTGGTCGCCTGGCGTTATGAACTGAATGGCCCGACCCCCGCAGGATTACGGGTACGTTTATGTTCCCAGTCCCGTTGCGTAGAACTTGATGGTCAGAGTGGCACGACCCACGGTTTTGCTCATGTTCCCGCAGTCGAGCCGCTCCGCTTTGTCTGGGAAGTCCCCGGCGGCGGCCGACTTATCCCGGCGTTAAAAGTGCGGAGCAATCAGGTGATTGTGAACTACCGCTAACCGCCCCTTTCTTTGCCAGGTAGCAGACCTGACTCTCTTTTTGAATAAATAGAAACGCTGTTTTATAAAATGGTGAGGTAGGTTGCCGGACTCTTTGCGTTTTTGCCATTTACGCTCTGGCAATGGCAGAAACAAAAAGGTTTCCGCCCAGCTTAGCTTTTACTGTAGCGAATCGACTGCGTCGGCGGTAAAACTGCACGCAGCACTGAATTCGACATTACACAGAGGTTAAGCAAATGATGGTTTATCCAGTCAAACACAGTCCGCTATTGCGTCAGCCTGAGCATTTTATCGCCAGAGATGAACTAAAAGCCCTGGTGCAAAAGGTGACGCATAACCTGGTCAATATTAAAGATGAGACAGGCGAATTTTTATTGCGACTGGACGACGGACGCGTGATCGATACTAAAGGCTGGGCCGGATGGGAGTGGACGCACGGCGTGGGCCTGTACGGAATGTATCACTATTACCAACAGACCGGCGACCAGACGATGCGTAAGATCATTGATGACTGGTTTGCCGATCGTTTTGCGGAAGGCGCGGCGACGAAAAACGTTAATACGATGGCACCGTTTTTAACGCTGGCGTATCGCTATGAAGAGACGCGTAATCCAGCGTATTTACCGTGGCTGGAAACGTGGGCCGAATGGGCGATGAATGAAATGCCCCGTACCGATCACGGCGGAATGCAGCACATCACGCTGGCGGAGGAAAATCATCAGCAGATGTGGGACGACACGCTAATGATGACGGTGCTGCCGCTGGCGAAAATCGGTAAACTGTTGAACCGGCCGGAATATGTGGAAGAGGCAACCTATCAGTTCCTGCTGCACGTGCAGAATTTGATGGATAAAGAGACGGGGCTGTGGTTCCACGGCTGGAGCTATGACGGTCATCATAACTTCGCTAACGCTCGCTGGGCGCGCGGCAACAGCTGGCTGACCATTGTGATCCCGGATTTTCTTGAACTGCTGGACTTGCCGGAAAATAATGCCGTGCGCCGTTATCTGGTCCAGGTACTGAATGCGCAGATCGCCGCGCTGGCGAAATGTCAGGATGAAAGCGGTTTGTGGCATACGCTGCTTGACGATCCGCACTCTTATCTTGAGGCGTCGGCGACGGCGGGTTTTGCCTACGGTATTCTTAAAGCGGTGCGCAAACGCTATGTCGAACGGCACTATGCGCAGGTGGCGGAAAAAGCTATTCGGGGGATAGTGAAACATATCTCGCCGGAAGGCGAACTGCTGCAAACATCATTTGGCACTGGCATGGGCCACGATCTCGATTTTTACCGTCATATTCCGTTGACCTCTATGCCTTACGGGCAGGCGATGGCAATGCTGTGTTTGACGGAATATCTGCGTAACTATTTCTGATGTATGCAGATATTCCGGTCGTATCCTTGTCTGATGGCGCTTTGCTTATTTGACTATGGCGCCTGACCCGACTGTGTGGTATCAGCCTGTGGATCAAACAGGTGGTCAAGGATTTTTCGCATGATGGGCGCGGCGGTAACGCCGTCGCTTCCGCCGTTTTCCAGAATCAAGGCAATAGCGACCTTAGGGTTTTTATACGGTGCAAAAGCGGTATAAAACACATGATCGCGCAGGCGAATGGGGATCATTTTCGCATTGTAGGTCTGATTTTCTTTCAGGCTAAACACCTGCGACGTGCCGCTTTTGGCCGCAATGCCGTAGGGCGCGGTGTGAAAGAACTTATAGCCCGTTCCGTTGGGTGCATTCGCCATGCCGTACATCGCCTGACGCACCAGTCCCCAGTATGGCGACGCCGGATCGGCTATCTGTGCCGCTGTTCCGGAAGGACGATACGGAACCACCGTTTTGCCGCTCTCTTCATTGAGTAACAGGTGAGGGGCAATCACCTTACCGTTGTTGATGAGCGCCACCATCGCTTTTACCATCTGGATGGGGGTGGCAATCCAGTAGCCCTGGCCGATGCCGACAGAGATGGTATCGCCCTGATACCAGGCTTTTTTATGGACCCGCTGTTTCCATGCGCGGCTGGGAAGCAGCCCGTCATACTCTTCATTAAGGTCGATACCCGTCGGTTTGCCATAGCCGAACTGAGACAACATCGTGTCGATACGGTCAATACCCATCATATAAGCGACCTGATAGAAAAAGGTATCCGCAGATTCCTCAATCGCTTTAGTGACATCCAGCATACCGTGTCCGGTTTTTTTCCAGTCCCGGTAATGCCGCTGCGTGCCGGGAAGCGTCCAGGTTGGCGCGCCAAAGAAGGTGGTTTGCGGCGTAATAATCCCGCATAACAGCGCGGACATCGCCATATAGGGTTTAACCGTTGACGCCGGGGGATAAAGCCCTTGCGTCACGCGGTTGATCAGCGGCAGATTTTTATCGTGCAGCAGTTTGCCGTAATCCTGATAGCTAATGCCTTTTACAAAGGGGTTCGGGTCGTAGCTGGGCATAGATACCATCGCCAGCACTGAACCATCGTGCGGATCTTCAACCAGTACGGCAGCACGCTGCCCGGCCAGCAAATTTTCAATGTACTCTTGTAAATGGAGATCCAGCGTCAGGTGAATGTTCTTACCCGCGATGGGAGGAACGTCTTTCAGCAGGCGGACAATACGCCCGTGATTATCCACCTCGACCTCCTGATAACCGGTTTTGCCATGAAGATCGTTTTCGTAGTAACGCTCAATCCCCTGTTTACCGATGTTATGGTCCGCCGCGTAATTCTCTGCCAGCCCTTTTTTATCCAGCGCTTTAAGGTCGTTATCGTTTATCTTTGACACGTAACCGAGAACATGCGCCAGTTCCGCGCCGTAAGGATACTGCCGATCCTGATAGCTATTGATCGTGACGCCGTTGAAATGAAACTGATTGACCGCAAAGCGTGCGATTTCAACATCCGTTAGCGCGTTTTTGAGCACTACCGGACGATAGCGGCTACTGGATTTTAGCGCGCGGCGAAAGTCGGCGATATCATCGGGGGAGAGATCAACAATAGGGGTGAGCTGTTTTAGCAGCGCATCCATATCGGCAATTTTATAGGGCGTAACCGCGATATCATACCAGGTTACGTTACGCACCAGCGGAATGCCGTTGCGATCGTAAATGATGCCGCGCGTGGGCGCGACGGGTAGCATCTTGATATCGTTCTCATTCGAACGGGTGGTGTAGTAGTGGTGCTGGCGGATTTGCAAGTTATAGAGGTTGAAGATCAGGATACCAAAGCAGACAACCACTACACCAAACGCCACAATCACACGTCTCAGGAAGAGTTTCTCTTCCGCATCAAAGTCTTTAAAAGTCATTACCTGTACCTGAACAATCCGCCGCCTAATGATACGGGGCGGTCAGCGCCAGCACAGGTAAAAGATGTTCCATCTCTCTATAGAAATGTGTCATTCCTTGTGATTTGTTACAGATATACCGCTGTGGCAATAAAAAGGCCTGAGTCCGTTACCCGGAGTCAGGCCTGATGATGTTAACGACGGCGCGTTTACATGCGTTCTACGGTTTCGATACCCAACGTATCCAGACCCAGTTTCAGCGTCTTCGCCGTCAGTTGCGCCAGTTTTAGGCGGCTATTGCGAACCGCGTCATTCTCGGCGCTGAGAATAGGGCAGTGCTCGTAGAAGCCGGAGAACAGCCCGGCGACGTCATACAGATACGCGCACATGACGTGCGGCGTACCTTCACGCGCGACCACCGTCAGGGTTTCTTCAAACTGCAGCAAACGGGCAGCGAGCTGCGCTTCGCGATCTTCGCTAATGATAACCGGCGCGCTCGCCAGCGCCTGCTCGTCGATGTCCGCTTTACGGAAAACAGACAGCACACGCGTATAGGCATACTGCATATAAGGAGCGGTATTGCCTTCGAAAGCCAACATATTATCCCAGTCGAAGATATAGTCAGTGGTGCGGTTTTTTGACAGATCGGCGTATTTCACCGCGCCAATACCGACGGCGTTAGCCAGTTTTTCCAGCTCGTCAGCCGGCATATCCGGGTTCTTCTCCGCCACCAGACGACGCGCGCGCTCCAGCGCCTCATCCAGCAGGTCAGCCAGTTTCACCGTACCGCCCGCGCGAGTTTTAAACGGTTTACCGTCTTTACCCAACATCATGCCGAACATGTGATGTTCCAGCGGAACGGAATCCGGCACATAACCGGCTTTACGCACAATGGTCCAGGCTTGCATCAGGTGCTGGTGCTGACGGGAGTCAATGTAGTAGAGCACGCGGTCGGCGTGCAGCGTTTCGTAACGGTATTTGGCGCAGGCGATATCGGTAGTGGTATACAGATAACCGCCATCTTTCTTCTGAATAATGACGCCCATCGGGTCGCCTTCCTTGTTTTTAAACTCATCAAGGAAAACCACCGTTGCGCCTTCGCTTTCAACCGCCAGGCCTTTGGCTTTCAGATCGGCGACGATGCCCGGCAGCATCGGATTATACAGACTTTCGCCCATCACATCGTCACGCGTCAGAGTGACGTTCAGACGATCATAGGTGATCTGGTTTTGCGTCATCGTGATATCAACCAGCTTACGCCACATCTCACGGAAATAGGTATCACCGCTCTGCAATTTGACGACGTAGTTACGCGCGCGCTCGGCAAACGCTTCATCTTCGTCATAATGCTTTTTCGCATCGCGGTAAAATCCTTCGAGATCCGCCAGCGCCATGTCGCCCGCGTTTTCCTGCTGCTGTTTTTCCAGCCAGGCGATAAGCATACCGAACTGGGTACCCCAGTCGCCGACGTGGTTAGCGCGAATAACATGATGGCCCAGAAACTCCAGCGTGCGTACTGCCGCATCGCCGATAATCGTGGAGCGTAGATGACCGACGTGCATCTCTTTCGCGACGTTGGGCGCGGAGTAGTCGACGACAATTGTCTGACGAGTCGGCTGAGAAACGCCCAGACGATCGGAGGCCAGCGCCTGTTGCACCTGTTCAGCGAGAAAAGCCGGTTCGAGGAAAATATTGATAAAGCCAGGGCCGGCGATTTCAACCTTGCTGGCGATGCCGCTGAGATCCAGATGAGTCAGCACCTGCTCTGCAAGTTGTCGGGGGGCCATACCCAGTTTTTTCGCAACTGCCATCATGCCGTTGGCCTGATAGTCGCCGAACTGAACTTTGGCTGACTGACGAACCTGGGGCTCGCAATCTGCAGGCGCGCCTGCAGCAATCATGGCCTGACTAACTTTTTCTGAGAGAAGAGCCTGAATATTCACCGGAATACCTTACGTTTATGAAGCGGACTGTATTGCCCGCGCCAGTTTAAGAATTAGGGCGGGAGTATACTGCAAATGCCCGTTGGCGTCAGCATTGCGCGCGCGGCGCGTCGCCTGAAATATACGCAACAATAATCTGCATAAGCATTCAATAAACGCCCAATCAAATCAAAGGTTGGTTGCCGGGGCGCAACAGCGTAAATTAGCGGTTTTCACAGCAAGAAGAGCGTCCTGATATGGCGAACTGGCAACACATTGATGAACTGCATGATATTTCGGCAGATTTACCGCGATTCACTCTGGCGTTCAGAGAACTTTCCACTCGCCTTGGTCTGCAGATTAGCGCCCTTGAGGCCGATCACATTTCATTGCGCTGTCACCAGAATACGACGGCGGAGCGTTGGCGTCGCGGTTTTGAACAATGCGGCGAGCTACTGTCGGAAAATATCATCAACGGCAGGCCGATTTGTCTGTTTAAACTGCATGAACCGGTATGTGTGGAACACTGGCGGTTTTCTGTTATTGAATTACCGTGGCCGGGAGAAAAACGCTATCCACACGAGGGGTGGGAGCATATTGAAATCGTGCTGCCCGGTGAGCCGGAGACCTTGAATGCGAGGGCCCTGGCGTTGTTGTCGGATGAGGGGCTTAGTCAGCCGGGGATAGTGGTTAAAACCAGTTCGCCACAGGGCGAGCATGAACGTTTGCCAAACCCTACGCTGGCCGTGACCGATGGCCGCATCACGGTAAAATTTCATCCATGGTCGATTGAAGCGATTGTCGCCAGCGAACAGGCGGCCCATTAACCTGCCGAGCGGAGTGAATATGGCGTTACTTGAGATCTGTTGTTACAGCATGGAATGCGCGCTCACCGCGCAGCGAAACGGCGCGGATCGTATCGAACTGTGCGCCGCGCCGAAAGAAGGGGGGCTTACGCCTTCTTTCGGCGTCTTACGCAGCGTACGCGAGCATATTACGATTCCCGTACATCCGATTATTCGTCCTCGCGGCGGGGATTTTTACTACACTGACGGCGAATTTGCCGCCATGCTGGAAGATATCCGCCTCGTCAGAGAGTTGGGTTTTCCCGGGCTGGTTACTGGCGTGTTGACCGTTGATGGGGATGTCGATATGTCGCGAATGGAAAAAATAATGGCGGCGGCCGGGCCGCTGGCGGTGACATTCCACCGCGCCTTCGATATGTGCGCTAATCCCTTCAATGCGCTAAAGAATCTGGCTGACGCAGGCGTAGCAAGAGTACTGACTTCCGGACAAAAAGCCGATGCGGCGCAAGGTTTATCAATAATTATGGAACTTATTGCCCAAGGGGATGCTCCAACCATTATGGCTGGTGCGGGGGTTCGTGCAAATAACCTGCAGAATTTCCTCGATGCCGGAGTACGGGAAGTACACAGTTCCGCCGGAGTCTTACTGCCTTCGCCGATGCGCTATCGCAATCAGGGGTTATCGATGTCTGCCGATATACAGGCGGACGAGTATTCTCGCTATAGAGTAGAGGGTGCGGCGGTCGCTGAAATGAAAGGAATCATTGTTCGCCATCAGGCCAAATGATTTTTACCGTTGCATCATGTCGCCCAATATGATGCTTGCTCGTACCAGGCCCCTGCCAATTCAACAGGGGCCTTTTTTTCTCCTTCATATTTCAAGCCGCAGCAGCGTTGGCCGCCTCGCGCACCCCGGTCACGTAACTACCTACGTTCCCGGGGATTTGCTGCGTTGCCGCCTTGCTGCAACTTGAACTATTTTGGAGAAACGGTGCTATACGTAACGGTCATTCGGCAATCCATCACGGTTTACGCGCAATCAGCACCGCGCGCTGCGGGGCGGGATAGCCTTCCACCGTCTTGCTGCGATCGTTCGGGTCGAGGAAATCGGCCAGCGACTCGGTAACCATCCATTCGGTACGGCGCTGCTCTTCGGTGGTAGTGACGCAGACATCGGCGATACGCACGTCAATAAAGCCGCATTTTTCCAGCCATTTTTTTAATGCCGGCGCGGAAGGAATAAAATAGACATTACGCATTTGGGCATAGCGATCCCCGGGCACTAAAACGGTATTTTCGTCGCCGTCGACGACCAGCGTTTCCAGTACCAGTTCACCCTCGTTGACCAACTGATCTTTTAACTGCCACAGATGCTCCAGCGGCGAGCGACGGTGATAAAGCACTCCCATCGAGAAGACGGTATCAAATGCTTTCAGCGCCGGGAGTTGTTCAATGCCCAACGGCAGCAGATGCGCGCGCTGATCGTTACCCAACAGTTTACGCACCGCCTCAAACTGGCAGAGGAAAAGCTGCGTAGGATCGATGCCGACCGCCAGATGTGCGCCCGCGCCAATCATCCGCCACAGGTGATAGCCGCTGCCGCAGCCGACATCAAGGATCGTCCGGCCGGTTAAATCTGACAGATGCGGCAGTACGCGATCCCACTTCCAGTCTGAGCGCCATTCGGTATCAATATCTACGCCATAAAGCGAGAACGGGCCTTTACGCCACGGCATCAGATTACGCAGCAATGTATCAATACGCTTTAGCTGACCTTCGCTGAGCGGCGTTTCGCTTTCCGCCGTGACACTGTGCAGTAAATCCAGCCGCCAGGGCGTAATTTCCGGTAAAAATTCTACCGCGTTCGACCACTGTTTAAACAAGCCATGCTGCTGCTCGCGTTGCCAGGCGGCAATCTGCGCGGGCAATGTTTCCAGCCAGTGGGAGAGATGATTTTTAGCAATGAGCTGATAAAAGTTACCAAACTCGATCATGCGGCAACTCCGGCTTTTAACGCGACAAGCGACCCGAAATTAAAGCACTGGAACCACAGTTCACTGTGTTCGAAACCCGCCTGACGCAGGCGCGCTTTATGTGTTTCCACCGAGTCGGTGAGCATCACGTTTTCCAGCATACTGCGCTTCTGGCTGATCTCCAGTTCGCTGTACCCATTCGCGCGTTTAAAATCGTGGTGCATGTTGAATAACAGCTCGCCCACTTTCGCATCTTCAAAGCTAAATTTTTCCGACAGTACCAGCGCGCCGCCGGGATTCAACCCCAGGTAAATCTTATCCAGCAATGCCTGGCGTTCGGCAGGTTCAAGGAATTGCAGGGTAAAATTCAGCACCACCATCGAGGCGTTTTCAATAGTGATATCGCGGATATCGCCTTCAACGACTTCAACCGGCGTAGGCGCTTTATACGCATCAATATGACGGCGGCAGCGTTCAATCATGGCCGGGGAGTTATCGACGGCGATAATGCGACAATGCTCATGGCGGATATTACGCCGAACAGACAGCGTCGCGGCACCCAGCGAGCAGCCCAGATCGTAGACCTGCGTGTTCGGCTGCACAAAGCGTTCAGCCAACATGCCAATCATGGAGATGATGTTGGAGTAGCCTGGTACCGAACGCTGAATCATGTCGGGGAAAACTTCGGCTACTCGTTCATCAAAAGTCCAGTCGCCGAGACGGGCGATAGGCGCAGAAAAAAGCGTGTCGCGGTGAGACATAACGTATACATCCGGGAAAAATAAAGGCGCATATTGTGCGCTAATACAGGGAGAAAACCAACTCCCAGGGCATATACCACAGGTTTGCCAGCACCATCAGCAACAATGCGCACCAGGTCGCGCTCATCCCCGCCCGCCGCCAGCGGAACAGGCGGTGGTGAAAACCGTAATAATGCATCAGCCGACCGGCGATTAAAATGATGCCGCAGATATGCACCATCCACGTTTCGGCGCCGTTCATTTCCATAAACAGCAGCAGCACCAGCGCGACAGGAATATATTCCACCGCGTTGCCATGAATACGGATGGCGCTTTGCAATTCGCTAAAACCGCCGTCGCCATAGGCGACACGGTACTGCATTCGCAAGCGAACGACATTAAAAGAGAACTTCATTAATAATAACGCACCCAAAACGGCATACAGCGCGCTTACCATACAAACTCCCTTTTAAAATGGCTGATGGCACTGTCTATGATAGGGGGCATTTTCAGAAAAGAGAAGATTGCTGTGGAATGGACGGAGCAGTGCCGATTTCCGGTAAGACGCTGCGTAAATCATGCCAAAGCGTATTCACCAGTTCCGGCGCCTGCGCGATATCCGGAGTATGTAAAAACAGAAAAGGCGTGGTGGTCTGCCGCCACTGCGGGAGTTTCTGCAACCAGGCGGCGAAAAACTCACGGTTTTGCGCCATATTATCGCTACCGATAAAACGCACCATCGGGTGGCTGGCCGTCACGACTGCATGTACCGGGACTTTGGGTTTTTTTCGCTGCGCGTCGCGGACGGCCTCGCTGTGGGGATGGGCGGCATGTACCGGACGACTATCCAGGATCACGCGGTTTACGCCGCGCGCGTGTAACCCGCGATTGAGCCGCTGTTCATCCTCACCTTTGTCAAAAAAACACGGATGACGAACTTCTACGCCATAGGTAAACGTGGCGGGGAGCGCATCAAGAAACTGCCATAAGGCGGGGAGATCGCGCGGTCCAAAGGCGGCGGGCAACTGCAGCCAGTATTGGCCAATACGCGTTTCCAGCGGCGCCAGGCGGGTAAAAAACGCCTGTACCAGATCGTCGCAATGACGCAGCGCGGCCTGGTGAGAAATGGTGGCGGGAAATTTAAAGCAAAAACGGAAATCGTCCGTAGTTTGCGCATACCAGCGATCGACAATTTCCGCTTTCGGCAGCGCGTAAAGCGTGGTGTTGCCCTCCACGCAATTAAAGTGGCGGGCATACTCTTCCAGACTGGTGATGCCGAGCCGCGCCCATTTCGGGTGCGACCATTGCGGCAGGCCAATGTAGATCATAAGGCGTTTAAAATATCCTCTACGCTGCGTACCCGGCCAATGCGCGGGAAAATATGCGTCATACTGCTCTGATGCTGCTCACTGCTGGCGGCGCTACAGGCATCTTCGGCAATAATAAGGTTAAATCCTAACTCCCAGGCGTTGCGCGCTGTGGATTCGACGCCGATATTGGTTGAGATCCCGCACAATATGATGGTGTCGATACCCCGGCGGCGAAGCTGTAATTCCAGATCGGTGCCGTAAAACGCGCCCCACTGGCGTTTAGTCACTTCCAGATCGCTGTCCTTTTTACCCAATGCCGTAGGCCAGGTCCACCAGTTTTCCGGCAACGCGTGCGCAGGCGTTGCGGCATCCACCGGCTGTTTTAACGCTTCGGCATAATCATCAGACCATCCAACGCGTACCATAACCACGGGCGAGCCGTTGGCGCGACACTTTTCCGCCAGCCGCGCGGCGCGGGCGACCACCTCATTTGCCGTATACGGGCCGCCGGCAAACGGAAGAATTCCTTCCTGTAAATCAATAACCACCAGGGCGGTTGTGGTCGCGTTGAGTTTCAGCATGATAATCACTCTCCTAAAAATAGCGGATTTCACTACACCTTAAGCGCGATTAAAGGGGAAAGCGGCGACAAATATTGTTAATTTTTGTGAGCATACGCAATACCCGCGTGAAAAAGCCGGGTACAGTCAGTATGAACCAGGCGTCGATCCCGCATGAAACGGGCAAGTTATCGCTCCCATGCTGGATTGACTCTTATCGTGCGGCAGAATTTCCAGTATAATAGCCGCCTTTTTTCATCCAGTTGTGACATACAGCTAAAGCTGCGACTTCGTCGCCTGCATGGCAGGCAACAATCCGCCTGCGGCTAAGTTAAGGGATATCTCATGCGTACAGAATATTGCGGACAGCTACGTCTGTCCCACGTGGGGCAGCAGGTGACTCTGTGTGGTTGGGTCAACCGTCGTCGTGATCTTGGCAGCCTGATCTTTATCGATATGCGCGACCGCGAAGGTATTGTGCAGGTGTTCTTCGATCCGGATCGTGCGGACGCGTTAAAGCTGGCCTCTGAACTGCGTAATGAGTTCTGCATTCAGGTTACGGGCACCGTGCGTGCGCGTGACGCGAAAAACGTCAATGCGGATATGGCGACCGGCGAAATTGAAGTGCTGGCGTCCTCTCTCACTATCATCAACCGCGCAGACTCACTGCCGCTTGACGCTAACCACGTTAATACCGAAGAGGCGCGTCTCAAGTACCGCTATCTGGATTTGCGTCGTCCGGAAATGGCGCAGCGCCTGAAAACTCGCGCCAAAATTACCAGCCTGGTGCGTCGTTTTATGGACGATCACGGTTTCCTTGATATTGAAACGCCGATGCTGACCAAAGCCACGCCGGAAGGCGCGCGCGACTATCTGGTGCCTTCGCGCGTGCACAAAGGTAAATTCTACGCGCTGCCGCAGTCGCCGCAGCTGTTCAAACAGCTCCTGATGATGTCCGGTTTCGACCGTTACTATCAGATAGTCAAATGCTTCCGTGATGAAGACTTACGTGCTGACCGTCAGCCGGAGTTTACTCAGATCGACGTCGAGACCTCCTTCATGACCGCGCCACAGGTGCGCGAAGTGATGGAAGCGCTGGTGCGCCATTTGTGGCTGGAAGTGAAAGGCGTGGATCTGGGGGATTTCCCGGTCATGACGTTTGCCGAAGCGGAACGTCGTTACGGTTCCGACAAACCAGACCTGCGTAACCCGATGGAGCTGGTAGATGTCGCTGACCTGCTGAAATCGGTAGAGTTCGCGGTCTTCGCGGGCCCGGCTAACGATCCGAAAGGCCGCGTGGCAGCGCTGCGTGTGCCTGGCGGCGCACAGCTTAGCCGTAAGCAGATCGACGATTATGGTAACTTTGTTAAGATCTACGGCGCGAAAGGACTGGCGTATATCAAAGTTAACGAGCGCGCGAAAGGTCTGGACGGGATTAACAGTCCGGTGGCCAAGTTCCTGACCGCCGACATTGTCGAGGCTATCCTTGAACGTACCGGCGCGCAGGACGGCGACATGATCTTCTTCGGCGCAGATAACAAAAAAGTGGTTGCCGATGCGCTGGGCGCGTTGCGTCTGAAACTGGGCAAAGACCTGAGCCTGACCGACGAAGACAAATGGGCGCCGCTGTGGGTGATTGACTTCCCGATGTTCGAAGACGACGGCGAAGGCGGTCTGACCGCGATGCACCATCCGTTCACCGCCCCGCGTGACATGACGGCGTCTGAACTGAAAACTGCCCCGGAAGAAGCCGTCGCTAACGCTTACGATATGGTGATTAACGGCTATGAAGTGGGCGGCGGTTCGGTGCGTATTCACAACGGTGAAATGCAGCAAACCGTATTTGGTATTCTCGGTATCAATGAGCAGGAGCAGCGCGAGAAGTTCGGCTTCCTGTTGGATGCGTTGAAATACGGTACGCCGCCGCATGCGGGCCTGGCGTTTGGTCTGGACCGTCTGACCATGCTGTTGACCGGCACCGACAATATTCGTGATGTTATCGCCTTCCCGAAAACGACCGCCGCCGCGTGTCTGATGACCGAAGCGCCGAGTTTCGCCAACCAGGCAGCGTTGACGGAGTTAGGGATTCAGGTTGTGAAGAAAGCCGAGAATAACTGATATGAACAATGTACACGACATCATTCGCGTGATATCGCGGCGGCCCGCAGGGGCGAGTCTCATCCGTCACCCAACAGCCAACAACGAGGTCGCGTGAAGGATAAAGTGTACAAGCGCCCCGTTTCGGTCCTGGTGGTTATTTTCGCGCAGGATACGAAACGGGTGCTAATGTTGCAGCGACGCGATGACCCGGATTTTTGGCAGTCAGTGACTGGCAGCATAGAAGAAGGGGAGACCGCGTTGCAGGCCGCCGTACGTGAAGTCAAAGAAGAGGTCACGATTGATGTTGCGGCAGAGCAACTGACCTTAATCGACTGCCAACGTACGGTGGAGTTTGAAATTTTTTCACATTTACGTCATCGCTATGCGCCGGGCGTTATGCACAATACAGAATTCTGGTTCTGCCTTGCGTTACCGCATGAGCGGCAGGTGATATTCACTGAACATCTGACGTACCAGTGGCTTGATGCGCCTGACGCGGCGGCGCTTACCAAGTCCTGGAGTAACCGGCAAGCGATTGAAGAGTTTGTCATTAACGTCGCCTGAAAAGGCGCGCTTTTTTTGAGGAAATATTTATGGCAGGTCATAGTAAATGGGCCAACACCAGACATCGTAAAGCTGCGCAGGATGCCAAGCGCGGTAAAATCTTCACTAAAATTATTCGTGAACTGGTAACGGCAGCTAAATTGGGCGGCGGCGATCCGGATGCCAACCCGCGTCTGCGCGCGGCTGTAGATAAAGCGCTGGCCAACAACATGACCCGCGACACTCTGAACCGTGCCATCGCTCGCGGTGTGGGTGGTGATGAAGACTCAAACATGGAAACCATCATCTATGAAGGTTATGGTCCTGGCGGCACGGCCATTATGATTGAGTGTCTGAGTGACAACCGTAACCGTACCGTAGCGGAAGTGCGTCATGCTTTCAGCAAGTGCGGCGGTAATCTGGGTACCGATGGTTCAGTGGCGTACCTGTTCAGTAAGAAAGGGGTCATCTCCTTTGAGAAAGGCGATGAAGACACCATCATGGAAGCCGCTCTGGAAGCTGGCGCGGAAGATGTTGTGACCTATGATGATGGCGCGATTGATGTTTACACTGCCTGGGAAGAGATGGGCAAAGTGCGTGACGCGCTGGAAGCGGCGGGTCTGAAAGCGGACAGCGCCGAAGTGTCCATGATCCCGTCAACCAAAGCGGATATGGATGCGGAAACCGCGCCGAAACTGCTACGTCTGATCGATATGCTGGAAGACTGTGACGATGTCCAGGAAGTCTACCATAACGGTGAGATCTCTGATGAGGTGGCGGCGACCCTGTAATGGTGCTGTTAAACGCCGGCGGGCAGGGGGTATAGCGTGTCGATTATTCTCGGTATTGACCCCGGCTCGCGCATTACCGGTTATGGCGTTATCCGCCAGGTAGGCAGACAACTGACCTATCTGGGCAGCGGATGTATTCGCACCAAAGTCGATGATTTGCCGTCTCGTTTGAAGCTTATATACGCAGGCGTGACGGAAATCATCACGCAGTTCCAGCCGGACTATTTTGCTATCGAACAGGTGTTTATGGCGAAGAACGCCGATTCAGCCCTCAAGCTGGGACAGGCGCGCGGCGTCGCGATTGTCGCCGCGGTCAACCAGGAACTGCCCGTGTTTGAATACGCGGCGCGTCAGGTGAAGCAAACCGTCGTCGGTATTGGTAGCGCGGAAAAAAGCCAGGTTCAGCATATGGTGCGCACGTTGCTCAAACTGCCCGCTAACCCGCAGGCCGATGCCGCAGATGCGCTGGCTATCGCCATTACGCATTGCCACGTTAGCCAGAACGCGATGCAAATGAGCGAATCGCGGCTGAATTTAGCGCGTGGGAGAATGCGCTGATGTAAATGCAGGGTCAGGGAGACCCGTACTATGGCGATAATAAAGTCGATAAAATTTTGGCTGGCAGAAATCGTGCTGCTGGTCGTGGTGTTGCCGATATTAGCAATAATACTCAGTATCTTTAACATTATTTTTAATATTGCTGGCGATATCTATGGGCTTATCGCCACGCTGATGGCCACCATTCTTGTGGGTTGTGCGACTGGTGGTATTCGCGGTCGCTTTATCGATGAACGAGAGCGTTTTATTCCTGGTTTTTTACCTGCCTTATTACTGATTTTCTATTCTCTTACCGTTTGGCTGATAATGATTATCGTCGCTGACGGCGGCTTCGAAAGTCGCGTGTTTTATCACGGGATACAGTGGTTCGGGCTCTATTCTGGCTTGATCAAATCGGCTTTAATGACGGAATTTTATGAGATACCATCATCAATGGTGATCATTGCCCCGGTGATCCCATTTGTCGGCTTCCTGTCGTATACCATCATGCGTTTTATCACCGTCCGGCAGAATAATAAGCTGGAAAACGTCGCCGGATGGCGAAGTATTGTTCTGCTCATCGCCGCAATGATAATTGCCATTAGCGGATTATTGGCCTGGCAAACTTATGATCGTCGCGAGCGACGAGTGGTTAACGATCCGGCCAGGGAAATAACGGAATCTTTTGAGCCTGGCACATATGACCCGTTTACCCCCGATAATAAACTGACGGCGCTGAGCGCATCACCTGGGCTATCGCTGGAAAACGACTGGCCGCGACTGAATGGCGCAACGGCAGTTTATCCGGTGTACGCCTCGGCAGCGCAGGCGCTGTATCACAATCTGGATGTAGACAGCGTGTGGAAATATGTTCGCTGCGATCGGACACCTGGTGCCTGGGAGAAGTTAATTCATGGTGAAGCGGATATCATTTTTGTCGCTGAGCCTTCCGCCGAGCAAAAAGCCAGCGCGAGGGCGCAGGGCGTTGATTTACACTTCTATCCCATTGCCCGCGAGGCTTTTGTTTTTGTCACGCATAAGGATAATCCGCTGACTCAACTGAGTGAAAAACAGATTCGCGATATCTATTCCGGGCGTGTGAACAACTGGCTGGAAGTCGGCGGCAACGATGCGCGTATTTACCCCTATCAGCGGCCAAAGGGATCGGGTAGCCAGACGATTATGCTGGCTGCGGTGATGGGCGAGGATAAACTTCGCAAGCCGCTGGAAACAGAATCCGTTCACGATATGATCGGATTGCTGCGTAATGTGGCAAATTACCAGAACAGCGCCAATGCTCTGGGGTATACCTTCCGCTATTATGCTACGCAGCTTCACCATAGCCCTGATTTGCGCTTGCTGGCGGTGAATGGCATCGAGCCAACCATCGAAAATATTCGCAATGGAAAATATCCTTACACTATTGATGTATATATGGTTTCCGCTGGAAAACCCTCGCGGCAATCGCAAAAATTTATCGATTGGTTTTTGAGCGAGCAAGGGCAAAGGTTGATTGCTGACGTTGGATACGTTCCTCTGGCGCGCTAATGCACGTTGGGAGGCGGGAGAGACAATATATCTGTCAGTCATTTGACAGGCCTCGTATCGGCCTGTCAGGATATACTCGCGAGTGGAAATATCAGGGCGTTATGCCGCTTCTCCGGGAAGATGCCCCTGAGAGTGACTCTGATAGATTACATCCAGGTTGGGATGATGCCACAGGCTGGCTGGCGTCACCGTCTTACGATCCCACGGGATTGAACCTAAAAACCAGAACTTCCAGAAGGTGAGTTTTGCATCAGGATTGCTGTGAAGTAATTCTTCGAATGTCTCAATATCGCCTACCGGAATACACAATGCTTCTTTATAGATATCAAACACAAATTTCGAGCAGAACTGGCGCGATGACTCGTATTTAAACCCCGTGTGATAAAACTTATTCAGCCGGGCGGGAACCTGCTCCATGATGGCGAGTTTCTGCTCGACCGTCAGGCCGCCGCACAGGCGACGAACCGCGTAACGTTGTCCGGCCGAACGTTGTATAAACAGTGACAGCGTGGTGACGGTTGAGAGGGGGACGCGACTTTCCGCCACCAGATAGTCATCACCATTATGACCAATAATAATCCCAACATGGTTGCTCCAGCACTGTGAAGCGGTGGATATCTGGCCGAAAAGCGCGGCACCTATACAGGTAAAGACGATATCCCCGGTTTCATATTGGACAGAATAATGTTTTTTCATCTCTGCATTCCATTATTTGAAATAAATTCCTTTTATTTATTCTACAGGGTAGTTAGCATTATACCAAATAAATGACAAGCCTTAGTGTCATCGAAATATGTATGGTGAATATTTCATTTATTGGAATTAATGTCGCAAATATATTTGGGGGGGATTAAGGTGGTAAATTTCTCATCATCTGATCTCTCATATTGACAGGGAGTATGACGTGGTTGATGATAAACCAATGAGAATAGGTTGGGTATTTTATTTTTCTTATATTTTTGTTGCTATTATCTTTCATCTGCTTATTAGTTTTTGTTATTTTTTGAGTATTGATATGGCAGAGGCTAATACTGTTGTTTTTTTATTAAAGCCAGGGACGATTTCATTATTATTTTTGCTTCTCCCTGCCAGGCGGTTCAGGACCAGACTGTTGGCAACATTGAGTTCAGTTTTCATTACCTTAGTATTTAACCAGTGGCATTTGGTTGCCGGGAATAAAGAACTGGTTTTGTGCCTGCAGGCAGCGTGCTTTATGGCTTTCCTGGCTATGACATCGGTAAAAAAATCCGGGTGGATGATTAGCGCATCATTATTTTTGGTTTGTGCGGCCGGAACGATTCGCCAGTGCTGGCTGGAACAGCTGTTTAACGCTGCCGATATATATATTGTTGATGATGGGCGGAGCTGTGGCGCCAGCGGCCACTGCTTCCAGTATATTGCAGCAAAAGGCCGTGGGTTAGCAGCAAAACGACAGGCACTTTTTAGTAGCGAAGAGTATGTGAATATTTATTATAGTTATTCAGAAGGGATGCCAGCCGTGAATTTCGATGGCATGAAAAATGAGTTTGTACAATATTTATTGTGTCATGGCGAATTAAAATCTGTTGCGCGCGACGATAAAACAACATGCGATTAAATTCAGCGCTAGTGGTTAATATTATTAAATCTATTCTCGGGTCTGTTTTTTTGGAGGCCCGATGTTCCGCTGTTGGCATTCGTACTGGATACATTATTAGTGTTATCAGGATACTCATTATTGAAGACTACCGAACGTGCGCCACGGCATGTTGGCAAAAAGTTGTTCGCGTAGGACGCAAAAAGTTGTCAATGAGTGTACGACTTATTTTGTACGCAGCGGGGAGCGTACCCGTCGTTAACCATCGCGGGTTGTCGGAGTAGAGAAATATCGGGATACGTGTTTTTCATCTGGATAAACATCCAGTCTTTTTTTATGATAGTGCATTATCTTTTCAGCCCTTTACGCAGGAGCGTCATGTGATAGGCAGACTCAGAGGCATTATTCTCGAAAAACAACCCCCGATCGTGCTGCTGGAGACAGGGGGCGTAGGCTATGAAGTACATATGCCTATGACCTGCTTTTACGAGCTGCCGGAGGCCGGGCAGGAGGCAATCGTCTTCACCCACTTCGTGGTGCGTGAAGATGCGCAGTTGCTGTACGGATTCAACAATAAGCAAGAGCGCACGCTGTTTAAAGAGCTAATTAAAACGAATGGCGTCGGGCCTAAGCTGGCGCTGGCGATTCTCTCCGGCATGTCGGCGCAACAGTTCGTCAATGCGGTTGAGCGCGAAGAGCTTGGCGCACTGGTGAAGCTGCCGGGTATCGGCAAGAAAACTGCCGAAAGGCTGATTGTCGAAATGAAAGACCGCTTTAAAGGGCTACATGGCGATCTCTTTACGCCAGCGGTCGATCTGGTATTGACGTCGCCGGCCAGCCCAACCTCGGAAGATGCAGAACAAGAAGCAGTTGCTGCGCTGGTGGCGCTGGGTTATAAACCGCAAGAAGCCAGTCGGATGGTAAGCAAGATCGCCCGTCCGGATGCAAGCAGTGAAACACTGATTCGCGACGCGTTACGCGCCGCGTTATGAGGTAAAGGATGATAGAAGCAGATCGCCTGATTTCAGCAGGCGCCACGATCGCAGAAGACGTCGCCGATCGCGCCATTCGCCCGAAGTTATTGGCGGAATATGTCGGCCAACCGCAGGTGCGCTCCCAGATGGAGATCTTTATTCAGGCGGCAAAACTGCGTGGCGACGCACTAGATCACTTGCTGATTTTCGGCCCGCCAGGGTTAGGTAAAACGACTCTGGCGAATATCGTTGCCAATGAAATGGGCGTCAATCTCCGAACCACGTCCGGCCCGGTGCTGGAAAAAGCAGGCGATCTGGCGGCTATGCTCACCAATCTTGAACCGCATGATGTGCTGTTTATTGATGAGATTCACCGGCTTTCACCGGTGGTGGAAGAGGTACTCTATCCGGCGATGGAAGATTACCAGTTGGATATTATGATTGGCGAAGGGCCTGCTGCACGTTCAATTAAGATCGATCTGCCGCCGTTTACGCTCATTGGCGCGACGACGCGCGCCGGGTCGTTAACGTCCCCGCTACGCGACCGTTTTGGTATTGTGCAGCGCCTGGAGTTCTACCAGGTGCCCGATCTGCAGCACATCGTCGGGCGCAGCGCAAGGCACATGGGGCTTGAGATGAGCGATGACGGCGCGCTGGAAGTGGCGCGTCGGGCGCGCGGTACGCCGCGTATAGCCAACCGCCTGCTCAGACGTGTGCGTGATTTCGCCGAGGTGAAGCATGACGGGGCTATTTCAGCGGAAATTGCCGCGCAGGCGCTGGATATGCTGAACGTCGATGCGGAAGGGTTTGACTATATGGATCGCAAGCTGCTGCTGGCGGTTATTGATAAATTCTTCGGTGGACCGGTCGGCCTGGATAACCTGGCGGCGGCGATTGGCGAAGAGCGTGAAACCATTGAGGATGTGCTGGAGCCGTATCTGATTCAGCAAGGTTTTTTGCAGCGCACGCCGCGTGGGCGTATGGCAACGGTGCGCGCCTGGAACCATTTCGGGATCACGCCGCCAGAGATGCCTTAGCGCCTGAAGTCGCTGCGCTCATCAGACCAGGGCGATTTTGTAGGCCCGGTAAGCGCAGCGCCACCGGGCAACACACGCTTAGCTTGCCTGCTTTTTCATCATACTGAAGATAAACAGCAGCGCGGCACACAGCACTACGGATGGCCCTGCCGGGGTATCATAAAAGGCTGAGAAGGTCAGTCCACCTGTAACCGCTATCATACCTACACCAACGGCGACGCCCGCCATCTGTTCCGGCGTACGGGCAAAGCGACGCGCGGTTGCGGCGGGGATAATCAGCAGCGACGTAATGATCAGCGCTCCGACAAACTTCATCGCCACGCCAATAGTTAATGCCGTTACCAGCATCAATAGCAGCTTCACGCGCTGTAACTTCACGCCATCGACAAAGGCAAGATCCGGACTGATAGTCATTGACAGCAAGTTGCGCCACTGCCAGAAGAGAATGGCCAGCACAATAACGACCCCAATAGCGATCGAGATAAGATCTTCCGGCGTGACGGCCAGCAAATCGCCAAACAGATAAGCCATTAAATCAACGCGGACGTTGGACATCAGGCTGACCACGACCAGTCCTAAAGATAAGGCGCTGTGCGCCATAATGCCCAGTAAGGTATCAATCGCGAGGTGAGGGCGTTTCTCCAGCCATACCAGACCGGCGGCCAGCAGCAGCGTAACGGCGATTACCGCATAAAAGGGGTTAACGTCCAGCAACAGGCCAAACGCCACGCCCAGAAGCGACGCGTGAGCCAGCGTATCGCCAAAATAGGACATCCGACGCCAGACCACAAATGAGCCCAAAGGACCAGCGGCGCACGCCAGCATCATCCCGGCCAGCCAGCCGGGCAGTAATAATTCAATCATGAGTGACCATTTCCCCGGCGCAGTACAATACGACCCTGTAAATCGTGGCGATGATTATGATGATGGCGATAAATCCCTAATTGCTCCGCGCCTCGCGGGCCAAACATAGAGATAAATTCCGGATGCATAGACACCACTTCCGGCGCGCCGGAACAGCAAATATGATGGTTCAGGCATAACACTTCATCCGTCTTTGCCATGACCAGATGTAGGTCATGCGACACCATCAGCACGGCGCAATCGAGTTCACGGCGCAGCTGATCGATAAGGTCGTATAACGCGACCTGGCCGTTGACATCCACGCCTTGCGTCGGCTCATCAAGTACCAGCAACTGCGGCCTGTTAAGCAGAGCACGCGCCAGCAGTACGCGCTGTGTCTCGCCGCCGGAGAGTTTTTGCATGGGCGCGTCAATCAAATGTCCGGCCTGAACGCGTTTAAGCGCCGGGAGAATATCCGTTTTTTGCGTGCCGGGACGTAAACGTAAAAACCGGTTTACCGTCAGCGGAAGCGTGGTATCGAGATAGAGCTTTTGCGGGACATAGCCGATACGGAGTTGCCCGTTGCGCTTGATCACCCCATCATCAGGGGCTACCAGTCCTAAAACCACGCGTACAAGCGTTGACTTCCCCGCGCCGTTAGGGCCGAGAAGCGTTAAAATTTTTCCGGGGCTCAATTCAAGCGACACGTCAGAGAGGACGCGGCGTTGACCAAATGAGACCGAGACGTTTTCCAGTGAAACTAAACTTGTCATGTTAATTTTAGGCTTGCAGAAGTGATAGAATGTTATAATATCACATTTCACACATTCATTACGATGATTAGTCGCATTATGTTACAGAAAAATACGCTTCTTTTCGCAGCATTATCCGCCGCGCTTTGGGGGAGTGCAACCCAGGCTGCCGACGCCGCCGTTGTCGCTTCGCTTAAACCACTTGGGTTTATCGCTTCCGCCATTGCTGATGGCGTTACGGATACGCAAGTATTACTTCCAGATGGGGCATCCGAGCATGATTATTCATTGCGTCCATCAGACGTAAAACGCTTACAGGGCGCGGACTTAGTCGTCTGGGTTGGCCCGGAAATGGAGGCCTTTATGGAGAAGTCGGTCAGGAATATCCCTGATAATAAGCAGGTTACCATTGCGCAACTTGCCGATGTAAAACCGTTACTCATGAAGGGCGCGGATGATGATGAGGATGAACATGCGCATACGGGCGCCGATGAGGAAAAAGGTGACGTACATCACCATCACGGCGAATATAACATGCATCTTTGGCTCTCCCCAGAGATAGCGCGGGCTACAGCGGTTGCAATCCATGAAAAATTAGTGGAACTTATGCCGCAAAGTCGAGCCAAACTCGACGCCAACCTGAAGGATTTTGAGGCACAATTAGCCGCAACCGATAAACAGGTCGGTAACGAGCTCGCGCCGCTCAAGGGGAAAGGGTATTTCGTTTTTCATGACGCCTACGGTTACTACGAAAAACACTACGGACTCACCCCGCTCGGTCACTTTACCGTGAACCCTGAGATACAACCTGGCGCGCAGCGTTTACATGAAATAAGAACACAGTTGGTTGAGCAAAAAGCAACCTGCGTTTTTGCTGAGCCACAATTCAGGCCAGCGGTCGTGGAAGCCGTGGCGAGAGGGACATCCGTTCGAATGGGAACACTGGACCCCCTCGGGACGAACATTAAACTGGGTAAAACAAGCTATTCAGCGTTTTTAAGCCAATTAGCCAACCAGTATGCGAGCTGCCTGAAAGGAGATTAACGAGGAAGTGAATACGTGCAACAGATAGCCCGCTCTGTCGCCCTGGCATTTAATAATCTGCCCCGACCCCACCGCGTTATGCTGGGGTCACTTACCGTTCTGACACTGGCCGTCGCCGTATGGCGGCCCTATGTTTACCACCCAGAATCCGCACCAATCGTTAAAACTATTGAACTGGAGAAAAGCGAGATTCGTTCCCTCTTACCGGAGGCCAGCGAACCCATCGATCAGGCCGCGCAGGAAGATGAAGCTATTCCTCAGGATGAGCTGGACGATAAAACCGCAGGCGAAGTCGGCGTCCATGAATACGTCGTCTCCACAGGCGATACGTTAAGCAGCATTCTGAATCAGTACGGCATCGATATGAGCGATATTAGCCGACTTGCCGCTTCTGATAAGGAGCTGCGCAATCTGAAAATTGGCCAACAGCTTTCCTGGACACTGACCGCCGATGGCGATTTACAGCGTCTGACATGGGAAGTCTCCCGCCGTGAAACGCGTACCTACGATCGCACTGCCAACGGTTTTAAAATGAGCAGTGAAATGCAGCAGGGGGACTGGGTTAACAGTCTGCTGAAAGGTACGGTAGGGGGTAGCTTTGTCGCCAGCGCGAAAGAGGCCGGTTTAACCAGCAGCGAAATCAGCGCAGTGATAAAAGCCATGCAGTGGCAGATGGATTTTCGGAAGCTGAAAAAGGGCGATGAATTTTCGGTTCTGATGTCGCGCGAGATGCTGGATGGCAAGCGTGAACAGAGTCAGTTGTTGGGCGTGCGGATGCGTTCCGATGGTAAAGATTACTACGCCATTCGCGCCGCTGACGGTAAATTCTATGACCGTAACGGGGTTGGCCTGGCGAAAGGCTTTTTACGCTTCCCGACCGCCAAACAGTTCCGCATCTCCTCCAACTTCAATCCGCGCCGTCTGAACCCGGTTACCGGACGCGTTGCGCCGCATCGTGGCGTTGACTTTGCGATGCCGCAGGGTACGCCGGTGCTGTCGGTGGGGGATGGCGAGGTCGTGGTCGCTAAACGTAGCGGCGCTGCCGGTTACTACATTGCGATTCGTCATGGACGCACCTACACCACACGTTACATGCACTTGCGTAAGCTGCTGGTGAAACCGGGGCAAAAAGTGAAACGTGGCGATCGTATTGCGCTTTCTGGTAACACCGGGCGTTCCACAGGGCCGCATCTGCATTATGAGGTATGGATAAACCAGCAAGCCGTTAACCCTCTGACAGCAAAATTGCCGCGCACGGAAGGTCTGACGGGGTCAGATCGTCGTGAATACCTGGCACAGGTGAAAGAGGTTCTGCCACAACTGCGCTTCGATTAACAAATGCGCTGACAGAGCCGGTACGCGATGTGTGCCGGCTTTTTTGTTTTGTGTGAGACGCAGACGTCGCTACACTATTCACAATTCCTTTTCGCGTCAGCAGACCCTGGAAAAGCATGGAAACCAAAAAAAATAATAGTGAGTATATCCCTGAGTTCGAAAAATCCTTTCGCTATCCGCAGTATTGGGGCGCCTGGTTGGGCGCGGCGGCAATGGCGGGGATCGCATTAACGCCGGCATCATTCCGCGACCCTTTGCTGGCGACGCTGGGGCGTTTTGCCGGACGGCTGGGGAAGAGTTCTCGTCGCCGGGCGCTAATTAATCTGTCATTGTGCTTTCCGCAGCGTAGCGAAGCTGAGCGCGAAGCGATTGTCGATGAGATGTTCGCCACCGCGCCACAGGCAATGGCGATGATGGCTGAGTTGGCGATGCGCGGTCCGGAAAAAATTCAACAGCGTGTTGACTGGGAAGGTCTGGAAATCATTGAGGAGATGCGTCGTAACGACGAAAAAGTCATTTTTCTCGTTCCGCATGGCTGGGGCGTCGACATTCCGGCCATGCTGATGGCCTCTCAGGGGCAAAAAATGGCGGCGATGTTTCATAATCAGGGTAATCCGGTTTTTGATTATATCTGGAACACCGTGCGTCGGCGTTTCGGCGGACGTTTGCATGCGCGTAATGACGGGATTAAACCCTTTATTCAGTCTGTTCGTCAGGGCTACTGGGGCTACTACCTGCCGGACCAGGATCACGGCCCGGAGCATAGTGAATTCGTTGATTTCTTTGCGACATACAAAGCGACGCTGCCTGCGATTGGTCGGCTGATGAAAGTGTGCCGCGCACGCGTGATACCGCTTTTCCCGGTGTATAATGGTAAAACGCATCGCCTGACTATCCAGATTCGCCCGCCGATGGACGATCTGCTCACGGCTGACGACCACACTATCGCCAGACGGATGAACGAAGAGGTCGAAATTTTTGTCGGCCCGCATCCGGAACAGTACACCTGGATCCTGAAGCTGCTCAAAACCCGCAAGCCAGGCGAGATTCAGCCGTATAAGCGTAAAGATCTTTATCCCATCAAATAAATAAAGCCTCTCGTAAGAGAGGCTTTATGCTGACAAACCCTGTACTACCTGATGAACAGGTGTGGGGGAGTTTTACTCAACGGTCAAAATACGCGTGGTATTGGTTGAGCCGACGGTGCTCATGACATCGCCCTGGGTCACGATAACCAGGTCGCCGGAAACCAGATACCCTTTATCGCGCAGCAGATTAACAGCTTCATGTGCCGCGACAACGCCATCAGCCGCGCTGTCAAAATGCACCGGCGTTACTCCGCGGTAGAGCGCGGTCAGGTTGAGCGTGCGTTCATGGCGCGACATGGCGAAAATCGGCAGGCCGGAGCTGATACGGGAAGTTATTAGCGCGGTACGACCGGATTCCGTCATGGTGATGATCGCGGTAACGCCTTTCAGATGGTTTGCCGCATACATCGCAGACATGGCAATAGCTTCTTCAACGTTGTCGAACTGCACGTCGAGACGGTGTTTAGACACATTGATGCTGGGGATTTTTTCTGCGCCCAGGCAGACGCGCGCCATTGCGGCAACGGTTTCAGAAGGATACTGACCGGCTGCGGTTTCGGCAGACAGCATAACCGCATCCGTGCCATCCAGGACGGCGTTCGCCACGTCCATCACTTCCGCACGGGTCGGCATCGGGTTGGTGATCATCGACTCCATCATCTGCGTTGCGGTGATGACTGCGCGGTTTAGCTGACGCGCACGGCGAATCAGCGCTTTCTGGATACCAACCAGCTCCGGATCGCCGATTTCAACGCCCAGATCGCCACGTGCGACCATCACAACGTCAGAGGCCAGAATGATATCGTCCATGGCGTTTTGATCGCATACCGCTTCGGCGCGTTCGACCTTAGCCACAATTTTCGCGTCGCAGCCGGCGTCGCGCGCCAGGCGGCGTGCATAGTTCAGATCTTCGCCGCAGCGCGGGAAGGATACGGCCAGATAGTCAACGCCTATCAGCGCAGCGGTTTGAATATCGGCTTTGTCTTTTTCGGTCAGCGCTTCAGCAGAAAGCCCGCCGCCGAGCTTGTTAATGCCTTTATTGTTAGACAGCGGGCCGCCGACGGTGACCTCGGTAAAGACTTTCATGCCCTGGACTTCAAGCACTTTCAACTGCACTCGACCATCGTCAAGCAGCAGGATATCGCCAGGAACGACGTCTGCCGGCAACCCTTTGTAATCAATGCCGACTTTTTCTTTATCGCCTTCGCCTTTACCCAGGTTAGCGTCTAACAGAAATTTGTCCCCGATATTGAGGAACACTTTGCCTTCTTTAAAAGTGGAAACGCGAATTTTTGGCCCTTGCAGGTCGCCTAAAATAGCCACATGACGCCCCAATTTGGCGGCAATCTCACGGACTTTATCAGCACGCATTTTATGATCTTCCGGCGAGCCGTGAGAGAAGTTCATACGTACTACGTTTGCGCCCGCGGCGATAACCTTCTCAAGGTTGTTATCGCGGTCAGTTGCCGGGCCTAACGTGGTAACGATTTTGGTTCTGCGAAGCCTTCTGGACATGTAATACTCCGTTGACTAAAACAACTTGGTGTTGCGTGAACATTGATCCGGTCGTTCTGAAACCTTAACGGTATAAAATGAACGTCCCCGGATGACGAAAAGGGTAGAACATTGTTATTGCTTTTAGCGGTCATCACTCCTGATGAGTAATTCTTTATCAAAACGCGATTCCTTGAGCGCTTCCTTGACACGCTTCAAGTTATCTCTGAATTTCGCCCCGCGACGCAAAGTAAATCCCGTTGCCAGCACATCTATCACGGTCAGCTGAGCAAGTCGAGAGACCATGGGCATATAAATGTCTGTATCTTCCGGTACGTCGAGGGTAATGGCCAGCGTGGCTTCGCGCGCCAGCGGCGTTCCAGCGGAGGTCAGGGCGATCACCATCGCATCGTTTTCCCGCGCCAACTGCGCCAGTTCCACCAGGCTCTTGGTTCTGCCAGTATGCGAAATGAGCACGACGACGTCATCATCGTTACAATTCATACAGCTCATCCGTTGCAGCACGATATCGTCGGAGTAAATCACCGGCACATTGAAGCGAAAAAACTTATTCATGGCGTCATGCGCGACCGCGGCGGAGGAACCAAGACCAAAAAAGGCGATTTTTTTTGCCTGGGTCAGTAAATCGACGGCGCGGTTGACGGCCGATTTATCCAGCGACTGACGAACATGGTCGAGACTGGCCATGGCGGACTCGAAGATTTTTCCTGTATAGGCCTCAACGCTGTCATCTTCATCCACATTGCGATTAACATAGGGGGTGCCATTTGCCAGACTTTGCGCCAGATGCAGTTTAAAATCAGGAAAGCCGCGGGTATTCATGCTGCGACAGAAACGGTTCACCGTTGGCTCGCTAACGTTAGCTTCCTGGGCCAGCATGGCAATGCTTAAGTGAATCGATCTGCCTGGGGCGGCCAGAATAACATCGGCGACTTTTCGTTCAGATTTGCTTAAATGTTCCAGTTGAGACTGGACTTTTTCCAGCATATTCATGATTAGCAAGGCTCATGGGTATTAGCGATTTCAATGATGCGCGAAACCGAGCGCGTTTTGTTAGATATTACTCCTGGCGGCTGTCAAAGGGGGCAAAATGGCTAAAAAAGGTGTCGTTTTTTTTCATTACATGACCGACGTCGGATTTTAAGTTCCAGCTTGTGTGGAAAAGCGACAATTTTATTAGGCGTTTTGCCGATTATATTGCCAATCAAACGCCGGTTCACCTATGAAAAGGCGTTTACGGTTTCCGTAATCTCGTAAAAGCAGTACAGTGCTGTGTAATAAAATTACAACGATATCCTGGCTAAAGTACCAGGAGATTAACTGAGGAGAATGACATGGCGGTAACGCAAACAGCCCAGGCATGTGACCTGGTCATTTTCGGCGCGAAAGGCGACCTGGCGCGCCGGAAACTGCTGCCTTCCCTGTATCAGCTTGAGAAAGCCGGCCAGATCCATCCGGATACCCGGATCATTGGGGTGGGGCGCGCGGACTGGGATAAAGAAGCTTATACCCACGTCGTGCGTGAGGCGCTGGAAACCTTCATGAAGGAAAAAATTGATGAAGGCTTGTGGGATACGCTGAGCGGCCGTCTGGATTTTTGTAATCTTGACGTTAACGATACGCCTGCGTTCAGTCGCCTGGGCGATATGCTGGATCAAAAAAACCGCACCACCATTAACTATTTTGCGATGCCGCCCAGCACCTTTGGCGCTATTTGCAAAGGGTTAGGAGAGGCTAAACTCAACGCCAAACCGGCGCGCGTCGTGATGGAAAAACCGTTGGGTACTTCGCTGGCGACCTCGCGTGAGATTAACGATCGGGTCGGCGAATACTTTGAAGAGTGCCAGGTATATCGTATCGACCACTATCTGGGCAAAGAAACGGTTCTCAACCTGCTGGCTCTGCGTTTTGCCAACTCGTTATTTGTTAATAACTGGGATAACCGCACTATCGATCACGTTGAGATTACCGTAGCGGAAGAGGTGGGGATTGAAGGGCGCTGGGGATACTTTGACCAGGCCGGTCAGATGCGCGATATGATCCAGAACCACTTGCTGCAAATTCTCTGCATGATTGCCATGTCACCGCCGTCTGACCTGAGCGCCGACAGTATTCGCGATGAAAAAGTAAAAGTGTTGAAATCGCTGCGCCGGATTGATCGCTCCAACGTGCGTGAAAAAACGGTTCGTGGTCAATACACCGCGGGCTTTGCGCAGGGGCAAAAGGTGCCGGGCTATCTGGAAGAAGAGGGCGCGAATAAAAGCAGCAACACCGAAACTTTCGTCGCGATCCGCGTCGACATCGATAACTGGCGTTGGGCGGGCGTGCCATTCTATCTGCGCACCGGCAAGCGTCTGCCAACCAAGTGCTCTGAAGTCGTGGTTTATTTCAAGACGCCTGAACTGAACCTCTTTAAAGAGTCCTGGCAAGACCTGCCGCAGAACAAATTGACGATTCGCCTGCAGCCGGATGAAGGCGTAGATATTCAGGTGCTTAACAAAGTACCGGGGCTGGATCATAAGCATAATCTGCAGATCACGAAGCTTGATCTGAGCTACTCCGAAACCTTTAATCAGACGCACCTGGCGGATGCATATGAGCGCCTGCTGCTGGAAACGATGCGTGGCATTCAGGCGCTGTTTGTCCGCCGTGACGAAGTGGAAGAAGCCTGGAAGTGGGTGGACTCCATTACCGAAGCATGGGCGATGGACAACGACGCGCCGAAGCCGTATCAGGCGGGCACCTGGGGACCGGTAGCGTCCGTGGCGATGATTACCCGTGACGGTCGTTCGTGGAATGAGTTTGAGTAAATTTACCACTCACTCTTAGGTGGTATTTTACCGGTAACATGATCTAACACAGATTGTAGAATCATTTTTGCACTTTTAAGCCTCGTGTGGATTCACCTGCGAGGCTTTTTTTATTACACTGCCTGAAACGATTTTGCCCCATTATCCCCGGACATCATGTATTTCACTGTCTTTCCACATTGATGAAACGCATGGTAAACCCGGTAGCCGGACAGATAAATTTCAGGAGCCTCTATGAATCCTAATTTGTTACGCGTAACACAGCGCATTGTCGAACGGTCGCAGCAGACCCGAAAAGCCTATCTTGCCCGCATTGAGCAGGCGAAAACCGCCACGGTCCACCGATCTCAACTGGCCTGCGGCAACCTGGCGCATGGCTTCGCCGCCTGTCAGCCAGAGGACAAAGCCTCGCTGAAAAGTATGTTGCGCAATAATATCGCCATTATTACCTCCTACAATGACATGCTCTCTGCGCATCAACCGTATGAACATTATCCGCAGATTATTCGTCAGGCCCTGCATTCCGTGAATGCGGTAGGTCAGGTCGCAGGCGGCGTACCGGCAATGTGCGATGGCGTTACGCAAGGTCAGGATGGCATGGAGTTGTCATTACTCAGCCGCGAAGTGATAGCGATGTCGGCAGCAGTAGGCCTTTCTCACAATATGTTTGACGGCGCGTTATTCCTCGGCGTATGCGACAAAATCGTTCCGGGGCTGGCGATGGCCGCGCTCTCTTTTGGTCATTTACCCGCGATTTTTGTTCCGTCAGGCCCGATGGCGAGCGGCCTGCCGAATAAAGAAAAAGTCCGTATTCGTCAGCTATATGCGGAAGGAAAAGTAGACAGAATGGCGCTGCTGGAGTCGGAAGCCGCCTCTTACCATGCGCCGGGCACCTGTACATTTTACGGCACCGCCAACACCAACCAGATGGTGGTGGAGTTTATGGGAATGCAGTTGCCGGGTTCTTCGTTTGTGCATCCGGATGCGCCGCTGCGCGAGGCATTGACTGCCGCTGCCGCACGTCAGGTAACACGTCTTACCGGCAACGGCAATACGTGGATGCCACTCGGTAAAATGATCGACGAAAAAGTCGTGGTGAACGGCATTGTCGCGCTGCTGGCTACCGGCGGCTCCACCAACCACACCATGCATCTGGTTGCAATGGCGCGCGCGGCGGGCATTCTGATCAACTGGGATGACTTCTCGGATTTGTCGGAAGTGGTTCCGTTGATGGCGCGTCTGTACCCGAACGGTCCGGCGGACATTAACCACTTCCAGGCGGCGGGCGGCGTACCGGTATTGATGCGTGAGCTGCTCAATGCCGGATTGCTGCACGAAGACGTTAATACTGTCGCAGGCTTCGGCCTGAAACGCTATACGCTGGAGCCCTGGCTCAACAACGGCGAGCTGGACTGGCGTGAAGGCGCGGAAAGGTCACTGGATAACGATGTCATTGCCTCTTTTGATAAGCCGTTCTCTCCTCACGGCGGTACTAAGGTGCTAAGCGGTAATCTGGGACGCGCAGTAATGAAGACGTCTGCGGTACCGGTTGAAAACCAGATCATTGAAGCGCCTGCCATGGTATTTGAAAGTCAGCATGATGTGCTGCCTGCGTTTGACGCGGGCCTGCTTGACCGGGATTGTGTCGTTGTCGTGCGTCATCAGGGACCAAAAGCGAATGGAATGCCAGAATTACATAAACTCATGCCGCCACTTGGTGTATTATTGGACCGCCGTTTCAAAATCGCGTTAGTTACTGATGGACGACTTTCAGGCGCTTCGGGTAAAGTGCCTTCAGCTATCCACGTAACGCCGGAAGCCTACGATGGCGGCTTACTGGCAAAAGTGCGCGATGGCGACATCATTCGCGTGAATGGGCAGACAGGTGAGTTAACTCTGCTGGTCGACGAGGCGGAACTTGCCGCTCGTCAGCCTCATATTCCGGACCTGAGCGCGTCGCGCGTCGGAACGGGGCGTGAGTTGTTTGGCGCGCTGCGCGAAAAGCTGTCGGGTGCGGAGCAGGGCGCAACCTGTATCACTTTTTAAGATGACACACTAGTAATCAGGCGAGAGAAGAATTCCGATGAAAAACTGGAAAACAAGTGCAGAAGCAATCCTGACCACCGGCCCGGTTGTCCCGGTCATTGTAGTCAATAAACTGGAGCACGCGGTGCCGATGGCTAAAGCGCTGGTGGCCGGGGGCGTTCGCGTTCTGGAAGTGACTTTACGTACGGCCTGCGCGATGGATGCTATTCGCGCTATCGCTAAAGAAGTACCGGAAGCGATTGTCGGCGCCGGAACCGTTCTCAATCCGCAGCAGTTGGCGGAGGTGACGGAAGCGGGCGCGCAGTTTGCGATTAGCCCGGGACTGACTGAGCCACTGCTGAAAGCCGCGACGGCAGGCACTATCCCATTGATTCCCGGTATTAGCACCGTTTCTGAACTGATGTTGGGCATGGACTATGGTCTGAAAGAGTTCAAATTCTTCCCGGCGGAAGCGAATGGCGGCACTAAAGCGTTGCAGGCGATTGCCGGTCCGTTCTCTCAGGTACGTTTCTGCCCAACTGGCGGCATCTCTCCGGCAAACTATCGTGACTATCTGGCGCTGAAAAGCGTGTTGTGCATCGGCGGTTCCTGGCTGGTGCCGGCTGACGCGCTGGAAGCGGGTGATTACGATCGCATCACCAAACTGGCGCGCGAAGCGGTAGAAGGCGCGAAGCAGTAAGCCGTTAAATGCCCGATGGCGCTTGCTTATCGGGCTTACGAGTGGCGATCAGGCAGGTCTGATAAAAATGCGCTAACGTCGCCATCAGGCGATGGCGCATTAGCCTTTTACCGTCACGCGGCTGGCGGCCTTTTTCGCTCTTATCACCGCTTCTTCAACGTTTTCACCTGTCGCTAACGCTACACCAAGACGACGAGTGCCGTCGATCTCAGGCTTACCAAACAGCCGTACCTGCACTCCGGCTCCTACCGCCGCGTGTACATTATCAAACGTCACATTTTGACTGGTAAGCTGCGGCAGAATCACGGCCGAGGCAGCGGGACCATACTGGCGAATAGCGCCTACGGGCATTCCCAGAAAGGCGCGCACATGCAGCGCAAACTCAGAGAGATCCTGAGAAATCAACGTGACCATTCCGGTATCGTGCGGGCGAGGGGAGACTTCGCTGAAAATGACTTCATCGCCACAGACGAAGAGTTCAACGCCGAACAGGCCATGACCGCCTAACGCCAGTACCACATGACGGGCAATCTCTTGCGCCCGCTTCAGCGCCAGTTCGCTCATCTGCTGTGGCTGCCAGGATTCGCGATAGTCACCATCTTGCTGACGATGACCGACCGGCGCGCAGAAATGCACGCCATCGACGGCGCTAACGGTGAGCAGCGTAATTTCAAAATCAAATTTAACCACGCCTTCCACAATCACGCGACCCGCGCCAGCGCGTCCGCCCTGTTGAGCATACTCCCATGCCTGCGCGAGCTGTTCGGCCGAGCGGATAAAGCTCTGGCCTTTGCCGGAAGAGCTCATGACCGGTTTGACGATGCAAGGAAAACCCACTGCGGCTACCGCATCATGAAAACTGGCCTCACTGTCGGCAAAGCGATACGTCGATGTCGGCAGTCCTAATTCTTCTGCGGCCAGGCGACGGATCCCTTCGCGGTTCATCGTGAGCTGCGTTGCACGGGCGCAAGGCACGACATTCAGCCCTTCGCCCTCCAGCTCGCGCAGCGTATCGGTGGCGATCGCTTCTATTTCCGGCACGATATAATGCGGTTTTTCCTCTGTAATCACATGACGTAGCGCTTCGCCGTCCAGCATATTAATGACGTGTGAACGGTGAGCCACATGCATGGCGGGCGCATCAGGATAGCGATCGACGGCGATAACCTCGATCCCCAGGCGTTGGCATTCAATCGCCACCTCTTTTCCTAATTCTCCTGCCCCTAATAACATCACCCGCGTTGCTGCCGGACGCAGCGCAGTGCCTAATAGCGTCATATTTCTGTCCCCTTATTTACCTGCGCGCAGTATATACGAAAACGTTTGCGTATGTCTTTTCGAATAGATTGCTTTTCTTGCTGTCTTGCAATACACTGTATATAAATACAGGTAAATAAGGGGCTGCAAAATGGCGGTTGAAGTTAAATACGTAGTCATTCGCGAGGGTGAGGAGAAGATGTCATTTACCAGTAAAAAGGAAGCCGACGCCTGGGACAAAATGCTCGATACTGCCGATCTTCTTGATACCTGGCTTGAGCAGTCGCCAGTCGTGCTGGAAGATGGGCAGCGCGAGGCGTTGTCGCTGTGGCTGGCGGAACATAAAGAGGTGTTAAGCACTATCCTCAAAACCGGTAAGTTGCCTTCTCCGCAGGCGGTTGAAAAGGACGCCGCGAGTAAAACGAAAAAGCAAGCCGCCTGAACCCGTACTTGCGCTCCCGGCGTTTTGTACCATGCTTTTCCTGAATCATTGTGCTAAGGAGAAAAGTATGAATAAAAGAGGAGCGTTGTTGAGCCTGCTGTTGTTATCCGCCAGCGTATCGGCATTTGCGGCATCCACCGAGAGTAAATCGGTTAAGTTTCCGCAGTGCGAAGGGCTGGATGCTGCCGGGATTGCGGCAAGCGTGAAGCGCGACTACCAGCAAAATCGTATCGTGCGGTGGGCAGACGACCAAAAAAAGGTCGGGCAGGCTGACCCGGTCGCGTGGGTTAATGTGCAGGACGTTGTGGGTCAAAATGATAAATGGACAGTTCCGCTAACTGTTCGCGGTAAAAGTGCCGACATTCATTATCAGGTCATCGTTGATTGCAAAGCCGGCAAGGCGGAATATAAGCCCCGCTAGCAGCGTAATTTGCGCTTCTTTTGCCGGAACAGACAATTCCTGACATCCCCTCAGGTACGCTTGACCATTATTGGTCTGTATTTGAGGGGTACTATGGCTAACTGGTTGAACCAATTACAATCACTTCTTGGGCAAAAAGGCGCTTCCGCATCGCCTTCCGGTGAACAGGGGTTAAATAAACTGCTGGTTCCCGGCGCGCTGGGCGGTCTGGCTGGACTATTGGTCGCCAATAAGTCTTCGCGCAAATTATTAACCAAATACGGTACTGGCGCTTTACTGGTGGGCGGCGGCGCGGTAGCGGGTTCCGTATTGTGGAATAAGTACAAAGATAAAGTACGCGCTGCGCATCAGGGGGAGCCGCAATTCGGCAGCCAAAGTACGCCGCTGGATGTTCGCACTGAGCGACTGATCCTGGCGCTGGTTTTTGCTGCAAAAAGCGATGGGCATATTGATGCCAAAGAACGCGCGGCGATTGAGCACCAACTGCGAGAATCAGGTGTGGAAGAGCAAGGGCGTGTGTTTATCGAAAAAGCTATTGAGCAGCCGCTTGATCCACAACGTCTGGCACAGGGTGTTCGCAATGAAGAAGAAGCCCTGGAAATCTACTTCCTGAGCTGCGCCGCCATTGATATTGACCACTTTATGGAACGTAGCTATCTGAATGCGTTAGGAGACGCACTAAAAATTCCTCAGGAGGTTCGGGACGGTATCGAGCAGGACTTGCAGCAGCAAAAACAGGCGCTACCAGGCTGATAACCTGCCATTAAGTAACATGTTTCGCTTGCATCATGCGTGTCTTTTGCCACCCTTATAGGATGGATAGTTTACGTCATTCATGTTGCAGGATAGCGGCGAAGCAGTGACATCTCAGGCGCTTACCGAGGTGAGCGACCGGGACTACCATGCTACGCCGCTGTGTTTGCCGCGTGATATATAACAAATATTAACGCAAAAGAAAAAACGACATGTTGCCAAAAGCCAATCGAATTCCCTATGCCATGACCGTACATGGCGATACGCGCATTGATAATTATTACTGGCTGCGAGATGACACTCGCTCGCAGCCGGAAGTCCTTGATTACCTGCATCAGGAAAATGAGTATGGCCGGAAGGTCATGACCTCTCAGCAGGCGTTACAGGACCGCATTCTAAAAGAAATTATCGATCGCATCCCGCCCAGAGAAGTTTCCGCTCCGTATGTGAAAAATGGCTATCGCTACCGTTATATCTATGAACCCGGCTGCGAATATGCCATCTATCAACGACAATCGGCGTTAAGCGAAGAGTGGGATGTGTGGGAAACCTTGCTCGATGCGAACCAGCGGGCCGCGCACAGCGAATTTTATACGCTCGGCGGACTTGCCATTACGCCGGATAATACCATCATGGCGCTGGCAGAAGATTATTTATCCCGTCGTCAGTATGGGTTGCGTTTTCGTAACCTCGAAAGCGGTAACTGGTATCCGGAACTGCTGGATAACGTTGCGCCTGAATTTGTCTGGGCCAATGATTCCCTGACCCTTTACTATGTGCGTAAGCATAAGAAGACGCTGCTGCCCTATCAGGTTTGGCGGCACACGATTGGCACTCCGTCATCGCAAGATGAACTGGTATATGAAGAGAAAGACGATACCTTTTATGTCAGCCTGCATAAAACCACTTCGCAGCATTATGTGGTGATTCATCTTGCCAGCGCCACCACTAGCGAAGTGCTATTACTTGACGCGGAACTGGCCGATGCCGAGCCGTTTTCATTCTTACCGCGTCGCAAAGACCATGAATATAGTCTCGATCACTATCAACATAAGTTTTACCTGCGTTCTAACCGGAACGGTAAAAACTTTGGGTTGTACCGTACCCGCGTGCGCAATGAAAACGCCTGGGAAGAGCTGATCCCTCCGCGCGAGCATATTATGCTGGAAGGGTTTACCCTGTTTACCGACTGGTTAGTGGTCGAAGAGCGTCAACGGGGGCTTACCAGCCTGCGGCAAATTAACCGTAAAACCCGTGAAGTGATAGGCATTGCCTTTGACGATCCGGCTTACGTGACGTGGCTTGCCTATAATCCCGAACCTGAGACCTCCCGGCTGCGTTACGGCTATTCTTCAATGACGACGCCAGATACCTTGTTTGAACTGGATATGGATACCGGAGAACGACGGGTACTTAAACAGACGGAAGTGCCTGGGTTTGATTCTGGCTGTTATCAGAGCGAACACCTGTGGATCACCGCACGCGACGGCGTCGAAGTGCCGGTATCGCTGGTTTATCATCAGAAGTATTTTCGTAAAGGGCAAAATCCGCTTCTGGTTTACGGCTACGGATCTTACGGTTCCAGTATTGACGCCGACTTCAGCAGCAGCCGACTGAGCTTGCTGGATCGTGGCTTTGTTTACGCAATCGTACACGTTCGCGGCGGCGGTGAGCTGGGGCAGCAGTGGTATGAAGATGGCAAATTCCTCAAAAAGCGGAATACTTTTAATGACTATCTTGATGCCTGCGATGCCTTATTAAAACTGGGTTACGGTTCACCGTCGCTGTGTTATGGGATGGGCGGGAGCGCGGGCGGAATGCTAATGGGCGTCGCTATCAACGAACGCCCCGAGCTTTTCCACGGCGTTATTGCCCAGGTGCCCTTTGTTGATGTATTAACCACGATGCTGGATGAGTCGATCCCATTAACGACAGGGGAGTTTGAAGAGTGGGGGAACCCGCAGGATATTGAGTATTATGACTATATGAAAAGCTATAGTCCTTATGACAATGTCAAAGCGCAGGACTATCCGCACCTGCTGGTGACGACAGGATTGCACGATTCCCAGGTGCAATACTGGGAACCGGCGAAGTGGGTGGCAAAATTACGCGAGCTAAAAACGGACCAATGTCTGCTGCTGTTATGTACGGATATGGACTCCGGGCACGGTGGTAAGTCGGGGCGGTTTAAATCCTACGAAGGCGTCGCGCTGGAGTTCGCCTTTTTAATCGGCCTGGCGCAGGGAACCTTACATAGCGCATAGACGCGCGCCCGCAATGGCTTGTGAGCGTCGCGGGTTATTGTGGTGTTCCATTGCTGCGTTGCTCGCCAGCCTGAACATCTTCCAGGTAGTGTTTAAGCGTCAGGCGAAGTTCCGGACTCATATTATCAAGGTTATTAAAAAGCCAGCGTAAATAGCCCGGATCGCGTTTTGCGACTTCAGATACCGCCTTACCGCGGTATTTACCGAACGGGAAAGTGGTTAACAGCGCAGGACGGCCCGTGATATTGACCATTTCTTCCGCGGTCCAGCCGGTGGTACGCATAATATCAATCAGCAAGGCGGCGGTGATATAGCAATCATAAAGCGCCCGGTGATGATGCAGCCCCGGCGGCGTTTGTACGCTTAGTTTGCGCGATTTATAGAGCGCCATATTGCTGTATTTTATTCCCGGCCACAGGCGTCGCGACAACTTCATGGTACAGATCCACTCACCCGGCAATTCAGGTAATACGCGTCTGTCGAAACTGGCATTGTGAGCGACATACCACTCACTACCGTAATAAAGCGGTATGACATCTTCAATCCACGGCTTATCGGCGACCATGGCTTCGGTAATACGGTGTATCGCCATCGCCTGCGGCGTAATAGGGCGATCGGGGCGTATCAGGTGACTCATGGGATTGACAATGTTGCCATCAATGACATCTACAGAGGCTATCTCTACGATCCCGCCCTGCAGCCCGCAGGTTTCCGTGTCTATTATCCGCAACATGATTCATTCCTCACCGAAAGACCTTAGCGTAATGGAATGATATCGCCTTGCCAACCCTCCGTTGTGCGCAGGCCCGTCAGTAATAGCGAACCGCAATCGGCACGAACAATAAGTTGCCCGCTTTCATCCCACAGCGCGCTACTGCCACAGGCATTGGCCATCAGTACGGCCAGCGCATATTTATGCGAAAAACGTTGTAAGCGTGAGGTAGAAGCATGGAGTTCAGGTTCGTTAAGACATTGACTGGTTGTGAATAACGTAAATGAGGGATCTATATCACCACCTTCTGGCTGCTCATCCACCACGTTGATAGCGCTTCGCTGCCTGGCAATACAGGCGCCATGACTTTTGTGAAACATGAGCGGCGACGCTAGCCATGGGGCAAAAATAGCGATGCCTTTTACGAAGCGGCAGTTATGCTCAACAGGCATACCCACAATGATAGTCATATGGTGGGTATCGGCCGCATGAGTGAGCGGCTGTAAAAGCGCCTCGTCAGGCGGGGCGGGCAACGATTTATTCCTTTCGTCGCAGCCTAATAGCGACAGTGACGGAAAGACCAGCAGTTCGCACTGTTGACGAGCCGCAAGCTCAATATATTCCAGATGATGGGCGACATGCTCCGCCGGCGAGGCGTTCAGGGGTGCATACTGCGCAGCAGCAATTTTCCAGGAGGACATAATGACTTCCTTTTCATAGTCTCTACAGCCATTCTAAAAAGCATAGGTTAAGAATCGCCTTATAATGTAGTCGTCTGCATGTAAGGAAGTGTAACGTTATATAATTTTTATTTAACTTTGGGTTCGTAAGGGAGTCGGGATAGTGATACGGAAGCCAGACGATGGGCAATCAGCCGCTCGCGAAACCAGGCGCGTAGATGCTCTGGCTGCTCACGTTCGACCGCCTCCGCGACAACAGGCATATTGTAGCGCTCTTTAAATGCCACCCCGGCTGCCGCCAGGTCCACATTGACTTTATCCATTTCCGCTTGTTCAAGCTGAGCCAGATTCGTTTTCATACGCGTCTCCTTTTTTGTTGCCGCCAGAAGGTACTAAGAGTCCGCGGTAATGGCAAGATGGAAATGATGATCCTCGACTCATTGATTGTTGAAGGTTATTCTTTGTAACGTAGGTATAACAAAAAGGAATAGTGAATATGGCTTCTTCTGCACCATCGCGACGTTTAGCTTTATTGCTGCTGGCATCGACATTTGCGACGCCAGCGGCCTGGGCACATGCGCACCTGACGCATCAGTATCCAGCGGCGAATGCTGCCGTTACGGCCTCGCCACAGGCGCTGACTCTGAATTTTTCTGAAGGGATTGAGTCAGGATTCAGCGGCGCAACCATTACTGGCCCTCAGCAAGAGCTCATCAAAACGCGCCCGGCAAAGCGAAATGAACAGGATAAAACGCAGTTGATTATCCCGCTTGAGCAGCCGTTAAAATCTGGCGCTTACACGGTAGACTGGCATGTTGTGTCGGTGGATGGACATAAAACAAAAGGGAAATACACCTTCAGCGTGAAATAAATGATGCTGACATTCGTCTGGATAACTCTCCGATTTATTCATTTTGCTAGTTTGATGCTGGTCTACGGCTGCGCGCTTTACGGCGCCTGGCTGTCACCCGCACCAATTCGTCGTTTAATGACGCGTCGATTTTTACATCTGCAACGACATGCCGCCGCCTGGAGCGTTATCAGCGCGGCTTTCATGCTGGCGATTCAGGGCGGACTGATGGGCGGCGGCTGGCCCGATGTTTTTTCCGTCTCGGTGTGGGGCGCGGTACTGCAAACCCGCTTTGGCGCGGTCTGGATATGGCAAATTATCCTCGCGCTGGTCACGCTGGCGGTGGTAGTCATTGCGCCGGTAAAAATGCAACGACGGCTTCTTATTCTCACCGTTGCTCAGTTTATCCTGCTGGCAGGCGTTGGACATGCGACGATGCGCGACGGTGTAGCGGGAACATTACAGCAGATTAACCATGCTCTGCATTTACTCTGTGCCGCAGCCTGGTTTGGTGGGCTGTTGCCAGTGGTTTATTGTATGCGCATGGCTCAGGGACGCTGGCGTCAACATGCTATTAGCGCCATGATGCGTTTTTCTCGTTATGGTCACTTTTTTGTGGCGGGCGTATTGCTCACAGGCATTGGCAACACGCTATTTATCACGGGATTTACCGCTATCTGGCAGACCACCTATGGACAGTTGCTTTTGTTAAAATGTGCGCTGGTGGTGCTTATGGTAGCAATTGCGCTGACGAATCGGTATGTTCTCGTACCACGTATGCGACAGGAAAATCCCCGGACTGACCTATGGTTTGTCAGGATGACGCAAATTGAATGGGGAGTTGGAGGCATAGTTCTGGCGATCGTCAGCCTGTTTGCAACCCTCGAACCTTTTTGATGGACTGGCATAACGAATGAAAAAAATACTCCTTCCGGCGCTTCTGCTGGCCACTTCGGGCGTAGCGTTGGCGGCGCCGCAGGTGATTACCGTAAGTCGTTTTGAAGTAGGAAAAGACAAGTGGGCGTTTAATCGGGAAGAGGTCATGTTGACCTGTCGGCCTGGCCAGGCGCTCTATGTGATCAACCCCAGTACGCTGGTGCAGTATCCCTTGAATGCCATTGCCGAACAGCAAGTAGCGGAGGGTAAAACGCGTGCTCAGCCTATTGCCGTCATTCAAATCGATAACCCGGCGAAGCCCGGTGAGAAAATGAGTCTGGCGCCGTTTATCGAACGTGCGCAAAAGCTTTGTGATCCATCCAATAGCTGACTGATTTTTAATAAAAAACCGTAAACCTTCACGAAAAGGCTTACGGTTTTTTTATCTCTGATGACAGACAAAACGCCAGGTTTTTTCAATCACCTTCGTCACAAACTGGAAAACCTGGCGTCGTCATCTATTCTTAAAGGGCAAGGCGATTTAGCCTGCATTAATGCCAACTTTTAGCGCACGGCTCTCTCCCAAGAGCCATTTCCCTGGACCGAATACAGGAATCGTATTCGGTCTCTTTTTATTTTTGTTATAAAACAGTCAGTTATGATCAATGATCCGAAATTTTCCGAAATTTTTCCGAATTTCTGTATTCCGGTCTTTTTGGTTATATCACAATCAAATTAAATTTAACATTTATTTCACAACGAAAATTGGAGTATTAGAGCATCATATAAGCTTTATCATCACGCTCATCGAGATAGAGTTTCGTGGTGTTCGCTGATGTGTGGCCCAAGAGTTTTTGGGCGAACACCTCGCCGTGCTCGTTTTTGTACAGCCGCCCGGCCAGACTTCGGATCTCGTGAAATGTCGGTGGATTATTGCTGAAGTTAACGCCGGAGGCTTTTCTTGCTTTTACAAATGTCTTTGTCAATCCATCCGGATGAATATTCCCAGTAGGGCTATTTTTCCTGATTCCGGCACTGATCATGAAATCAGTGCGGCTTACCAGTCGGCAGCGATCGATTACCGTTCCCAGACGTAACCCCGTTGCCTGAAGTGTCAGGGAGAGGGGAATGGCTATTTTCATCCCGGTTTTAATCTGAGTTACGTATAAGCGGTTGTCAAAAACATCACTAAATTTCATATTTACGATATCCTCCCTACGTTGACCAGTAACCAGCGCGAGATCCATCGCAAGAGGAAACCACACAGGCAGATGTTCTGCCGCCGTCCTCGTGGCGTTATATGTTTCCAGTTGCAGGCGTTCCCTGGCAACCTTAATTTCAGGTGCTCGGGTTGGCTCAACCGGATTCGTTGTTATTCTTCCTTCCACAATTGCCTCACGAAAATCATTCATCGGTAACCGTAAACCGGATGAGTTGCTAAATGCTGTGGAGCGGTATTTCAGGGAGAAGGCCATCACAGCCAGTGTTAACGACCAGACCACAGGGATTATCACCGGTACCGGAGATGATCCGGAACTGAGTTCGTTGTATCTGGACTGTTCACTGTTACCGCAGACACAAAATATCCAGGAGCATTACCGTATCGTCGCGCAGGTCTGGAGTGCCGGTGAAGGCAGTAATGTTTCAGTAATGGTGACAGGCACTGCCGGACTGGATATTGCCTACGGTAGCGCCACATACCGGATTACCGTCAAACTGTACCGATATTGCCCCTCCTGATATTCCGGCCAGTCATATTGCTGTATTTGACCCTGAAACCGAAACGTGGAGTCTAAACGAAGACCATCACGGCGAAACAGTGTACGACACGCAAACCAGCAACCCGATTTATATTTCAAAACCCGGCCCGTTACCGGAGAACACCACCACACAGGCCCCCACATCACCAATAGATAAATTTGAAAACGGTCAGTGGGTGGCTGACCTTGCGACCGCACTCGGTCAGAAATACGCTGAGATTAATGCGTGGCGTAATGCGCAGGAAAACGGTAACTATCCGTTCACACTGAATGATCACCACTGGGACTGCGGTAAAGCGTCGCAGGACCGACTGTCGCCAGTAACGGCGGTGGCAAACAGGGAACGCTACCACCAGGATTCTTCTGGACGGATGCAGATAACATCGATGTGCCAATGAGCGCAGACGAACTGATTAAACTCGAAGCCGCTATGCAACAAAACATGGTACTGGTGGGTTTTAAAATCCACGAACGCCAGCGGCAGATGAAGGACGAAGTGAACAGTCTCACCAACGCACAGGCTGTACTGGGTTACGTGTTGGCTGGCCGGAAAATCGTTAAGGAATGTATTATGAGCTGCTTCACAACCCCGGCCATTCTTGAAATGCCTGGCCACTACCTTTGGCGTGTACATGAATCTTTTGAATTTTACCTCAGCGACGACAACAGCGACGTAATCAGCGTACCAGCCGGATTTGTAACTGATCTCGCCACCGTGCCATGCATCTTCTGGTCAGTCATGCCGCCAGACGGCAAATACGCTAAAGCGGCAATAATCCACGACTACCTTTACGACAATGCGCTGCGCACGAAAAAAGAAGCCAATTTGATATTCCTGGACGGAATGACCGTGCCTGGCGCGCCGAAGTGGAAACGGATTGAGATGTATCTGGCGGTCAGGTGATTTGGCAGGGGAATGTATGGGAAAGAACGTAAATACTGTGAATGATTTGCCACAGATGACGAGATTAAACGGCTGGAAGCATGGGAACTCTACAGCGTAATGGTAAACAGGGTGGATACATCTGCCTCTCCTGGCCGGATAAACCAGCCAGTCTGTAGTCGTTACTGTGGTACTTTAATTATCCATGTATCACAAATTACTTGTTTACACGTTAATTAATCACCCAGGTTAATAAAAAGGTTGTTTCGTTTACCAGCATATTTTACCCTCTGGTAGTTCTGGGATTGATATACCTGCCGGCCAGATTTTACACCACGGAAAGGAAATGCCCGGGAATCCTTTATTACCGCTTTCAGTGGCCATTGCAGATGAAGAAAATGTTATGGCTGATATAGCAAAAACCAGCGCTAACAATACACTGTTAAATTTATTCATAATATTATCCACATAGTTGAGAGTTATGCTGCCTTCTTAACTTTTACCGCAATCCTTTACCAGGATAAAGCAGAGGCGAAAATTTTTCTTGTCTGTCTACTGATTGTTAAGCAAGTATTTACTTTGAAATGGAATAATAAGTGTAGTAATTTCATTCTCTACAGAAAATTTACTTGTATCTGAATGAACTCGTGTAGATACCAGAACCAAATTAACGCCTAAAAAACTGCAAGTTAGTAGTATTACTGTGGTAATGCAGACCATCTGATTACTGTGAAGGTGGCCTCATCTGAAACGCCTGTTAAATCCAGCGTTTTAAGCTTCCTGATATAAGCCATCCATTTAGCCTGGCTGGCTTTATCGTCGTCACATCTTTCACCCCGCGCCAGTTCTGTTCGTCAGTCGGCAATGGTGCTTGTCAAAACTTTGTGGCGGCTACTCTGGATTTATCTGCCACTTTCTGGCAAGTATGATTCTGTTTTCATCAGATAACCAGCTATTTACAGCATCAAGAAGATACTGATTATCCTTCGCCATCATATAGACTTTATTACCGGCAGTGTCGGGGAGGATACTCCTGGTTGATACGCAGAAGACGCCTGGCTCTTTGTTCTGGTAATAAGTACCTTCGAGCAAGTCGGTAAACATGACATCAGCGCTGCGTTCACGAATCCTCTGCAGAGTGGCATCATTATCTTTTTCGCGAATAACATCTGCATACCTGATATGCTTGTCAACATAGTCCAGATTTGTACCACCTGGATTAACAACAATCCGCACGCCCTTACGGTCAATATCTTCAAGAGATTTGAAGTCATTAATCCTGTTACATTGCGTCAGCGCTATTTTCCCATTTTTAAGTACCGGAGAAGAAAGTGCGAACTGTTTTCTTCTGCCGGGAGTTTCTGTAATCCCTCCCATTGCAATATCAAATTTGTCTGCTGCCAGGTCAGTTGACAGTGTAGGCCAACTGCCAGGTACAAACAGGATATTCAGGTGCAGAGCTTTGCCCAGTGAATATGCCATATCAATATCAAAACCGATTAATTTATTTTGTTTGTTGTGAAATGCGAGGGGAGCATAGTCACCAGGCACCCCCACACGTAACTCTTTGCTTTCTTTAATCTCCTGCCAGGGTTTTGCCATCGCGGAATGAATACCTGAAAGTGACAACAAGATAACAAACATAAAATATACTTTTTTCATTACTCTTACCATAATGTTTGATCAGTAGACTACAGATGAGATTGTCTTCTCTCCATTGCACCGGCAACCTTTACTGGGCAGGGAATCCAATAATAGTGGTATATTAAACGGGAGATCCTCTCGCCACGATATACTATCCGCTATGAAGACCTGCTTCGGGTTAAGTGACAGCTTCAATTAAATTTTCACCCTGATTTTTCACATTTCTGATGTGATGGATTACCGCAGTCACGTTGTTTGCAAGAGCGTGCCTTGGTAGGCTGCCTGCTGTTTAGTCAGAACTGACTGTAATCGTGTTTATAGGTCGTACAGTTCACTATTGTGATGTAACGTCGTATGTTGATCAGCAGATCGTATGCTGACGATTTCAAAAGTACATAATTAAGTACATTTTTATATGTCACTTTTGTTTAATTCTATTTAATTCAGTTGGTTGAGTTTTTGTTTTCGTAATCGTTATTAAATAATAATCACAGGAACAATGGGCGCAGCCGGGCGCCTCATTAGGGCCGGAGTACCGTGACAGCAGGTAGCGATTATTTATGATGTTGGCGTTTCGACGTTGTACAGAAAATTTCCGGCGAGTAACATGCCTTTGATGCCATTCATGGGAAAATAACACTCCTTTAATCAGCCATAAGAGTTAATTATATAAACTTAAATGGATTGGTTAGTTGAATTTCATCAAGATTAACTCTATATAAAATATTTATTGTCTTTGTTATGGCGTCTATATATTCAGCGCTATTCATTATAGCAGTGTATTTATCGTATGCTTCGAAGCAATGATTTTCATTAATATATTTACTGCTATTGTTTTTATAAATTTCATATGACTCTTCCTTTTTGAAAATGCGCGCATCCAGCCAAGGGTCAAGTATATATTCCGATATTCCTTTTGAATCAGTAAAAGTCAAAAAAACGACCACATGATTCCCTCCTGACGCGCTATTATACATAAGTGATGTGCTTATTCTGGCATCAAATACATTATTTTTCGAAAATCCTATTCCGGTTAGTCTTTGTGGTATATATTTTGCAATAATCGCACCTAAAATTAGCGACATATCAGCACAGTTCCCTGTGTTATATTTTATTGAATCAATGGAAGAATATATTAGACTCAGAGATATTGGGTTTTCTGGTCTTTCAGCCATAGCTCTGTCAAAAGAGTTTGCTTTTATAGTTTGCAGAAATTTCTTGTGATGTTCTCTTTGTAAATTAAGAGCGTCGTATTTTTCCTGCGTATCAATTTTAAGCCTGTCAATTTGCATAGCATCATAACTGTCCGATTTCTTTATTATTGTTCTGACAAAAACGGTACATTCTGAAGCAGCATTAATAATACAGGAGGATAAATCAACTGAAGTACTCTGTTGGTTGTTACAGGCGCTCACTCCAGTTGTGTCGAATTTTTCTGTAGCTACATGTCCAACATTTATAATCAATTACATTTCCCTGTATTCAAAATTAAGCGATATTCTTATGTCACGACAACCTAACAGGGACTGACTACAAAGATCTTTAAAGAAACGTTCATTATTGTATCTATTGATGAACTCCCTTCAGATTTAGAGGTTGTGCCCATGGTCGAAAAGCTCCTCTACGCTCATATACTTAACTTATCGGGGACATGGTAGGTTAGGATGTGAAAACACAGGGACAGTTACTGTCACTGCGAAGGCAGCAATAAGGAGGCCTATCCTGTACGAACTGTGGAAAACTATATCTTGTTCACGATCACCTGCATCGTTGACGATGCGCGATCCTGGAGGTTTGACGACTGCCCGGTATGATAGGCATGACCGAGCGCGCCGCCGGGTTCCAGCCCAAGCTGGGTACACTGAACGATGGCGCTGACAAAACTCATGGTGTCACAGTCACCCAGCGCCAGAACTTTTCGGATTTCCGTTGTGGCTACCGCCGGTACGCCGTCAACTTGCAGCGCCGCGCCATCCGGCAGGGCCAACCCCGGCACAACTGATGATGGAAGAATTCAGACGGCGTAAGGCGGCGGGAAGGCTTTAACAGGGGGGGGACTTATGAGCAGAAATTACACACCGGCGCAGAAAGCTGAAATACAGAAGCGCCTGACGGAACTGATACGAACACACGGTCGGATGACGTTTGGAGAGCTGCGGAAGATAACAGGGTTAACCATTTTTACAGCCCGCCACTACCTGGAAAAGGCGGAAAGTTGTGGGGATCTGTATCAGGCCGGGAGAAGCGGTATTTTTCCTTCGGAACAGGCTTTCCTGCTTTGGAAGCAGAAACGTGAAGATGCCAGGATTACCCGCTTTCTGAAAACGCCGGAAGGTGTCGTGAGTTCCTACGACCGGACCAGAAACGTTATCTGTACGGAGTGCCGGAACAGCGTGACGATGCAAAGGGTACTGGCATTTTATCCGGGATATTACCGGGAGGCGAAATCTGCATGAAAATCGAATAATATAACTTTGCAGAGGTAGTGAATATCGTAATCACCCGTTCGGCATTTGAATTCCGTGAGCACAGTCGTGTTGTGAATGTCGCCTTGTTCACAACACCAGGAATATTCCACTGTCAACTGGTTGTCTGCGGCTGGACATAATTTTATCTGATATTCAGGCTGTACCAGCGCAAAGGTTCCGTGAGTCCGACTGTCTTTTTTGCTTCCAAATATTCAGTTTTAATTATCTGAGTATGGCAAGGTGATCATCTGTATCAAAGACCGGGCAACTGGTTTTACTTTACCCAACGATTACGTCCCTGTTGTTTAGCCCGATAAAGGGCCTCGTCCGCTCTGGCAATAATGCCGGTAACAGTGTCACCGGCTGTGGAAAGGGTGATGCCCATGCTGACGGTGACCGTTTCGCTAACCGCAGATGCTGCATGCGGCAGTGCGGTTTCACGCAGGTTTGTCTGAATACGTTGAGCAACCAGTGCTGCTTCATTCAGCGACGAAGAAGGCAGCACAACGACAAACTCCTCGCCCCCGTAACGTGCCACCAGGTCTGCCGGAGTACGAATCGACCTCTTCACTACACAGGCCACCTTTGCCAGACAGGCATCGCCAGCCTGGTGACCATAATGGTCGTTATAGTTTTTGAAATAATCCACATCGAGCATGATCAGTGCAAACGGCTCCGTCTGGCGGAGAGCATCCCCAAGAAAACTTTCCATTGAACGTCGATTAGCGGTCCCGGTCAGTGCATCCTGGTGAGCCATAACGTCGAGACGCGCAATAAGCATCCGGTTTTCCTGGTAACGCAACCAGGCTTCATCAAACCAGCGCTGCAGGATAAAGCGACCATAAATGAGTATGGCGGTAAGAGTAAGCCAGACTAATAAAAACCGGATATTCATATACTGGTTAAGCTGCACACTGGCCAGTAGGGCGGTCAGCCATAACGGGACGATGAAAAGTAGCAACGCTGGCAGATGATAATAAAGCGCAGCCAGCGCGGTAAGCATAAGGATGACACTGAGAGGCCAGGCAAAAGGCAGCTGCCACCAGACAATAAAACAGTAGCTACAATAGCTCCACATCAGACTGAGAATCAGCAGCATCACCAGACAAAGAGGAGTAAATCTGGTCGGAAGGCGGTAAATGAAAAGGAGTATCAGGAACGAAAAAACAATAATACTGCCCATAATATCGTCTATTAAAGGCAGTATTCCAGTCTGTGCACTGATCGACTTGTCAAAGTCACTGATGAGTATGTGGCGAAATAAAATGATAAGCGCAAAGCTGATATTCACAAATGTGAACCACGGAATACTTACATGTAGCGCTTGCCTGACCATATCTTTATGATCCTGCCATACCCTTCCAGCACTGGAGGTACGGCGCCTGTCGTCCGAATCCTGTCCCATCCTTAATCGCCTCATAAATGAAGAATTACTATCCAGTGTAGTGCGCTGATATCTCACAGTGAAAAATGGAAAAGCTATCAGGCCAGGCAGCATTTTTGGCTGATGAGATGATTTTGTTCCACAGTGACGAACTTATAGTCACAGCTCCTGTAGTAGGGGGGAGAATTATAGTGTCTCCCGGAAACCGGAAGTGAGCTTACCCCCCCCACTTACTAAAAGAGGATGGAACTGGCAGACGTAAAACATGATTTATTTGTATCCATAAATGGCGAAATGTAACGTTTTTGTTATATTTAAAAGAACGAAAATGGTCAGCAATAACTTTAATTGTTTGAATTAACAGATAATTAATCGACCAGATTGAGTGATATAGAATATTTTTACATGAGGGGTACAAATGAGACTTAAGTTGATCGTTAAAAGTTTTGCGCTGGCGGGGCTACTCTCTTCTACTGTGCTGACACCTTTATTTGCACAGGAAGCCCCAAAAGGTGCCACTGCTTCAACCAGGCAAGCTAACGATGCGCTTTATAACCAACTCCCTTTCTCTGATAACACCGATTTCACGAATGCCCATAAAGGCTTTATTGCTGATTTACCTGAAGAGGTGATTAAGGGAGAGCAAGGGAATGTCATCTGGAATCCACAGCAGTACGCTTTCATAAAAGAAGGGGAAAAATCTCCTGACACTGTTAACCCTAGTCTGTGGCGTCAGTCCCAACTAATCAATATCAGTGGCTTGTTTGAAGTAACAGACGGCGTCTACCAGATTCGTAACCTTGATTTATCCAACATGACGATTATCGAAGGTAAAGAGGGGATTACGGTTGTCGATCCGCTGGTTTCTGCGGAAACAGCCAAAGCCGGTATGGATTTGTATTTCAAAAACCGTGGCAATAAGCCTGTTGTCGCCATCATTTACACTCATAGCCATGTTGACCACTATGGCGGGGTGCGTGGCGTTGTCGATGAAGCGGACGTGAAATCCGGCAAGGTGAAAGTGTATGCGCCTGCTGGCTTTATGGAGGCAGCAGTAGCCGAGAATATTATGGCCGGCAACGTGATGAGCCGCCGTGCCAGCTATATGTATGGCAACCTCCTGAAACCAGATGCCTCCGGCCAGGTTGGCGCCGGGCTGGGGACGACCACCTCTGCGGGGACGGTGACACTGATTGCGCCCACTAATATCATCGATAAAGACGGCCAGAAAGAAGTGATTGATGGCCTGACTTACGACTTTATGCTGGCCCCTGGTTCGGAAGCCCCTTCGGAAATGCTGTGGTTCATCGAAGAGAAGAAACTCATCGAAGCCGCAGAGGACGTCACTCACACCCTGCATAACACTTACTCGCTACGCGGCGCAAAAATTCGTGAGCCGTTGCCGTGGTCGAAATATATCAACGAAGCTATAGGGCGTTGGGGTGACAAAGCTGAAATTATTATGGCCCAGCACCACTGGCCGACCTGGGGTAACGAGAATGTTGTTGGTCTGCTGAAAAGCCAGCGAGACCTGTATCGTTATATCAATGACCAGACTCTGCGTATGGCCAATGAAGGTCTGACTCGCGACGAAATAGCGGCCAACTTCAAACTACCGGATAGCCTGGCAAAAATCTGGGCCAACCGCGGCTATTACGGCTCCATCAGCCATGACGTAAAAGCAACGTATGTGCTGTATCTCGGTTGGTTCGATGGCAATCCGGCAACCCTTGATGAGCTGCCACCCGAAGAAGCGGCTAAGAAATTTGTTGAATATATGGGCGGTGCCGATGCGATTCTTCAGAAAGCCAAAGCAGACTTTGACCAGGGGAACTACCGTTGGGTTGCTCAGGTGGTGAGTAAGGTCGTGTTTGCCGATCCAAATAACCAGAATGCACGTAACCTTGAAGCCGATGCGTTGGAACAATTGGGGTATCAGGCTGAATCTGGTCCATGGCGTAACTTCTACCTGACCGGTGCGCAGGAGCTGCGTAACGGTGTGGTTAAAGGTCCGACGCCAAATACAGCAAGTCCGGATACCGTTCGGGCAATGACCCCTGAAATGTTCTTCGATTTCCTGGCTGTACATATCAACGGTGAAAAAGCGGGTAATGCCCGGGCGGTGTTTAATATTGACCTTGGCAGCGACGGCGGAAAGTACAAGCTTGAGCTGGAAAATGGCGTGCTGAACCACACGGCTAATGCTGAAGCGAAAGATGCTGATGCCACGATTACTCTGAACCGTGACACGCTGAATAAAATTATCCTGAAGGAAGAAACCCTGAAGCAGGCTCAAGATAAAGGAGAAGTCAACGTTACCGGTAATGCTGCGAAACTGGATGAGATGCTGGGCTATATGGACAAGTTTGAGTTCTGGTTCAATATAGTTACACCATAAATAGATTCCCTGCGGCGTCAATGCTGCAGGGAAGTTACTTCAGACAATTCTGTACGTTTTTCATACTCGATTTTTCCTTCATTCTTTATATCTTGCTTCATTTTATGTATTTGCTGCTGAAGCACATGACCCTGATGCCAGTCAGTCCTGATTCTGTTATGCACAGCCTTTTTCATCAGATGACAGTAACTGGTTGTTGCGTGATTCAATGGTCTGCGAGTCTGGTCAACATGCTTTTAGTTAGTTAAATGTGATTCTACTAATTCGTAATGCGAAGGTTATAAGTTTGATTCCTATTATTGCACCATTTCAACGTTACTGAAACTTCCGTGTTAGCCCATAACCATTCCAGTTTCTACAAGACAGGTGCTTGCTATATATTTACCAATCAGTCATTTTAAAAGTGCGTCATAACCGGAGAACTGTCCTCGTCAGGAGGCCTGTTTTCAGAAAGGCAATATCCTGTTTCGACAGTAGCTTATATGTGACCGGGTTAGCAGCACATTCCCCTCCGCCACATTCCAGTACAGTTGAAATAAGGTTGGCAGTAATCAGTAATAGAAATACCCAACCGACAATACTGAACAGGTTCGGATTAATATTCAATGAACGAAATGCAACATTCATGCTACTGATTGCCAGAACTACCGCAACAGCAATAATAATGAGAATTGACGTAATCAGAGTCCAGGTATAAAAGTGTAATCCAAAAAATGCAGAACCATATCCTGTGTCACCGGGCATGATATGCAAACATATTTGCCGGGATGCCATAACTCCGGTCAGGATACTGCCAATAATTACCATCCCGTAATGTATACCTCGTAGACCAAAGCAGAGGTTAAATAAAAAGCCAAAACCGGTGATGATGAGGCCAGCCCGCTGTAATAAGCAAATTGGACAAGGCAGCTCATGCCTAACGAGTTGATAATAAAAGGCTACAACCAGAGCAACGCATATCCCAAGGAGTCCCATCTGATTAATCAGATGAACAAATGTTGTTGGATGATGATGCGTTTTCATACACACTCCTTAAAATGACAAAGTTAGCGAATTGGTCATATGATGGATGAATGATAAAATAGTGACGATGAGTAAAACGGCCCATAGAATGTAGCTGACTTTATCCTTTCTGTTTATGGCTCCCATTGCCACGCTCAGTGCAAGCAAGAATGGCAGAAACATGAACATAAAAAACTCCTTTATTACATTGCTTGTTAATATAATCGCTGTGTATTACCGGGTCTGTATTCCAGCTTATCCACCCCGCATTAGCCGGAGCTCAGTAAGGCTTCAGGAATTATTTGCGTTATTATAAATCGATTATTCCTGTGATGAATTATCCCGGCATCTGCTGGTTACAGGGATATTTCTGGCGACAAGAGTAAGAAATATCCCGATAGCTAATGGTATAATAAGCAGCATTGAATGTGTTGAAATAGCATATCCATAAATATAGTCTTCCAGACTTACCGCAATCAGCGGAAAGATAAGAAATACAAGCGAAGCCTGGAAGGCATTAGCCTTTTGCTGAAGCGCAAAGTAGCACAGGATACCAAAAACTCCGGCAAAAGCCCCGAGATACAGGGTAGCTAATATTGAGTGTACTGAGAAGGTTGATACTTGTGGTCTTTCAAAAAACCATCCTGTCGCAGAAAGTATCAACCCAGCTAAAAGGCACGGGAGCGCATTAAATGTGATAACAGAGACAGTACAACTTCTTTTCTTACATTGTGTATATATTATGGCATGGATTAACACAGCAGAAATAAGCGCAGTGATACCCTGCCAGTGACTCTCTGTACTTGTATTCGTTTCTTCAAGAAGTATCCCCGTCAATGCAGTGATTGCGATAGTTAAGCCCGCGATCTGCATTAGTTTCGCTTTTTCATTTAGAAACAAAACCGATGCTATCAAAACGGCCACAGGCATATTCGCAAAGATAATGGCGGCAAGCCCAGAGTTGACATAGGTTTCACCATAAATCATTAGTGAGAAAGGAATAGAAAAATAAAAGATGCAAATCACAAACTGGAATAATCGTTGTCCGGGAGGAAACAACAGTGTTTTTTTTCTTAACCATGCAATGATGATTAAAAAAGGTGCTGCAAACATAAACCTCATTCCGGTTGCAAACACTGGAGGGATAGTTTCAACGGCAATTCGCATAGCCAACCATGTAGTCCCCCAGGTCAGTGAAACTAGCATGAATAATATAGATATCGACACCTTGCGCATAAGATCCTCTCCATAAAAAAATTAATTTAGCTTTTTAGCTAGAAAAAAGTAGCGTTTTCTTCACTGTGTTTTTTATATGTTTAGATAAAAATTTCTCTATCAGAAGACGCAGTTATGCTGAATGAGAAAAATAAGAAATGACTCAGGCTGTTACCACACGATTGTCCACTGCGCCTGCAAGACCTGGCAGCAGTTGTCGATTTAATATCTATTCTTGCTGGAAGGCATAAAACGCCTTGAAGATGAAGAGCTCATCATTAGTCGGGTTCCCTTGTTGAGCCAGGATAAGTTTAACTTATCGCTTTCAACCCTTACGATGATAAATGATCTTATCCACCCATAATGGACATACGGCTAAATGAGTAAATTCTCAAGTAAGAGGCAGGATCTGTATCAACCAGTAAGAAGCCCCGGAAACAGCACCGGCGGAATTCCGTCAGGAAGCTCTGAAACTCGCTGAATGTACGTTGCCCGCGAACGATTGTTAATCAGCGCCATAGCAAGAATAATTGTTTGTTTCACAAGGAGATAGAAAAAACTATAGCTTTGCGCCGGGGCGGAGGCAGGAGGAGATAACTCGTTGTAATAGAATGTTTTTATATGGCGACCTTAATACTGGCGCCATTTGGGATAAAATCTAATCAATTAACAAAATTGTGATCCGCTTCTAAATTACTTCTCCTGGCCGTACGGCTACCTGGAAGAATTTGTTCTGAGTCAGATTCATCACGAGAGCTTGTAAAACCCATTACGTAGCCGCAGAACATGATGGGTTACCAGAGCAAAATAGTTTATAACATAGCATAGATGCCAGACACACTACGACGCGATGCCTGTAATTGCGCATTAACGCTTCCTGCTGTTACTGTTTGTCCGCCGATCGCCTCAAGTGAGGCAGTAAAATCATCGCTGTAGGTTTCTACTGAACCGGATGATACCCGTGTGGTTAAATCTTTATAGCCATACCAGCCTCGGGCGTTGCCGATGCCCGTCCTGATACGATCGGGCAACAGATTAATCGGTGTACCGGCATCGTTATAGATGCGAATTCCCACTCCGGAAGCTACGCCGGGTTCGCCATAATGGGTGTCCAGTAGCCACGACAGACCGCCTGCGGATGCGGTTATCCCCAGGCGACGAGCCACCGCCACGGCGGTTGGTTGATTAACGACAAACCCCATCGCGACATTGGCGGCACTAATGGTTGGACGGGGGCTGGATACGGCGCCGGACTCACATTCCAGGCTGACATGGAAAGGTACCTGGCTACTCCCCGCGGCGGCTAATACGCCGACGGCGACAGGGGGAATTTTCACGATCGCAGGATAATCTGTGATTTTACATAACGCGCCGCGCGCCGGTAGTGCCAAGCTGATGGAAGTACTGGACCATCTTAACGCAAAAGACGGGAAGGGAAAGTGATAGCTAATTGAATCTATTAGAATCAAAAATAACGTATTCTAATCGTTAAAATCACTTAATTAATATGTAACAGCGGCCTCAGGCCCGACCGAAGAGGCGGCTCTGATGGCGCTAGATACGTTCGCGAAAGTCCGGGACGATAAATATCCGCAAATCAGCAAAAGCTGGCGTGCGCACCGGGAAAACCTCAATATGCTCTTCAGTTATCCGCCGGATATCCGCAAGGCCATCTACACGACAAACGCAATCGAATCCCTGAACTGCGTGATCCGTGCCGCGATTAAGAAACGCAAGGTGTTCCCGACGGATGACTCAGTACGAAAAGTTATTTATCTGGCAATCAAGGATGCGTCAAAAAAATGGAGTAGGCCGATCCAGAACTGGCGGCTGGCGATGAGCCGTTTTATTATCGAGTTCGGTGACCGCCTGAGCGATCACCTTTAATAACTGGGCAGTTACACAGAATTACTGACAGGCTCATTCTTTTGTGTTGCACCTCTCTGTTTCTATTGTTTTAGATAGCCATAAGAGCTCCGTTGCTGAGAGTTTTAGTCGTGGGGTTTTTTCTTCTGCACCAGGTGGGCGCATTTCATAACTGCAGGACCATCTGCTGAATACTGTATAGCTCTGTATATCGCATGTTGTTGAGGTCAGTGTGCAATTCCTCGGTACTGGCTTGTTCTGTATAGGTCCGGAGATTTCTGGGTAGTGTCCTTTTGGGCCTGAACATATGTGTTTGATTGAAAATGGCATCGTGTTTTATCCTTTACGCTGTGAAATGTTGTTTTGTGCTCTTCTGTTGTGATTGGTGATGTGACGGGATCGTCCATGCACCCTTCCTTTTATTGACGGCGTATCAGTCCATTGATGCCATGCTCGCTTAATTTGTCCAGCATCATCAAGCCGTCGTTTTCTTTCTGCTGCAATTCAAGCAACTTAAAGCGTATTTCGTTAAGTAAAGGTTTAATAACTCCGCGCTTGCGAACCACCTTTCTGATAACGTCTTTTTCGAAGTATAAACGGCAGAAGTGATTTTCATAATTCGCCTACACTCTTCACCCAGCGCTGGCAAATCTTCAACGCTGAAAGGCTGGGGAGAAGGGCGTCCAGTTGCTGAACGGAGAGCGAACCATACTCCCTGATTCCACGCGTTATCAAACTTCATACCGTGGTTATCATCCAGACAAGGCGCTTGAGGTTGCTCATGTCTTTTGGGGAAAAAGGTTCGGTGGTGGGTACTGGATATCCTGGATCGGGAAGTGGGTTCCACCGGTGCCAAATACAGGGTGCTGGTAAACCGGGTGGATACCTCAAACCCTGACAGGCCAGAGCATCAGCCTGATAAAATCGTATTACTGATTTCTAACCAGTGGCACATTAATTGTACCAGCTCAGACTCCAACTGACAGTCTGCTTTAAGCGAGTAGCGGACGTGACCTGCCCCCAGGAGTAAAAGCAAACTTTCTATTGATACATTTAATTAACTTATTTATAACGTTATATTCCAAATGCAAACTTGTTCAATTGGATATGTATGGACATTCAAATTACACATCAAGTTACTGAATTTGATAAAGAAGAACTATTAACCGGATTAAGAAGCTACAATGCTCAGTTCATCGATTTTAGTAAAAATGGGCAGCTTGGGGTCTACTGCAGAAACGAAAGCGGCGAAATGGTAGGCGGATTAATTGCTGACAGAAAAGGTCCGTGGCTCTGCATCGACTATCTTTGGGTAAGTGAATCTGCAAGGAGCCGCGGTCTGGGGAGCCAACTTATGGAGATGGCCGAAAAAGAAGGTTTGCGGAAAGGCTGTGTTCATGGACTTGTAGATACCTTTAGCTTCCAGGCTCTCCCTTTTTATGAAAAACAGGGTTATATACTTCAAATGTCGCTACCGGACTTTCCTAAAGTAGGTTCGCAAAGGCATTATTTAATTAAGCCTGATTTATAGCTTTGCTGCATTTGAATACCCATAGCCTTATGAAAGCTGCAATCAGGTAGCTTTAAAATATATCGTATTGTTGGCCTGTACACACCATGTTCAGCGTCCGCTTCTGGCACAGGGCGGACAGTCAGATTAGGTTTGGCGCTGTGCCATAGATATGTCAGCTCACATTTGAGCTAATACCCCCTGGCACGGCTAGAGGTACTCAGACAGCCGCTTGTAGGCGGCATGGTACGGATACAAAAACATATAGCGCTGTTATATAAACTGTAAACTGGGCTGTGCGTATAATACGAATCTTTCACTCAGAGAAACCTGCTGACAGCGTTAGTACTCCATTAATTAATTTTGTACTAAATCTCTGTGGTATGGCACAGACGTTTAGAAGACAGGTCAATTGCGAGCTGCTGGCTGGGATTTCGTCGCGCCACTCAAAAATGCGCAGATTTTTTCACCCGCCGTCAATGGCTCAATGGGCGTTTTTCCGAGGGCGGTCTCAGTCATGACGATGGCAGGACCAATAAGCATGGACCATACTTCGCTCGCGTCTTGCTCAAGCGATGTGAAGGCAAGGAACAGTGTTTTATCTGAAGGAAAGCGGTGCTGAGTATTAAAAAGTTTCAGCCAGGCGCGGGACTGCCGATCGGCCTGTGCTGATCGCGTGCCGAAGCGGAGTACTCTTTTTAGTATGGCGATACCCACAATGCCTGGCCCCAGAATAAAGGGACTCCCGACGTTTATGGTGACGCCGACCCCGAGAAAAACGAGGGCGAATGACAGCACGTTATCTACTCTTCTGGTAAGAGTACTGTATAGTTTTTCCAGAGAGTACCGGTAAAGAATTTGATAACTGATTTCATCCTTGCTCATACATCTCCAGATGGTTTTTCGATTACGCTCCGGTATGCTCCCGGAATCCTGACAGATTCTGCAATTATGCCACACTTCCTGGAGGGTATTAATTAGATAGAATATAAATAGCAGGCAAATATTTTGAGCTTTTAGTCGATATCGCTTTGAATATCATTTCTCCTGCATCAGGAGATGCTGTTGTCGAGCATCGTGTCAAACGTTGCTGCGTCGGTCGGACTGCACAGGGTAACTCTCGCAGTCAGACTCTCATTATGGTCTCTAAATGGATAACCCGCAGTCGTAACACGCCGAATGTCACGACTGACGCTATTATTACCCTGGCTTGTTAAAGCGGCATGACCACATTTTCTATATATAATAATTGGTTGTCTTTCGACCAGTATTGTCGAGTTTTTTGGTTTAATTCCACAATCCATTTAAAAACGCCTGCTGTTGCCAGATCGGTACAGTATTTTTCATAGGAATGCTCGCCCGAAAAGTGTTTAGCTGAAGTCAATTTTATTAATTGCGTATTTGGTGTTGAATTGACTTTAATCAGCTTTCTATTGCTTTTAATAGAAATGAAATGGCCTGCATGAGTGATAATTTTCACATTGCCGGTAGCAACAAAATAGATGTAATAAGCGATATTATTATATTCCAGATCGATTAGAAATGCGTTGAAATTTGCATCCTTTCTGACGCGCTCGAAAAAGTGGTTAAGCATAAGCTGTAATTCCATTTGTTAACCTATTGTAAGTTATAATGTTGTATGTTGTGTTAGAGTATTGTTGCTTAAAAGCAGCCATACAAAGATGTTACCTAAAAGCAATAATAATCGCCTGGTATCATATAGTTTACGTTATGATTGGAATAGTGTTGCAATTGTTACTGATTATTTCTCGTAACGCGTTTTTTTTGACCACTAATAGATGCGTCAATCCATTTCATTTGTAGTTTTTCTGAATGCCATGAAAAGTCATAATATATAAAAATCAGTTAATTAATTGATATTTAGATAAGGATTACAGTGGCGGAGAGGTTTGGCGTGGAGACTTTATAGGTTTTGAAAAAGCGGCTAACCTGCAGGCAGGATAACTGACAGTCAGTGTTTGAATAGGGGCAAAATCGTAACAACATCAGCATAAATAATAATATTCATGAATGTTTTTGCGTGACGCAGCAGCTGAATTGAAGTGATGTTTTGCCTGTTCAGGATTGTCCCGATAAAAATGTTCCTCGATAAAAGTCGATCACCTTGCGCCGAAAAAAAACAGGCTAAGTGACAGAAGAACAAAATTCATCAGGAAAATAAAATTTATACAGATCAATGAATAAAAATGGTTGTGGCGAAGGTGGCTATTTTTTGAAAGCAAGAAATATAAATAAAGTGTAGCTATGCATAGGTACCCAAAAGGAGAACTACCGTGACTAACATAACACTATCCACCCAGCACTACAGAATCCATAGAAGTGACGTTGAACCAGTAAAAGAAAAAACAACGGATAAGGACGTTTTTGCAAAAAGTATTACTGCCGTTAGAAATAGCTTTATCAGCCTGTCGACGAGTCTGTCTGATCGCTTTAGCCTGCATCTGCAAACAGACATACCGACTAGCCATTTTCATCGTGGGAGCGCCTCTGAGGGTAGGGCAGTATTAACCAGTAAAACTGTTAAAGATTTTATGCTGCAAAAGCTCAATAGCCTGGATATCAAAGGTAATGCGAGTAAAGATCCGGCCTATGCTCGTCAGACATGCGAAGCCATGTTATCAGCCGTGTACAGTAATAATAAAGATCACTGTTGTAAATTACTCATCAGTAAAGGGGTCAGTATTACCCCCTTTCTGAAAGAGATAGGAGAAGCTGCGCAGAATGCGGGGCTACCTGGGGAGATAAAAAACGGCGTATTTACTCCAGGTGGGGCAGGGGCGAATCCTTTTGTCGTCCCCCTCATTGCTGCAGCGAGCATTAAATATCCGCATATGTTTATAAATCATAATCAGCAGGTGTCTTTTAAAGCGTATGCTGAGAAAATCGTTATGAAAGAGGTTACGCCGCTGTTTAATAAGGGGACGATGCCGACGCCACAACAATTTCAGCTAACTATAGAAAATATCGCGAATAAGTATCTTCAGAATGCCTCCTGAAGATAGCAAACACAATACTGCTATTAACCATATGAATTAATAGCAGATTTTCTGAAAGTATATATTCATTTTTATGGCGACGCTTTTAACAAAACGTCGTCATCTTTATTTTAATATAAAAATCAAATGGATACCTTTAAAATTTAAAATAATTGTTATTACTCTAAATACCGGCATAACCAGACAGCTTTTTTTGTAACGCTGCGTGTTGTTAAGTCTATGATACCCGCGCACGGATGATGTCTCGATAAGGATTAATGGTCTGTTAACTGTCAGGAGAGGTTATGCCGCCTTTAAAAAAAATTATGCTGCTCCTGTTTGTGGGGGCGATGGTCGCCACGGTAACGACACCTGCATTGGCGCTGGTTTGCCTTGCAACTCACTCAGCTCAAGAGTGTGCTGAAGCCTGTGGTGTCGATATGTGGTTTATGTTTTTGGCATGCTTTTAAGGAGGGAGAATATTGAACGTGAACAGGCGATAGTGAGTAGCTCGCTGCGCCAGGGGATAACCCTCCCCTGGCGCAGCCAGTTATATTTTATTGCGATAATAACAAAGTATTTACTCGCTACTGATGAAATTCGCTATTTACAACAGAGCACATTTACTAAGCAAGAAAATCTGCACACGCTATCCTTTTATATCTGTCCTGGATAATGAACGACAGGAAAAATATGATGCGGCCTGAAGAGATTTATCAGCGAATAGAGGCAAAGAATTGGCGGCATGTCTGGGTGGTCGGTGATATCCACGGCTGTTTTTCAATGTTAATGAAAAGGTTACGTGAGTGTCGATTTGATCCGCAACAAGACTTGTTAGTTTCTGTGGGCGATCTCATTGATAGAGGCCCGGACAGCCTGGGTTGCCTGGCTTTACTGCGTGAGTACTGGATGACGGCGGTTCGCGGCAATCATGAACAAATGGCGCTGGATGCGCGGGCCTCATCGCAGTCGACGCTGTGGTTGATGAATGGTGGCGACTGGTTTACCCGCCTGACGGCTGAACACGCTGCGCAAGCTGAAGCGCTTTTTATCCTTTGTCAGCGACTGCCCCGGATACTGGAAGTTCGCTGCCGCCATAGCACGCATGTGATCGCTCATGCTGATTACCCCGCGTCAACCTATCAATGGCAAAAAAAGGTCGATTTACATCAGGTTCTCTGGAGCCGCGAACGACTCATAAATAAGCGCGGCGGGATTAGCGGTGCCGATCATTTTTGGTTTGGCCATACGCCGTTGCGTCGGCGCATGGATTTCGCCAACGTACACTATATTGATACGGGCGCGGTATTTGGCGGGCAATTGACGTTAGCGCGGATACAATAGCGGTATCAGCGACCAGGGTTAAAAATCGCTATATTGCTGCGCAGGTCGCCAGAAGCCGTCGATAAAATCCTCTACCGGAAAACAGCCGCCATGGCGAATCCGTTGATCGTCCATCGAATAAAGACACTGCTGCTCGGTATCGTAGATGTCCACGACAATATCCTCGCATCCTCCATCCAGGTAACATACAAAAAGTACCAGCGCGAACATTACATCCTCAATGTTAACTACTTTACACGATAGTGTAGGAGAGGTTAGCGCAGGGGGGGAAATGAGAAAAGGAAGAATAAATAACCCGCCTGGCGACGGGTTCTTTTTGAGTCAGGCAAGACGCATGACCCAGGCATCAGATTTAGGATCGTAATGAGTACGGAACAAAACGGAATGTTCCCCGTTGAGAATGGCGGGAACGCTGGTTTCGGCATCCCAGGCGTCCAGTTGCATACATAAATCCGGATCGGATTTACAGGGGATAGTTAACGTTCGCTCCCCCGGCGATTCGCCATGTAATTCGGCATCGTCGATTTCAAAAGCGCCAATGCGCACACTGGTTTTCATCATCGTGCTCTCCGTTAATACGCTAATTGTGGTACGACCAGTTTAGCCGTCCATTTTTCAGCGTAGTCAACGTACGCAAAAGCGCCAGTCAAAAAGTGCGGTTTTTTTGTGCGCTTTTAGCTATTACCAGTAAAGAGTTTGCCATCACGTACCAGTTCACGCGGGTAACTGTTCTTTATTCTTGAGCCGATACGTTTTGCCAGACCAAGCGGCTGACGCTGGAACGTCACCAGGACATCATCAGCGGCAGGGGGTGTTTGCGGATAAATATCCCGACCGCGATACCACTCCTCCGCCTCTTGCGCAGAGAGTTCGAACGCGTGAGCATGAGTCGGGCAGGCAAGGGCTATCGTCGCCTCATGTTGCCAGCGATAGCCTTTATTATGACTTTCGGCCAGTTTAATGCCGAGCCGGGAAAAACGGACTTTTCCGATCAGTGATTCAATCTCTGCCGGGAACAGCCAGACCTCTTTTTCACGCTGCCAAAGATGGAGATTTTCATCCCATAACAGTCCGACGGCGTTGGCCGCCTGGGTAACGTGTAATGCTTCGCGGCCTTTGAGGGGGGTAAAAGGAAACGCCCCCACTTTATACCCCGGAGCGGGCATGGCTGGAAGGGATGACATTTTACGCAGACGTGCGACAAAGAATCCTTCGCAGTCGTAAATTTGCGGGAAGACGTGCAGGAAGCCTTCCGGGGTGAGGGCGCGGTCAGCGTCAGGAAACAGATCACCCAGCGGCAAAAATTCAACGGCGTCGGCGTAGGTCTCTTTCAGCCAGAGGCAGACCGCTTCGTTTTCCTGGCGATTTAACGTGCAGGTGGAGTAGACCAGCGTGCCGCCGGGTCGTAAAGCATGAAAAGCGCTGTCGAGCAGTTCCCGCTGTGTCGCCGCGATATCCAGATTGCTTTCTGGCGACCAGTTTTTTAGCGCATCAGGATCTTTACGTACTACGCCTTCGCCAGAGCAGGGCGCATCCAGCAGGATAGCGTCAAACATCTCCGGTAACGCAGCGCCAAATACGCGACCATCGAAATGCGTCAGTGCGGTATTGGCGATTCCACATCGGCTGATATTAGCATGCAGAACTTTGACGCGACTGGCCGAAAATTCGTTGGCCAGAATGGCGCCGCGGTTCCCCATGCGGGCAGCGATCTGCGTGGTTTTGGAGCCAGGCGCCGCTGCCATATCCATGACCCGCAGCGGATGATTATCATCGGCGAACAGGGCCGCGACCGGCAGCATCGAACTGGCTTCCTGAATGTAAAACAGGCCGCTTAAATGCTCAGCGGTACTGCCAAGCGGCAATGCCTCTTCATCATCGCGCTCGATCCAGAATCCTTCATGACACCACGGAATTGGCGTGAGCGACCAGCCGTAGGGCGCGATTAGGGCAAGGAAATCAGCCACGGAGATTTTAAGCGTATTGATGCGTATACTGCGGCGCAACGGGCGTTGGCAGGCCGAAATAAATTCATCAAAAGAGAGCGTGGAAGGCATTGCTTCACGCATTTGCGTCAGAAAAGCGTCAGGAAAATAGACAGCGTGTTGAGCCACAGGTGTATCGCCGGCAAAAAAACAGGCGCGCAGTGTAGCATAAAACGCTCCGGCGCGAGTACGCCGGAGCCGGGTGTTTAACGTGGCAGAGCGGTGCCCCATTCACGCCACTCTTTCGGTTCGCTCTCTTGTAACAGGAAATGCTTACCGGCTTGCGCTTTTGGCGCCAGCGGCGTACCTGGTGGAGTAGCGAAGGCGATACCGCCACGGATGAACTGATTAAATGTCCCCGTTTTCACCACGCCGCCTGTCAGACCAAAGTCGAGACTATAGCCGGAGGCAAGCCAGAATACGGAGTTATTACGCACCAGATATTGGTAACGCTTACTGATACGCAAGGTGATCATCACGCGATCGGAGAGCGACCCCAGGGACATTCCGGTGACCGTTCCCACTTCGATACCGCGGAACAGGACGGGGGTGCCAATATTAAGCGAGCCGGCTTCTGGCGCCTCCACGACGATGCTTAACCCATCCAGATAGCGTGAGTCGGTAATCGTGGCTTCCTGCAGTTCAAAGTCGCGCCGCGCCGCGCCGCGTCCTGGCTCAACGTTAATATAGGGCTGGAGAATCGTATCCAGATGCTCGACGCCCGCCGCGGAAATTTGTGGCGTAATAACGGAAAAACGTGTCCCGGCGCGGGCAAATGTCTGTACGTACTCCGGATAAAGTACGGCTTTTGCCTGCACTTCATTACGTGCGGTGATCAATTCCAGCGTCTGGATCTGGCCGATATCAATACCGAGGTAACGAATTGGCATCCCTTCCGCCAATTTTCCGGCGTCGAACGCGTGCAGCGTAATTTGTCCGCCTACCGCGCGAGCGGAGGTTTCTGAAGCATAAAGAATGCGTTTATCGCCTTTGCGCCGACTGGCGCTGGCGCCGCTCAGGTTATCAAAACTAATGGCCCCTTTCAGCGCGCGGGAGAGTGGCGAGGCCTGTACCGTTAGGCCGCTGCCGTTAAGTTGCACCTTCGCGCCGCCTTCCGCCCAGAACACGCTATTGCTGGTTAACAGGTGGCGATACTCCGGCTTAATATGCAGGTCGATGTCAAAGGTATTGGCGCGTGGGCGAACGGTGATGACTTCGCCTACTTCAAATTTTCGATACAGCACGACGGAACCTGCCTGGACATCCGGCAACGTTTCGGCCGTCAGCGTTAAGGTGGTAGTCGGTAAGTCACTGAGGCTATTTTCCAGCGCTTTTTCCAGGTTAGCATAGAGCGGGTAGGTGGATTTCATCTTCCCGCTCGTACCGGGTAAAATACGAATTCCGCCGTCAATCCACTCGCTGGCGCTGGCGCCGAGGAACTCTACGCCGTCAAGGCCGACTTTGACATCCACCCGGCTGTTGACCACGAATTTACTGTCGCCCTGTACCAAATCTCGGTGCTGCGGTTCAATCGCGACGGTGAATGACACGCCTTTACTGGATAAATTGCGCTCAATGACCTGGCCAATTTTTACACCATGTAAAATTAACGGCTGGCCCGGTTCGATGCCGTAACTTTCCGGGGCCGTCAGCGTCAGGGTTAAGGCATTCGCCTCATGCAGCAGGGCTTTTTCACCCGGCACCACCACAAATTCACTGCGCGGTTCGCCGTCGCCCGGCACCAGTTCGAAGGTTTTTCCGGTTAACAACGAACTGATATTCGCGTCACTTAGCGACAGTTTGGGATTGCGTAACTCAATGCGCGTATTTTCCCGCATCAGCGGAACAACGCTGGGATCGACGGTCATCTCTCCGGTGACTTTACCGCCAGGGTTGAGCGTCAGTTTAGAAAGCTCACCCACCTCCAGTCCCTGGTACATGAGCGGCGTAGATTCCGCCTTCAGACCGTCTCCGCTGGGCAGCTCAAGTTTAACGATTACCCCTCGTTGGCTGTGGGCTAAATCTTTATATAAGCCGAACGTGTCATCCTGGGCGGCGGGTTTGGAATTGTCCGGCGAATCAAACGCAATCGCGCCATTGACCAGGGCCGCGAGGCTCTCCAGTTTCACCTTCGCGCCGCTCAGGCTTAGATCGGCGTCAATGCCGGAGACATTCCAGAAACGGCTGCCTTTTTTCACCAGATCGGTAAACCGTCGCTCAATCAGAACGTCAATCGTCACGCCCTGTTTGTTAGGGTTAATCGAATAGTCATACACCCGTCCGACAGGGATTTTACGGAAATAGACCAGTGAACCGCTATTAAGCGAACCGAGATCCGGCGCATTGAGATGAATCATCAGATCGCCGTTGCTAAGCCGGTATTTAGGCTGTGTATCCAGGGCGACGAAATGATCTCTGGGCTTGCCTTTACCTGGCATCATACCGATGTAATTCCCGCCGACCAACGCATCCAGGCCGGAAACGCCCGCCAGCGAGGCTTTGGGCGTCACCAGCCAGAATTGCGTCTCTTCGCGCAACGCATCTTCCATATCTGATTTGATACTGACGCGAACTTCAATTTTGCGCAGATCTTTGCTCAGGCTGACATCTTCCACGGTGCCGACTTCTACTCCCTGATAACGAACGGGAGTCCGGCCTGGTACGATACCATCCGCCGACATAAAATCGATAGTCACGCTATTGCCGCGATCCTGGTAGCTATCCCATACTAGCCACCCTGCGATCATTAGCGCGATAAGCGGTAGCAGCCAGAAAGGTGAAATACGGCGTTTGGTTTTAATTTGCGCTTCAGTCTTCGAAGCGGGCGTTTCCTGACTCATGTGCATCCCAAAGTAAGCGGCTATCCAGCCATTCCACTGCAAGAATAGTCAAAATTACCGCTGCGCCGAAATAAAACGCAGCCGGTCCCATAGTAAAAGCCAGAATCTGATCGCGATTAATCAGAGACATGGTTAACGAGATAACGAAAAGATCCAGCATCGACCAGCGGCCTATCCATGTCACCAGACGCAGCAACAGAATTCGCGTCCGCAGTCCCTGTTCGCATTTAAAATGGATACTCAACAGTAGCGTAAACATCACGATGACTTTGGTAAACGGCACCAAAATACTGGCGATAAAAACGACGGCGGCGACGGCGATATTGCTGCTGGCAAGCGACATAATGCCCGACAGGATAGTATCTTCCTGACGCCCGCCATTAATGTAGATTACCGAGATAGGCAGCAGGTTTGCCGGCAGCAAAAAGACAATAGACGCCAGCAAGGCCGCCCAACACTTCTGTATGCTCTGTTTTCTGCGTAACCGTAGCGGAATATGACAACGCGGGCAGCGTCCTTTCGCATCCGGATAGCCGCTAAAGTGGCAGCCAAGACAGACGCGCAATCTTTCGTCCGCACGTTGAGCAGGGCGCTGCGGATAAAATCGTTCCCATAGTTGCTCCACATTCAGATGAATCATAGTCAGAATGCTAAGAACCACCAACGAGACGAACGCTAAAAGCCCGATGCCCGGCTGCAGAAAGGCATAGTCCTGCACTTTGATAGAGGCAACGCCAATACCGACCAGATAGATGTCCAGCATCACCCACTCTTTCAGTTTTTCCAGCATCAGCAGGACTGGACGCAGATTCATGCCGAGGAGGCTGCCAAACCACAGATAAGCAATTGAAAAAACCAGAATAAGCGGCGCGCCCACCACGCAAAAGAGCACCATTGCGGCGGTTAACGGATCGCCCTGCTGCGTCATTTGCCAGATGCCGTGCATCACATTGGCATCAATGCGTACGCCCAACAGGTAGATATGGAGTAGCGGTTCACTCCAGGCAAACGGCATCAATAGCAGCATGGTTACCGCCATCGCGGTCAGCCGCGTTAGCGACCAGTCGCGCCCATCGCGAATTTTGGCCTGGCAACGAGGACAATAAGCGCTTTGATGAGCGCTCATCTCCGGCAAGCTGAACAGCATGTCGCATTCAGGGCAGCGCTGGTAGTGGCTGCGCGGCAGCGCTTCGCTAATTGACCTGATCGTTAGCTTTTTTGTTGGCGTGACGTGTGAGGTGTTCAGAGCCATGTATCGTGAATCAAAGTGTTAGAATAATGTAATCTTAACTCATGACAGGAATAATCTTGAGCAAGAACGCATTTAATGCTTATTTTAATAGCCTGTGTTTAGGAGTAAGACCACGAAGTGATTATATAATGAGCAAAACAGAACTATACGCGGCGTTAAACCGCGATTTTCAGTCGTTAATGGCAGGTGAGACCAGCTTTCTGGCCACGCTGGCGAATACCAGCGCGCTACTGTTCGAACGCCTTACCGAGGTGAACTGGGCAGGATTTTATCTCCTCGAAGGCGATACGCTGGTGTTGGGGCCGTTTCAGGGGCGAATCGCCTGTGTGCGGATTCCGGTTGGTCGCGGCGTGTGCGGCGCAGCGGTAGCGCAGAATAAGGTTCAACGTATTGATGATGTTCATGCGTTTGACGGCCATATTGCCTGTGATGCCGCCAGCAACGCCGAAATTGTGCTGCCTGTCACGGTTGGCGAACGGATTATCGGCGTGCTGGATATAGATAGCACGGCGTTTGGCCGTTTTACCGAAGAAGATGAACACGGCCTGCGTACGCTGGTCGCACAGCTTGAAACCGTGCTTGCAACGACGGATTACAAAAAATTCTTTGCGAGCGTCGCAGGATAATCAACGGATAACGTAGCAATTACTGATGGCGTCATTATAATGACGCCTGTTCATGCCTGCTGCTTGTTGGCTACGTCCGTTGTAATCAGGAAATTTCATGGAAAATCAACCTAAGTTGAATAGCAGTAAAGAAGTTATCGCGTTTCTGGCCGAGCGTTTTCCTCACTGTTTTAGTGCGGAAGGCGAAGCTCGCCCGCTGAAAATTGGTATTTTTCAGGATCTGGTAGAGCGAGTTGGGGGCGAAATGAACCTCAGCAAAACGCAACTTCGTTCCGCTTTACGTCTTTATACTTCAAGCTGGCGTTACCTGTACGGCGTTAAGCCGGGCGCAACGCGCGTCGACCTTGATGGCAATCCGTGCGGCGAGCTGGAAGAACAGCATGTCGAACATGCGCGTAAGCAGCTTGAAGAAGCCAAAGCCCGTGTTCAGGCGCAGCGCGCAGAGCAGCAAGCGAAAAAACGCGAAGCTGCCGCGGCGGCTGGCGAAAAAGAAGACGCGCCGCGACGCGAGCGTAAACCTCGCCCGGTAGCGCGTCGTAAAGAAGGCGCTGAACGTAAACCTCGCGCTGATAAACCGACGACGAAAGCGCCGCGTGCGCCTCGCGAAGAGAAGCACACGCCGGTTTCTGATATTTCAGTATTGACCGTAGGGCAGTCCCTCAAGGTGAAAGCGGGTAATAATGCGATGGATGCCACCGTATTAGAAATCACCAAAGATGGTGTCCGTGTACAGCTGAATTCGGGTATGTCTTTGATTGTACGCGCAGAACACCTGGTGTTCTGAAACGGAGGCCAGGCCTGGCATGAACACTTTTTTTAGGCTTACCGCGTTAGCTGGCCTGCTTGCATTAGCAGGCCAGTCCTTCGCCGTGGAAGATATTACGCGTGCCGATCAAATTCCCGTACTAAAGGAAGAGACGCAACATGCGACGGTGAGCGAGCGCGTAACGTCGCGTTTTACCCGCTCCCACTATCGCCAGTTCGATCTGGATGAGGCATTTTCGGCAAAGATTTTTGATCGCTATCTGAATCTTCTCGACTATAGCCACAACGTTTTGTTGGCGAGCGATGTCGAGCAGTTTGCGAAAAAGAAAACCGTGTTGGGCGATGAGCTGCGCACGGGTAAGCTGGATGTTTTTTACGATCTTTATAACCTTGCGCAAAAGCGCCGGTTTGAACGTTACCAGTACGCGCTAAAAGTGCTGGAACGGCCAATGGATTTCACTGGAAACGATACGTTTAACCTGGACCGTAGTAAAGCGCCCTGGCCTAAAGATGAGGCTGAGCTAAATGCGCTGTGGGATGGTAAAGTGAAATTCGATGAGCTCAGTCTGAAACTCACCGGCAAGAGCGACAAAGAAATTCGCGAAACGCTGACGCGTCGCTACAAATTCGCTATTCGTCGCCTGGCGCAGACCAACAGTGAAGATGTGTTCTCGCTGGCGATGACCGCTTTTGCGCGTGAAATCGACCCGCATACGAATTATCTTTCTCCCCGCAATACCGAGCAGTTTAATACCGAAATGAGCCTGTCTCTGGAAGGTATCGGCGCGGTGCTGCAAATGGATGACGATTACACTGTCATTAACTCATTGGTTGCCGGCGGCCCGGCAGCGAAGAGTAAGTCGATTAGCGTCGGCGATCGTATCGTCGGCGTAGGGCAAGCCGGAAAACCGATGGTCGACGTCATTGGCTGGCGTCTTGACGATGTGGTGGCGCTGATCAAAGGGCCAAAAGGCAGCAAGGTTCGACTGGAAATACTGCCGGCTGGCAAAGGGACGAAAACGCGTATTATCACGCTGACGCGTGAACGGATTCGTCTTGAAGATCGCGCGGTTAAAATGTCGGTGAAAACCGTCGGCAAGGAAAAAGTTGGTGTACTGGATATTCCAGGCTTCTATGTTGGCTTGACCGATGATGTCAAAGTTCAGCTTCAGAAGCTGGAAAAACAGAACGTTAACAGCATCGTTATCGATCTGCGTTCAAACGGCGGTGGGGCGCTGACGGAAGCCGTTTCGCTTTCCGGTCTGTTTATCCCTTCTGGTCCGATAGTTCAGGTGCGCGACAATAACGGCAAAGTGCGTGAGGATAGCGACACCGACGGCGTGGTCTACTACAAAGGCCCGCTGGTGGTGCTGGTCGATCGTTTCAGTGCCTCGGCATCGGAAATCTTTGCTGCCGCGATGCAGGATTATGGTCGCGCGCTGATTGTCGGTGAGCCGACCTTCGGTAAAGGGACGGTACAGCAATATCGTTCGCTAAACCGAATTTACGATCAGATGCTTCGCCCGGAATGGCCTGCGCTGGGTTCGGTGCAGTACACCATTCAGAAGTTTTACCGTGTCAACGGCGGTAGTACGCAGCGTAAAGGGGTCACGCCGGATATCATCATGCCGACTGGCAATGAAGAGACGGAAACCGGAGAAAAATTTGAAGATAACGCCTTGCCGTGGGATAGCATTGATGCGGCGAAATACGTGAAATCGGACGATTTGGCCCCGTTTGGCCCGGAATTATTGAAAGAACACAACGCGCGTATCGCCAAAGATCCTGAGTTTCAGTACATCATGAAGGATATTGCACGTTTCAATGCCATGAAGGATAAGCGCAACATCGTCTCTCTGAATTATGCGCAGCGTGAGAAAGAGAACAATGAAGAAGACGCTCTGCGTCTGGCGCGTATTAACGATCGGTTTAAACGCGAGGGTAAACCGTTGCTGAAGAAACTGGACGATCTGCCAAAGGATTACCAGGAACCGGACCCATACCTTGATGAAACGGTGAAGATTGCTCTGGACCTGGCGCATCTTGAAAAAGAAAAACCAGCGGAGCAGGCGGCAGCCAATAAGTAACGCTAAACAGGCACAAAAAATTGTGCCTGTTTTTTTTTAACAAGCGCAGAAGTCGTCAGGATAATGCTACAAAATGTAAAGTTGTGTTTTTCTCGTGACTTACCGCCTGGTGATGCTTGAAAATAGCCATAAGACCCATACGATGTGGGTAATCGCATAGTGCGCTTTGTTAAATTGAGGTTAAAAGAAAATTATGATGCGAATCGCGCTCTTCCTGCTGACGAACCTGGCCGTGATGGTCGTTTTCGGGCTGGTTCTGAGCCTGACAGGGATACAGTCGAGCAGCGTGCAAGGCTTGCTGATCATGGCGCTGCTGTTTGGTTTTGGCGGTTCTTTTATTTCATTGCTGATGTCCAAATGGATGGCGTTAAAATCCGTAGGAGGGGAAGTTATTGAACAGCCTCGCAATGAAAGAGAACGCTGGTTGATGAACACCGTAGCAACGCAAGCGCGCCAGGCCGGTATCGCCATGCCGCAGGTTGCTATCTACCATGCGCCGGACATTAACGCGTTTGCGACGGGCGCACGCCGTGACGCCTCATTGGTCGCTGTGAGCACCGGTTTGTTGCAAAACATGAGCCCTGACGAAGCGGAAGCCGTCATTGCGCATGAAATCAGCCATATTGCCAATGGCGATATGGTGACGATGACGTTGATTCAGGGGGTGGTTAACACCTTCGTTATCTTTATTTCGCGCATTATCGCGCAAATTGCTGCTGGTTTTCTGGGCGGCAACCGCGATGAAGGCGAAGGAAGTAACGGTAATCCGCTAATCTATTTCGCCGTTGCGACGGTGCTGGAACTGGTCTTCGGTATTCTGGCGAGCATCATCACCATGTGGTTCTCCCGTTACCGTGAGTTTCATGCCGATGCGGGATCGGCGAAGCTGGTTGGCCGTGAAAAAATGATTGCCGCGTTGCAGCGCCTGAAAACCAGCTACGAGCCGCAAGAAGCGACCAGCATGATGGCGTTTTGTATTAACGGTAAATCGAAATCGTTAAGCGAGCTGTTTATGACGCACCCACCGCTGGATAAACGCATTGAAGCGCTGCGTAGCGGCGAGTACCTGAAATAATAAGCCCACTGGCAAGTATGAAAAGCGCGTCGAATGACGCGCTTTTTTTACGCCTGAACGCGTGGTTGCGTAATACGTAAACCGCTCACCACCGCCGCGAGAGTCGCCAGGATCGCCGCTGCGAGCAGAGAAAGATGCGTACCGCTATCGCCAAACTGGTTCAACATCAGCGCTACCAGCGCGGCGCCAGTACTTTGGCCTAGCAGTCGCGCCGTGCCCAGCATCCCGCTGGCGCCACCGCTGCGCTCACGCGGCGCGGAAGTGATAATGGTGTGATTATTCGGCGACTGGAACAGGCCAAACCCTGCGCCACAAAGGATCATCGGCCAGATAATATTCAGATCGGAGGGGGAGGCTGGCAACATGACCAGCGCAAACAACCCGGCTGCCATTATCACCATTCCCAGCGCCCCCAGCAAACCGGCATGAAGACGTTCTATCAGGTATCCCGCCAGCGGCGCCATTACCATCGTTGCCAGCGGCCAGGGCGTCAATAACAGGCCGGTTTCTACTTCGCTACGGCCCAGCACGGTTTGCAGATAAAAAGGTAGCGAGACCATGGCTAACATTTGCGCGCAGAACGAGCAAATTGACGTGCCGATCGAGAGTGAAAAAAGCGGAATTCGTAACAAGTCGATGGGTAACAAAGGGACGGGCAAAGAAAGCTGGCGGCGCACGAAGAAAAACCCGACCACGACCAGAACGAACAGCTCTGCGCCAATCAACGTTAGCGACTGTCCCTGGGCAAATCCGCTCAATGCGGTAATCAGCAGGCCAAATGTGAGCGCATTCATTACCGCGCTCGGTAAGTCAAAGCGCGGCTTAGTGTCATGGGCGATGTTTGCTGGTAAAAAGCGTATGGCCAGAATTAACGCGATGATACCTAACGGGACATTAATCAGAAACAGCCATTTCCATGATGAGATGGACAAAATCGCCGCGGCGATCGTCGGACCCGCGGCGGAAGAGACTGCGACGATAAAAGAGTTAATTCCCATACCTCGTCCCAGATGACGCTGGGGGTAGATAAGACGAATCAGCGCCGTGTTTACGCTCATTAGCGCCGCGCCGCCAAATCCCTGCGCGATGCGCGCCAGCGTCAGCATCTGCAGCGAGTCTGAAAGCGCGCAAAACAATGATGAAAGCAGAAATACCACTAAACCACATTTGTAGATCCGGCGATAGCCAAACATGTCGCCTAAAAAAGACAGGGAAAGCAGTGAGACGACAATGGCAATTTGGTACGCATTGACAATCCAGATAGAGCTGGCAGGGGAGGCATGTAAATCAGTCGCAATGGTTGGCAGTGCGACATTAGCGATTGCGCCATCCAGAACCGCCATCGAAATACCGATAATAATCGTCAGGATAGCGCCGTATCTCTGCGGGAGGGGCAGGCCATCGGCCCGTGTTTTTTCCATAAGTATTTTGTAATAAGGGGAATTATGAGCTGAATAATAATGTTAGCATTAATACTGAGTTGTTATGTCGCAGATTTGTAACGAAGTAAGCAAAGATGGATTGCGGGCGACCTGGCGTGAAATTATAATAAAAACTCGTTCTGAATTTTATAAAACGCTCGTAATGAGGTGATAAATGGCAAACGCAGATCTGGATAAGCAGCCTGATTCTGTATCTTCTGTGCTGAAAGTTTTCGGCATTCTGCAGGCGCTGGGTGAAGAGCGTGAAATAGGGATTACCGAGCTATCGCAGCGCGTCATGATGTCGAAAAGCACCGTTTATCGCTTTTTGCAAACCATGAAAACGCTGGGCTACGTGGCTCAGGAGGGGGAGTCTGAAAAATACTCTCTGACGCTAAAGCTGTTTGAGCTGGGCGCGCGAGCTTTGCAAAATGTTGATCTCATCCGCAGTGCGGACATTCAGATGCGCGAACTGTCTCGTCTGACAAAAGAAACTATCCATCTTGGCGCGCTGGATGAAGACAGCATTGTCTATATCCATAAAATTGACTCTATGTACAATCTGCGGATGTACTCACGTATTGGGCGTCGTAATCCGCTGTACAGTACGGCCATCGGTAAAGTGCTTCTGGCCTGGCGTGACCGCGATGAGGTTAAGCAGATTCTCGACGGCGTAGAGTATAAGCAAAGCACTGGACGCACGATTACCAGCACTGAAGCGTTGCTGCCGCTGTTGGATGAAGTGCGTGCGCAAGGCTACGGTGAAGATAACGAAGAACAGGAAGAAGGGTTACGTTGTATCGGCGTACCGGTATTTGACCGTTTTGGCGTAGTCATCGCAGGGTTAAGCATTTCGTTCCCGACGCTGCGTTTTTCAGAAGAACGCCTACAGGAATATGTGGCTATGTTACACGTCGCCGCGCGTAAAATTTCTGAACAAATGGGTTACAACGATTATCCCTTCTAAGCAACGTTATTAGCATGACGTTAAAAAAAAGCAGCTATGAAAAATGTAGCTGCTTTTTTTATAACATCGGGTGGGATGAAATCGTAAAAGAAGATAATGTCTGTCGGCTTATTTAACGGTTATTAAAATATTATTTAACAGTACTTATAAACAACAGCCAATATAGGGGAATTATTGGTGATAGTTTCACTGTGAAATTATTTATTGCCGCTTAGCCATTATCCACCACGGTGGCGATTTTTCTGAAAATGGGACAGTCGGAAAAGCCAATTATGCTGCTGTTGGTATGGAGATATTGCGCCGTGCTGGTGCCGCGTGCGGTCAGGTAATGGCACTGTAAACCCAGCCCCGCAGCGTTCACTTTACTTCCCACCAGGACGCCATAGCCGCTCATCAGCAGGCCTATCCACACCAGGGCAAACAATACAATTGCGCGAATGATCAAACGCATTACTACCTCTTTTCTTTTTTAGTTAGAATAAGAGTAGCGTGTACATTGATTGAAACAAGTGAATCATTCCTAAAAACATATAATGCCGCTACAGTTACTCCTGGTTTAAGTAACTCATGATAATTTAGCGACATAAGATGTAAGATCGGAGAGTGGAGTGAAAAAATTTCGATGGGTCGTTCTCGGCATCGTGGTGGTAGTATGCCTGTTGCTGTGGGCGCAGGTGTTTAATATCATGTGCGATCAGGATGTACAATTTTTCAGCGGTATTTGCGCCATCAATAAATTTATTCCCTGGTAAACGTTTTACACCAGAGATTTCCTTCCCGTGTAGCAGTGGTAGAATGACGTCTCTACATTGAGGTGGTGAAATGAACGACGTTTTAAACTCTGGTGCGTTTTCTCTTGCATCTTTAATAGTATCAATGGTGGTTCTGGTGGTGGGGCTGGCGCTCTGGTTCTTTGTCAACCGGGCAAGTTCCCGTGCCAACGAGCAGATAGAACTGCTCGAAGCGTTGTTGGATCAACAGAAGCGGCAAAACGCGTTGTTACGTCGCCTTTGCGAAGCAAACGAACCAGAAAAAGAAGCGGAACCCGCAACAGCGGCAAGCGAACCAAAAGAGGATGAGGACATCATTCGTCTGGTTGCAGAACGATAATGCTTACCGGGGCGCAAATGGCGCCAGTGCCATACGCCCCATTTCCCCGTCGGATCTCTCCGCGTTGCCGTTTGCAACTGATACTACAGCATCAACACCTTACATAATATATGGCTTTATATGCAACATAGTTTTATATGTATAACAAATGGACATATGGCATTTTTGTGATACCGCTCATTCTCTATTAAAAGCGAAACGTTTCTCTCTCTTTATGGATTGTCATTGTTTGTTCATTATTTTAAGGCATTCTGTAAAGACGCAGAACATCACAAAAAGCGGTGTCGAAAATCGCTTTTCTTTTCTATTATTTTGATTAAAAGGTGTTTTTTATCATTGTGACAATTTATGCATAACTCAGCATAAAAAGTGATATGAAAAATACAGCTTTTAAATGTGATTTGATGCACTGGAAGAAGCGAAGTTATTGAGCTATGGTAGAAAAATGGCTTTTCAGCAGTGACGTTGTCAGGAGTCCGTCAGCGCGTGAGGATATATCTTTCGCAATTTTGTTGCATAAACGTGCTGTCAATTTGTGAAGGTTCTCGTAATTTGTGCGACGGATCGAGACACGTTTAAAAATGGCTTGCCATAATTAACGTTGTATGTGATAACAGGCTTTGGGTTAAACGAGGTACAGTTCTGTTTATGTGTGGCATTTTCAGTAAAGAAGTCCTGAGTAAACACGTTGACGTTGAATACCGCTTCTCTGCCGAACCTTATATTAGTGCCTCAAGCAGTAATGTCTCAGTTTTATCTATGTTATGCCTACGGGCAAAGAAAACACTCTAAGGAATTTTGCAAATGGCAAAGATTAAAGGTCAAGTTAAGTGGTTCAACGAATCCAAAGGTTTTGGCTTCATTACTCCGGCTGACGGCAGCAAAGATGTGTTCGTACACTTCTCCGCTATCCAGGGCAATGGTTTCAAAACTCTGGCTGAAGGCCAGAACGTTGAGTTCGAAATTCAGGACGGTCAGAAAGGTCCGGCTGCTGTTAACGTAACAGCTATCTGATCGACACCACTGATTTGATGCGTTTGTCGCGTCAGCCTCAGATATAAAGCCTCGCTAAAAGCGGGGCTTTTTAATTCAATATCCTTCAAAATGTGTCTGGATGCGCTCTCGTTAGCGATTTGTTGCAAAGGCGCGATGTTATTAGCATTGTTTTTTCTGGTTTTTCCGGCCGTTTCCCGTTAAATCAATCACCTGAAAAATGATTCGGCTGGAGATCAGGTGAAAAAGAAAAGCGACGGCGATACCCGTAATTTTACGCCCATACGTTTTGCACTACTTTGCACTGCCATTCTGCTCAGTATGGCATTGTTGTTAGGGCGGGTGGCATGGTTGCAAATTGTTACGCCGTCGAAACTGGTGAAACAAGAAGATATGCGCTCGCTTCGTGAAGTGACCACGGCCTCTCCACGCGGCATGATCACCGACAGAGAAGGGCGGCCCTTAGCGGTGAGTGTTCCGGTTAATGCTGTCTGGGCCGATCCGAAGACTATCATAAGCAAAGGCGGCGTTGGCTACAATGAGCGCTGGCAGGCGCTGGCCAGCGCCTTACATCTGTCGCTCAGTACGCTTGCGGAACGGGTAAACAGTAACCCGGCAGGCCGTTTTATCTACCTTGCGCGCCAGGTTTCACCCCAGCAAGCCGAATGGATAGATAAACTGAATCTACCGGGTATTAACCTGCGGGAAGAGTCGCGCCGTTTTTACCCTGCCGGACACGTAGCGGCCAATTTGATCGGCTTTACCAATATCGACGGGCAGGGAATAGAAGGTATTGAAAAGAGCTTTAACGCGCAACTGACGGGAAAACCGGGCTCCCGGCTGGTGCGTAAAGATAAATTTGGTCACGTTATTGAGAACATTACGGAAGTGAATCCGGTTCCTGCTCATGAACTTCAGCTTAGCATTGATGAACGTCTGCAAACGGTTACCGAAGATGCGCTGGATAACGCCGTCATCTGGAACAAAGCGGAATCCGGCGCTGCCGTATTGATTAACATCCCAACGGGTGAAATTCTCTCGATGGCGAGCTATCCGGATTTCAACCCGAACAACCGTGAAGGCGCGCAGTTGGACGATTTTCGTAACCGCGCGATTAGCGACACTTTCGAACCCGGTTCTACTGTGAAGCCATTGGTCATTATGACTGCGTTACAGCAGGGCATCGTGCAGCCGGACAGCGTTATCGATACCCATCCTTTTACTCTCGATGGACACCGTATCCGCGACGTCGGTTACTATCCGGAACTGACATTAACCGGCATTTTGCAAAAATCCAGCGATACCGGCGTTTCTCACCTTTCTCTGGCGATGCCGGTGCAGAAATTAATGGATACTTATAAAAGCTTTGGTTTCGGCGTGCCTACCGGACTGGGTCTCACCGGAGAGAGCAGCGGGTTATTACCGAAACGCCGTTACTGGAGTGATTTAGATCGCGCTACCTTCGCTTTTGGCTATGGATTAATGGTGACGCCGCTGCAACTGGCGCATGTTTATGCCACGATTGGCAGCTTTGGTATCTACCGTCCGTTATCGATCACCAAAGTTGATCCGCCCGTGATCGGCACGCGGGTAATGCCGGAAGAACTGGTGCACGAGGTGGAACATATGATGGAGAGCGTCGCGTTGCCTGGCGGCGGCGGAACAAAAGCCGCAGTAAGAGACTACCGTATTGCGGTCAAAACCGGGACGGCGAAAAAAATTGGCGATGATGGTAAATACGTCGATAAGTATGTGGCATATACCGCAGGCGTCGCGCCGGCAAGTAACCCCAGATTTGCGCTGGTGGTGGTGATTAATAATCCGCAAAACGGGGCTTATTATGGCGGCGCGGTATCTGCGCCCGTATTCAGCCAGATCATGGGCGATGTGCTGCGGCTGGAAAATGTTGAGCCAGACGGTATGCCAGCCGATTCAGATCACCTTCTGGTGATGCATGGCAGCCACGTTGCGGTTCCGGGCTCGTAAAGGATTTTCCCGGGGCGCAATTCGCGTTACACTTGCGCCCTTTAGCGCCCCAGTCCGGAGTTGTCATGTCGTTTACCTGTCCGCTTTGCCATCAGCCGCTTACGCAGATTAATAACAGCGTTATATGTCCACAGCGCCATCAGTTTGATGTGGCGAAAGAGGGCTACATCAATCTGCTGCCGGTACAGCATAAACGTTCGCGCGATCCGGGCGACAGCGCCGAAATGATGCAGGCGAGGAGAGCGTTTCTTGATGTGGGTCATTATCAGCCGCTGCGCGATGCGGTGATTAACCTGTTGCGCGAGCGGCTGGATCAGTCGGCCACGGCGATTCTGGATATCGGCTGCGGCGAGGGGTATTACACTCATGCTTTTGCCGAGGCGTTGCCGGGAGTCACCACGTTTGGACTGGACGTTGCTAAAACGGCGATCAAAGCGGCGGCGAAGCGCTATTCGCAGGTGAAGTTTTGTGTGGCGTCAAGCCATCGACTGCCCTTTGCCGATGCGTCAATGGATGCGGTGATCAGAATCTACGCCCCGTGTAAGGCGCAGGAATTGGCGCGCGTGGTGAAACCAGGTGGTTGGGTCGTTACCGCCACGCCTGGACCGCATCATCTGATGGAACTAAAAGGGCTCATTTATGATGAGGTGCGTTTACATGCGCCGTATACCGAGCAGCTCGACGGATTCACATTGCAGCAGAGTACCCGCCTTGCTTATCACATGCAGCTCACCGCCGAAGCGGCTGTAGCACTGTTGCAAATGACGCCATTTGCCTGGCGCGCCAGACCAGACGTGTGGGAACAACTGGCTGCCAGCGCCGGACTTAGCTGCCAGACGGATTTCAACCTTCATCTCTGGCAGCGTAACCGTTAACCGTGAAAATGCGTCCAGAGGATCTGGACGCCAATTCCTATCAGTACGACCCCGCCGAGAATTTCAGCACGCTTACCCAGCATTGGGCCGATAAAGCGACCGATCATCATTCCGAGGGTGGACATGATAAGCGTGGCGCAACCGATAGCTAATGCGGTAGCGATGATGTTTACCTGCAAAAACGCCAGACCGACGCCAACCGCCATCGCATCGAGGCTGGTCGCGATAGCCGTCGTGACTAATAGCCAAAAGCTGTGGCGGCGTAACGGTGTTTCATCTTCATCACTACCGCCGCGGATACCTTCGATGATCATGCGTCCGCCCAGAAAGATCAGCAGAACAAAGGCTATCCAGTGGTTCCATTCCAGAACGAATTTACTCGCCAATATCCCCAGCCCCCAGCCGATTAACGGGGTCAGCGTTTCAACCGCGCCAAAGATAAGGCCGGTACGCAACGCTTCTGAGAATTTGGGTTTATGTAGGGTGGCGCCTTTGCCAATTGATGCCGCGAAAGCATCCATCGACATGCCGAAAGCGAGAAGAACAGTAGCAGTAAAGTGCATGACAACGTCCTGACCGGGGTATCCATTAAACACATCACTGCCCCCAGCAAACATGCATGTCGCCATTCTGTGACGAAATACACAGCAGTTGATGCGCCTATGGTCTCGCCTGACCAGCGGCGGCTGGTCCGTACGCGCCACGTTTTGCAACGAGTATGTTGACGCGTACATTTCCGGAGTCTGGAAATCGGCTACTCCCCAATTGACGGCGCAACATTAACATATTTTTAGAATATAAAACAACAGCGATAAAATATTATTTGTCTTCTAATTGAAAACGATTTTCATTTAGATTTATTCATCAATAAAACGTTAAATTAAATAACAATTGGTCAATAGAAAATATAGCCTTAGCTATATTATGATTCGAAATAAAATTCGAAAAACATAGTTGAGGCTATATCTTAGATTATTGATTTTCAATAAGAAGTTTATATATTTTTTCCAGATCGTCGATATTGCGTACACGGATAAGCAAGCGTCGTTGTTCTAATTGCATCACCAGTACGCCGTCTTCCGATAAATTCATCTCTTTAATACGGTTATATTCTATCCAGACATTGGCGAAGAAAAAGCCACGTTGTTTAAAGATGATCCGTGGCGTGCGGATCCAGAATATATAAAACCCCATTAACGCCAGCGCACTTAATAACCATGTGGTCATCTGCGCTCCGTGGCTGGTTACGTTGTTATAAATAAGGATGGCGACCAGCCCAACGAAGATAACGCTGTCTACGCGACCGCGGCGGAGCAGGGCTATAGAAAGCAGAGTGGGGCCATTGCGACGGGGCATGATGAACTGATCGTAGAGAGCGTAAGCCAATAATGCGGCAATAAAGAGAATCAGCACCAGGTCCGTGATAGTCATTTATCCTCCAGAGAAATAAAAAAACGGGGCCGTTTGGCCCCGGTAGTGTACAACAGTCTTACTGGCCCAGCAGTCCTACGGAGTAGCCGGCGATACCAATGACGAAGAAGCCCACGATAATCCACAGCGGGTTAACTTTCTTACGCAGCAGCCACATACAGGCAAAGGTCAACAGTAGCGGAACCAGACCCGGCATCAGCTGGTCGAGAATGGTTTGCACGGTGGTAACGCGTGTCTGACCATCCTGACCGGTGATGGTGGAGACCACCAGCGGGATATTCACATGCGTCCACTTGTTAACCAATGCCCCCATGACAAACAGGCCGAGGATTGACGCCCCCTCAGTCAGTTTTTGCAGGAAGCCGCCGCCCATATCTTTAACGATATCGACGCCTTTGCGGTAGCCATAAGCCACGCCATAATAACGGGTCGCCAGACGCACCAGGTTAAACAGGATGAAAAACAGCAGCGGGCCAAGCAGGCTGCCGCTCATTGCAATACCTGCGCCCAGCGCCGCGAATACCGGACGGACGGTACCCCAGAAGATAGGGTCGCCGACGCCTGCCAGCGGTCCCATCAGACCGACTTTGATACCGTTGATAGCGCCATCGTCAATCTCTGCACCGTTCGCACGCTTTTCTTCCATTGCCAGCGTCACGCCCAGTACCGGCGCCGCAACGTAAGGATGGGTGTTAAAGAACTCCAGGTGACGTTTAATCGCCTGTTTACGCGCGTCATTATTCTCCGGATACAGGCGACGAATCGCTGGCACCATAGAGAAGCAGAAGCCCAGCGCTTGCATACGTTCGAAGTTCCATGATCCCTGGAACAGGTTAGAACGAAGAAATACGCTGCGAATATCGCTCGGAGTGAGTTTTTTCTCGGTGGTAGTTTTAGTCATATCAACCATTTCGCTCACCTGTTAGTCCAGTTCGTTGTCGAGATCGTTATTGCCAGCAGCCGTTGCAGGCGCGCCCGCTACACGGTTGTATTTCGGGCTCAGCTGGATGTAAAGAATAGCCATCACTGCGCCGATGACACCCAGTGCGACCAGGTTGAAGTTTGTGAAAGCCGCGGTGACGAAACCGAGGTAGAAGAACGGCATCAGGTAGCCTGCGCGCATCATGTTGATAACCATCGCATAACCAACCACGACGATCATGCCGCCGGCGATGTTCAGACCGCCTGTGACGACTTCAGGAATCGCATTCAGCATTCCCTGTACTTCGCTGGTGCCTACGGAGATGGCAACGATAACCGCCGGGATAGCGATACGCATTGCCTGCAGGAACAGAGAAGAAACGTGCAGCCAGGAGAGCGCCGTCAGGTTGCCGTTTTCAGCCGCCTTGTCCGCCGCGTGCTGGAATGCCACGGTGATGGTACGAACGATAATGGTCAGTACCTGGCCTGCCGCCGCCAGCGGAATCGCCAGCGCGATACCGGCGCCAATGCTTTGATGCCCGGCGATGACCAGAACGGTAGAGATGATGGACGCCAGTGCGGCATCAGGCGCAACGGCAGCACCGATGTTCATCCAGCCCAGAGCGATCATTTCCAGAGTACCGCCGATGATAATACCGGTTTTCATGTCCCCCAGAACGGCGCCGATTAAGGTACAGGCGATCAGCGGACGGTGGAACTGAAATTCATCAAGTACCGACTCCATACCTGCGATACATGCGACGATGAACACCAGCACAATCTGAAGAGTGGTAATCTCCATTGTACTTCTCCTATTGCTATCTTAAGTGTGAAAGCTAATTAAATGCCGGCGGTTATTTCGCCACTTTGGCAATTAAATCCATCATTTTCAGTTTCGGATCGGTGGAAACTTTACGCACCTCAAGCTCGATGCCGCGCTCGTTGAGCTTTTTAAAGGCTTCGATATCCTTTTCATCGACGGAAACGGCGTTGTTCACCTGCGTTTTACCTTGACGATAGGCCATACCGCCAATGTTCACGGAAGTGACTTTCACGCCGCCCTCAACGATGCGCTCGACGTCGGTAGGATTGGTAAACAGAAGCATCACGCGTTCGCCAGCGTATTTCGGGTTATTGTAGACGCGAATCATTTTCGCGACGTCAACCACATGCGCCGTAACGCCCGGCGGCGCAACTTGTGTCAGCAGCGTTTTACGTACGGTATCCGCCGCGACTTCATCGCTCACAACAATAATACGGCTGACATTGGTCTCTTTGGTCCAGCGGGTAGCGACCTGGCCGTGAATGAGGCGGTCATCAATACGGGCAAGCCCGATAACCATATAATCATTCGGGCCCATCGGTTTTGCCGGCGTGGCCGCTTTTGGCGCGGCGGCGACTGGCGCTGGCGCGGCTTTTTCTACCGGTTTCGCTTTCAGCGCTTTTACGCCTTCACGACCGGTTTCTACCGCCAGTGCGACCAGCTCATCAAAGCTCGGATCGTCGTCACGAGCCATAAACGTTTCGACCAGCATCGGGATGTTGACGCCGGCAATAACTTCATAGCGCTCTTTATCGACGACAATGCGGCTGGCAGCATTAAACGGGCTGCCTCCCCATGTATCAACGAGAAATAGCACGCCTTTACTGGTATCGAGTTTAGCCAACTGAGCGTTGTACTTTTCGATCAGCGTTTCGGCATTTTCGCCTGGAACGAAATCGATCCAGCCGACGTTTTCCTGCTCGCCTAACAGCATTTCGGCTGTTTTAAGTAACTGCTCTGCAGTCCAACCATGTGTGCCTATAACAATAGCAATGGTCACTTGCTACCTCCTTTATTATTGTCAACACATCAACTTGACAGATGTATTTTTTGAATCGCCGTCCGCAAGCGAATCGATTCAGATGAGGGTTACAACGAAAAACGCATGATTTTCGTGAATTATTTTAGATATCGAAAAAAATATTTTGTGTGATGGAGATCCGTAATTTTGTTTTCGATAATGAGAAATTTCGAAGTGTAAAATATCCCGGTTACATCTCTTTGCAAAGGAAGGTAAATCTTTGCCAAAAACCAGTTGTCTCTGTTATGTTTAGCTTCCGTTTAATTAGAATGGGGTATAGGGCAGCAGCCCGTTGTATGGATCGTCACCGACGTCATTTCACTCTTTGGCCGTTTTGCGCCTGTCAATCTGGCATATCTTGCCATAGCCTTACTTTGTTTATTGCGTTACCGCCTGCATCCTTTGAGATGTTGTGGGCGCCGTTTAGTCATTCCTTAAGCAGGAGCTTGTCATGGAATTATTAATGGATCCCTCAATTTGGGTGGGTTTACTCACGCTCGTCGTCCTGGAAATTGTCCTGGGTATCGATAACCTGGTCTTTATCGCGATCCTCGCCGATAAATTGCCGCCAAAGCAGCGTGACAAAGCGCGTCTTATCGGGCTCTCGCTGGCGCTGATTATGCGTCTGGCGCTGCTGTCCATTATTTCGTGGCTGGTGACCTTAACAAAGCCGCTCTTTACCGTCTGGGATTTTACCTTCTCCGGCCGCGATTTAATTATGCTGCTGGGCGGTATATTCCTGCTGTTTAAAGCGACCACCGAGCTGCATGAACGTCTGGAAAACCGCGAGCATGACACCGGACACGGTAAAGGCTATGCGAGCTTCTGGGTGGTAGTCACGCAGATTGTCATCCTGGATGCGGTCTTCTCGCTGGACGCCGTGATTACGGCGGTAGGTATGGTAAACCATCTGCCGGTTATGATGGCGGCGGTGGTGATTGCGATGGCGGTGATGCTACTGGCGTCAAAACCGCTGACCCGTTTTGTCAACCAGCATCCGACGGTAGTGGTGCTCTGTCTGAGTTTCCTGCTGATGATCGGCTTGAGCCTGGTGGCGGAAGGGTTCGGTTTCCATATTCCGAAAGGCTACCTGTACGCGGCAATTGGTTTCTCGATCGTTATCGAGGTGTTTAACCAGATTGCGCGCCGCAACTTTATTCGTCATCAGTCCACGTTGCCGCTGCGCGCGCGTACTGCGGACGCTATCCTGCGTCTGATGGGCGGTAAACGCCAGGCGAGTACGCAACATGAGACGGATAGCCCGGCCGCGATATCGGTGTCGGAAGGCGCCTTCGCCGAAGAAGAACGCTACATGATTAACGGCGTACTGACTCTGGCGTCGCGCTCCCTGCGCGGCATTATGACGCCGCGAGGCGAAATTAGTTGGGTGGATGCGAATCTCAGCGTAGCTGAAATCCGTCAGCAGTTACTCTCTTCTCCGCATAGCCTGTTCCCGGTATGTCGGGGCGAGCTGGATGAAATTATCGGTATCGTTCGGGCGAAAGAGTTGCTGGTGGCGCTGGAAGAGGGCGCGGACGTTGCGGCTATCGCCGCGTCTTCTCCGGCGATAGTGGTGCCGGAAACGCTTGATCCTATCAATCTGTTAGGCGTTTTGCGTCGCGCGCGCGGCAGTTTCGTTATCGTCACGAACGAGTTCGGCGTGGTGCAGGGGCTGGTTACGCCGCTGGATGTGCTGGAAGCGATTGCCGGTGAGTTCCCGGATGCCGATGAAACGCCGGAAATCGTTGCCGATGCCGAGGGCTGGATAGTGAAGGGCGGCACCGATCTCCATGCGCTACAGCAGGCGCTGGAAGTTGACCATCTGGTGAACGAAGAGGGCGATATTGCGACGGTCGCGGGGTTAGTGATCGCCGCTAATGGCCATATTCCTCGTGTAGGCGATGTCATTGATGTTCCGCCACTGCGGATCACCATTGTCGAGGCCAACGACTACCGTGTCGATCTGGTTCGGATTGTTAAAGAACAGCCTGCCCACGACGAAGAGGAATAACGTCACACGCAGGAATCAAGTCTATAGATGCGGCATCGCGGACATAATCTGTCCGTTATGCCGGGCGGGCGGCGGCGCGCTGCCCGCCAGCCACTGTGGAAATTCGCTAATGGGCATCGGCTTCGCATAGAGATAGCCCTGTAACATTTGCACACCATGCTGGCGCAAATGCTGTGCCTGCGTCTGGTTTTCGACCCCTTCCGCCACCAGTTCAATATTCAGTCTCTGCCCTAGCGCGATAATAATATCGGTCACCGTTGAATTGACCGCATCGGTACCGATGGCGGCGGTGAAGGATTTATCGATTTTCAAAATATCCGGCCGCAGTTTTTCCAGCCAGGAGAGCGAGCTGTTTCCTGTGCCAAAATCATCGATGGCTAACTTGACGCCTTTACGGTGCAACTCGCGCATCAGGCGGTAATCAACGTCAAGCAACGCGTCGCGTTCCGTGAGCTCCAGCACCAGTTGCTGAACAGGTTCCGCACTAAACCAGTACTGATTAAGATCCTTGAGAAGCACGCCGTGTCGGAAATGGCTTGCCGCCACATTGATGCCGATATGAAACTGATGGTTGATGGGGAAGCAGTGCCGCTGCCGAATGGTTTCCGCAATCACATAGCGGGTCAGCGGCGCTATCAGGTTATGCTCTTCGGCGATAGGAATAAAAACATCCGGAGAGATCCAGCCCTGGCGTGGGTTGTTCCAGCGTAACAGGATCTCAACGCCGGTACACTGCTGCGTGCGGGCATTAAGCAACGGCTGACAAAATAGCTCAAACTCCCGTTCGGCAAGGGCCAGATTAATCTCCCAGGAAAAGCTCATTCTGCTGGCCGTTGCCAGCCAGGCGATATAACCGATCAACAGGCTAAGCAATACGGCCAGCGGTAACTGCGTCGGGAGATGTTTGAACGCCAGTACGCCTGCCGACGGCCCGCTGACGCTGATAGTAAAAGGGAAATGCCGCGATGAAAGCTGGTAACGCTCTTCATCTTTTTTTAATTCCGGAAGAGTATCGACCACGCCCCGACCATATAACAGGTGCCGTTTGCCGACCGTCAGGCTGGCGCTGGTAATTTGCGGCTGCTGCGGCTCAAGTAGCATAGTCGCCAGCAAGTCAATATTCACAATTTCCATCACGCCATCCTGGCCATCGGCAGAGGCGGGATACCACTGAATGAGGATCGGGCTTCCCTTGAGTAACGATTGGTCCGTGGAAAGTAGCAGCAGATCGCCAGCTGCGGGAAGATCGGGCTGAAGCTGGCGTATGGGAGTGTTACGGGCGCCAAAAATGCTTGAGCAGTAGAGAATTCCCTCTTTTACCAGCCCGATAGAACGAATGGTTTGCAGGCGGGCGGCTTGCTTACGCAACGGCAAATGCGCGGTCGCGCACGGAAGCTCAAGTAAGGGTAGCAGTATGTTTCGTCCGACCAGGAGAGGATGCAGCACATTATCCAGCGCATCAACGGCATGATTCGCGAATGCAACCGTGCGATGGTGATTTAAGTTCCGCTCCGAAATAAATCGGATGCTCAGCGTAAGAATGAGCGTGACCAGTGCACAAATCGTGCAAACAATGAAACGATTACGGCGATAATGATTGATGATCCGTTGTGCTGTTTGCATGCGGGCCGCCCAATAAGCGTTGGCGACAAAAGCCAACCGCGACACAGCAAGTGTAGTGGGGAAATGTGGAGTCGACGAGGAAGAGATAAAAATTTCGCCCATCCGTAGCAGATGGGCGAAGGGAGGGGAAATGGCGTTTAATCACACTGGACTTTAATGGCCAACCCGCCGCGCGACGTTTCACGGTATTTGGCGTTCATGTCTTTTCCGGTCTCGTACATCGTTTCGATGACTTTATCCAACGAGACGCGCGGCGCGCTGGTTCGACGCATGGCCATACGCGCAGCGTTGATCGCTTTAACCGAAGCAATGGCGTTACGCTCAATACACGGCACCTGCACCTGACCGGCAACCGGGTCGCAGGTCAGCCCCAGGTTATGCTCCATGCCGATTTCAGCGGCAACGCAAACCTGTTCCGGGCTGGCGCCCAACAGTTCAGCAAGGCCTGCCGCCGCCATCGAACAGGCGACCCCGACTTCACCCTGACAGCCGACTTCCGCGCCGGAAATAGACGCGTTCATCTTATACAGCGCGCCAATAGCGCCTGCCGCCAGGAAGTAGCGGGTGTAAATATCTGGGCTGACAGACTCAATAAAATGGTCGTAGTAAGCCAGTACCGCAGGCACGATGCCGCACGCGCCGTTGGTTGGCGCCGTCACGACGCGACCACCTGCGGCGTTCTCTTCGTTCACCGCCAGAGCAAACATGTTCACCCAGTCAATGACGTTCATCGGATCGTTGGAAAGCTTATCGCTGGAAACCAGCATACGACGCAGCGCGGAGGCGCGACGCGGTACGCGCAGCGGCCCCGGCAGAACGCCTTCGGTATTCATACCGCGATCAATACAAGCCTGCATGGTTTGCCAGACGTGACCGAAATACTCTTCAATCTCTTTCTTGCTATGCAGCGCCAGTTCGTTTTGCATCACCATGCCGGAGAGTGAAAGGCCGGTACTGTTGCAATACTCCAGCATTTCTTTCGCCGATTTAAACGGATAAGGTACAGTAACCTCATTCGTCGCTTCCTGGCCGAAATGCGCTTCATCAACGATAAAGCCGCCGCCGATGGAATAGTACGTCTTGCTATAAATGACCGTGTCGTCATGCCAGGCGTGGATCTGCATCCCGTTTTCATGCAGCGGCAAATTGCCGTTGTGAAAACGCATTCCGTCATCTTTCGGGAAGTCGACTTCGTGACGTCCCTGGGCCAGTAACAGACGCTCGCGCGTTTCGACGTCGCGAATAAAACCGGGGATACTATCAATATCCACGGTAGCGGGTTCATTACCCGCCAGACCCATAATAATGGCGATATCGGTATGGTGACCTTTCCCCGTCAGCGACAGCGAGCCGTAGACATCGACAGCGACGCGGGTAACGTTATCCAGTAATCCTTTTTCGACCAGGTCATCGACGAACTGTTTACCGGCTTTCATCGGGCCAACAGTGTGGGAAGAGGAGGGACCAATCCCTACCTTAAACATGTCGAATAGGCTAATCACGATAATACTCCTGACAGGGCAACCGGGGCTTCCGGTTACGATGTTATAACTGCGCATAGTGTAAGAGGGAACGCTGGCATCAGCTTAACTATTCACATGAATTAAACTAATGAATAACCGCGTTTTTACTAATATTGCGACAGTAATCTCAAGTCGTGTCTTGCGCGCGTAAAGTTAAGTATATACACGTTGCCCTTCAGGCTGCCTCTTTGGGGGAGGCGATTGTTACCGCCTTTAGGCAACGTGAATGGCGTTGTGTACAGTCAGGGCTTTACGCCGATTTGCAGCGCCAGCTCACGAAGAATGTTTGCGGTCATGCCCCAGACGAAATAATGCTCATACCAGGAGAGCCATACGCGGTGCGAATTGCCGCGACGGTAAACATCAAGCGGGTGATATCGACCCAGTTGCAACGCTTGCGCCAGCGGCATTTCAAACACCGCAGACACTTCGTCTTCACTGGCGCGCCAGGGGAGATTTGGCGGAATAATGCCGACCACCGGGGTGACCTGAAAACCGGTCACGCTGTCTACCGGCGGTAAAACGCCAATCACTTCCACGGCTTGCGGCGGGATGGCGACTTCCTCCTGCGCTTCGCGAAGCGCTGCGGCGATAAGCGAAGCATCGGTACTGTCCACGGCCCCGCCGGGAAAGGCGACCTGTCCGGCGTGTTTGCGCAAATGAATAGCCCGCTGGGTCAACAGCAGCCCCGGTTGGGGGCGGCGAACCACAGGGATCAGTACGGCGGCCTGACGTTGATTCAACGTTTCATGAGTCATCTGCGGGCGCAAAAGCTGAAAGCGCGATAAGAAATGATCGAGCGTCAGACGGCTGGTATCCACGTATTAGTTCTCCAGTGGGTGCAGGATACGATTAACTTTATCAAAAGTTTCCTGATATTCCGCTTCTTCCTTGCTATCGGCCACGATACCGCCGCCGGCTGAGCAATAGAGTTGGCCCTGCGTTGCCGTGACGGTGCGGATAGTAATACTGGTATCCATCCTGCCGCAGAAACTCAGATAACCGATGCTACCGCACCAGGCGTTGCGTCGCTGCGGCTCCAGTTCGTCGATAATTTCCATCGCCCGCACTTTAGGCGCGCCGGTAATGGAGCCGCCGGGGAAAGCCGCGCGCAGCAGATCGGTGGCATGAAGCGAGTCCGGTAAACGGGCGGTAATGGTGCTAACCAGATGGTGAACGGCAGGAAATGGTTCGACGACGAACAGTTCCGGCACTTTCACCGAACCCGGCACGGCGACCCGGCCAATGTCGTTACGCATCAAATCGACGATCATCAAATTTTCAGCGCGATCTTTCATTGAGTTGGCCAGTTTCTGCGCCTGCTGACGATCCGCCTGCGGATCGTTAAGCCGTGGGAGCGTACCTTTGATCGGGCGCGTCTGAATATGACCATTCTCCAGTTGGATAAAACGCTCGGGAGAAAGGCTCAATATGGCGCCGTCATGTAAACGAAGAAAGGCGCTGAACGGGGCGCGATTGGCGCGGTTAAGGTGTTCGAAAGCCTGCCACTCATCACCCTCGTAGCTCGCCTGAAAACGCTGGGAAAGATTGACCTGATAGCAGTCCCCGCTGTGCAGCCAGGCCTGCACCTGACGAAACTTCTCGCCATACTCGCAACGCGTCATATTGGATTGCCAGGCCGAGGTAAGCCTGAAGGGCGTTCGGGTCGGCGCGCGCTGGCTGGTGAGCCAGCGATATCGGGCGTCTGCATCGTGATAGCTTATCAGCGACACCACCTGTTTATGGTGATCGACAATCAGCGCCCAGTCGTAAAGGCCAATCGCCATATCGGGTAAAACGATATCGCGCGCGGCAGTATCGGGCAGAATTTCGAAACGCCGCCCTAAATCATAACCAAACAGCCCCAGCGCGCCGCCCTGAAAGGGTAAGTCAGGGTCAGGCTGAGGATGAAAAGGCAGAGCCTCCAGTTGAGTCTGCAAAACGTGTAACGGATCGTCGAGAGTGACGGTAGTCGTGCGCGCAGTACATACCGTGGTTTCCTGCGCGCGCGTGGTCAGCGTGGTGACAGGATCGGCGACCAGAATATCAAAACGGTTATAGGGATGAATAGCATCACCTGAATGCAGCAGCATCGCCCATGGCAAATGGTTTACGGGCGCAAAATAGTGTTCAGCGGCGTTCGGACGCCAGGGTAAGGTGATAACAGTGGGAGATAACGTCTTCATCATTCCTGACTCGTTACAACACTACTGGCTTACCGCCGGGTAGCGTGAAATAATTAGCGCTAACAATTTAGCAGGAGTTAATCATGTTTGCAGGTTTACCTTCACTCAGTCATGAACAACAGCAAAAAGCCGTAGAACGTATCCAGGAATTGATGTCGCAAGGTATGAGCAGCGGAGAAGCGATTGCCCAGGTGGCGGGCGAACTTCGCGCCAACCATACCGGCGAACGGATAGTGGCGCGTTTTGAGGATGAAGACGAATAACCGGCTTATACCGCCGCGACAATCTTAATCTCAACTTTATATTTCGGATTCATTAACCCGGCCTGTACGGTACAGCGTACCGGCGCATGGCCTGCGACGACCCACGCATCCCACGCCTTATTCATGGCGGCAAAATCCGCTTTATCGCTCAGGAAAATAGTGGCATCCAGAATACGTGACTTACTGGAGCCCTGTTTTTCCAGCACCGCATCAATTTGCGCCAGAGTATTCGCCGTTTGCTCAAAAGCATCGGCGTCGAGGTTTTCCGGCACGCCGGTATACCACAGCGTATTATTGTAGATCACCACATCAGACCAACGATCTTCGGCATCAATACGCACGATAGACATCACTTATTCCTCATTTGCTTTCCATTTGAATGGCTCAAGACTGCCACAATGTGGCGTCGCCGTCACCTCTGTAGCTGGCGTAAGCCTTTCTACCCTGACATAATCCCTGTGCAAATTAACAGGGGGCAGTGTGACGGACGATTTTGCAGCAGATGGCCAACTGGCCAAAGCGATAACCGGCTTTAAACCGCGCGAACCACAGCGGCAAATGGCGGTTGCCGTGACACAAGCGATTGAAAATGCGCAGCCTCTGGTTGTTGAAGCCGGCACCGGAACCGGGAAGACCTATGCTTACCTCGCTCCGGCGTTGCGCGCCGGGAAAAAAGTCATTATTTCGACCGGGTCGAAAGCGTTGCAGGATCAACTCTACAGCCGCGATCTGCCGACGGTAGCAAAAGCGTTGGCGTTTACCGGTAAGACGGCCCTGTTGAAAGGACGTTCAAACTACCTCTGCCTGGAGCGTCTGGAACAACAAGCGCTGGCGGGCGGCGATTTACCGGTACAAACGTTAAGCGACGTGATATTGCTGCGCTCCTGGTCAAATCAGACGCGGGATGGCGATATCAGCACCTGCGTCAGCGTGGCGGAGGATTCCCAGGCCTGGCCGCTGGTCACCAGTACCAACGACAACTGCCTTGGCAGCGATTGCCCGCTCTACAAAGAGTGCTTTGTGGTGAAAGCGCGTAAAAAGGCGATGGACGCGGATGTGGTGATTGTAAACCACCACCTTTTTCTTGCGGATATGGTGGTTAAAGAGAGTGGGTTTGGCGAACTTATCCCTCAGGCTGAAGTAATGATCTTCGATGAAGCCCACCAACTGCCTGACATCGCCAGCCAGTATTTCGGACAATCGCTCTCCAGCCGTCAGTTGCTGGATTTAGCAAAAGACATCACCATCGCCTACCGGACGGAACTGAAAGACACTCAACAGTTGCAAAAATGCGCCGATCGCCTTGCCCAGAGCGCCCAGGATTTTCGTCTGCAACTGGGGGAGCCCGGCTACCGGGGAAATTTGCGTGAACTGTTAGCCGACCCACGTATCCAACGGGCATTTTTACTGCTGGATGATACGCTGGAGCTTTGTTACGACGTGGCGAAGCTGTCGCTGGGCCGTTCGGCGCTGCTGGATGCGGCTTTTGAACGCGCCACGCTATACCGTTCACGGCTGAAACGCTTAAAAGAGATCAATCAGCCGGGATACAGCTACTGGTATGAGTGCACCTCGCGCCATTTCACCCTGGCGCTGACGCCGCTCACCGTGGCGGACAAATTCAAAGAGGTGATGGAACAGAAGCCCGGTAGCTGGATTTTTACCTCGGCCACGTTGTCGGTAAATGATGATCTTCACCACTTTACCGCCCGTCTGGGAATTGAACAGGCAGAATCCATGCTACTGCCCAGCCCATTCGACTATACGCGCCAGGCGTTACTCTGCGTACCGCGTAACCTACCGCAAACCAACCAGCCCGGCGCGGCGCGACAGTTGGCGGCTATGCTCAGGCCGATTATCGAAGCCAATAACGGGCGATGTTTTATGCTGTGCACCTCGCACGCCATGATGCGCGATCTGGCGGAGCAGTTTCGCGCCACCATGACGCTGCCGGTATTGTTGCAAGGGGAAACCAGTAAAGGCCAACTGTTACAGCAATTTGTTAGCGCCGGCAACGCGCTGCTCGTCGCCACCAGCAGCTTCTGGGAAGGGGTGGACGTGCGCGGCGATACGTTATCTTTGGTGATTATCGACAAATTGCCGTTTACCTCCCCGGACGACCCGTTGTTAAAAGCGCGAATGGAAGACTGTCGTTTGCGCGGCGGCGATCCGTTTGATGAGGTTCAACTGCCCGACGCGGTGATTACGCTGAAGCAGGGGGTGGGGCGGCTGATTCGCGATGCGGACGATCGCGGGGTGTTAGTGATTTGTGATAACCGGCTGGTGATGCGGCCCTATGGCGCCACGTTTCTCGCCAGCCTGCCTCCTGCGCCGCGCACGCGTGATATCGCCCGTGCCGTTCGCTTTCTTGCGATTCCATCCGCCGAGTAATTTGTTACGGAGTATGGTAAGATGCGCGCTATTTTATTGATCTAAGCACGAAACCTCATGCGAATTCTGGCTATCGATACCGCCACAGAGGCCTGTTCTGTCGCCCTGTGGAACAACGGTACTATCAATGCTCACTTTGAGCTTTGTCCACGAGAACACACTCAACGTATCCTGCCCATGGTGCAGGAGATTCTGGCCGCCAGCGGCGTCTTGCTCAATGAGATAGATGCGCTGGCGTTTGGGCGCGGTCCGGGCAGCTTTACCGGCGTGCGTATCGGCATTGGTATTGCGCAAGGGCTGGCGTTAGGGGCAAATCTGCCGATGATCGGTGTTTCGACGCTTGCCACGATGGCGCAGGGCGCGTGGCGTAAAACCGGCGCGACCCGCGTACTCGCTGCGATTGACGCGCGGATGGGCGAAGTGTACTGGGCGGAATACCAGCGTGATGCGCAGGGCGTCTGGCAGGGCGAAGAGACGGAAGCGGTGTTGAAACCGGAACGGGTCGGTGAGCGGTTGAAACAGCTTTCCGGCGAGTGGGCGACCGTAGGAACGGGTTGGTCCGCGTGGCCCGATCTGGCGAAGGAGTGCGGCCTGACGCTTCATGATGGGGAGGTGTCGCTCCCGGCAGCGGAAGATATGTTGCCCATCGCCAGTCAAAAGCTGGCGGCAGGAGAGACCGTTGCCGTGGAACATGCCGAGCCGGTTTATTTGCGTAACGAAGTGGCGTGGAAGAAACTTCCCGGCAAAGAATGACTCTCACTACTATTACCCCCCCATACTTTATGCTGTGGGGTGGAATAGAGGTCGAGAAAAAGGAGTCGCATCATGGCGGTTCAAAAACGGTTAATAAAAGGGGCGCTGGCGTGTGCTTTTGCGCTTATGCTGAGCGGTTGCGTGACTATCCCGGATGCCATTAAAGGTTCGAGTCCGACGCCGCAGCAGGATTTGGTGCGGGTGATGAATGCGCCGCAGCTCTATATCGGGCAAGAGGCGCGTTTTGGCGGCAAAGTTGTGGCGGTACAAAATCAGCAGGGAAAAACCCGGCTTGAAATCGCGACCGTACCGCTCGATAGCGGCGCGCGTCCTGTTCTGGGCGAAGCCTCGCGCGGCAGAATTTTTGCCGATGTGAACGGTTTTCTGGACCCGGTGGACTTCCGTGGCCAGTTAGTTACCGTTGTCGGCCCGATAACCGGCACGGTTGACGGTAAAATCGGCAATACGCCGTATAAATTTATGCTGATGCAGGCTACCGGCTATAAACGCTGGCATCTTGTTCAGCAGGTCGTCATGCCTCCACAGCCGATCGATCCGTGGTTTTACGGCGGACGCGCCTGGCCTTATGGCTATGGCGGTTGGGGATGGTATAACCCTGGACCCGCAGAGGTTCAGACGATAGTAACAGAGTAACACTTTGTTTTATCAATAAAAGAAACAGCGGCTGGTCCGCTGTTTCTGCATTCATAGAGACATAATAAAAATAAATAGTGACGCGCTTCGCAACCTTTCAGTTGTGTAATTAATAAACTGGTACGCTGAGTTAATATAATGTTAACGACTTGTTTATTAACTGGGGTTGTGATGACGACGAACACTCATTTTAGAGGTGATGCATTGAAGAAGGTTTGGCTTAACCGTTATCCTGCTGATGTTCCGGCGGAGATCAACCCTGACCGTTATCAATCCCTGGTTGAACTGTTTGAACATGCGGCGACGCGCTATGCCGATCAGCCTGCGTTCGTCAATATGGGGGAGGTAATGACCTTCCGCAAATTAGAAGAACGTAGTCGGGCATTTGCGGCTTATTTACAACAAGGGCTGGGACTCAAAAAAGGCGACCGTGTGGCGCTGATGATGCCAAACCTGTTGCAGTATCCTGTCGCGCTATTTGGTATTTTACGCGCCGGCATGATTGTGGTGAACGTTAACCCGCTTTACACGCCGCGCGAACTTGAGCATCAGCTTAACGATAGCGGCGCGGCGGCAATCATTATTGTTTCTAACTTTGCCCATACGCTGGAAAAAGTGGTCGAGAAAACGTCGGTACAGCACGTTATTCTGACGCGGATGGGCGACCAGCTTTCTACCGCCAAAGGTACGGTTGTTAACTTTGTCGTGAAATACATCAAGCGTCTGGTGCCAAAATACCACTTGCCAGATGCGATCTCGTTTCGCAGCGCGCTACAGCATGGCTACCGTATGCAGTATGTCAAACCCGAGGTTGTCGCTGGAGATCTGGCTTTCCTGCAATATACCGGCGGTACGACGGGCGTGGCGAAAGGCGCGATGTTGACCCACCGCAATATGCTGGCGAATCTGGAGCAGGTGAAAGCGACCTATGGGCCGCTGCTGCACCCGGGGAAAGAGCTGGTAGTGACCGCGCTGCCGCTGTATCACATTTTTGCCTTAACCATGAACTGTCTGCTTTTTATCGAGCTGGGTGGGCAAAACCTGCTGATTACCAATCCGCGTGATATCCCCGGCCTGGTCAAGGAGCTGGCGAAATATCCATTTACGGCGATGACTGGCGTTAATACGCTATTCAACGCCTTGCTCAATAATAAAGAGTTTCAACAGCTGGATTTTTCTTCGCTGCATCTGTCAGCCGGCGGCGGGATGCCGGTGCAAAACGTCGTTGCGGAACGTTGGGTAAAGCTGACCGGGCAATACCTGCTGGAAGGCTACGGGCTGACCGAGTGCGCCCCGCTGGTGAGCGTCAACCCGCATGATATTGATTATCACAGCGGCAGTATCGGCCTGCCAGTACCGTCAACAGAAGCCAAACTGGTGGATGACGATGACAACGAAGTCGCGCCAGGTGAGGCCGGAGAGCTTTGCGTGAAAGGTCCGCAGGTTATGCTGGGATACTGGCAGCGTCCTGACGCGACGGATGAAATCATTAAAGATGGCTGGCTGCATACGGGCGATATTGCGGTTATGGATGAAGAGGGCTTTCTGCGGATTGTCGATCGTAAGAAAGATATGATTCTGGTTTCTGGTTTTAACGTTTATCCAAACGAAATTGAAGATGTGGTGATGCAGCATTCTGGCGTGCAGGAAGTCGCGGCGGTTGGCGTGCCTTCCGGTAGTAGCGGCGAAGCGGTGAAGCTTTTTGTGGTTAAGAAAGATCCGGCATTGACTGACGATGCGTTGATCACCTTCTGCCGTCGCCATCTGACCGGATATAAGGTGCCCAAACAGGTCGAGTTTCGCGAGGAATTACCAAAATCTAACGTTGGGAAAATTTTACGACGAGAACTGCGTGACGAAGCCCGTGGCAAAGTAGACAATAAAGCCTGAGCGTTAAGTCAGCTAACGAGAGACGCCGGTTAAGCCGGCGTTTTTTTTGGCGCGAACCAAAGAGAACACGATTTGAATTACCAAATGATTGAAACGGACGATGCGCTGGCGAGCCTGTGTGAGGCTGTCCGCGCATGTCCGGCTATTGCTTTAGATACGGAATTTGTCCGTACCCGCACCTATTACCCGCAGTTAGGATTGATCCAGTTATTTGACGGGGCAAATGTCGCCCTGATCGATCCGCTCGGCATCAGCGACTGGTCGCCGTTAAAAGCGGTGTTGCGCGATACGGGAATCACCAAATTTCTGCACGCGGGTAGCGAAGATCTGGAAGTATTTCTGAATGCGTTTGGCGAACTGCCGGAACCCCTGATTGATACGCAAATCCTGGCGGCGTTTTGCGGGCGCCCGCTGTCGTGGGGGTTTGCGTCGATGGTAGAAGAGTATACGGGCGTGGCGCTGGATAAAAGCGAGTCTCGTACCGACTGGTTAGCCCGGCCTTTAAGCGAACGTCAGTGTGAATACGCGGCGGCGGATGTCTGGTATCTGTTACCGATCGCCAAAAAGCTGATGATTGAAACTGAAGCCGCAGGATGGCTGCCTGCCGCGCTTGATGAATGCCGATTGATGCAGCAGCGTCGTAAGGAGATTCAGGCGCCGGAAGAAGCATGGCGGGATATCACCAATGCCTGGCAACTGCGTACTCGCCAGTTAGCCTGTCTGCAACTTTTAGCTGACTGGCGGCTGCGTAAGGCGCGTGAGCGCGATATGGCGGTGAACTTTGTTGTGCGTGAAGAAAATCTGTGGGCGGTCGCGCGTTATATGCCGGGCAGTCTCGGTGAGCTGGATAGCCTGGGGCTTTCCGGCAGCGAGATTCGTTTTCACGGCAAGACGTTGATATCGCTGGTGGCGAAAGCACAGGCGTTACCGGAAGAGGCATTGCCGGAACCCCTGTTGAATCTGATGGACATGACGGGCTATCGCAAAGCGTTTAAGGCCATCAAAGCGCTGGTGGCGGAGGTGAGCGCGTCGCATCACGTCAGCGGCGAGCTACTGGCATCGCGTCGGCAGATTAATCAGTTGCTTAACTGGCACTGGAAATTAAAACCGCAAAATGGGCAACCGGAATTGATTTCCGGCTGGCGCGCCGAACTGATGGCGGAGAAGTTAACTCTTCTGTTGCAGGAGTATCCGCGTTAACGGCGGTAATTGCCGGGAAAACGGCCAGTGAAATAAATGTCCGTATTCGGAATAATGTAAAAAAATAAAAAAGGCAGATTCTTCTGCCTTTTTTAATCCAGGAATTTTCCCATAAAAGAGCTTATTTTGACTCTTCGGCTTCCGGCAGCGTTACGTTAAGTTCAAGGATGGAGATATCACCATCTTTTTGCTCAAGCTGGACGGTAACCATTTCCGGATCGATTTGTACGTATTTACAAATGACCTCAAGAATATCTTTACGTAACTGCGGTAAATAATGCGGTTCGGCATCGCTACGGCGACGTTCCGCGACAATGATTTGCAACCGCTCTTTTGCAATATTAGCGGTACTCTTTTTCCGCGAGAGAAAAAAATCCAGTAATGCCATAATTTATCCTCCGAACAGGCGTTTGAGGAAACCTTTCTTCTCTTCTTCAATGAAGCGGAAAGGACGTTCTTCTCCCAACAGACGATCTACGGTATCTGCATAGGCTTTACCCGCATCCGCAGTGGCGTCAAGAATCACCGGTTCGCCCTGGTTCGATGCGCGCAGTACGGATTGATCTTCCGGGATCACCCCGACGAGTTTAATACGCAGAATCTCCAGTACATCTTCCATGCTGAGCATGTCGCCTTTATTGACGCGGCCTGGATTGTAGCGCGTCAACAGGAGATGTTCTTTAATCGGTTCTTCGCCATTTTCTGCGCGACGAGATTTCGATGCCAGAATACCCAGAATACGGTCCGAGTCACGGACAGAAGAGACTTCCGGGTTAGTCGTGATGATCGCTTCATCGGCAAAATAGAGCGCCATCAGCGCCCCGGTTTCGATACCCGCCGGCGAGTCGCAAACGATGAACTCAAAGTCCATTGCTTTCAGTGAGTCCAGTACCTTAGCGACGCCTTCGCGCGTCAGCGCGTCTTTATCCCGGGTCTGCGACGCCGGAAGAATGAAGAGATTTTCAGTACGCTTATCTTTGATCAGCGCCTGATTCAGTGTCGCATCGCCCTGAATGACGTTTACAAAATCGTAAACGACACGACGTTCGCACCCCATAATCAGATCGAGGTTACGCAGTCCGATATCAAAATCAATGACGACAGTTTTCTTTCCCTTCTGGGCCAAACCTGTAGCGATGGCCGCGCTGGAGGTGGTCTTGCCAACGCCCCCTTTACCCGAAGTAACAACAATAATGCGTGCCATAAAAATTCCTTGTTAAAAAGGGATCAATTCAACGGTTGAACTGTCAAAGCGTTGTCTGCTAAACGCAGGCGCGCCGCTTTGCCATAAAATTCTGCCGGGATTTTATCACTCAGCCAGTAAACACCTGCGATAGAGACCAGTTCTGCCGTCAGATGGGTACAAAAAATTTGCGCTTCCCGATCGCCGCTCGCCCCTGCCAGCGCGCGACCTCTCATCATGCCATAGACATGGATATTGCCGTCAGCGATAAGCTCTGCGCCAGCGCTGACGTGACTTGTAACAATCAGATCACATTGTGGAGCATAAATGCGCTGACCGGAACGAACCGGAACATCAATTAATCGCGTTTTTGTGATGGGATTAGCGTTTTGCGGCGGTTCGTTGGGCGTTGCCGGCTCAACGGGCGCAGGCCGAACCGCTTTCTCTTTACCTTCAGTCAGTAAAGGAAGACCCATCCGATCGATTTCTACTTTCAGGCTGGCGTCTTTACAGCCGCTCACGCCGATAATGCGTAAGCCGGTTGAGGTCACGATCTTATGCAGTTCCGGCCAGTTTACCGGGCTTTCAAGACCGCTAACGTTAATAACGACAGGGGCGTGTTTTAAAAACGCAGGAGCCTGCGCTATTTTGTCTTCTAACGCCTGACGAATAACCTCTGGTTCCGCTTCATGCAAATGAACCACTGATAAGGTGAAGCTACTGCCTTTAAGCTCGATTGGCGTGTTTGACATCCTGGCCTTACTCAATTTGCTATTTATCATCTCCGATACGGAGTGATATTCCGAAGTCCAGAAGGCATGTTATAGTCAGTATTATATTGAGGCAAGTCACCATCCCGTTAATTCAGAGTAAAAGTATGTTTTGTGTGATCTATAGAAGTAGCAAGCGCGATCAAACCTATTTGTATGTCGAAAAAAAAGACGATTTTTCGCGGGTGCCTGAAGCATTGATGAAAGGATTCGGTCAGCCGCAGTTAGCGATGATGCTGCCGCTTGATGGACGTAAAAAATTAGTCAATGCCGAGCTCGAAAAAGTAAAACAGGCGTTAAGCGAGCAGGGCTATTATTTACAATTGCCGCCGCCGCCGGAAGATTTGCTGAAACAACATCTTTCTTCGGTGGGACAAAATACGTCGCCCGCTGACCGTTAAACGGTATTCGGCGCCGCGCCTGAATTCCATCATGATCTTAGGGGAAAATATGTATCAACATCGTAACTGGCAAGGTGCCTTGCTTGATTACCCGGTAAGTAAAGTGGTCTGCGTGGGCAGTAATTACGCAAATCACATCAAGGAGATGGGCAGCGCGACGCCGGAAGAACCCGTGCTTTTTATCAAGCCGGAAACCGCATTGTGTGATATTCGCCAGCCGCTGGCGATTCCGGCGGATATGGGCGCTGTTCATCATGAAGTTGAGCTTGCTGTGCTGATTGGCGCAACGCTCCGCCAGGCGACCGAAGATCATGTACGTAAAGCGATAGCCGGTTATGGCGTGGCGCTTGATTTAACCCTGCGCGATATTCAAGGGAAAATGAAAAAGGCCGGACAGCCCTGGGAAAAAGCCAAAGGTTTTGATAACGCATGTCCGATTTCAGGCTTCATCCCTGTCGCGGCCTTCTGCGGCGATCCGCAAAATACGCTTATCGGACTTAACGTTAATGGCGAGGTTCGCCAGCAAGGGTCGACCGCGGATATGATTCATCCTATTGTGCCTCTTATCGCCTATATGAGCCGCTATTTTACGCTCAAAGCCGGGGACGTGGTGCTAACCGGCACGCCGGCAGGCGTGGGGCCATTATTAAGCGGCGATGAGCTGGACATTCGTTTTAATGGCGAAACGTTGTCTACCCGCGTTCTGTAAAATCTGCTTGCCGCCTTCAGCGGCGGTAAAACTTGCATCTGCAGGCCAGACTGGTTATAAGGTGCAGCTTTAGTGCAATGGCGGATACTTTAATGAGCGATACACCTTTCTGGCAACGTAAAACCCTGGATGAAATGACCGATGCCGAGTGGGAGTCGCTGTGCGATGGCTGCGGTCAATGCTGCCTGCATAAGCTGATGGATGAAGATACAGATGAAATCTACTTCACCAACGTGGCGTGCAGGCAATTAAATATCAAAACGTGCCAGTGCCGTCATTATGAACGCCGTTTTGAATTTGAACCCGACTGTATCAAACTCACTCGCGAAAACTTGCCAGGCTTTGAATGGTTGCCGATGACCTGCGCCTACCGTTTGTTAGCGGAAGGTAAGCCCTTGCCGACGTGGCATCCGCTGCTGACTGGATCGAAAGCCGCTATGCATGGCGAGCGAATTTCTGTCCGTCATATCGCGGTTAAAGAATCTGAAGTACGGGACTGGCAGGATCATATTTTAAATAAACCGTCGTGGGCAGAATAAGTCTTCGACAAAACGGCTGATTGTTTACAATTCTTTAATTTACGCCGGGCGGCCCCTGAAACCAGGAATTGCGTGCAAATTCCGTCACCTGGCGTTATCACCGCCTTCTATTCCTCCCTCACGCGCCTTGTCGCTGCGCTCGCGCACGTATGGCGGCGACTCTATACTTTCAAAGCAGTATATCGCTGCCTATCCTGAGGAGTTACCCCATGAATAACCAACCGTTGCGCGTTTCAAAGGATCAGCCCAGGAAGCCTGATAAGACACCCGAAGACGAAGGAAAAAATCCAAAGAAAAACCAAAAGTAGTGCTGTAGGGTATCTTTAATAACTATGGTTCGTTGGAGGCTTTATGTCTGAACGTCCTGATTTAGTCGATCCATTACCAGAGGATGACCCGCTTCCTGGTGAAAATATTCCGGATACGCCAGAGGGAGACGATCCTCTCGACCCGGATACCCAGAATGAGGTTGAAGATCCTCGTAGATAGCGACTTGTGCTATTAACCAACCGCCTGATGCAGCTCCTGTGCCAGGCGGTTTTTTTACATCTTTCAAAGTGAAACATCCTGATAACTCTCAGAAAGATAGCCTATAATTTTTTGTACGTTAAAATAGTAGCGCGTCCATGACGACACTGTCTTATTGCGCTTAGCCGTTTGCGAGTTCAAAGGAGGAAATCAATGAACAGCGAAGAGTTGACACATAAAGCAGAAGAGGAAATCGCGGCACTCATTAGCAAAAAGGTCGCCGAACTACGGAAGAAAACCGGGCAAGAGGTTTCCGAAATAGAGTTCGTGCCGCGAGAAACGATGAAAGGGCTTGAGGGATACCACGTTAAAATTAAACTACTCTAGCGTTTAATTAGCGCCATTAATCACCTGGCTACTGGGCGGGACGCCGCCCAGTGGTGACTGCTTTACCGATGTCAGGCTTTTTTCTGTTGATACATTTCCTCGCCCTGATGGTCTTCCTCTACCCAAAAATGAATGTTGAACCGCGCATCATCGCTCAGCTCTACCCGATGCCAGTATTGCGGCGGACTGGTGGCGAATTGCCCGGCATTAATCACCACTTTCACTTCGGGTTCTGTCGCGGTTTCATTCGCAAAGCCATAGTAGGTCACGGTGCCTTCCATCACGCAGAGTTGTCCGAAAACGCCTGCCGCTGTGTTGTGATGAGAGAGCAGTGCCGCCGGAACATTCTCTTTGGTGAAAAAGGGGGTAGAGCGTTTAACTTTCCAGTTTGCCGGGATGCGTAAGTGGGACATAAGACATCTCCCTGATGTGGTGATTAAAAGATGTATTTAATATACGCTTTTTAATCACTGGCAAACAACGCTTCGGGCAAAAAAAACGCTCCCGAAGGAGCGTGTGTATCAACGACCGAACAGGTCGCGTTTTTTAGGCTTAAATGCCTGGGCTATGACGACGGCTATCGCCACCACAAGGTAAGCGGCAAAGATCCCCAACAGCCATTGCGGCATCTCCAGCGTTAAAAACGACCACTGGCGTTCGGCGCAATCACCGGATGCCACAAACACCTGCGGCAGCCATTTACCCAACGGCAACCAGTCTGGAAAGCGCGCCATAAAGTCACAGGTCATGAACGGCGAGGGATGCAACTGAATCATCGTATGTTCATACGCCAGTTGTAGACCCCGCCAGGCGCTGTAAATCCAGATAACCATTGCCACGTATCGCAGCGGCGTTTTCGGCGCTATTGCGCCGACCAGACCCGCGCCCATCACGCCAAACAGGGCACAACGTTCGTAAATACATAGCACGCAAGGTTTAAGTAACATGACGTGCTGGAACCACAGCGCCACCATTTCCAGCGCCAGGGCGGTAAACGCCATCAGTAACCATGCGCCCCGACCCCGTGAGCACTGGTTTAAAAATCGCAACATAATAATTTCCCTGCAACATGCGTAGAGACCGCAGTGTAAACCAATTCAATTCGTGCGCCACTAGCGGGAAATGAAATAATGTGTAATTGGATAATTATCAGGCAAAAATCGGAGCCGGGCGGTGTATTGCCCGGTCAAACGTTACGAAAGCGTTGCTAACCATCCTGCCTGAGTCATCCATTCGGTGACCGGCGCAAGAGTGAATTCGACGCACAGTAGCCCTATCAGGGTCAGTACGATAGTGTACGGTAACGCCATCCAGACCATACGGCCATAGGAGAGACGGATTAACGGCGCCAGCGCGGAGGTCAGCAGAAATAAGAATGCCGCCTGACCATTTGGCGTCGCTACCGATGGCAGGTTAGTACCGGTATTGATGGCCACAGCTAACAGCTCAAACTGTTTTAAGCTGATTGCGCCGTTTTCCATTGCCGCCTTCGCTTCGTTGATATAAATGGTGCCGACAAAGACGTTATCTGAGATGGAAGACAACAGGCCGTTAAAGAGATAGAACAGCGTTAGCTGCGCGTGTTCAGAGGCTTGCAAGACGAACTGAATAATCGGCGCGAAAAGATGTTGATCGATAATAACCGCCACAATGGAGAAGAAAACGGTTAACAGCGCAGTAAACGGCAGCGACTCGGTAAACGCTTTGCCGATGGCGTGTTCATCGGTTACACCCGTTAACGCGGTGGCCAGAATAATGACCGACAGACCAATCAGTCCCACCTCCGCGAGATGGAGGGCGAGGGCGGTAACCAGCCAGACGCCAATAACCGCCTGGACTATTAGTTTAATTTTATCCTGGCGGGTGCGCTTCTTACGGCTTTGATCGTCGAATTGCTGCAAGACGTCACGGACTTTTTCGGGCAACGTTTCGCCATAGCCAAACCAGCGCATTTTCTCGACCAGCATACAGGTTAACAGTCCACATATCAGTACCGGGACGGTGACAGGCGACATCCGTAAAAAGAAGTCGCCGAAATGCCAGCCAGCCGCTTTAGCGATGATCAGGTTTTGCGGCTCCCCGACCATGGTCATGACGCCGCCCAGCGCCGTCCCCACGCCCGCATGCATCATCAGGCTACGCAAGAATCCGCGGAATTGCTCCAGCACCGTTTTGTAATGCGGATCGATATGGCTGTCGTCCAGCATATCGTTCTCTTCGCCGCGCGATGAGGCCACACGATGGTAAATCCCGTAAAAACCGACGGCGACGCTGATCACCACCGCGACGACGGTAAGCGCGTCAAGGAAAGCCGACAAGAACGCGGCGGCGACGCAAAAGGCCAGCGACAGAACCATCTTCGAGCGAATACTGAGTAACAGACGGGTAAAAATAAACAGCAATAACTGCTTCATAAAGTAGATGCCTGCCACCATAAACATCAGCAGCAGCAAGACTTCCAGGTTGGCGGCAACCTCTTCACGTACATGGGCGGCGCTGGTCATGCCGATGATGACGGCTTCAATGGCCAGTAACCCGCCGGGCAGCAGGGGGTAACACTTTAACGCCATCGCCAGGGTGAAGATAAACTCTGCCACCAGTAGCCAACCGGCAACAAAGGGATTAGCTAAGAAAATAAATGGGTTAACAATTAAAAAGACAAGTAGTGCCAGTTTGTACCAGTCGGGCGACTGGCCTAAAAAGTTGCGCCACATGGCGCGACCCCATGAGATCTCCATGAAATTTTTCCTTACCTAGAAAAATGAAATAGCGTTTTTATGTTTAAACACAGAGAGTAGCGAGCGCGACGAATGCAAGCAAGTCCTTAACGATATTGGCAGGCGATATCAGAAATGGTGCCTTGATCCCCTTTTTCTTCATTGCGTCCGCTATCAGGTGTTACGCCCGTCTGGTATGATGAGTACAACTATGTTTTGCTGTGTAATGGAAATCTCACTATGGTCATTAAGGCGCAGAGCCCGGCGGGTTTCGCGGAAGAGTATATTATTGAAAGTATCTGGAATAACCGCTTTCCTCCTGGCACGATCTTACCGGCAGAACGAGAACTCTCCGAACTGATCGGCGTGACGCGCACGACATTACGCGAGGTGTTACAGCGGCTGGCGCGAGATGGCTGGCTGACCATTCAGCATGGCAAACCGACAAAGGTTAATAATTTTTGGGAAACGTCAGGGCTGAATATCCTTGAAACGCTGGCCCGCCTTGACCATGAAAGCGTTCCGCAACTGATCGACAATTTGTTGTCTGTGCGTACCAATATTTCTACTATCTTTATTCGTACCGCATTGCGTCAACACCCGGATAAGGCGCAGGAAGTGCTGGCCACTGCCCACGAAGTGGCCGACCATGCCGATGCATTCGCCGATCTGGACTATAACATCTTTCGTGGTCTGGCATTTGCCTCCGGCAATCCTATTTACGGCTTGATCCTGAACGGCATGAAAGGGTTATACACCCGCATTGGTCGCCACTATTTCGCCAATCCGGAAGCGCGCAGTCTGGCACTGGGTTTCTATCATAAATTATCGTCGTTATGCGAGCAGGGCGCGCACGACCAGGTGTATGAAACGGTGCGGCGTTACGGGCATGACAGCGGCGAGATTTGGCATCGGATGCAGAAAAATCTGCCCGGCGATTTAGCGATTCAGGGACGATAATCCCGCGATGCCCGGTAGACGCAAACACTACCGGGCAGCATCTCGATTACAGCGTGTTCATGCGCGGCGGACAACGCTCCAGCAGTTCTACGCTGCCATCCTCATTTTGTTGCTCCAGCATCACATCAAAGCCCCATAACCGATGCACATGTTTCAGCACCTCTTTGCGGCCTTTATCCAGCGGCGCGCGGTTATGCGGGATATAACGCAACGTCAGCGATCTGTCGCCGCGTAAATCCACATTCCAGACCTGAATATTCGGCTCCAGGTTGCTCAGGTTATACTGTGACGACAGTTTTGATCGAATCTCCCGATAACCTTCTTCGTTATGAATGGCGGAGATCTCCAGATAATTATGCCTGTCATCATCAAGTACCGTGAAGAAACGGAAATCACGCATCACTTTTGGCGACAGGAACTGGCTGATAAAGCTTTCATCTTTAAAATCGCGCATGGCGAAGTGCAGCGTTTCCAGCCAGTCGGAACCGGCAATATCCGGAAACCAGTATTTATCTTCATCCGTGGGCGACTGACAAATACGTTTGATATCCTGGAACATGGCAAAGCCGAGCGCATAGGGGTTAATTCCGCTATACCAGGGGCTATTATAGGGCGGCTGAAATACGACATTGGTATGGCTGTGTAAAAACTCCAGCATAAAGCGTTCCGTCACTTTGCCTTCATCATACAGATGGTTCAGGATGGTGTAGTGCCAGAAGGTCGCCCAGCCCTCGTTCATGACCTGCGTCTGTTTCTGCGGATAAAAATACTGGCTGACTTTACGCACGATGCGCAGAATTTCGCGCTGCCACGGCTCGAGCAACGGGGCGTTTTTCTCCATAAAATAGAGCAGGTTTTCCTGCGGTTCAGCGGGAAAGCGGCGTGCTTCGGCGACAGTTTTTTCTTCCTCGCGTTTTGGCAGCGTGCGCCACAGCATATTCACCTGGCTTTGTAGATACTCTTCCCGGCTTTTTTGTCGCGCTTTCTCTTCCTGCAACGAGATTTTCTGCGGGCGCTTATAGCGATCGACGCCGTAATTCATCAGCGCGTGGCAGGAGTCGAGCAGTTTTTCTACTTCATCCACTCCGTAGCGTTCTTCACAGCGGGTAATGTAATTTCGGGCGAAAATCAGGTAGTCGACGATAGAGCTGGCATCCGTCCAGCTCCGGAAGAGATAATTATTTTTAAAAAAGGAGTTGTGGCCGTAACAGGCGTGCGCCATGACCAGCGCTTGCATGGTGATGGTGTTCTCTTCCATCAGGTAGGCAATGCAGGGATTAGAGTTGATCACAATTTCATAAGCCAGTCCTTGTTGACCATGCTTATACAGACGTTCCGTCTCAATGAACTTTTTGCCAAACGACCAGTGCGGATAGTTGATCGGCATCCCGACGCTGGAGTAGGCGTCCATCATCTGTTCGGAAGTGATGACTTCAATTTGGTGCGGGTAAGTATCCAGTTGGTAGAGTTTCGCCACGCGGTCTATCTCTGCCAGATAGACATCCAGCAGATCAAATGTCCAGTCGGGTCCATCGCTCAAACGTGTGGTGTCCTTGTTCATGGAATCAATCGTTGCCATTCGCGCACCCTCATTGTTGGCGACGCTCTCTGTATGGAGCGCCTCCTTTCAAGCATAGAACACCATGTTAAAAAACGACTTGATCGTGAAAACTTTTCTTTGCGATTTCCTCCACATTGAACGGCAAAAAATCGGGTATTGGCATCATTTTATGCTGTATAGCCATGCCGCGTAGCAGGAGATCCCAAACCAGTGGGATCGCTTGTCTTTAGGGTATATGTGAAGCACGTCACCATAAAAAAGTCATATGTTGAATAATATTTTCATCTGGGTTATCAAGATGTAATCAGAAGATTGTTCTTTTACTATTAACGGAGTGGCTATGCGAGTTGTCATCCTGGGGAGTGGCGTAGTTGGCGTGACCAGCGCCTGGTATTTGAGTCAGGCGGGGCATGATGTCACCGTCATCGATCGCGAATCCGGCCCGGCGCAAGAAACCAGCGCGGCGAATGCCGGACAAATTTCACCGGGATATGCGGCGCCCTGGGCGGCCCCTGGCGTACCGCTGAAGGCGATAAAATGGATGTTCCAGCGCCATGCGCCGCTGGCGGTGCGTCTGGATGGCACCCCGTTTCAACTGAAGTGGATGTGGCAAATGCTGCGTAACTGCGATACCCGGCATTATATGGAAAATAAAGGCCGCATGGTGCGTCTGGCGGAATATAGTCGCGACTGCCTGAAAACGCTACGCGCCGCGACCGGTATCGAATATGAAGGCCGCCAGGGGGGAACGCTACAACTCTTCCGTACCGCGCAACAGTATGAGAACGCCACCCGTGATATCGCCGTGCTGGAAGATGCCGGGGTGCCGTATCAGCTCCTGGAATCCAGCCGACTGGCGGAAGTTGAACCCGCTCTGGCTGAGGTTGCGCATAAATTAACCGGCGGGCTGCGCTTACCGAATGATGAAACCGGGGACTGTCAGCTTTTTACCCAGCGTCTGGCGCGCATGGCGGAGCAGGCGGGCGTAACCTTTCGCTTTAATACTCCCGTGGAAAAATTACTGTACGAAAATGATCAGATTTACGGCGTGAAATGCGCCGATGAGATCATTAAAGCAGATGCGTATGTCATGGCGTTTGGATCGTATTCGACGGCGATGCTTAAAGGCATTGTTGATATCCCGGTGTATCCGCTGAAAGGCTATTCATTAACCATCCCAATCGTCGAGCCAGACGGCGCGCCGGTATCGACGATTCTTGATGAAACCTACAAAATCGCTATTACGCGTTTTGATAAGCGTATTCGCGTGGGGGGAATGGCGGAAATCGTGGGCTTTAATACCGACTTACTGCAACCGCGCCGCGAGACGCTGGAGATGGTTGTGCGCGATCTTTTTCCGCGCGGCGGTCATATTGAGCAGGCCACATTCTGGACCGGCCTGCGCCCCATGACGCCGGACGGCACGCCGGTAGTAGGACGCACCCGTTATAAAAATCTGTGGCTTAATACTGGACACGGCACCTTAGGCTGGACGATGGCCTGCGGTTCAGGCAAGTTGTTAAGCGATATCTTGTCGGGTCGTACGCCAGCGATACCCTACGACGATCTGAGCGTGGCGCGATACCGTTCCGATTTTACGCCCACCCGCCCGCAACGTTTGCATAGCGCGCATAACTGATAAAGGAAGTGAAATGACCCGCCCTATACAGGCCAGCCTTGATTTACAGGTAATGAAACAAAATTTGGCTATTGTGCGCCGGGCGGCCCCGGAGGCGCGCGTCTGGTCGGTAGTGAAAGCCAACGCCTACGGCCACGGTATTGAACGCGTCTGGAGCGCGCTGGGCGCCACAGATGGTTTCGCTATGCTCAACCTTGAAGAGGCGATTACCCTGCGTGAGCGCGGGTGGAAAGGGCCGATATTGATGCTGGAGGGGTTTTTCCATGCGCAAGACCTGGAGGCGTATGACACTTATCGGCTGACCACCTGCATCCACAGTAACTGGCAGTTGAAAGCGCTGCAAAATGCGCGGCTTAACGCGCCGCTGGATATCTATGTCAAAGTCAACAGCGGCATGAACCGACTCGGTTTTCAGCCTGAGCGGGCGCAGACCGTCTGGCAGCAATTGCGGGCAATGCGCAATGTCGGTGAAATGACCCTGATGTCACATTTTGCTCAGGCCGATCATCCGGAAGGTATCGGGGAGGCGATGAGGCGTATTGCGCTGGCGACAGAAGGCCTGCAGTGTTCATACTCGTTATCAAATTCGGCAGCGACGCTGTGGCATCCCCAGGCGCATTATGACTGGGTCAGGCCGGGCATTATTTTGTACGGCGCGTCGCCGTCAGGACAGTGGCGGGATATTGCCGATACCGGACTAAAACCCGTGATGACGCTGAGTAGCGAAATTATTGGCGTGCAGACGCTGAGCGTTGGTGAAAGGGTAGGCTATGGCGGAGGGTATTCTGTGACTCAGGAACAACGCATTGGCATCGTCGCGGCGGGTTATGCCGATGGCTATCCACGCCATGCGCCGACCGGGACGCCCGTGCTGGTGGACGGTATCCGTACCAGAACAGTAGGCACCGTTTCAATGGATATGCTGGCGGTGGATTTGACGCCGTGTCCGCAGGCGGGAATCGGCACGCCGGTTGAATTATGGGGCAAAGAAATTAAGGTCGATGATGTCGCCTCTGCGGCAGGCACGCTGGGCTATGAGCTACTGTGCGCCGTAGCGCCGCGCGTGCCGTTTGTGACAACGTAACCTAACTCAGGCTAAGGCGTCGACCGGTCCACCGGGGGCGGGTCGACGTTGTCCGACGACCTTATTCTGCTTCGTCTTCGGCGACGCGTACCCCAATCTTGCGTACCACGTTATCTTCTTTTTCAGCTACCGTCCAAATCATGCCGCCAAACTCCACCTGATCGCCAACGACCGGCGCAGCGCCCAGCAGCTGCTGTATGATTTCACCCAGAGTTTGTTGTTTATCCCGGTATTCCGTTCCTTCTTCCAGCCCGTAGATAAGCGCCACGTCGGCGAATTTCGCGTTCGCTTCGAGGATAAAATCGCCAAAGAAACGCTGATCTAACGAAACCGGCGGCGACTGGCTAAACAATTTGCCCAGCGCTGGCAGATCGCGCTCCCGGCCAATCACGCAGAGTACGTCGCCTTCCTGCAGGCGAGTGCTACCCGTGGGGTGAAACAGTTCATTATTGCGAAATAGCGCGGCAATGCGGGTTTCGTTCGGCATATGCAGGTCGCGCAACGCCGCGCCGACGCACCATTTGTCGGCGCTCAACTGATAGATGAATTGCTCCCACGGATTATCAGGATGGATGTCAAGCCCCACGCGCGATACTGGCCAGCCAACCGGAGGCACGACCACTTTGGCTCTCTTCGCCGCCCATGACAGCGATGTTCCCTGCAGGAGCAGCGACACCAGTACCACAAAGAAAGCGACATTAAAGAACAGGCGAGCGTTTTCAAGCCCGGCCATCATCGGGAAAACGGCGAGAATAATCGGCACCGCGCCGCGCAGTCCGACCCAACTGATGAAAATGCGCTCCCGAAGATTGAAGCCGCGAAAAGGCAGCAGGCCGGTAAACACCGACAATGGGCGGGCGAAGAAAATCATCCAGATAGAGAGAATAAGCGCAGGGACGGCAATCGGCCACAGATCGGAAGGCGTCACCAGCAGTCCCAGGACCAGGAACATGGCGATCTGCGCCAGCCAGGCCAGTCCGTCAAAGTTTTGCAGGATGCCGTAACGGTTGCGAATCGGACGGTTTCCTAACAGGAATCCGCACAGATAGACCGCGAGAATGCCGCTGCCTTCAAGCGCGGTCGTCAAAGCAAAAATCAGAATACCGCCGCTGAGCGCCAGCATCGGATACAGGCCGCTGGGCAGAGAAATACGGTTGATCATCTGCTGTAGCAGGTAACCGCCGCCCAGGCCAAAAACAATACCGAGACCGAACTGCTGGATAATATGGACGGCAAACATCCAGTCCAGACCGGTTTCATGTTTCTGGATCATCTCAATTAATGTAATGGTCAGAAAAACGGCCATCGGGTCGTTACTTCCCGATTCGATCTCCAGCGTGGAGCCTACACGTTCGTTTAGCCCTTTGCCGCCAAGCAGAGAAAAGACCGCTGCGGCGTCAGTGGAACCGACTATCGCGCCGATAAGCAGACCTTCGATAAGATCCAGATGAAACAGCCAGGCGGCCATCATACCTGTTAACCCCGACGTGATCAGCACGCCGAGCGTCGCCAGCGACAGCGCGGGGCTCAGCGCTACCCGGAAAGAGCTGGCCTGGGTGCGCATGCCGCCATCGAGTAAAATAATCGCCAGCGCCAGGTTACTGACCATATAAGCGAAAGGATAATTATCGAAAGGAATACCGCCAATGCCATCCACACCCGCTAACATCCCAATGGCGAGGAAAATGACCAGAATCGGGATACCCAGTCGCGATGAGAATGAACTTAACAGGATACTGCTGGTTACAAGGATGGAACCTAAAATAAATAGACTAATAATTGTTGCAGCATCCAACGTTTTATATCTCCTGACTCACACGACTTCGTATTATTTAACATTAACATAATAACGGCCAGGGCAGCGTTTTACTTAGCCTGTCGGGGACTTTTTTTACAATTGCAGCGTAGGATGGCCAGATAAAGTGAGTTGAGTCCCCTGGCGCGTATTTTTAAGCGTCGCGTTTGCCCCGATAGGGAGCGTCACCGTACGCTGTTCATGCCCGAAGTCGAGACCGGTAATCAGCGGAACGGACAGACGGGAACGTAAAAACGCGTAGACGCTCTCCAGAGAATAGCCGGCGTCATACTCGTTGGGCGCCGCGCCGCTAAAGCTGCCGAGAACGATGGCGCTCTGGCGGTTTAAAATTCCGGCGTACTCCAGTTGCAAAAGCATACGCTCCACTCGGAAAGGATGCTCATTGACATCTTCCAGCACTAAAATTCCTTTATCGATAGTCGGCATCCAGGGCGTACCGATAAGGGAAATCAACATCGCCAGATTTCCGCCCCATAAGGTGCCTTGTACGTCGCACTGAGGGCCGTCGCCTTGCCACTCTACGGTAAATTGCGCCTTGCGTAGCGCCAGCCAGAAATGTTGCTCGGTGAACGTATTCAGCGTTTCGGCGCCAAAATTTGCCGCCAGCATAGGACCGCTAAAGGTGATGACATTGGCCTGCGCCAGGAGTCCAGCCTGAATCGCCGTAAAATCGCTATGACCGCAAATCAGTAAGGGATCGCACTGTTGCCGGGAGGCGAGCGCCTGCCAGTCGATACGATCCAGCAATCGGCTGGCGCCATAGCCGCCGCGAACCGGCATGACGATCGTATCCGGCGAAGTTAGCGAGGCCAGCGAATTAACATCGGCCAGCCGTTCCGCGTCCGTACCGGCAAAACGCTGATAGCGGCGACGAATCACCTCGTCATTCTCCACCTGATGACCCGCGTCAGTCAGGCGCTGAACGCCGCGTAACGCGGCCTGTTGGTTAATACAGTAGCCCGAGGGGGCGATTAAATGAAACAGAGACATGGTAATTCCTTGCTGACAATAGAATGCAAATGTATATCATGCCGCATATATTAGGCGATGTCCCTCGTTGTGCGACGTTTCTGGATGCGCACCAGGGAGGCAACCTAAGTGCCTGGCCGGGGCGGTATGACCTCTTCGGCAGATAAGTTACGGCTATAAGGATAGATGACGTGAAATTAAGATGGTTTGCTTTTTTGGTAGTAATACTGGCTGGCTGTAGCTCAAAACAGGATTACAGGAATCCGCCGTGGAATGCCGAAGTGCCTGTAAAGCGTGCGATGCAGTGGATGCCCATCAGTGAAAAAGCCGGGGCGGCATGGGGGGTTGATCCGCATTTAATCACCGCGATTATCGCCATTGAATCCGGCGGCAACCCTAACGCGGTCAGTAAATCCAATGCGATTGGCCTGATGCAGTTAAAGGCGTCGACCTCCGGGCGCGACGTTTACCGTCGTATGGGCTGGCGTGGCGAACCGACCACCAGCGAGCTGAAAAACCCTGAGCGTAACATCTCAATGGGCGCGGCGTATCTGAGCATTCTGGAAAATGGGCCGCTGGCCGGCATCAAAGATCCGCAGGTGATGCAATATGCGCTGGTCGTCTCTTATGCTAACGGCGCAGGCGCGTTATTGCGTACTTTTTCATCCGACAGGAAGAAGGCGATAGAAAAAATTAACGATCTGGATGCGGACGAGTTTTTTGAACATGTTGTTGATAATCATCCCGCGCCGCAGGCGCCGCGCTATATCTGGAAGCTTCAGCAGGCGCTGGACACCATGTAGTTTAGCGTGAAGATTATTCTCGCACTTTATTCGCTCTTTCTCGGGCCTCGCGCTCAAGCGAAAAAATAATCCGCTGCAACTCCCGCTCCACCGCCGGGCTAACGTTAAGGAAACGAAAGCTCAGGCGGGGAGTGGTGATCGTTTCATTTTTCCCATCAATCACCTTACGCTCGCTGATGGCGATAAGCTGGGCGTCAACGTGAAGAATCCCCCATGGCCCCATGTTCAGTTCAACCTGGGAAAAGCGTGCGCCTTCGATTAGTCCGTCGGGGATGGCGGATTCCAGTAGCGCGCCCATGCCGCCCAGGGAAAGATCAAACAGGCGAAAACGTAACGTACGGGTGTCCGGTAGCGTGGTGACGCCGTAATAAGGCGGATACAGCGGCGCGCCAATGCGAAAATACTCCCGGCGCTGGATAAACCACAGTGACGACGGCAGGGGCGTGATAAAGGCCGGCAGCCGCTGATATTCGCCTGTAACGAGTTGCGGCAACGTGAACTCGACTTTTGCGCCCTGCGTTTCTGCGATAATGGCTACCTGCCCGGCACGTAATACGGCGCTATTTTCATATTCCTGGCTGCCGTAATCCACGATGAGTTTTTCCGGGTCTACCGCCAAAATTTTACTGATGAATTGACCATGCGCCCATGAAATACGCAGTGGAACCTGATTTTTATTTAAATCCCGTAGCACGCCTAATATCGCTAATGGATTTTTTTTCAGGAACTGCTCATTGTAACCACTCACACGAAATAACCCCTGATACGCAGACTATCGTTGGGTTATCGGCATCGGTAGAAAGAACTTAATAGCGATAAATAAATTTTTATGTCCGCGAGATAAATCAGTGTTCAGAAATGCGACGCTCGACTTTGCCTATACTTAAAACGTTTTTACTGGAAAGAGGGTTTGCAAATGGGAATTATCGCCTGGATTATTTTTGGTTTGATTGCCGGCGTTATCGCCAAATTGCTTATGCCGGGGCGCGATGGCGGGGGATTTATCCTGACCTGTATTCTCGGTATCGTCGGGGCGGTCGTTGGCGGATGGCTGGCGACGATGTTTGGTATTGGCGGCAGTATCAGCGGCTTTAATCTGCACAGTTTCCTGGTCGCCGTGGTGGGTGCGATCGTGGTGCTGGTGATTTTCCGCCTTCTGCGACGCGGCTAACCGCTGCAAAACGTGTAAGCGTTGACCCGGTCAGCGCCGGGTCAACCTACTATAAACACGCGTTACTGTGTCGCTGCAGACGGCGTTTTTGTCGGCGTTGCGCTTAACGATGCCGGACGAGTAGACGGTACGCTATCACACGGTTTTTCCTGCGGACAAATCAGATCGAGCATTTTCAGCGTCACGCCGTTGGTCCAGCCAAAGCCGTCCTGAAGGGGATATTCGCCGCCGCCACCGCCGGTTCCGGTACTGCTGACGTCATATTTTTCGACCAGTTTTTTCTCGCGATCGTAGGTGTGCTGCACATTGGTTAAAAAGCGCCAGGTGACTTCCATTGCTACGTCATCCTGCCCATAATTTTGCAATCCTTCGGCAGCGACCCATTGTAACGGCGCCCAGCCATTTGGCGCATCCCACTGCTGTCCGCTTTTAACCGAGGTGGTAGCCAGCCCGCCAGGCTGTAGCAGATGCGCCTGGGCCGCCGCTGCCACTTTCGCGGCGCGATCTTTCGCGGCGGCGTTTACATAGAGCGGGAACAGCGCGGCAGCGGTGAGTTGGTCACGGATTTTATTGTTCTGCAGATCGTAGTCGGCATACCAACCCTCTTTGTTATTCCACAGATGCATTTCAATGGCTTTTTGCCGCGCGTTGGCCAGCGCGTCATATTGCGAGGCTTTGGCCCGATCGCCCGCCGCAGCGCTGGCGCGGGCGAGGGTTTTCTCCAGCTGATACAGCAGAGCGTTAAGATCGACAGGGACAATCGTGGTGGTACGAATGGTACTGAGCTGCTGCGGATTATCCATCCAGCGGGAGCTGAAATCCCAGCCGGAGGCGGCGGCAGATCGGAGGTCCCGATAGATCTCCGTTGCCGGGCGGTTGGGGTTGCTTTTGGCGGTAGCGATATCTTCAACCCAGGATTCAGGGCGGGGCGTATCCCGATCGTCCCAGTAGCGGTTGAGAACGCTGCCGTCCTCCAGTTTGACGACGCGTTGGTTTTGTTGCCCTGGCTGCAATGTCTCAACGCCCTCCATCCAATAGGCGTACTCTTTTTGCAGTTGCGGCAGGTATTCTTTCAGCGCATCGTCACCTTCATGTTGCGCCAGTAACTCAACCATAAACGCAAAGAAAGGCGGCTGCGAACGACTCAGGTAGTAGGTACGGTTGCCGTTGGGAATATGCCCCCAGGCGTCAATTTCGTAACCAAAGTTCGCCACCATATCCGCCACTTTATCCCAGTGCCCGCTTTCCGCCAGCCCCAGCATCGTAAAATAGCTGTCCCAGTAGTAAATCTCTCTGAATCGCCCACCCGGCACGACATAGGATTCAGGCAACGGCAAGAGCGAGTCCCACTTTTCGACGTTTTTAGTTGAACGGGTCAGCACCGGCCACAGGCCATCAATATGTTCACGCAATGACTGCCCGGCAGGCGGGACATATTTTTCACCCGCTTTCGGCAGGGTGAAGTTAACATCAACAAAATGGCGCAAATCGAAGCCGGACTGGTTCCGCTGCATACGATAATCGGCAAGAATCATGAGCGGATCGCTATTAGGTATGGCGTCAGCAAAGGTTTTCTGATCGGGGAAGAGTTTTGCATTCTGGACATCATTAAAGAGCGGGCCAAGCAAAATATCCGGCGGCTGCGGAGTTTCAGTGTCGGAAGACGGGTCTGCGGCAGTCGCCGAAAACGATGCAAACGTCAGCAGCGTCCCTGCCAGCGCCAGTTTTATGGCTTTCTGCAGTAGAACAGAACGGCGAATCTCTGGGGGTATCATCAAGTTATCTCCTTAGCGGTGAGCCAAAGCCAACGGCATTTACCATGACAAAACCTTAGTCTACGATGACCAGATACGCGTGATTGAACCGCTATTTTGCGAACAAACAGACATTTTATTGAGACAGAATTTATCGGCGCGCGCGTGGAAAACGGGGTATACAGACAAAAAATCCACGCCGGGACGTGGATTTTAGCGCAATGATTTGTCGCCTTAACCTGGATAGATACCGCGATCTTTACGGGCCAGCAGAATGCGCTCACAGGCGACAATATAGGCTGCGGTGCGCAGAGAACAGGATTTCTCAGCCGCTTTCTCCCAGACATGGACGATAGCGTCAGTCATGATTTTGTCCATGCGCGCGTTGATCTCTTCTTCGCTCCAGAAGAAGCTGGCCATATCTTGGACCCATTCGAAGTAGCTGACGGTTACGCCGCCTGCGTTACAGACCACGTCAGGCACCACAAGGATACCACGGCTGGCCAGAACATCATCAGCATCCGGATAGGTCGGGCCGTTAGCCCCTTCCAGCACCAGCTTACACGTCAGGGCTTCCGCGCGCTGACGAGTTATCTGGCCTTCAAGCGCCGCCGGGATCAGAATATCCATCTCCAGACGCCAGAACGCATCGCTGGCGATAGTTTCCGCGCCCGGGAAACCGGCTATCTGTTTGTGTTCTGTCTGCCATGCCGTGAGCGCCTTCATGTCAATACCGGTGGCGTTAAACAGCGTTGCGGTATGATCCTGAATCGCCACGACACGGGCGCCAGCGCCTGCAAACAGACGCGCGGCTTCGCTGCCGACGTTACCAAAACCCTGAACCGCAACGCGAGCGCCTTCAACGGCGATATTCGCCCGACGCGCGGCTTCCAGCCCGCTGACGAAAACGCCGCGCCCCGTCGCTTTTTCACGGCCCAGCGAACCGCCAAGATGGATAGGCTTACCGGTGACGACGCCAGTGACCGTCGTGCCATGATTCATGGAATACGTATCCATCATCCAGGCCATCACTTTACCGTTGGTGCCGACATCCGGCGCAGGAATATCTTTCTGCGGCCCGATGATAATGCCGATCTCGCTGGTATAGCGGCGGGTCAAACGCTCCAGTTCACCTTCCGACAGCGAGAACGGATCGACGCGAATGCCGCCTTTGGCGCCGCCGTATGGCAGGTTCAGCGCGGCACATTTGATGGTCATCCATGCTGACAGGGCCATCACTTCATTGAGATCAACGTCAGGATGGTAGCGAACACCGCCTTTACCCGGACCTCGGGAGAGGTTGTGCTGCACGCGATATCCTTCGAAATGACGAATAGTGCCATCATCCATTTGTACCGGAATATCGACGATCAGAGCGCGTTTTGGGTGGCGCAGAGTATCCACCCAGGGGGATAACTCGCCCAGATAAGGGGCCACACGCTCGATTTGTTGCAGGTAGGTATTCCAGGCAGATGTGCTGCTATCTGAAGCGTAAGATAACTTATCCATGATAAACCTTAGTGATAAAAGTAATATGTTCTTTAATTGACCGTGGTACATAGTAGATCACACCATGTAGCGATAAATTTAACACTTTTTTAAACAATTAACTCAGATCAAAAATGGCAGGCAGTTGGATTTTCGTTATGATTTTGGATGGGAAGTGGTTAACTATCCGCTATAAGAGGTGATATATCGCTAATTATGCAATTAATTGCTTAAATATGCGTAATATGTGCAAGGCGGCTATTTGTCATAATTATGACGCACCTCTAAAAGTAAACATTATGATAACGACATGTATCAATGTTATGTCGTTCTGTCGGCGGGGAAACGTCTTCACCAGGCGCGTAAAAAGATAAAAATAACCGGAGTCAGACGGCGCTGGCCCCGGTTTACCTCTTTATTGTTGACGCGACTCAAGCCATACCAGCGCCAGCGTCGACAGTGAGCACATCAGCAGAATGCCGACAAACCACAGTAAATACCACATCGCTCCCGCTCCCTAATAAAGTTCATGATCGTTGCGGCGGAGGGTCTCCAGGTTGATACGCCCCAACATTTTGTAATAGCTCCATAGCGTATAGAGCAGTACGATCGGCAGAAAAATCAGCACAATCACCAGCATGATTTCGAGCGTCATCTGGCTGGAGGTGCTGTCCCACACCGTCAGGCTGGAGAGAGGACTAACACTCGACGGCATCACAAAAGGAAATAGCGTTATTCCGGCGGTAAAGATGACGCAGGCCTGGGTCAGGGAAGCGAACAGAAATCCACGAATAGTCTGACCGCGAAGGCAGGCATAGAAAGCCAGAATCGGCAGGATCATACCGAGCAACGGGATGATGAGCAGTAGCGGCGAGCCTATAAAGTGGTTCATCCATGCGCCAGGGAGTATCGCCACGCCTTTTAAGAGTGGGTTGGAAGGACCATTGGCATCCTGCGTGAGTAAGACAAAGCCATCAACGCCGGCCCACAGCCAGTAACCGGCCAGCAGGAAGCAGATCACGATCAGCAGCGCGCTGTGGCGGGTGGCCGACAGAGCCCGTTGACGAATAACGCCCTCCGTTTTCAACTGTAACCAGACGCCTCCTTGCATAATCACCAACGACAGACTCAATAATCCACACAGTAGGGCAAAGGGCGAGAGTAACTGCCAAAAGGTGCCAAAATAGTCAACATGAAGCTGCGGCGTGAAGGCAAACGGCACGCCTAAAAACAGGTTGCCGAACGCGATACCGAATACGACTGGGGGAACCAGGCTGCCAATAACCAGACCGGTATCCCACAGCGCGCGCCAGCGGGCATTGGCGATTTTTCCCCGATAATCAAAGGCCAGCGGGCGAAAGAAGAGGGCACACAGCACCAGGATCATCGCCACATAAAAACCGGAAAACGCGGCGGCATAGACCCGTGGCCAGGCGGCGAATAATGCCCCGCCCGCGAGAATCAACCATACCTGGTTTCCTTCCCAGTGGGCGCCGACGCTATTGATCAACACCCGGCGTTCGTCATCGTTGCGCGCTATCAGCGGGAGCAGGCAACCGACACCCATATCAAATCCGTCAGTTACCATAAATGCCACCAGGATGACGCCGATCAGCAGCCACCAAATGAACCGCAACGTTTCATAATCCAACATGATTGTCTCCTTTATCCCTGTTGTTGCGCTTGTTGTTGATGTTGCATGGCGCTCGGCCCAAGACGCGCGTACTTCTGCATTAGATAGACTTCCGCGATTAAAAACAGGGTGTAAAGTCCGAGGATAAGCCCCATTGAGAAGGCCAACTGGCCCGGCGTCAGCGCGGAGTGAGCGTACCAGGTCGGCAGAATGTCCTGAATCGCCCAGGGCTGACGGCCAAACTCCGTCATAAACCAACCGGCTTCAATGGCAATCCACGGTAACGGCAGGCTCCAGAGCGTCATACGCAATACCCAGCGATGCTGGTCGATACGCATTCGCAGCGTCTGTATCAACGCAATCAACATCACCACTAACAGCAGCGAACCGCAGCCGACCATAATACGGAAACTCCAGAACACCGGCGCCACCTGAGGAATAGCGCCACGCTGGGCCGCACGATACTGCTCCGGCGTCACATGGTTCATATCCGGGGCATATTTCGCCAGCAGAATGCCGTACCCCAGATCGCCCTCAACGGCGTGAAACGCATTCAGTACCTGCGGCGAGCGATTGCCTTGCGCTATCTCCTGCATGAGTAGCCAGGCCTCCCGGCCACGCTTCAGGCGCGGCAGAGCGTCGTCCATCAGGTTTTTTAACCCCGGAACCGGCGTATCCAGCGAATGGGTGGCCAGAATACCCAGCAGAGCAGGGATCTTCACGGCAAATGCATTACGCTCCTGTTCCTGCTGCGGCCAGGCAATCAGATGAAACGGCGCGGGCGCGGGTTCGGTTTGCCATTCGCCTTCCATCGCCGCCAGTTTCACCGGCTGAATTCGGGCGACTTCGTAGGCCGAACTGTCCCCCAGTTGCAGGGTTCCCAGAATGGCCAGGGTGCCGAATACTGAGCCGATAGCAAACGAGCGCAAGGCCACCTCACGCTCGCGGCCACGTAGCAGATACCAGGCGCTGATGGACATAATAAACATGGCGCCGGTGACATAACCGGACATGACGGTATGGACGAATTTCACCTGGCTCACCGGGTTAAAGACCAGATCGCTGAAGCTGCTCATTTCCATCCGTAACGTATCGATGTTGAAATGAGCGCCGGTAGGATACTGCATCCAGCCATTGGCATTCAGAATCCATAATGCTGAAATATTGGAGCCGAAGGCCACCAGCCAGGTGACCAGCAGGTGTTGGTATTTATTCAGCCGCTGCCAGCCGAAAAAGAACAGACCGACAAAAGTGGATTCGAGAAAAAAGGCCAGTAACGCTTCCATCGCCAGCGGCGCGCCGAAAATATCGCCCACATAGTTGGAATAGAGCGACCAGTTAGTCCCGAACTGAAACTCCATGGTCAGGCCGGTAGCCACACCGAGAGCAAAATTGATCCCGAAGAGCTTGCCCCAGAAACGCGTCATATCGCGGTAGACGGTTTTCCCCGTCACCACATAGATCGTCTCCATGACGGCCAGCAAAAAAATCAGCCCAAGCGTAAGAGGAACAAATAAAAAGTGATACAGCGCGGTCAGCGCAAACTGCCAGCGCGATAAGTCAATGACATCCCACATGCTAACTCCTGTAGGCAGAAAGAGAGTAAAAAGCTAATCAGTACCGGACACCGGTGACGTTCCTGTTGAGAGCGTTAGCGCGTCTCCAGCCATCGGCAGACTTCATCCAGGCGCTGGCGCGAATCGGCCAGATCTTCCGGGGCCGCCAGTACCAGCTCCGGCAAAGGACAAATCTCATAGCTATCGAGCAACGGCCCTTTAAGGGCGTCCAGACAGCGTACATGCCAGAGATGGCGCAATGCTGTGGCGTTGATTTGGCTTTCGCCATACCCGGAGATGCGAATCTGGATGTTCCCGTGTCCGCATAAACGCGCCAGAAAAAGACGATCGGCCTCGCTGAGCGGCAGTTGGGTCAAATTGATGCTGTGAGGTTGCAACGCCGGATCGCGTACGTGCGCCAATAACTCATGGGCCAGCGGCAGTCCATTCATCAGGCCAGCGACAGGCGGAGGCAGCAGAGAGTCGTCAGGCAGCGTATCGGCAGTCGCCGCTTGCCATAATGTCAGGGGCGCGCTACCCGCTTCCAGACGATCCGTCAGCAGACGTCGGTTATGCAGATGGCGTACCCGCCACAGGCCGCAGAAGATGGTCTCCTGGATCTCGCTTTCACTCCCGTCCGGATGCTGAATGCGTACCGAGACTTCGCCTTCGCCCAATAGCGTATTGAGGAATGAGAGATCATCGGCATTCAGGGGAGATAACTCCCATCCCAGCACGTCGCCGACTTCCGGGATGCGCCGGGCAAGCTGACCTCGCAGATCGGTCAACAATGCCATCACCGCCGGGCTGTGAGCGCAGCGCTCCAGCGCCGCCATACTTGGGTCGCCATTGACCTGACAGGTGAGCGGTAAGGGATTCATCGAGAAACTGGCGTCATCAGGCTGCGTACCTGGCCCCAGCAGATGAAAAAAGGCGTTGCTCATTGTACTGTCTCCTGCGCTGCGGGAGTGTCAACCATCGAACGCATCAGCGTGAGCAGTTCAGCCCAGGGATGAATGCCGCTGAGCGCGCCGCGTAGCTCGCCGTCTGTAAAAACTAACGTCGCCGGAAACCGACGAACATTAAAGCGATCGCCGATAGCTTCGCTTTGTTCAAGGTCGGCCACCGCCACCTGCCAGTCAAACTGCGGGAACTCACGCAGGAGTTCGGCAATCATCACCGGGTTATCGCTGACTTCCGGCGTACGCCGCGGATCGCTACTTAACAGGATGACGCCATCTCCAACCCGTTTGATCCAGTCGTCTACCGTGGAAGCCTCTACCGGTTGCCATCCACGGGTTAACAGGCGTTGCCATAGCGCAGAGAACGGGGTGTCATTCGCCACTTCTTTTGCCCTCCAGACGTGTCTGATACTGACGTATGCGCACTCCCTCATAATTTTCCATCGACAGGCATTTATAGTTCAGGCAGCGTGCGACCTCGTTTGCCTGCGGTACGATCCCCCAGGCGGCCAGTTGCGCCAGGGCGGCCTGTTCCGCCGCCGGTAGCTGGCTGCGAGCTATTTCGCTCAGGCTACCGCCATAGTCGTCCAGTTGCGCCGGTTGCAGGCCGACCAGCGCTATGTGACAGGGCAGATGCCCGCGGATGTCGGCCAGCGCCAGAACTTCGGAAAAACTGTTTTGATGCAGGCTCATTTTTTTGGCGCTGAGATACGCGGGGATTTTCTCGCCGGCATAGGTTCGCAGGCTGCCCGGCGCCAGGCCGTAATCGATCGCGTCAAGGAGCAGGAGATGGCTGGCTTGCTCAACATAACCTAACAGGTTTAGCCCTTGCGTACCGCCGTCCACAATTTCTACCTCTTCAGGCCAGTGATATCGGGCATACAAACGCTCCGCGACCCGGATACCGAATCCTTCATCGGCCCACAGCAGGTTTCCTAACCCCATCACCACTACGCGTTGCGCATTCATGAGGGCTCCTTGTCGTGTGGTTTGGGGAATTTGTGGCTGCGATAGCCATTGATCATGGTGGAGATCACCGTATCGTCGGACATAATGTCTTCCCGGATAGCGAGGTAAACGTGCCCGACGATGAAGGCGGCGATCAGCCACATGCCCAGTCGGTGCCAACTGTGAATATCGATGGAGTTGCCGCCGGTCCAGTAGAAAAATTCAACTACATAGCGGAACGGCGCAAAGATGGCGTACTGGCTATGCTCGCCAAACAGAGCGAAACCGGTGAGGATCATAAATACCGACAACAGGAAATAACCGAACATCGCGGCCTGCGCGACAGGGTTATGTCCGATGTCGCTCCCCGGTTTTTTCTCCAGAAACAGATACCAGCGGACCACGGAGAAAGCGCCTTGCCACCAACTGCGACGCCAGACCGGGACGATAAACAGCTCTCGCGAATAGCGGTTGCCGACACAGGCCCAATAAATTCGCCCCAGCAGTAACACGGTAAAGATCATCGCGGCGGCAAAGTGGATCAGCCGGATATAGCCCATATAAAACAGATAGGTCGCCTCGCCACTCACCGACGGCAGCGGTCGGCCAATGAAGTAGCCTGTTACCATCAGTACCAACATGCAGGCGACCGTTAGCCAGTGCCACAGGCGTACCGGCGCTTCAAACACATAGTGGCTGACGGCAGTATCACGCGCCTCCCCGACGCGTGGAGATAGCTTTCCAGTCATCGTTCTTTTCCTTAACGCTTAGCGTACCTGGACGGCAATCAGCTCGCTGCCGTCGTCGCCGAGCACGTGGGTTGAACAGGCGAGGCAGGGGTCGAAGCTGTGCAGCGTCCTCAGGATTTCTAACGGTTGGTCGGGAATCGCCATTTGCGTTCCCATCAATGCCGCTTCATAGGCGCCGATCTGTTTTTTAGGATCGCGCGGGCTGGCGTTCCAGGTGGTGGGAACCACGCACTGATAGAGTTCAATCTTCTGATCGCGTATTGACGCCCAGTGTCCCAACGCTCCGCGAGGCGCTTCGGTAAAACCGATGCCGCGGCAGTGCTGCGGCCAACTGGCCGGTTCCCATTTCTCGGTATTGGCGGTGGCCAGGTCGCCGTTTTTCAGGTTGGTCATAAGCCTGTCGAAAAAATACTGCAGCTTACCGACGGCCCATTGCGCTTCGTGCGCGCGGCATAAAATACGGCCAAGCGTAGACTGGATACCGGAGAGCGGCAGTTTAAGGGCGGACATCATGCGATCTACCGACTCTATGGTGGCGGCATCCCCTTTGTGGTACGCGATAAGCGTTCGGGCAAGCGGGCCGACTTCCATGGCATGACCCCGCCAGCGCGGCGCTTTAATCCAGGAGTAACGTTCCTGCTCGTTGAGCTGCTGGATATGCGTATCGCTGCCTTTGACATCACCCGGGTTGTACCAGGGATCGGTAATGCCGTCAAAAGGATGACGCCCCAGCCGATCGTCCGGATAGCGGTACCAGGCGTGATCCACAAACTCCTGTATCTGCTGCGGATCGGCCAAATCTACCGGCATGACATTTTTAAAATCGCCATTGACCACCGCGCCGCCCGGCATTAACAGGCTTTGCTGGCTGAAGTCGTTGGCAATGTCCGGAAATGCGCCGTAACTCAGCACGCATTTATCCGACAGACCGGTGCCAATTTGACTCCATGCTTTATTGAACTGGCCGATAGCCAGCGCGTCCGGAACCATCACGTTGTTAATGAAGTCGGCGGTGCGGGTGATGATCGACTGCACCAGGTTGAGGCGCTCCATATTGATAGCCCCGACCGCGCCGCTTTGATCGAGATTGATCGCGCACGGCATTCCGCCGACGATCCAGTTAGGATGGGGGTTCTTACCGCCAAATATGGTATGGATTTTGACGATCTCGCGCTGGAAGTCGAGGGCTTCAAGATAGTGGGCAAACCCCATCAGATTAGCCTCTGGCGACAGTTTGTACTGTGGATGTCCCCAATAGCCGTTACGGAATATCCCAAGCTGGCCGCCATCGACAAATTTCTTTAATCGATTTTGTACGTCAAAGAAGTAGCCCGGCGATGACATCGGCCAGGCGGAAAGGCTTTGCGCCAACTGCGAGGTGGCGCGCGGATCGGCTTTCAGCGCATTCAGAACATCAATCCAGTCCATACCGGCTAACTGATAAAAATGGACCAGATGATCGTGACACCACAACGTAGCCAGCATGATGTTACGTATAATATTGGCGTTATCCGGCACCTGGATACCAATCGCATCTTCGATAGCGTACACCGATGCCAGAGCATGTACCCCGGTACATACACCACAAATACGTTCAACAAACGCCCAGGCGTCACGCGGGTCACGGCCTTGCAGAATGATCTCCAGCCCGCGGAACATCGTGCCGCAGGAAACGGCATTGGTAATGACGTTTTGCTCATCAATGTTCACTTCGCAGCGCATATGCCCTTCGATGCGGGTAATCGGGTCCACGATCAGACGACGGCCGGCGTCGTTAACGGTATAACCCTGGGTTTGATACTGGTTACTCATGCCTGTTTATCCTCATTGTCCGGCTGTTGTTCGGCTTGCGCTAACTGTTGTTTGTGGCGTTTACGTTGGTTGAGCGCGCTGGCGATAGCGTGACCGCCAACGCCCGCCGCGACCACGCCCAGCGCGGTCAGCCCCACCGTATCGGCGGTTGAATGGGTACCCATCTGGGGAATATCCACCACGCGGCTATAAAACGAGCCGCGATCCCAGAAACCATTTTCTGAACATCCCAGACATCCGTGACCGGACTGGATAGGAAAGGAGACGCCGTCATTCCAGCGTGTGGAGGAGCAGGCGTTATAGGTGGTTGGCCCTTTACAGCCCATCTTGTACAGACAGTATCCCTTGCGGGCGGCGTCATCATCCCAGCTCTCGACAAATTCACCGGCGTCAAAATGGGCGCGACGGTAGCATTTATCGTGGATACGCTGACCGTAGAACATCAGTGGACGGCCCATGCGATCGAGTTCCGGCAGACGATCAAACGTCACCATATAGGTGATAATGGCGCTCATGACATCCGGGATTGGCGGACATCCAGGGACTTTCACGATCGGCTTGTCGGTGATCACTTTATCGATAGGCGTTGCCTGGGTTGGATTGGGGCGGGCGGCCTGGACGCAACCCCAGGAAGCGCAGTTTCCCCAGGCAATAATAGCGCTGGCGCCCGCGGCGGCTTTCTTCAGTTTTTCAATAAACGGGCGGCCGCCGCTGATACAGAACATCCCTTGTTCTCCTAACGGCGGATTGCCTTCCACCGCCAGAATGTATTTCCCGGCGTAGCGAGTGGTAATATCATCAAAGACTTCTTCGGCCTGTGCGCCGGCGGCGGCCATCAGGGTGTCGTCATAATCAAGGGAAATCAGCGAGAGGATCACATCTTTGGCTAGCGGGTGCGAGGAACGGATAAAGGATTCGGTACAGCAGGTGCATTCCAGTCCATGAATCCAGACCACCGGAATCCGCGGTTTATTCTCCAGCGCCCAGGCGATCTTTGGCGTCATTCCGGCGCCCAGTCCCAGCGATGTGGCGGCAAGGCTACAGAATTTGAGAAAGCTGCGTCGGGTCACTCCCTTACGACGCATGGCTTGATAAAAGGTCTCCTCGTTATTCATAACGCGTATTTTTTCTCCTTTTTGCACCACGCTCCGCCAGGGGCATAAGGCGCTTTTGCGGGTCCGTTGACGTTCCGCCAGCAAGGTAAATCATTGGGTTACGCGCGAGCGCGGAAACGAGCCCGATTCACTTTGCACCGGCGTATACCGCCAGAAATAATGTGAAAAAAGCGTATCGGATTAATGATAAGAAACAATGTGAAGTGTGTGGGTATAGCTTATAGCGGTATATTTATACCCATTATCGATTTTTCGACGAAAGGGCCGTGGCGGGGAAGGACGGTTGAGCTTGTTCCAGGATGAGGTTTTCAGTGAGCAACCTCGGGTAGATTTAGCCTGGTCTCGCCATTTCAGGGATACGTAAGTTGACGCAAAAGGAGGGAGGGTTTGATGTCATCGTTAAAAGAAGCATACTTCGTGATGATTTTTATATAAAATGATGGTGCTGGTTTTAAAGGAATGCAAAAAAGAGACCATTTGAAAGAGAGCGCCCCATGAAAAATAACATCAGATTTGACTTATCCGATTATTTGATTCATTTTTTTCGGGACGTTGATTTAGAGACCGGTAGCCATATTTATTTGCCTGAACACTGTGGTTTTAATAATCAGCACCACGCCTGTTTCATTGATGCTAAATATTTACTTCGATTATCTTTACGCAGTCATAAAATTTTCTCGTCCTGGTCATACCGAAATGGGCAACGAACCGTATATGGCGACTCCCCGGTGGTATGCTTTACAGATATGCCGATTGCAGCTTATTTAGAAACTGGTGTACGCCGATTAGAACGAAATGAAAAAATCGGTTTATATGCAATCGTTTTACCTAAAGAGCAAATGTTTAATTATGGGGCAAGGCCAGTCATATATGGGTTGGATGAGCATAACAATGCTCGATGCTCGCAAGGCAGAAACGGGGAACGTATTCTTGATGAAACGGCTCTTCCTTTGATTGAACAATATAGATATGTTACTTATGTTCCAGGTAAGATTGACTGGACACATGAACGCGAATGGCGATGGCCATATCGTGGCGATATTAAAAATTTCCTTAATCATATTAAAGAGTATGGTATTCCGGAAAACATTGAAAGCACCCCAGGGTTTGATTTTAGATCAAGCGAAATAAGTGGTGCGGGAATAATAGTCCCATTTGCAGAAGATATCTCTACCGTAGCTCACGATATTTTAACTTTAATTGACCGGGGTGTCATTGGAAGAAATACTTTCAAATTCATTATAGCTGTAGAGAGTTTACAATCATGGACCCAGCTCTCGGAACCGGGCGCGTTACTGACTTGTATTAATGATAATACTTTCGGATTTGAATCTTTTTTTGATTTATCTGCATCTAAAGTAAAAAATTATGCTGATTCTATCAATGATTATGTAAATGAATTATACTCAAAAAAAGATTTTCTAAATGATAGTTATGCAATGGAATTTGGAAATGCCTGGGTCTGGATTCATGATAACCAATCCCAGGTGGTACGGGCGTTACTGCAGGCTGGAATGATCAACGTTAATAAAGAAGGGCGGTACTTATTAGATATTAATTTGGCTTCTGTTGATTGGCCATTAAGAAGAAAAGAAGCTTTCGCAAGTCATGTTGCGGGATGGCTCAAACATCGTTTTGATATCGAAGCGGGAAGGTATTCCGTTTGGGGAAAAGATGATTATGATGCGATCCCAAGTTATGAGACGCCGCTAAAGGACCAGCATCCTTTTTATAATCATACAGTGAATGTCGACTGGTAATTAAGAAAAGAACTTACCCTGTTAGATCTGCGTTAATTTAACGCATTGATTTTTATAGATGAATGAAAGACATTAGAGTCTATTATAAAATAGACTGTAATTAAAATTGCACATCTGTCTGTTTTTGATATGTGTATTCCAACAACAGAGTCAGGCAGCTTGTGGACGAATTAAAATTCTGCGGCTCGCTACGAAAGTTGCTACAGCCCTTAAAAACTATAGGCGCTGTCGAATCGCTATGGACAGCCTTTGAGAAACGCAAAGTATTTCTGACGGAGGCAAGATTATTTATCCGGCGATCAAGGATGCGTCGAAAAATGGAGTGTGTTGCTCTGGAGTGCTGGCGAAGAACCGTTTTATTATCGGAGTTTGGTGACCGTCTGACGATCACCTTCAAGAAAGCAGGCAGTTACAGATAATTACTAGTAACCTCTGATAACAGGCACTTTTCATACTCTTTTATGCATCATAAAATGCTGTCTGAACTTGTTAAGCTCTTTCCATAGCATTTGTAAAATAACTATTTTCAAGATATTGATACCAGTGCTCGAAAGATTCATCTTCACCTTTTGGTGCATAGCAATTACCATTCTTATAGAGTTGACCACCAATTAGATAGTGAGATACTCTTAATGTCAATATACCATTTTTAATAGAAAGACTATTTAGTTTTGATTTTTTGTTTCCTTCATCTATAAAATAAAAATAAACGTGGTGATTTGTTTTTGAAAGCTCAAGGAGTTTCTGAAAGGTATCCCTTTCTGGGTAGTGAGTACGAATTACTTCAATGATAATGTTTGGATAGGCTGAGCGGGGGAAAAATTTGTTTCTATCCCTTCCTCCAATATCGGGTTGAATATAAGAATCCTCATGAAATGCAATACGTGCGTCCTTTTCTTTATACCACCCAAAATCACTATCTTTCAGCGGACTAAAAATTACTTGCTCTTCATATGTTCGATCCTCTGCAAAAACATATGTAGAGAACTTAACAGCTTCAATATTTTTATTATTTAACTCATCATATAAATAATTTACGCAATTATCGTGAGTTGGATTATCTTCGGCTCTACCTAACCTTTTGCCGAAAGATGGATTTCCTACTCTTCTGAAATGGGGAGTAATCTCATTTCTTACAGGGACAACAATACAGTCATCTTCATTAAGAAGAGGTTCCTCCTTCATTCTTGGATATAAAGTATGGTCAAAGATATCGCATTCCGAATAGTCTCGGCCTGAGATTAGTCCTCTTGGCATATGTGCTCCTTAAGCTTAGATGTTTAAACCTTGTAATAAAATTTATCTGAAAAATTAAATGTTCTTTTATGATATATTATAATGAACATATGAAGTTTACCACAGGATATTACTGTAGCTTGATAATAATCAATATAATTATCGTTAATCCGCACTCAGTGGTGATTAGATTGCTTGAATTAATCTATTCTCAGCTTGCATAAAATTGATGAATAATATCAATCTGGATAGTTATAAATGATATCTTTAAAGTACTTTATGGTTTCGCAACGCTGTGATAGCTATTATGGTTGGTTGTTAAATTCGTGACCAAATTTTAATATTTACCAATGCTGATATGCGAAAATCGAATGAAGTTTCCCTTTCAACGGACAGTAAATTCTTCGGGGACCTAAAGAATGCAGGGGCGGACACCGTTTTGAAGCCTGTTAGAAGGCGCCTTTAGAAATCTACCGATACTGAAGTTCCTAATATTTATAATATGGGTGATAATGGTGGTAAAAATTCACCTTATAGATATTCCATTGATAGAAAATATCGTATCACTTTGGTGTAAATATACAATTCGTGAACATTGTTCCCTAAATTATGTAGTCTTTGGTGGCGAGTCTATCTGTTCTGGAACCAGTCATTCAGACAATTCACTGCCATTTTGAAAACGTTAACTGTAGTGAGCTTCTGGATGCTCAGCTAATTTGAGTGGGCGGACTTATCATGTGTGAAAATAGCTGCTTATTGTATTCACCGGAATGCTCAGTTTTAGTCGCGTTTCTACGCTCTCATCTGAGATACTATAAAAGATAAAATCCACGCCATTGCGTGGATTTTATAGGGTTTTACCGCTGTCATGAGGTTCAATGAAACCTCATGAGACAACAAATGTTATTTAGACGTTGAACAGGAAGTTCATTATATCGCCATCTTTAACGATGTAATCTTTGCCTTCCGCTCGCATCTTACCGGCTTCTTTCGCGCCTTGTTCACCTTTATAGGTAATAAAGTCGTCAAAGGCGATAGTTTGGGCGCGGATAAAGCCTTTTTCGAAGTCGGTATGGATTTTACCTGCTGCCTGCGGCGCGGTTGCGCCAACCGGAATGGTCCATGCGCGAACTTCTTTCACCCCGGCGGTAAAGTAGGTCTGGAGGTTCAGCAGGCGATAACCCGCGCGAATAACGCGGTTCAGCCCCGGCTCTTCCAGACCCAGTTCAGCCATAAATTCGTCGCGCTCGTCATCATCCAGCTCAGCAATATCAGCTTCGACGGCGGCACACACCGGAACCACGACCGAACCTTCTTTCGCGGCGATTTCGCGAACCTGGTCCAGATACGGGTTATTTTCAAAACCGTCTTCATTGACGTTAGCGATATACATTGTCGGCTTCAGCGTCAGGAAGCTTAAATAACGGATAGCCGCTTTATCTTCGTCCGTCAGGTCCAGCGAACGCAGCATCCCCGCTTCGGCCAGGTGCGGCAGGCATTTTTCCAGTGCGGCCAGTTCCGCTTTGGCGTCTTTATCGCCGCCTTTGGCTTTCTTCTGTACGCGATGGATAGCGCGCTCGCAGGTATCGAGGTCAGCCAGCGCCAGTTCGGTATTGATAACATCAATATCTTCTGCCGGATTTACTTTACCCGCCACGTGGATGATATTGTCGTTCTCAAAGCAGCGAACCACGTGACCGATAGCTTCGGTTTCACGGATATTGGTCAGGAACTGGTTACCCAACCCTTCGCCTTTGGATGCGCCTTTTACCAGACCGGCGATATCCACGAACTCCATCGTGGTTGGTAGAATGCGTTGCGGTTTAACAATCTCAGCCAACTGGTCCAGACGCGGATCGGGCATCGGCACGACACCGGTATTCGGTTCGATAGTGCAGAACGGAAAGTTTGCCGCTTCAATACCGGCTTTTGTCAGCGCGTTGAACAGGGTGGATTTCCCGACGTTGGGCAGACCGACGATACCGCATTTGAATCCCATGATTTAACTCACCTTAATATCTTAATAATCAACCTGTTATAGAAAACAGATTGCAGAAATGGAAATAACTTCGCCTATTATACACGGCGTGCGGCAAAAATGCCGCACATCACTGGTTATTGCGCCTTAAAGGTATGCAAACGGCTTGTTGCTTTGGCCAGACCCTCTTTGAACCACAATTCCGTACAGCGTGCCGCTTCGTCAATGGCCTCATCAATTAATTTTTGTTCAGAAACAGGGGGTTTACCCAGCACGAAACCAACAACTTTATTTTTATCGCCTGGATGACCAATTCCAACACGTAAGCGGTGAAAGTTGGGATTATTACCCAGCTTGCTGATGATGTCTTTCAGACCATTGTGGCCGCCGTGGCCGCCGCCAAGTTTAAATTTCGCGACGCCCGGAGGGAGATCCAGCTCGTCGTGAGCGACCAGAATTTCTTCCGGCTGAATACGGTAAAAACTGGCCATTGCGCCAACTGCTTTACCACTGAGGTTCATGAACGTGGTGGGTACCAGCAGGCGAACATCTTCCCCTTCCAGCGTGATGCGTGAGGTATAGCCAAAGAATTTAGGCTCTTCACGCAACGGCGCGCGCAGGCGCTCCGCCAGTAAATCGACGTACCATGCGCCTGCATTGTGTCGCGTCGCGGCATATTCCGCGCCGGGATTCGCCAGACCAACAATCAATTTAATTGCCACGTTTTTTGTCCTGAGTAGATCCATAACTGGCGCGTAGTTTACTGTCTGTCTGCCCGCTTGACAAAACACAGCGACACTCTGAAGTAAATTAAATAATTGCCAGCATTGATTATTAAAAATGTAAACTGTTCAGAGTGTTATTTGTAAAGTTTTGTTAAATGAAAATTTACATTTGTGATCACACCCGCACTTACAAATGGAAGTGTTGTCTATACTTTACACATAAAGTTTAGGGGGATTTCCTAAAAACAACCCAAAAGTTCCGGAGGTGACATATGAAACGCAAAAACGCTTCGTTATTCGGTAACGTGCTGATGGGGTTGGGGCTGGTCGTGATGGTTGTCGGCGTGGGTTACTCTATTTTAAACCAACTGCCGCAGTTTAATTTGCCGCAATTTTTTGCGCATGGCGCAATACTGAGTATTTTTGTCGGGGCAGTTCTTTGGCTGGCGGGGGCTCGTGTAGGGGGGCATGAGCAGGTGAGCGACAAATATTGGTGGGTACGTCACTATGACAAACGTTGCCGCCGTAACGATAATCGTCGTCATAGCTAACCGGTTCAGGCCCGGTAAGCGTTATCGCCACCGGGCATTGTCCATTAACTGAGTAAATCCGCTAACGCCTCCGTCCTGTTCGGGAAGAAGGTCAGACGCCCAGGAATAGGTTTGATACCGGCACGCGCCATTGTGCGCAGCGGTTGGAACTCCAGATTACTGATACGCAATTCGCAACCCTCCGGCAGACGCTTCACAAAACGCTGAAAAGCATCAAGCCCGCCTGCATCCAGCACTGGTACTGCGTCCCATTTCAGAACGACGATACGTTTGCCCTTAATACGTGACTCAAGGTCAGTAAACAGTCCTTCCGCCGCGGCGAAAAAGAGTGGACCGATAACACGCAGCACCAGCACATCATCAGGCACATCGACATTGACCGGCGCAAGTCGAGTCATTCGCGCAATACGGCGCATAAACAGCAGGGAAGCAAGGACAATCCCCACGCTGATGGCGATGACCATATCAAACAGAACCGTTAATGACATGCACAGCAGCATAACGATGATGTCGTCTTTCGGCGCATGGCGTAACAGATCCACCACTTTATGGGCTTCACTCATATTCCATGCCACCATCAGCAGTAGCGCCGCCATCGCGGAAAGCGGCAGCCAGGAGAGTAGCGGGGCCAAGACCAGTAGCGCCAGAATGACCAGGATAGCGTGAATTACCGCCGAGATGGGAGAGGTCGCGCCAGCGCGGACGTTGGCGGCAGAGCGGGCAATCGCGGCGGTGGCGGTGATGCCGCCAAAGAACGGCGCGACCATATTCCCCAGTCCCTGGCCGATAAGTTCGCTGTTAGCTTTATGTTTGGTGCCGGTCATGCCGTCCAGCACGACGGCGCAGAGCAATGATTCGATTGCCCCCAGCATTGCCATCGAGAAGGCCGCTGGCAGCAGCGCGCGCAGTGAATCCCAGCTTAGCGTGAAATCGGAGCCAGGAAGACTCCACGGCAGCATCAGTTGCGGCAGGAGCTGCGGGATGCCGTTGCCCTGAGTGCCGTCAGCCAGAACGTAATGGAACTGTGAGCCGATAGTCGCCACATTGCCGCCCAGCAGATTAACGATCCCCATCACGGCGCAACCGGCCAGTAGCGCGGGAAGATGTCCTGGCAGACGAATACCGAGACGCGGCCAGAAAATCAACGTTCCCAGCGTTACCACGCCAATGGCGGCATCGCCAATATTGACGGTGGGCAACGCCATAAACAGCGCGCCGACTTTCTGCAAATAGTGCTCTGGCACATGGGCCATCTGCAGACCAAGAAAATCTTTAATCTGCATGGTACCGATGGTAATACCAATCCCTGAGGTAAAACCCAACGTGACCGACACCGGGATATATTCAATCAATCGCCCCAGTCTCGCCAGGCCGAAAAGGATCAGGAAGAAGCCCGACATCAGCGTGGCGACCAGTAGGCCCGCCAGACCAAACTGTTGCGACACCGGATACAAAATCACCACAAACGCGGCGGTAGGGCCGGAAACGCTAAAGCGCGAGCCGCCGGTTAGCGCGATCACGATCCCGGCGACAGCGGAGGTATAGAGGCCATACTGCGGCGCAACGCCACTGCCAATTGCCAGCGCCATCGCCAGCGGGATAGCAATAATCCCGACGGTGATCCCGGCTATCACATCACGGGTGAACCGGGAGGCGGTATATTTTTCTTTCCAGCAAGCATCGATGAGAGCGCGGAAAGGCATCACATGTGAGGAAAATAATTTGTTCACAATAATGTTTCATCCATGAGCGCATCATCTGTCAACTAAATGGCAGGTGAAGGAGGCATAAGTCATACAAAAGGGTGTTACAGACAAAAAAACCCGCCGCAGCGGGTTTCAGATCCGGGTTCGATCAATGCTCGAACATGGCGGAAATCGATTCTTCGTTGCTGATACGGCGAATCGCTTCGGCCAGCATACCTGACAGGGTCAAGGTACGCACGTTCGGCAGCGCTTTGATTTCGTCGGTCAGCGGAATGGTGTCGCAGACAACGACTTCATCAATGACGGAGTTGCGCAGGTTGTTTGCCGCATTGCCTGAGAAGATCGGGTGCGTCGCGTAGGCAAACACGCGTTTAGCGCCACGTTCTTTCAATGCTTCTGCTGCTTTGCACAGAGTACCGCCGGTATCGATCATATCATCAACCAGCACGCAGTCACGGCCAGCGACGTCGCCGATGATGTGCATCACCTGAGAAACGTTCGCGCGCGGACGACGTTTATCAATGATAGCCATATCGGTATCGTTCAGCAGCTTAGCGATAGCGCGGGCACGAACCACGCCGCCAATATCCGGGGAAACCACGATCGGGTTATCCAGATTCAGTTGCAGCATATCTTCGAGCAGGATTGGGCTACCGAACACGTTATCAACCGGAACGTCAAAGAAGCCCTGGATCTGTTCAGCATGCAGATCTACGGTGAGAACGCGGTCAACGCCGACGCTGGACAGGAAGTCAGCGACAACTTTTGCGGTAATCGGCACACGGGCGGAACGTACGCGACGGTCCTGACGTGCATAGCCAAAGTAGGGGATAACGGCGGTGATACGACCTGCGGAAGCACGACGCAGGGCATCAACCATAACGACCAATTCCATCAGGTTGTCGTTGGTTGGGGCACAAGTGGACTGGATGATGAAAATATCACCACCGCGTACATTTTCGTTGATTTGTACGCTGACTTCGCCGTCGCTAAAGCGACCTACGGCGGCGTCGCCGAGAGAAGTGTACAGGCGGTTGGCAATACGTTGTGCTAGTTCCGGGGTGGCGTTACCAGCAAAAAGCTTCATATCAGGCACGAGAAGAACCTCAGGCATGCGTCCATTGGTGGAAAGAATCTGCCGAAAACTGTGCGGGCCAGGCAAAATCCTATCCAGGCGGTGTATTAAAGAGCGCGATGCAACGTCTGGAACAAGGTGACGTTGTCACCGAAGCTCAGCTTGCCCGGCTTACTCGTCTTCATTCACGTTTCATGTGCGCTGGTATCGATGCCTCACACCGGTCAAATACGGCATATATGACCGGCGATTCGTCATTTCGCCATCTTCCTGAAACCCGAATGCGTTAGAGTAACTCTCGATGCAATGGGGAGAGGTTGACACCCTTCGCCACAAAAGCATTGAGCCATTCCGGGGCTTGCTCAAGCACCTGGCGAGCACAAGACTCTGTATCGAATTCAGCAAAGACACAGGCCCCTGTCCCAGTCAGGCGCGACGGCGCGTATTCTAACAGCCAGGAAAGCGCCGCATCAACCTCGCGAAAACGTTTTCTTGCGATAACCTCGCAATCATTGCTGAATTCACATTTTAGTAACGTATCTATTGACCTTTTTGGCGTATTACGCGGCAATTGAGGATCTTTAAAGATAACCGGCGTCGGAATGCTTACGCTAGGGTGCGCGACCAGATACCATTTTTCCGGCGGATTCACCGGCGTTAATATTTCGCCTACGCCTTCGGCAAACGCGGCGTGGCCACGAACAAAGACCGGGACGTCGGCGCCGAGCGTCAGGCCGAGCGTCGCCAGTTCATCAATGGAAAGCCCGCATTGCCAAAGATGATTGAGCGCCACCAGAACGGTCGCGGCGTTAGACGAGCCGCCACCCAGACCGCCGCCCATGGGAAGGCGCTTCTCAATGCTGATATCCGCGCCGCTTCCGGCGGGCAGGCGTCCACTCTCCGAGGCGACTTTCATCAACAGCCGCGCGGCGCGGACGATCAGATTGTTTTCATTTTCAACGCCGGTAACCGGCGTTAATAAATGGATTTCGCCATCGTGACGTGGTTCGATGTGGAGTGTGTCGCCATAATCCAGAAACTGAAACAGCGTCTGCAGCGTGTGGTAGCCGTCTGCACGCTGTCCGGTGATATATAAAAACAGGTTTAATTTTGCCGGAGAAGGCCAATGGGTCATCATTTCACAATCCAGTTATCCATTTTCAGCTTAATGCGCTGACTGCCGTCTGAAAGCTCCATATTGGCAGGCATGGCAGGCTGCGTTTTGCTGTCATAGCCACCGTAAACCACTTTCCAGTTTTTACCATCCTGGCGGTAGTTCACTTCGCTCAGGCGGTACTGGTCGTCCAGTTTGTAGTCGGTGGCATCGCCAGGCAGACCGAGGATCCACTGCCGCAGGCTGTTTAACGGAATCGGCATCCCGGTGAGTTTGCCGATCATCTCTTCGGCGTCATCGGCGGTATAACGCTGGCCTTTGTTATCCACCAACTGGACGTTGCCCGGCTGGGCGTTAAGCTCCAGCTCGGTGCTGCCCAATGGGTTGGTAAGCAGCAGACGGTAGCGATCCTGTCCGGTCTGTTGCCAGAAGAAGCGCGCATAGACTTTCTGATCATCTGAGATGTAAGCAAAGGCGCCGCGCGTCTGGTATTGATTCAGATGACGCACCTCTTGCTGATGCTGGCGCCACTGAGGGGAATCCGGGCTCTTGCCCGGGCCTTTATGCCCAGGAAGCGTACAGGCGGTGAGAACCAGGCTTGCTAACGGCAGTAGACGAATCAGGCGAAAATCGGGCAGGGTCATAGTGATGACGAATCCTTGTGATACGGTGCAATAATTGCCTGATGGCGTTACGCTTATCAGGCCTGAAAACTGAACCTGCAGGCTGTAAAAACGTTCGCGCCGCGATTCGGCAAATTTTTGCTATCGGTTACAGTTATAGCCTTTAATGCTAGCGCCGCCTGGTGACATCGTCTACTTTCAAGTTGTCTTAAATCATCAAATTAGCGAGCGCTGCCAATTACTCCAAAAGGGGGCTCTCTCTTTTATTGACCACGCGCATCCTGTATGATGCAAGCAGACTAACCATATCAACGCTGGTACTACTCCCGCAGACATGACCCTTTTAGCGCTCGGTATTAACCATAAAACGGCACCTGTATCGCTGCGAGAACGCGTAACGTTTTCGCCGGACACGCTTGATCAGGCGCTGGACAGCCTGCTTGCGCAGCCAATGGTGCAGGGCGGGGTCGTGCTGTCAACCTGTAACCGTACAGAACTGTATTTGAGCGTGGAAGAGCAGGATAACCTGCAAGAAGCGTTGATCCGCTGGTTATGCGATTACCATAACCTGAACGAGGACGATCTGCGCAACAGTCTGTACTGGCATCAGGACAATGACGCCGTCAGCCACCTGATGCGCGTCGCCAGCGGTCTGGATTCACTGGTGCTGGGCGAACCGCAAATCCTCGGTCAGGTGAAAAAAGCGTTTGCGGATTCGCAAAAAGGCCACCTTAACGCCAGCGCGCTGGAGCGAATGTTTCAGAAGTCTTTTTCCGTCGCCAAGCGAGTGCGGACTGAAACCGATATCGGCGCCAGCGCCGTCTCCGTCGCGTTTGCCGCCTGTACGCTCGCCCGCCAAATCTTTGAATCGCTCTCGATGGTCACTGTACTGTTAGTTGGCGCGGGTGAAACTATTGAACTGGTGGCGCGTCACCTGCGCGAGCATAAAGTACAAAAGATGATTATCGCCAACCGAACCCGCGAGCGCGCGCAAGCCCTGGCGGATGAGGTTGGCGCTGAGGTTATCTCGCTCAGCGATATCGACGCCCGCTTGCAGGATGCCGATATTATCATCAGTTCGACCGCCAGCCCGCTGCCGATTATCGGTAAAGGTATGGTGGAGCGCGCATTAAAAAGCCGTCGCAACCAGCCGATGCTGCTGGTGGATATCGCCGTACCGCGCGACGTTGAGCCGGAAGTCGGCAAACTGGCGAACGCTTATCTTTATAGCGTCGATGATTTACAGAGCATCATTTCGCATAATCTGGCGCAGCGTCAGGCTGCGGCGGTGGAAGCGGAAACGATTGTTGAGCAGGAAGCCAGCGAGTTTATGGCCTGGCTACGCGCCCAGGGGGCCAGCGAGACCATTCGGGAATACCGTAGTCAGTCGGAGCAGATTCGTGACGAACTGACTACCAAAGCGCTGTCGGCCCTTCAACAGGGCGGCGATGCGCAAGCCATCTTGCAGGATCTGGCATGGAAACTGACCAACCGCCTGATTCATGCGCCAACGAAATCACTTCAACAGGCTGCCCGTGACGGGGATGACGAACGCCTGAATATTCTGCGCGACAGCCTCGGGCTGGAGTAGCAGCACACACCACACTTTTTTACAGGGTGAATTTACGCCTATGAAGCCTTCTATCGTTGCCAAACTGGAAGCCCTGCACGAACGCCATGAGGAAGTTCAGGCGTTGCTGGGCGATGCGGGAATTATCGCCGACCAGGACCGCTTTCGCGCATTGTCGCGCGAATATGCGCAATTAAGCGACGTTTCTCGCTGTTTTACGGACTGGCAACAGGTTCAGGACGATATCGAGACGGCTCAGATGATGCTCGACGATCCTGAAATGCGAGAAATGGCGCAGGAAGAACTGCGCGAAGCGAAAGAAAAAAGCGAACAACTGGAGCAACAGTTACAGGTACTGCTGCTGCCGAAAGATCCGGACGATGAACGAAACGCGTTCCTTGAGGTTCGCGCCGGCACCGGCGGCGACGAAGCCGCGCTGTTTGCCGGCGATCTGTTCCGCATGTACAGCCGTTATGCCGAAGCGCGCCGCTGGCGCGTGGAGATCATGAGCATGAGCGAAGGCGAGCATGGCGGTTATAAAGAGATCATCGCCAAAATCAGCGGCGACGGCGTGTATGGCCGACTGAAATTTGAGTCCGGCGGACACCGCGTACAGCGTGTTCCGGCGACCGAGTCGCAGGGGCGTATCCATACCTCCGCCTGTACCGTCGCCGTGATGCCGGAGCTGCCGGAAGCCGAGCTGCCGGATATTAACCCGGCGGATCTGCGCATTGATACGTTTCGTTCTTCCGGCGCGGGCGGTCAGCACGTTAACACCACCGACTCCGCTATCCGTATTACCCACTTGCCGACCGGCATCGTGGTGGAATGCCAGGACGAGCGTTCGCAGCATAAAAACAAAGCGAAAGCGCTCTCGGTGCTTGGGGCGCGCATTCACGCCGCCGAAACGGCAAAACGCCAGCAGGCCGAGGCGTCAACGCGCCGCAACCTGCTTGGCAGCGGCGATCGCAGCGATCGTAACCGGACCTATAATTTCCCCCAGGGGCGCGTGACCGATCATCGTATTAATCTGACGTTATATCGCCTTGATGAAACGATGGAAGGTAAGCTGGATATGCTGATTGAGCCGATTGTTCAGGAACATCAGGCTGACCTGTTAGCCGCATTGTCCGAGCAGGAATAATGGATTTTCAGCACTGGCTGCATGAGGCGGTAAACCAGCTCCGGGACAGCGACAGCCCCCGGCGCGACGCCGAGATCCTGCTTGAGTACGTTACGGGCAAGGGGCGGACGTATATTATGGCCTTTGGCGAAACGCCGCTTACCGACGTCCAGCAACAACAGCTCGCGGATCTGCTGCAGCGGCGTAAACAGGGCGAACCCATTGCGTACCTGACGGGCTTACGCGAATTCTGGTCGCTGCCGCTCTTCGTTTCACCCGCCACGCTAATTCCGCGCCCGGATACCGAATGTCTGGTGGAACAGGCGTTGGCGCGATTGCCGGTCAAAACCTGTCGTATTCTGGATTTAGGCACCGGAACTGGCGCGATTGCGCTGGCGCTGGCCTGCGAGCGACCGGATTGCGAGGTGACTGCGGTCGATCGTATGCCTGATGCGGTTGCGCTGGCGATACGCAACGCGGAACATTTGGCTATCCGGAATGTGCGTATACTGCAAAGTTGTTGGTTCAGCGCGCTATCGGGGCAGCAGTTCGACATGATTGTCAGCAATCCGCCCTACATTGATGCGCAGGACCCGCACCTTAGCGAAGGCGATGTACGCTTTGAACCGCGCTCGGCGTTGGTGGCGGACGAAAACGGTATGGCGGATCTGACGCATATTATCGATAACGCCCGTCAGATGTTAACGCCCGGCGGCTTCCTGCTGCTGGAACACGGTTGGCAGCAAGGCGAAGCGGTAAGAGCGGTTTTCAGGCGGTCTGGTTACTCGGATGTAGAAACGTGTCGTGATTATGGCGGGAATGAACGCGTGACCTGCGGACGTTTTACGCCATGACAATTGCAATGTTGCTCACGCTTCATCTTATCTGTGTTGCGCTCTCCGTCAGTTTGTTTATCGCTCGTTACTGGTGGCGCTATTGCGGCCATGCGTTGGCCGCCGCGCGCTGGACACGAATCGTGCCTCCCGTCATAGATACCCTGTTACTGTTTAGCGGTATCGGGTTAATCGTTAAAACGCACATCCTGCCATTCACGGAATCGGGCGCATGGCTGACTGAAAAACTGTTTGGCGTTATCATCTACATCGTTTTGGGTTTTATTGCGCTTGATTATCGTCAGGCGCGCAGCCAGCAGGCGCGTTTTATCGCTTTCCCGCTGGCGCTGGTGGTGCTGTACATCATCATTAAACTCGCCACCACAAAAATACCGTTACTGGGGTAAGTCATGAGGTCGTTAGCTGATTTCGAATTTAACAATGCGCCGCTGTGTGATGGCATGATCCTGGCATCAGAGATGATTCGCCTGGATTTTCCCACGCAGTTTGTCTACGACGAACTGGAACGTCTGGTCAGTCTGGCGCAGGAAGAAATTAGCCAGCTCCTGTCTCAGGATGAGCAACTGGAAAAATTGCTGGCACTTTTTTACGGCGAGTGGGGGTTCACGGATTCCCGCGGCGTCTACCGTCTTTCTGATGCTTTATGGCTCGATAAAGTCCTGAAAAAACGCCAGGGGAGCGCGGTATCGTTGGGCGCTATTTTATTATGGATAGCAAACCGTCTTGATTTGCCGTTGGTGCCCGTTATCTTCCCAACGCAGTTGATTTTGCGTATTGAATCGCTGGAAGGGGAAATGTGGCTGATTAACCCGTTCAACGGTGAAACGCTTGATGAACATACTCTGGAAGTCTGGTTAAAAGGCAATATTAGTCCGGTCGCCGAGTTGTTTAATGAAGATTTGGACGAAGCGGATAACGCCGAAGTGATTCGTAAGCTACTGGATACGCTGAAATCCTCGCTGATGGAGGAACGGCAAATGGAGCTGGCGCTGCGCGTTAGCGAAGCATTGTTGCAATTTAACCCGGAAGATCCTTACGAAATCCGTGACCGCGGGTTGATCTACGCGCAGCTTGAGTGTGAACACGTTGCGCTGACTGATTTAAGCTACTTCGTTGAACAGTGTCCGGAAGACCCGATCAGCGAAATGATTCGTGCGCAGATCAACACCATTGCGCACAAGCAAATTGTTCTACATTAATTAACCGACATTTTACCTATAAGTGTAAGGCGATCCTATGAAACAAAAAGTGGTTAACATTGGCGACATTAAGGTGGCAAATGACCTGCCGTTTGTGCTGTTTGGCGGTATGAACGTGCTGGAGTCACGCGATCTGGCAATGCGCATTTGTGAGCACTACGTAACCGTTACCCAGAAGCTGGGTATTCCTTACGTGTTCAAGGCCTCTTTTGATAAAGCCAACCGTTCCTCTATTCACTCTTACCGTGGGCCGGGTCTGGAAGAAGGGATGAAAATCTTCCAGGAACTCAAACAGACATTTGGCGTAAAAGTGATCACTGACGTCCATGAAGCCAGCCAGGCGCAGCCTGTGGCTGATGTGGTTGACGTGATTCAGCTCCCGGCGTTTCTGGCGCGCCAGACCGACCTGGTGGAAGCGATGGCGAAAACCGGCGCTGTGATTAACGTGAAAAAGCCGCAGTTCGTAAGCCCGGGTCAGATGGGCAATATCGTGGATAAGTTCCATGAGGGCGGTAACGATAAGGTGATTCTGTGCGACCGCGGCGCGAACTTCGGTTATGACAACCTGGTGGTGGATATGCTGGGCTTTAGCGTGATGAAAAAGGTCTCCGGCAACTCGCCGGTGATTTTCGACGTTACCCATGCGCTGCAATGCCGCGACCCATTTGGCGCTGCCTCGGGCGGTCGTCGTGGTCAGGTGACCGAGCTGGCGCGCGCCGGTATGGCTGTCGGTCTGGCGGGCCTGTTCCTGGAGTCGCATCCGGACCCGGCTAACGCGAAGTGCGACGGTCCTTCCGCACTGCCGCTGGCGAAACTGGAGCAGTTCCTGACCCAGATAAAAGCGATTGATGATTTGGTGAAAAGCTTCGACGAGCTGGATACCGAGAACTGATTGCGGTTTTTAGCTTGTGTAGGCCGGATAAGATACTATCCGGCTTTTTTATATCAGGCAAAAATCGTCATCAGATAGGCGGCAAATAAAGCCAGATGCGCCGCGCCGTTTAGCACGTTGGTGCGTCCGGTAGAGAACGAAATATGGCACAGCACTAACGAGGCCACCATCACTACCATTTCCGGCGCGCCTAAACCAAACACCAGATCATTACCTGTCGCCCAGGCGATGAGCGTGACAACCGGCACGGTTAATGAAATCGTCGCCAACACCGATCCGAAGAACAGATTCATTGCCCGCTGAACCTGATTATTCAGTACCGCCTTCAGCGCGCCCAGTCCTTCCGGCGAGAGAATTAACAACGCGACCAGGAAACCGGTAAAGGCGACCGGGGCGTTCATGCTGGTCAGCAACGCCTCCAGCGGGCTGGCATTCATTTTGGTAACGGCAATGACCGCAATTAAATGAATGAGTAACCAGACCGTATGCCAGCCGCTACTGTGCGCGGAGGGTTTACCGTGGTGTGGATTGTCATCATCGCCTTCATCTTCATGTTCATAGATAAATAAGCTCTGGTGCGTTTTGGTTTGAATCAACAAAAATACGCCGTACATCGCGGCGGAAATTAACGCGACCAATAATGCCTGACCAGTAGAAAAATTGGCTTGCGGCAATGCCATGGGAAAAACCAGCACAATAATCGCCAGCGGAAATAGCGCGATAAGATACTGCTTAATCCCAAATAAATTCATATATTGCGTTGCGAATTTACGCCCGCCCAACAACAACGAGAAACCGACCAGTCCCCCGGTGACAATCATAATAATAGAGTAGAGCGTATCGCGCATAAGCGTTGGCGCAGCATCGCCGGTAGCCATCAGCGCGGAAATTAAACTCACCTCAAGAATAACGACGGACAGGCTTAAAATAAGCGATCCATAGGGTTCGCCGAGTCGGTGCGCTAATACATCGGCATGACGGACCACGCTAAATGCGCTGCTTAAAATACCAATAAGTGCAAGGATATTGATGCCAATAACCACTGGTAGTGACTGGCTGCTTCCCCAAAGGAACAGCACTACCAGCGCAAGAACCGGGAAAATAAGCGAAGTCTCCTTATGGCGGGTTTTCACCGCCTCACAGGCATGTGTCATGAGGGTCTCCCTTGTGCAGGTGTTAATATTTTGGAAAGAGTAAAGAAGGTAAAAATAGCAGAAATTTGTATTTTTTTAGTGGTTTTTTACGTAGTTTTACGGCGTAGACGATTTTTTTCTTTCAAGGTCAGTAAAACAAGCATCTTGTTTTAACAGTGTTTAAATAACAAAAAGTTAATTTCCGTAAAAAGCAAAAATCCTCCTCGACTGGCGTAATAACGCATTGTTTACCACACTTAATGTTTTCCCTGAAGACGGAGGCGGTGATGCCGTATAAAGCCAAAAGTGATTTACCCGATAATGTGCGGAATGTTCTTCCAGCCCATGCCCAGGAAATTTACAAAGAAGCGTTTAATAGCGCCTGGGAGCAATATAAAGATAAAGCCGATCGTCGTGATGACGCCAGTCGAGAGGAAACCGCACACAAAGTCGCCTGGGCGGCGGTTAAAAACGATTATGAAAAAGGCGAGGATGATAAATGGCATAAGAAAAAATAAACGCGGTATTACTCACGTGTTAGCCTGATTTTCTTGCCGGAAGTCTATCCTGACGCGGGAGCTTTTCCCGCGTACAGATTCAAAATGTCAGCACTTTGTCCGCCGCCAGCGTCCATTGCGCCAGCTCGACCAGCGTTCCGATTTCCACACCGTCAATCAGCGGCAGTGGAGTGATACCACGTCCGTCCGCACAGGTTTTGCATAATTTTACCGGTACGTTTTGCGCGGTCAGAATTTCCAGCATTTGCTGAATATTGTAGCCTTCGGCTGGTTTTTGACCGCGTAACCCTGCGGTTACGGCATCTGACATCAAAAACAGGCGTAAATCGAGATGGCTTTCCTGCTCGCGCAGCGCAATGGCCAGACGCAGGCTATTAAATAATGATTCGCTGCCGTAGGCGGCGCCGTTAGCGATAATGACGATATTTTGCATGAATAACCCTTCTCCTCGAGAAATTTTGTCGGCAATGGCGTTATGTTACCTCGGGAACCGGGTGCCGCCAAATGCGTGGATAAAATCCCGGGACGCTCTGCGGAAAAAAATAAGGATATTCCTGGAAGCACGAGAAAAGGCTGCAAAACCTGTCCGGACACGTTATGGTTTACTCTGATGCCATTCCTCTTATCTTTTGTTGTAGAAGTTGCCGACACGTTGAGCCGTATTGTTTTTCGTTCATTCTCACTCTCGCTTCTCTTGCTGGCTGCCAGCGGTACGATCCGTGCGCAGGCGCAAGATCCTTTCACGCAAAACCGTCTGCCGGATTTAGGCATGATGCCGGAATCCCACGAAGGGGAAAAGCATTTTGCCGAGATGGCCAAAGCGTTTGGCGAAGCCAGCATGAAAAATAACGATCTGGATACCGGTGAACAGGCGCGGCAATTCGCTTTCGGACAGGTACGCGATGTGGTCAGCGAGCAGGTTAACCAGCAGCTTGAAAGCTGGCTATCAGCCTGGGGCAGCGCCAGCGTGGATATTAACGTCGATAACGAAGGTCATTTTAACGGCAGTCGCGGAAGCTGGTTTATCCCTTTACAGGATAAACAGCGCTATCTGACCTGGAGCCAGCTTGGTCTTACGCAACAGACTGACGGACTGGTAAGCAACGTTGGCATAGGACAGCGCTGGGCGCAGGATGGCTGGCTTCTTGGCTATAATACCTTTTACGATAATCTGCTGGATGAAAATCTGCAGCGCGCCGGCTTTGGCGCGGAGGCGTGGGGAGAATATTTGCGTTTATCCGCCAACTATTATCAGCCTTTTGCCGACTGGCAGACGCATACGGCGACCTTAGAACAGCGAATGGCGCGCGGGTATGATATCAACGCGCAAATGCGGCTGCCGTTTTACCAGCATATCAATACCAGCGTTAGTCTGGAGCAGTACTTTGGCGATAGCGTGGATCTGTTTGACTCCGGAACGGGGTATCACAATCCTGTCGCGTTAAAACTGGGTCTCAACTATACGCCAGTACCTTTGCTTACCATGACCGCCCAGCACAAACAGGGCGAGAGCGGGGTCAGTCAGAATAACCTGGGGCTGACGCTTAACTACCGCTTCGGCGTGCCGCTCAAAAAGCAGCTTGCCGCCAGTGAAGTGGCGCAAAGCCAGTCATTACGCGGTAGCCGCTATGATACGCCGCAACGTAACTCGTTGCCGACAATGGAGTATCGGCAGCGTAAAACGTTAACGGTTTTTCTGGCGACGCCGCCCTGGGATCTTACGCCTGGTGAGACGGTTGCGTTAAAATTGCAGGTGCGCAGCGTGCACGGTATTCGTCATTTGAGCTGGCAGGGCGATACACAGGCATTAAGTTTGACGGCAGGAACGGACACCCGCAGTACCGAGGGCTGGACAATCATTATGCCGGCCTGGGATCACCGCGAAGGCGCGGCAAATCGCTGGCGTTTATCGGTGGTGGTTGAGGATGAAAAAGGTCAGCGTGTCTCTTCCAATGAGATCACGCTCGCGCTGACTGAACCGTTTATCACGATGCCGGACGATAATCCGCATTGGCAACCGTTCCAGGAGCAATAATTAAAAGATGCGTTCCTGATGCACCCAGACGGCGGCCTCCACGCGCGATTTCAGCTTCATTTTCTTGAGCATATGTTTCACGTGCACTTTGACCGTACTTTCGGTGATATCCAGACGTCGGGCAATCATCTTATTCGGCAATCCCTGCGCGATGAGCTTCAGAATATCGCGCTCACGCGGGGTGAGTTGCGTTACATCGCGATCGGTGGTGGAGCGGTTGGCCCGCAGGCTGGCCGCCAGTACCGGCGTTAACGCTTCACTTAATACCATTTCGCCGGCGGCGGCCTGTTGTAACGCTTTGAGCAAGTCCTCCGGCTCCATGTCTTTTAACAGATAACCGTCCGCGCCGCGCTTTAGCGCCGTGACGACATCTTCTTCATGGTTGGATACGCTGAAAACGACAATACGTCCTGACAGCGCTTTTTCGCGTAATTTATCCAGCGTTTCGAGACCATTCATTCCCGGCATATTCAAATCAAGGAGGATCAGATCGGGATCGAGCGATTCCGCCAGGTCAATACCCTGCTCACCGTTGCTGGCTTCTCCGACCACGCTGATATCGGGCGCCATACTCACAAGCTGCTTTACACCCGTGCGTAGCATCGGATGGTCGTCAATTAACAGGATGGTTGCCGGTTCCTGATTATTCATGGGTATCTCCCTGGGTTTCTGTGAAGTTTGTTTCTGGAATAAAAGTAACAGTGACCTCTGTTCCGCCAGTCTCGCGTCGGCGTACCTGGCAATCGCCGCGCAAACTTTGCGCCCGATCGCGCATGATGATCATGCCGTAGTGATTACTGCGTTCGGCGTTTTCCGGGACGCCGCAGCCATTATCCTGCACTTTTAGTTTGACCTGTTTGCCACATTGCGTCACTGTCACCACCACATCGTCGGCATGAGAGTGTTTAAGGGCGTTGCTGAGGGCTTCCCTGGCAATTTGCAACAGGTGTATCGCCTGGTGTGAAGGCACCAGGCGGGGGGGAAGCTGATAATCCAGTTTTACCGTAAAGCCAAACCGGGCGCTGAACTCCTGGCAGCTTGCCTCCAGCGCCGGACGTAGCCCGGGTTCCGTCAACTGTAACCGGAAAGTAGTTAACAGTTCGCGCAGTTGCGCCCAGGAGCAGTTTAGCTCATTGCGAATTTGGCTGAGTAACTCACGGCTGCTTTCCGGTAACACGTCGCCCTGCATTTGCAGGCAGCTCACCTGCATCTTCATACAAGAGAGCGACTGGGCAATAGAATCATGCAGTTCGCGGGCAATGGTGGCACGCTCTTCCATGACAATCAACTGCTGCTGGCGCTCCTGATGCCTGTCGAGCGCCAGAGTCGCGGTAAGCTGTTCAACCAGCGTGTCCACCAACTGTTGCTGATCGTGGCTGAGATGGCGTCCATAGGGCAGCGTCGCCAGCAAAATACCGTATTGGGTGTGAGCATCGGTGAGCCGCCATTTTAAAGTGGTGCCGCCGTTAATCATCGGCAGGGCGCTACGTGGGCAAAGGTGGCAGCCTTTATCATCGCAACTGATGTCCGACTGACAAGTAAATTCCTGGTGATTATCTTCATCTTCCAGGTCATAGACTCGCAGCTCAATATCATGCAACTGGGTTAAATTTTGCAGGCCATTCAGTACCGGTGAAAGACGCTCACATAGCGGAGCCTGTGAATGCAGTCGGCGGTTGGCTTGCCACAAAAACGAGAGAATCTGGTTTTTATGTTCCAGACCGGCTGTTTTTTCCTGTACGCGCTGTTCCAGTACCGCATAACTTTCGGCCAGTTCTTCAGACATATTATTGAGCGCAGAACCCAACGCGGCCATCTCATTGCGTCCACTGATATTGGCACGTTGGGTAAAGTCGCGCTGACTGACGGCGCGCGCCATTGATAATAACTGTTTCCAGGGCTGCAAAAGGCGAACACGTAGCCAGATAATCGTAAATACCAGCAATAGCGCCATAAAGATCGCCATTACCCGGTGAACTAATACCACGCGTTCGATACGCAATTCAGTAGTATGGTCGAACGACGTCACCAGGCGATCCAGGCCCGCCACAAAGCGCGTGACATCTTCTGCGACCGCGTGCGCGTTTTGCGCGTGCTGTAGTCCTGGCGAGAGTTCGTTATGCCAGTAATCCTGCAACGCTTTAAGCTGCTTCTGCTGCCCGTCTCGCTCAGCGGCGCGGGTCAGTTCCGGGCTGAATGCCGTTTGCTCCATCTCATCCAGCAGCTTTTGATCTTTAGCATCCAGCGGGACAGCGGCCAGTAGTCGATAGCTTTGCATACGCAATGAGCCCGCTTTATTAATCGCATGAGCGCTACCCTGCACGCCCTGAACCAGCCAGCCGGAAACCGCCATCCCCGCCACGCCGATAGCGGTAGAGAGCATGACAATCAGCGCCAGTTGGTTAACCAGCGTAAGAGGAGAGAAACACCGTTTAAACATGTTACCTTCTTTCTTCGGGGTAATGTCGCCGAAAAAACGTAGCAAAAAAGAGGGGCGTCAATCGGCTGTGCCGCTATTCTCAACGATACAGCGGAGTATACCCATACCTATAACGAGTTACTCCTTAATTGCCGCCGTAGAGAGGTATCTGCGACGGGAAGGAGTAGACAGACACAGCATGGTGAAAAACCACAGCTTTTTTACCAAAATAGCCTACTCATTAAGGATAATAACGCTTTTTAGTCGCCGGTGATGACGACTTTTCCTTTGATTTATATCAACTTACCTTCGGCAGTAAACCCTAATGTGGCAGACATCAAATCAAGAATCAGAGGTGTCTATGAGTCACTCATCCGCCCCGGAAAGGGCAACTGGCGCTGTTATCACGGAATGGCGTCCGGAAGATCCGGCATTCTGGCAGCAGCGCGGCCATCGTGTCGCCAGCCGTAATCTGTGGATTTCTGTGCCGTGTTTACTGCTGGCGTTTTGCGTCTGGATGCTATTCAGCGCAGTGGCGGTGAACCTGCCGAAAGTGGGATTTAATTTTACGACCGATCAGCTCTTTATGTTGACTGCGCTACCATCTGTTTCCGGCGCGCTGCTACGGGTGCCTTACTCCTTTATGGTGCCGCTATTTGGCGGACGTCGCTGGACAGCGTTCAGTACCGGTATCCTCATCGTGCCTTGCGTATGGTTAGGCTTTGCCGTTCAGGATACCAGTACGCCATTTAGCACTTTCATTATTATTTCCTTGCTGTGTGGTTTTGCCGGCGCGAACTTTGCCTCCAGTATGGCGAACATCAGCTTTTTCTTTCCTAAACAAAAGCAGGGCGGCGCGCTGGGTTTGAACGGCGGTCTGGGCAATATGGGCGTGAGCGTGATGCAGCTGGTTGCGCCGCTGGTGGTTTCGCTCTCTATCTTTGCCGCCTTTGGCAGCCACGGTGTAGAGCAGCCGGACGGTTCTCAGCTCTATCTGGCGAACGCGGCCTGGATTTGGGTGCCTTTCCTGGCCATTTTTACGCTGGCAGCGTGGTTCGGCATGAACGAACTGGCGACGTCTAAGGCCTCGCTAAAAGAGCAACTGCCGGTGCTCAAACGTGGTCATCTGTGGATCATGAGTCTGCTGTATTTGGCAACCTTCGGATCGTTTATCGGTTTCTCCGCGGGGTTCGCTATGCTGTCTAAAACGCAATTCCCGGATGTGCAGATCCTGCATTATGCGTTTTTCGGTCCGTTTATCGGCGCGCTGGCGCGTTCGGCAGGCGGCGCAATTTCTGACCGTCTGGGGGGGACCCGCGTCACGCTTATCAACTTTGTCCTGATGGCGATTTTCAGCGGTCTGCTGTTCCTGACATTACCTACTGGCGGCGTTGGCGGTAGCTTTATCGCGTTCTACGGGGTATTTCTGGCGCTGTTCCTGACGGCGGGGCTGGGGAGTGGTTCTACCTTCCAGATGATCTCCGTTATCTTCCGTAAACTGACGATGGACCGGGTTAAAGCGGAAGGCGGGTCGGACGAAAGAGCCATGCGTGAAGCGGCGACCGATACGGCGGCGGCGCTGGGCTTTATTTCCGCGATTGGCGCGATTGGCGGCTTTTTTATTCCGAAAGCGTTTGGTTCATCTTTAGCATTAACCGGTTCTCCAGTCGGCGCGATGAAGGTCTTTCTTATTTTCTATATCGCCTGCGTCGTTATTACCTGGGCGGTATATGGACGTCATTCTAAAAATAAAAAGTAACTTTTGATTATCCTTTGCGCGGCGTTAGACCGCGCTTTTTTTTACCCGCATTTAGTTACAACATACTTATAGTCAAGAAGAGAGGCGCGACAGGGCTGACCACGCTCATCTTTATCGGTCATCCAGGGGGATACCCCTTAATACCCACTTGTTGAAAATTTAACATTCATGTCGTGCGTAAATTTAATTTTATGTAATTAAATCAACAATATATATAAATAAAACTCCTCCTCCAAAAGGAGTATGCAGAAGGTTTGCGCGCCATTTGCATCCCTGTCCGCCTTGATCGTTATCAATTCTCACGCCCATTCAGCGCGTTACCTTCGCCCTTAGTTAAGCAATGTCGATTTATCAGAGAGCCGTAAGGTTCCACACAGGAGAAACCCGATGAGTAAATTCCTGGACCGGTTTCGCTACTTCAAGCAGAAGGGCGAAACCTTTGCCGATGGGCACGGCCAGCTTCTCGAAACAAACCGGGACTGGGAGGACGGATACCGCCAACGTTGGCAGCATGACAAAATTGTGCGCTCAACCCATGGGGTGAACTGCACCGGTTCTTGTAGCTGGAAAATTTATGTCAAAAATGGTCTGGTGACCTGGGAAACACAGCAAACCGATTACCCGCGCACCCGTCCTGATATGCCAAACCATGAACCTCGCGGCTGCCCGCGCGGCGCAAGTTACTCCTGGTATCTCTACAGCGCTAACCGACTGAAATATCCGCTAATGCGCAAACGTCTGATGAAGATGTGGCGCGAGGCGAAAAAACTGCATCGCGATCCGGTAGAGGCATGGGCCTCCATTATTGAAGATGCCGATAAAGCCAAAAGCTTCAAACAGGCGCGTGGTCGTGGCGGCTTTGTTCGCTCCTCATGGCAGGAAGTGAACGAGCTGATCGCCGCCTCCAACGTGTACACCGTGAAAACCTATGGCCCTGACCGCGTCGCGGGCTTCTCACCCATCCCGGCGATGTCGATGGTTTCCTACGCTTCCGGCGCACGTTATCTTTCGCTGATTGGCGGCACCTGCCTGAGCTTCTACGACTGGTACTGCGACCTGCCGCCAGCCTCCCCGCAAACCTGGGGCGAGCAGACCGACGTGCCGGAATCCGCTGACTGGTACAACTCCAGCTATATTATCGCCTGGGGCTCTAACGTGCCGCAAACCCGTACGCCGGACGCCCACTTCTTTACCGAAGTACGTTACAAAGGCACTAAAACCGTCGCGGTGACGCCGGACTATGCTGAAATCGCCAAACTGTGCGATCTGTGGCTGGCGCCGAAGCAGGGGACCGATGCGGCGATGGCGCTGGCGATGGGCCACGTCATGCTGCGCGAATTCCACCTCGACAACCCGCGCCAGTACTTCACCGATTATGTCCGCCGCTATACCGACATGCCAATGCTGGTGATGCTTGAAGAGCGTGATGGTTATTATGCCGCAGGTCGTATGCTGCGCGCTGCCGATCTCGTTGATTCGCTGGGGCAGGAAAATAACCCGGAATGGAAAACCGTCGCTATCAATAGCAACGGTGAAATGGTGGCGCCAAATGGCTCCATCGGCTTCCGCTGGGGTGAAAAAGGCAAATGGAACCTCGAACAGCGCGACGGGACTACCGGTGCAGAAACTGAATTGCAGCTCAGCTTGCTGGGCAGCCAGGATGAGATTGCTGACGTGGGCTTCCCGTATTTCGGCGGCGAAGGTTCAGAGTACTTTAATCATGTGGCGCTGGATAACGTCCTGCTGCATAAACTGCCGGCAAAACGTCTGCAACTGGCCGATGGTTCTACCGCGTTAGTCACCACCGTGTATGACCTGACCATGGCGAACTATGGTCTGGAACGCGGCCTGAACGATGAAAATTGTGCCGCCAGTTATGACGATACCAAAGCATATACGCCAGCATGGGCCGAGCAGATCACCGGCGTGCCGCGGGCGCAGATCATCCGTATCGCACGGGAGTTCGCCGATAACGCGGACAAAACGCACGGGCGTTCAATGATTATCGTTGGCGCCGGTCTGAACCACTGGTATCACCTCGATATGAACTATCGCGGGCTGATTAATATGTTGGTGTTCTGTGGTTGCGTTGGTCAGAGCGGCGGCGGCTGGGCGCACTACGTCGGTCAGGAAAAACTGCGTCCGCAGACCGGCTGGCAGCCGCTGGCGTTTGCCCTTGACTGGCAGCGTCCGGCGCGTCACATGAACAGCACCTCTTACTTCTATAACCACTCCAGCCAGTGGCGCTACGAGACGGTGACCGCCGAGGAGTTACTGTCGCCGATGGCGGACAAATCCCGCTATAGCGGTCATCTGATTGACTTCAATGTGCGCGCCGAGCGTATGGGCTGGTTGCCGTCGGCACCGCAGTTAGGCACCAACCCGCTGTACATTGCGCGTGAAGCGGAAAAAGCCGGTATGACGCCGGTAGATTATACCGTCAAATCCCTGAAAGAGGGTTCGATTCGCTTTGCCGCCGAGCAGCCGGAAAACGGTAAAAACCACCCGCGTAACCTGTTCATCTGGCGTTCTAACCTGCTTGGGTCTTCCGGTAAAGGCCATGAGTACATGCTGAAGTATCTGCTGGGTACTGAGCATGGTATTCAGGGGCTGGATCTGGGTAAACAGGGCGGTGTGAAGCCGGAAGAAGTGGAGTGGCGTGACAATGGCCTGGACGGCAAACTGGATCTGGTGGTGACGCTGGACTTCCGCCTGTCGAGCACCTGCCTGTACTCCGATATCGTACTGCCGACCGCCACCTGGTATGAAAAAGACGATATGAATACCTCGGATATGCATCCGTTTATTCATCCGCTGTCTGCCGCCGTAGATCCGGCCTGGGAATCGAAAAGCGACTGGGAAATCTACAAAGGCATTGCGAAGAAATTCTCCGAAGTCTGTGTAGGCCACCTGGGTAAAGAGACTGACGTCGTGACGCTGCCGATCCAGCACGATTCTGCCGCTGAACTGGCGCAGCCGCTGGACGTGAAAGACTGGAAAAAAGGCGAATGCGACCTGATTCCAGGGAAAACCGCGCCGCACATCATGACCGTTGAGCGTGATTATCCGGCCACCTATGAGCGATTTACCTCTATCGGCCCGCTGATGGAGAAAATCGGCAACGGCGGGAAAGGAATTGCCTGGAACACGCAGAGCGAAATGGACTTGCTGCGTAAGCTCAATTACACCAAAGCGGACGGTCCGGCGAAAGGCCAGCCGATGCTCAACACGGCGATTGACGCGGCAGAGATGATCCTGACGTTAGCGCCGGAAACCAACGGTCAGGTGGCGGTGAAAGCCTGGGCGGCGCTGAGCGAGTTTACCGGTCGCGACCATACGCATCTGGCAACCAATAAAGAAGAAGAGAAAATCCGCTTCCGCGATATTCAGGCCCAGCCGCGCAAAATTATCTCCAGCCCGACCTGGTCTGGCCTGGAAGATGAACATGTGTCTTATAACGCCGGTTATACCAACGTCCATGAGCTGATCCCATGGCGTACGCTGTCTGGTCGCCAGCAGTTGTATCAGGATCACCAGTGGATGCGTGATTTCGGCGAAAGTTTGCTGGTGTATCGTCCACCGATCGACACCCGCTCGGTGAAAGCGGTGATGGGGCGTAAATCCAACGGTAATCCGGAGAAGGCGCTCAACTTCCTGACGCCGCACCAGAAATGGGGTATCCACTCGACCTACAGCGATAACCTGTTGATGCTGACCTTGTCGCGTGGCGGCCCGATTGTATGGATGAGCGAAACCGACGCCAAAGAGCTGGGCATTGAAGATAACGACTGGATCGAAGTCTTCAACAGCAACGGCGCATTGACCGCACGCGCAGTGGTCAGCCAGCGTGTACCGGCGGGTATGACCATGATGTACCACGCGCAGGAACGTATCGTAAACCTGCCGGGGTCGGAAATTACCCAGCAGCGCGGCGGTATTCATAACTCGGTGACGCGCATTACGCCGAAACCGACCCATATGATCGGCGGCTATGCGCAGTTAGCCTACGGCTTTAACTACTACGGTACCGTCGGCTCCAACCGCGATGAGTTTGTGGTGGTACGTAAGATGAAGAACATTAACTGGTTGGATGGCGAAGGCAATGACCAGGTACAGGAGAGCGTAAAATGAAAATTCGTTCACAAGTCGGCATGGTGCTGAATCTCGATAAGTGCATCGGCTGTCATACCTGTTCAGTCACCTGTAAAAACGTCTGGACCAGCCGTGAAGGTATGGAGTACGCCTGGTTCAACAACGTGGAAAGTAAGCCCGGCGTTGGTTTTCCGAATGACTGGGAAAATCAGGAAAAATGGAAAGGCGGCTGGATCCGCAAAATTAACGGCAAGCTACAGCCGCGCATGGGCAACCGGGCGCTGCTGCTGGGTAAAATCTTTGCTAACCCGCATCTGCCGGGCATGGATGATTACTACGAGCCGTTTGATTTTGACTATCAGAATTTGCACACCGCGCCGGAAGGCAGCAAAGCGCAGCCGATTGCCCGCCCGCGCTCGTTGATTACCGGTCAGCGGATGGACAAAATTACCAGCGGTCCGAACTGGGAAGAAATTCTGGGCGGCGAATTCGAAAAACGCGCCAAGGACCAGAACTTCGAAAACATGCAGAAGGCGATGTACGGCCAGTTCGAAAACACCTTCATGATGTACCTGCCGCGCCTGTGCGAGCATTGCCTTAACCCGGCGTGTGTGGCGACCTGCCCAAGCGGTGCTATCTACAAGCGTGAAGAAGATGGCATCGTGCTGATCGACCAGGACAAGTGCCGCGGCTGGCGGATGTGCATCACCGGCTGCCCGTACAAGAAGATTTACTTCAACTGGAAGAGCGGCAAGTCCGAGAAGTGCATCTTCTGCTACCCGCGTATCGAAGCCGGTCAGCCGACCGTTTGCTCGGAAACCTGCGTGGGCCGTATCCGTTATCTTGGCGTACTGCTGTATGACGCCGATGCCATTGAAAGCGCCGCCAGTACGGAAAACGAAAAAGATCTATACCAGCGTCAACTGGACGTGTTCCTCGATCCAAACGATCCGGCTGTCATTGAGCAGGCGCTGAAGGATGGCGTGCCGCAGAGCGTGATCGATGCGGCGCAGCAATCGCCAGTGTACAAAATGGCGATGGACTGGAAGCTGGCGCTGCCGCTGCATCCGGAATACCGCACGCTGCCGATGGTCTGGTACGTGCCGCCTTTGTCACCGATTCAGTCTGCCGCCGACGCGGGTGAACTGGGCAGCAACGGTATTCTGCCGGATGTAGACAGTCTGCGTATCCCGGTGCAGTACTTGGCGAACCTGTTGACCGCTGGCGACACTCAGCCGGTACTGTTGGCGCTGAAACGGATGCTGGCGATGCGTCACTACAAACGTGCGGAAACCGTAGACGGTAAAGTGGATACCCGCGCTCTGGAAGAGGTGGGTTTAAGCGAAGCCCAGGCGCAGGAAATGTATCGTTATCTGGCGATTGCCAACTATGAAGATCGCTTTGTGGTACCGAGCAGCCATCGTGAACTGGCGCGTGACGCATTCCCGGAGAAAAACGGTTGTGGCTTTACCTTCGGCGATGGTTGCCACGGGTCTGATACCAAATTCAATCTGTTCAACAGCCGCCGCATCGACGCTGTTGATGTGACCAGCAAAACGGAGCCGCACGCATGATTGAACTCGTCATTGTTTCGCGTCTGCTCGAGTACCCGGATGCTGCCCTGTGGCAGCATCAGCAGGAGTTGTTCGATGCGCTCGCGTCATCTGAGAACCTGGATAAAGAGGATGCCCAGACTCTGGGCGTTTTCCTGCGCGATTTAACCGCGCAGGACATGCTGGATGTACAGGCCGCTTATAGCGAACTGTTTGACCGTGGCCGTGCCACATCGCTGCTGCTGTTTGAACATGTACACGGGGAATCCCGCGATCGCGGTCAGGCGATGGTTGACCTGATGGCACAGTATGAGCAGCACGGTTTGCAGCTCGACAGCCGCGAACTTCCCGATCATCTGCCGCTGTATCTGGAATACCTTGCGCAGTTGCCGAAAAGCGAAGCGTTAGGGGGGTTACAGGATATCGCGCCGATTCTGGCGTTGCTCAGCGCACGTTTGCAACAGCGTGACAGCCGTTATGCGGTGCTGTTCGATCTGCTGTTAAAACTGGCGAATACCGTTATCGACAGCGACAAAGTGGCTGAAAAAATTGCGAATGAAGCACGTGATGATACCCCACAGGCGTTGGATGCGGTCTGGGAAGAAGAGCAGGTGAAATTCTTCGCCGATCAGGGGTGTGGCGAGTCGGAAATCTCCGCTCACCAGCGTCGTTTTGCCGGGGCCGTGGCGCCGCAATATCTGAATATCACCACCGGAGGACAGCACTAATGCACTTCCTGAATATGTTCTTCTTTGATATCTACCCGTACATTGCCGGATCGGTATTTCTGATCGGTAGTTGGTTACGTTACGACTACGGCCAGTACACCTGGCGGGCGGCTTCCAGTCAGATGCTGGATCGCAAAGGAATGAACCTGGCGTCAAACCTGTTCCACATTGGGATTCTGGGTATTTTCGCCGGTCACTTCCTGGGCATGTTAACGCCGCACTGGATGTATGAAGCTTTTCTGCCGGTCGACGTGAAGCAGAAGATGGCGATGATTGCCGGCGGCGCCTGCGGCGTGCTGACGCTGGTTGGCGGTATTTTACTGCTCAAGCGTCGTCTGTTCAGCCCACGTGTCCGCGCCACCACTACCGGCGCAGATATTTTGATTCTCTCATTGCTGGTGATTCAGTGCGCGCTGGGTCTGCTGACCATTCCGTTCTCCGCCCGGCATATGGACGGGAGTGAAATGATGAAGCTGGTCGGATGGGCGCAGTCAGTTGTGACCTTCCACGGTGGCGCATCCGCACATCTGGACGGTGTGGCCTTTATCTTCCGTATGCACCTGGTACTGGGGATGACGCTGTTCCTGTTATTCCCATTCTCGCGCCTGGTGCATATCTGGAGCGTGCCGGTCGAGTACCTGACCCGCAAATACCAGATTGTTCGTGCACGTCACTGATTTTCTCTCGATGCCCTAAACTCCGCTTCGGCGGAGTTTTTTTATGGTTGTTTGCCGGATGGCGGCATAAATGCCTTATCCGGCCTACGCAGGCGTCAACTCTCCTGTAGGCCTGATAAGCGCAGTGCATCAGGCATATTGCGGGCAAGTATCGAGGGCAGAATATAGGACATTAAGGTTTGATCTTGCTGAAGTGCGACTGGGAGGTGATGGTGGTGGGGGAAGGATGACTCAGCGCTGCGCGCTTCGCCCTTCGGGTCGTTGCCGTTGGCAACGCTTTCTCGCTTTCGCTCGAATCGAACCTTAGTCGAAGCTTCTCATCCTTCCCCGTACAGAGAGATATGAGACACTGTGCTTAACGGGGATAAGATACGCGACGGGAGTGATGGTGGTGGGGGAAGGATTCGAACCTTCGAAGTCGATGACGGCAGATTTACAGTCTGCTCCCTTTGGCCGCTCGGGAACCCCACCAGGGGTAATTCAAATTGTAGGTAAAGCTTGAAGATGGTGGTGGGGGAAGGATTATTCGTCGCTTCGCTCCTCACCCTACGGGCCGTTGCCGTTGGCAACGTTCTCTCGCTTTCGCTCGAGTCGAACCTTAATCGAAGGTTCTCACCCTTCCCCGACAAGTGCAAACTTCTGCATTACTCATCGAGTTAACTACATCGCTGTAGTGAATAATGGTGGTGGGGGAAGGATTCGAACCTTCGAAGTCGATGACGGCAGATTTACAGTCTGCTCCCTTTGGCCGCTCGGGAACCCCACCAGGGGTAATTCAAATTGTAGGTAAAGCTTGAAGATGGTGGTGGGGGAAGGATTATTCGTCGCTTCGCTCCTCACCCTACGGGCCGTTGCCGTTGGCAACGTTCTCTCGCTTTCGCTCGAGTCGAACCTTAATCGAAGGTTCTCACCCTTCCCCGACAAGTGCAAACTTCTGCATTACTCATCGAGTTAACTACATCGCTGTAGTGAATAATGGTGGTGGGGGAAGGATTCGAACCTTCGAAGTCGATGACGGCAGATTTACAGTCTGCTCCCTTTGGCCGCTCGGGAACCCCACCAGGGGTAATTCAAATTGTAGGTAAAGCTTGAAGATGGTGGTGGGGGAAGGATTATTCGTCGCTTCGCTCCTCACCCTACGGGCCGTTGCCGTTGGCAACGTTCTCTCGCTTTCGCTCGAGTCGAACCTTAATCGAAGGTTCTCACCCTTCCCCGACAAGTGCAAACTTCTGCATTACTCATCGAGTTAACTACATCGCTGTAGTGAATAATGGTGGTGGGGGAAGGATTCGAACCTTCGAAGTCGATGACGGCAGATTTACAGTCTGCTCCCTTTGGCCGCTCGGGAACCCCACCAGGGGTAATTCAAATTGTAGGTAAAGCTTGAAGATGGTGGTGGGGGAAGGATTATTCGTCGCTTCGCTCCTCACCCTACGGGCCGTTGCCGTTGGCAACGTTCTCTCGCTTTCGCTCGAGTCGAACCTTAATCGAAGGTTCTCACCCTTCCCCGACAAGTGCAAACTTCTGCATTACTCATCGAGTTAACTACATCGCTGTAGTGAATAATGGTGGTGGGGGAAGGATTCGAACCTTCGAAGTCGATGACGGCAGATTTACAGTCTGCTCCCTTTGGCCGCTCGGGAACCCCACCAGGGGTAATTCAAATTGTAGGTAAAGCTTGAAGATGGTGGTGGGGGAAGGATTATTCGTCGCTTCGCTCCTCACCCTACGGGCCGTTGCCGTTGGCAACGTTCTCTCGCTTTCGCTCGAGTCGAACCTTAATCGAAGGTTCTCACCCTTCCCCGACAAGTGCAAACTTCTGCATTACTCATCGAGTTAACTACATCGCTGTAGTGAATAATGGTGGTGGGGGAAGGATTCGAACCTTCGAAGTCGATGACGGCAGATTTACAGTCTGCTCCCTTTGGCCGCTCGGGAACCCCACCAGGGGTAATTCAAATTGTAGGTAAAGCTTGAAGATGGTGGTGGGGGAAGGATTATTCGTCGCTTCGCTCCTCACCCTACGGGCCGTTGCCGTTGGCAACGTTCTCTCGCTTTCGCTCGAGTCGAACCTTAATCGAAGGTTCTCACCCTTCCCCGACAAGTGCAAACTTCTGCATTACTCATCGAGTTAACTACATCGCTGTAGTGAATAATGGTGGTGGGGGAAGGATTCGAACCTTCGAAGTCGATGACGGCAGATTTACAGTCTGCTCCCTTTGGCCGCTCGGGAACCCCACCAGGGGTAATTCAAATTGTAGGTAAAGCTTGAAGATGGTGGTGGGGGAAGGATTATTCGTCGCTTCGCTCCTCACCCTACGGGCCGTTGCCGTTGGCAACGTTCTCTCGCTTTCGCTCGAGTCGAACCTTAATCGAAGGTTCTCACCCTTCCCCGACAAGTGCAAACTTCTGCATTACTCATCGAGTTAACTACATCGCTGTAGTGAATAATGGTGGTGGGGGAAGGATTCGAACCTTCGAAGTCGATGACGGCAGATTTACAGTCTGCTCCCTTTGGCCGCTCGGGAACCCCACCACGGGGTAATGCTTAATACTGGCCCGCTTCCTTTCGGAAAGCGGGGCGCATCATATCAAATGACACGCCGCTGTAAAGCATTCCTTTGCCTGAAATGAACTGTTTGCGTACTTTTCATCCGTAACGGATTAAAGCTAATCAATTCATATTACTGACGATTAAAGAATAATCGTCCGATTGCCGTAAACAAAGACCCGCTGCGCCAGAACCTGATACAGCGCGCGGCTTAATACGTTTTTCTCAACGTCGCGCCCGGCACGCATCATATCTTCTGCTGTGTAGGTGTGATCGACGTGAATCACATCTTGCATAATGATCGGACCTTCATCCAGATTATCATTCACATAGTGCGCGGTAGCGCCGATGATTTTCACGCCGCGCTCATAGGCCTGATGATAAGGACGTGCACCAATAAAAGCAGGCAGGAATGAGTGGTGGATATTGATAATTTTGTTCGGAAAGCGCGCCACAAAACCTGGCGTCAAAACACGCATATACTTGGCCAGCACCACATAGTCCGGTTGATGGGCATCAATGGCGTCCGCCATCTTCGTGTCATGCTCTTCACGCGTTAATCCCTCATGGCTGACCAGTTCGAAAGGGATCTCAAAACGTTCAACCAGCGAGCGTAACGTTTCATGGTTGCCAATGACCGCGGCGATTTCAACATCCAGTCCGCCATAGTTGGCTTTCATCAGCAGGTCGCCCAGACAATGCGCCTCTTTAGTAACCAGAATCACTACCCGACGGCGTCCGGCGGGATTGAGTTCACGAACAGAGCCTTCCGGTAAGGCGCTGTCCAGATCGGCCAGAAGAGTGGAATCATTGAAGATGCCTTCCAGCTCGGTCCGCATAAAAAAGCGTCCGGTGCGATGGTCCACAAATTCATTGTTTTGCACAATATTAAGCTCGTGCTTATAGCAAATGTTGGTAATCCGCGCGATAAGGCCTTTTTGATCGGGACAAATAGTACGCAGAACTTTACGTTGTAGTGATTGCATTGCCGGAAAAATCCTGTTGAGAGTGTTTGCTGTATCGATACTGTCAGGCGTCACTGGCCGCAGCACTTTTTAAATTTTTTGCCTGAACCGCACGGGCAGGGATCATTTCGACCCAACTGCGGGCGGGTACCGTCAATATAATACCACTGACCGTTTTCTTTGATAAAACGAGAACGTTCGATAATCGCCCCGTTTTTCCCTTGTTCGGAAAAACGCGCGATAAAACTAACATACCCTGTATTTTCTGCTTCTGACCAGGTATGTTCAAAAATAGTCAGGCCGAGCCACCTGGTATTGGCAAATCCAGCGATGATATCATCACGAAACGCGGCCGCATTGCAGGTTGGATGCCAGCTCTTAATTAAGTAATCTGCGTCTTTCATCACAAAAGCGCAGTAACGAGAGCGCATGAGATGTGACGGATCGGGTGCTACTCGTTCTCCGGACACAATACGACCACAACATAGGCTATACTCGTCAGCGCTACCACAGGGACAAGGCTGAGACACAATAATCTCCCTGAATATAAAAAACGGCGTTGAACGCCAGGGTGGCATTATGTTAACTGAGCAGTGGCGATGTTGCTACGTCTTGAAGCCAGGGGAAGTCGTTAAGTACGATGAGAAAAATGAAAATAGGGCTGGCGCTGGGATCTGGCGCAGCGAGAGGATGGTCTCATATTGGGGTCATCAAAGCCCTCAAGCAAACAGGCATTGATATTGATATCGTTGCAGGATGCTCAATAGGTTCACTGGTCGGCGCCGCGTATGCCTGTAATAAATTATCGGCGCTTGAACAGTGGGTATGTTCATTCCGCTACTGGGATGTTTTACGCCTGATGGATGTATCCTGGGGCAGAGGAGGGTTGCTTCGCGGCGAACGCGTATTTAATCACTATCGGGATATTATGCCCGTCACGGATTTTGACCACTGTTCAAGACGTTTTGGCGCGGTCGCGACGAATCTTAGCACGGGACGAGAGCTATGGTTTACTGAAGGCGATCTACACCTTGCTGTACGCGCGTCGTGCAGTATGCCAGGGCTGATGTCTCCGGTTGAGCATAACGGTTACTGGCTGGTAGATGGCGCAGTCGTTAATCCGGTACCTGTTTCGTTAACCAGGGCGCTGGGGGCTGATATCGTTATTGCGGTAGACCTGCAACATGATGCCCACCTCATGCAGCAAGATTTGCTCTCTGTAAATGTCGGGAATATCAATGAAGAGAGCGATGATGCGCTGCCCTGGCATAAGCGTTTAAAAGAACGTTTCAGTAGCCTGACTTCACGCCGTGGCGTGAGTTCGCCTGGGGCAATGGAAATCATGACAACCTCCATTCAGGTGTTGGAAAATCGTCTTAAACGTAACCGTATGGCTGGCGATCCGCCTGATATTCTCATTCAACCATTCTGTCCGCAAATCTCTACGCTGGATTTTCATCGCGCCCATGCCGCTATTGCGGCGGGTCAGTTAGCCGTAGAGAAAAAGATGGACGAACTTATACCCTTGGTGCGTACCGACGTTTAATGTACCTTTTACGATCACTTAAGCAAATTCTGACAGGCGCAAGCGGCAATACCATGCCACTATTGATTAAAGCCAGTCAGGGGAGAGAACATGACGCAGCCATTGGTCGGAAAACAGATTCTTATTGTTGAAGACGAGCCTGTATTTCGCTCGCTTCTGGATTCGTGGTTTTCCTCTTTGGGAGCGACAACGGCATTGGCAGGCGACGGGGTGGATGCCCTGGAGTTGATGGGGCGTTTTACCCCTGATCTCATGATATGTGATATCGCTATGCCGAGAATGAACGGTCTCAAACTGGTAGAAAACTTACGTAATCGCGGAGACCAGACGCCTATTCTGGTTATTTCCGCAACAGAAAATATGGCGGATATCGCCAAAGCGTTACGCCTTGGGGTTGAAGATGTCCTGCTGAAGCCGGTAAAAGATCTCAACCGCTTGCGGGAAACCGTATTCGCTTGCTTATACCCTAATATGTTTAACTCGCGGGTTGAAGAAGAAGAACGCCTGTTTCGTGACTGGGATGCAATGGTGAGTAATCCAACCGCCGCAGCACAATTGTTGCAGGAATTGCAGCCCCCGGTACAGCAGGTGATTTCTCATTGCCGCATTAATTACCGGCAGCTCGTCTCCGCCGATCAGCCTGGACTGGTGCTGGATATTGCGCCGCTATCTGATAACGAACTGGCATTTTATTGCCTGGATGTCACCCGGGCGGGCGATAACGGCGTGTTAGCCGCATTGTTGCTGCGGGCGCTATTTAACGGCTTATTGCAGGATCAGCTCGGCCAACAAAAGCACCGTTTACCGGAGTTAGGCGCGCTATTAAAACAGGTAAATCATCTGCTCAGACAAGCCAATTTACCTGGGCAATTCCCGCTATTTGTCGGCTACTATCACAGTGAGCTCAAAAATTTGATTCTCGTCTCCGCCGGATTGAACGCCACCTTAAATACGGGCGCTCATCAGGTTCAAATTAGCAGCGGCGTGCCGCTAGGAACATTGGGTAACGCCTACCTTAACCAGTTAAGCCAGCGTTGCGACTCATGGCAGTGTCAAATATGGGGCGCAGGAGGGCGTCTGCGATTGATGTTGTCTGCGGAATGACCAAACGGAAGAGTGAGCGGAAATTGCTTTACCGGCCTTTCCCGACGAGTGTTACTATCTGCGGCAGATTTATAAGTATTTGTCTTAATTATACCAATATAAGTCCTTTTTGGACCTGAGGCTTGTTCTGGTACTGATATACTGGAACACGATACAGATTAATGAACACGTTCAATACATGAACAGTCCAGGAGAATTTTAAATGGCTGCCCTTAATTCGAAAGTCAAAAAAGCCGTTATCCCGGTCGCGGGATTGGGAACCAGGATGTTGCCAGCGACCAAAGCTATCCCGAAAGAGATGCTGCCGCTGGTTGATAAGCCATTAATTCAGTACGTCGTGAACGAATGTATCGCTGCTGGCATTACTGAAATCGTGCTTGTGACGCACTCGTCTAAAAACTCTATTGAAAACCACTTTGATACCAGTTTTGAGCTGGAAGCGATGCTGGAAAAACGCGTTAAGCGTCAGCTTCTGGAAGAGGTCCAGTCTATTTGCCCTCCGCATGTCACTATTATGCAGGTACGTCAAGGGCTGGCAAAAGGCCTGGGCCATGCCGTATTGTGCGCACATCCCGTTGTCGGAAACGAACCTGTCGCTGTTATTCTGCCAGACGTTATTCTTGACGAATATGAGTCCGACCTGTCTCAGGATAACCTGGCTGAAATGATCCGCCGTTTCGACGAAACCGGCAATAGCCAGATTATGGTTGAGCCAGTAGAAGATGTGACTGCATACGGCGTGGTCGATTGTAAAGGCGTTGAGCTGGCACCGGGCGAAAGTGTGCCGATGGTTGGCGTGGTTGAAAAACCAAAAGCGGATGTCGCGCCGTCTAACCTTGCGATTGTCGGGCGTTATGTGTTGAGCGCGGATATCTGGGCGTTGCTGGCGAAAACCCCTCCGGGCGCCGGGGATGAAATTCAGTTGACCGATGCTATCGATATGCTGATCGAAAAAGAAACGGTTGAAGCCTACCACATGAAGGGTAAAAGCCATGACTGTGGTAATAAGTTAGGATATATGCAGGCATTCGTTGAATATGGCATCCGTCATAATTCGCTGGGTGCTGAATTTAAAGCCTGGCTTGAAGAAGAAATGGGTATTAAGAAGTAACGATACGTTATAAATTTTTTAACAGAAGCGCTGGTAAATCCGGCGCTTTTTTTTATGCCTGGGGTCGTCAGCGGAGAACTCAGGCAAAAAAAATCCCGCCAGCGGCGGGATTTTAAGCATCCAGGAAGTAAATTATTCCTTGATCAGGAAATCTTCCAGTTGCTTACCTTGTTCTTCCATTGCTTTTTTGATTACAGCCGGTGTACGACCCTGGCCAGTCCAGGTTTTAGTTTCACCGTTTTCGTCAACATAGCTATATTTAGCCGGACGAGCTGCACGTTTAGCTTTGGTACCGGATTTAGCGGCAGCCATGCTATTCAGCAGTTCATTCGGGTCAATGCCGTCGGCAATTAACATTTCACGATACTGTTGCAGTTTACGAGTGCGTTCTTCCACTTCAGCAGCAGCAGCGCTTTCTTCTTCACGACGCTCATTAACGACAACTTCTAATTTTTCCAGCATTTCTTCAAGCGTTTCCAGAGTACATTCTCTTGCCTGCGCACGAAGAGTACGGATGTTGTTCAGAATTTTAAGTGCTTCGCTCATTGTAGTAATCTCAAACTTATATTGGGGTGGTTTGTTGAGCTAATAATAGAGCGATAAATTCAGTTGTGCAATAGCCAGGAATGTAAGGAATTCAAAATTACGCTTTATTAAGCACACGTTTTAATTATCTCAACTTAAATTTTCCTTGAGGCGCCGCACAAAAAAGAGCTTATTGGCAGGGGGGATACTCACCGTCTGTCGCTAAAAATTTAGGAGTCAGGTCACATTTTATCATGATGAAATACGATCTCATTGCAGAGATATCAATCTCTTGTATTAGCTTTCCTTACAAGAAAACCCTATTACTTTGCACCGGGTATGAGTAACGGTAACAATAAGTACAAGGTTTTCATATTGGCGGGTGATGATAAGCATTGTTGATGAATTTTAACGGCATAATTTGTGAAGGAATGTGTATATACCCTTCATACTTCAAGTTGCTTATGTGTTGGCTACGCTCGCTCACCCCAGCTACATAGTTATCTATGCTCCTGGGGACTCACTCCCTTGCCGCCTTTAAGCAACGCGAATTATTTTGGGTATAGTGAGCGATGTTTGTACAATTCTTAATACTCACCGGAGCGCGAGCCGCGCCGTCGCGTCGGTAAATTATGGTACAATCCCGCCAATCTTTATTTCACTCAGGTGAGGTCCTGCGACCAATGGCACAGCTATATTTCTACTATTCGGCAATGAATGCGGGTAAGTCGACTGCACTGCTGCAATCTTCATACAATTATCAGGAACGCGGGATGCGTACCGTCGTATATACGGCGGAAATCGACGATCGTTTCGGCGCAGGCAAAGTCAGCTCTCGTATCGGTTTGTCGTCGCCGGCAAAATTGTTTAACCAAAATACATCCTTGTTTGAAGAGATTCGTGCCGAGAGCGCGCGGCAGACAATACATTGCGTGTTAGTCGACGAAAGCCAGTTTTTGACTCGCCAGCAGGTTTATCAATTATCCGAGGTTGTCGACAAATTAGATATTCCAGTACTTTGCTATGGGCTACGAACAGACTTTCGTGGGGAGCTCTTTGTCGGCAGCCAATACTTGCTGGCATGGTCAGATAAGCTGGTGGAATTAAAAACTATCTGTTTCTGCGGTCGTAAAGCCAGTATGGTGCTGCGCCTTGATCAGGACGGCAGGCCTTATAACGAAGGCGAACAGGTGGTTATTGGCGGGAATGAACGCTACGTTTCAGTTTGCCGTAAGCATTATAAGGACGCGTTGGAGGAGGGCTCACTGACGGCGATTCAGGAGCGTCATCGGCACATATGATACCGAGGTAACGATCGGCTTATAAAACGCCCTGTAGCGCTTTGGAGGTCATTATTCAGGCCTCCTGACGAAGGGCGTGCCGTGAGCACGTAGGCCAGATGATCAGCATAGCGCCTTCAGGCATCAGATAAACAGGTAAAACAAAAAAACGGCCTCAATTGAGGCCGTTTTTGTCATGCTAAAGCAGATAACGAATTAAGCGGATTTTTTCGCTTTTTTCTCTGCTTTCGGTGCGGCAACGACGTCTTTCTTCGCTGCAACTTCACCTTCGGTGAAATCACGACCGTAGTAGGTATCCAGCAGAATCTGTTTCAGTTCGGAGATCAGCGGATAACGCGGGTTAGCGCCGGTGCACTGGTCATCGAAGGCATCTTCAGACAGTTTGTCAACGTGTGCCAGGAAGTCAGCTTCCTGCACGCCTGCTTCACGGATAGACTTAGGAATGCCCAGCTCAGCTTTAATGCTTTCCAGCCATGCCAGCAGTTTTTCAATCTTAGCGGCGGTACGGTCGCCCGGCGCGCTCAGGCCCAGGTGGTCAGCAATTTCAGCGTAACGACGGCGTGCCTGCGGACGATCGTACTGGCTGAAAGCGGTCTGCTTGGTCGGGTTGTCATTCGCGTTGTAGCGGATAACGTTACAAATCAGCAGGGCGTTCGCCAGACCGTGCGGAATGTGGAACTGAGAGCCCAGTTTGTGCGCCATGGAGTGACATACACCCAGGAAGGCGTTGGCAAACGCGATACCGGCGATAGTCGCTGCACTGTGAACACGTTCACGCGCAACCGGGTTTTTAGACCCTTCGTGGTAAGAAGCCGGCAGGTTTTCTTTCAGCAGTTTCAGAGCCTGCAGAGCCTGACCGTCAGAGAACTCAGAAGCCAGTACGGAAACGTAAGCTTCCAGGGCGTGAGTTACCGCATCCAGACCACCGAACGCACACAGGGACTTCGGCATATCCATCACCAGGTTGGCATCGACAATCGCCATATCCGGGGTCAGGGCATAGTCAGCCAGCGGATATTTCTGACCGGTTGCATCGTCGGTCACAACCGCAAACGGTGTGACTTCAGAACCGGTACCGGAAGTGGTGGTGACGGCGATCATTTTCGCTTTCACGCCCATTTTCGGGAACTTGTAGATACGTTTACGGATGTCCATAAAGCGCAGCGCCAGTTCTTCGAAGTGAGTTTCCGGGTGTTCGTACATGACCCACATGATTTTCGCCGCGTCCATCGGGGAACCGCCGCCCAGCGCGATGATCACGTCTGGTTTGAAGGAGTTAGCCAGCTCAGCACCTTTGCGCACAACGCTCAGAGTCGGGTCGGCTTCAACTTCGAAGAAGACTTCGGTTTCAACGCCAGCCGCTTTCAGCACAGAGGTGATCTGGTCTGCATAGCCGTTGTTGAACAGGAAGCGGTCAGTCACGATGAGCGCACGTTTGTGGCCATCAGTAATCACTTCATCCAGCGCGATGGGCAGAGAGCCACGGCGGAAGTAGATAGATTTCGGAAGTTTGTGCCACAACATGTTTTCAGCTCGCTTAGCAACGGTTTTCTTGTTGATCAGGTGTTTCGGACCAACGTTTTCAGAGATGGAGTTACCACCCCAGGAACCACAACCCAACGTCAGGGAAGGTGCGAGTTTGAAGTTGTACAAGTCACCGATACCACCCTGAGAGGCCGGGGTGTTGATCAGGATACGCGCGGTTTTCATCATCTGACCGAAGTAAGCAACGCGTTCTGGCTGGTTATCCTGGTCAGTGTACAGGCAGGAGGTGTGACCGATACCGCCCATAGCGACCAGTTTTTCTGCTTTTTCTACCGCTTCTTCGAAATCTTTCGCACGATACATCGCCAGAGTCGGAGACAGTTTTTCGTGTGCGAACGGTTCGCTTTCGTCAACGACCGTAACTTCACCGATCAGAATCTTGGTGGTTTCTGGTACGGAGAAGCCTGCCAGTTCAGCAATTTTGTAGGCTGGCTGACCGACGATAGCGGCGTTCAGAGCGCCATTTTTCAGGATAACGTTTTGAACCGCTTTCAGCTCCTGGCCTTGCAGCATGTAGCCGCCGTGGCTGGCGAAACGTTCGCGAACGGCATCATAGACGGAATCAACAACGACAACAGACTGTTCAGAAGCACAGATTACGCCGTTATCGAAGGTTTTAGACATCAGAACAGACGCCACAGCGCGTTTGATATCAGCGGTTTCATCAATCACTACCGGGGTGTTGCCTGCGCCTACGCCGATAGCCGGTTTACCGGAGCTGTATGCAGCTTTAACCATGCCTGGACCGCCAGTGGCGAGGATCAGGTTAATATCCGGGTGGTGCATCAGCGCATTAGACAGTTCTACGGAAGGTTGATCGATCCAGCCAATCAGATCTTTCGGCGCGCCGGCAGCGATAGCCGCTTGCAGAACGATGTCTGCCGCTTTGTTGGTTGCTTCTTTAGCGCGCGGATGCGGAGAAAAGATGATGGCGTTACGGGTCTTCAGGCTAATCAGTGATTTGAAGATCGCGGTAGAGGTTGGGTTAGTGGTTGGAACGATACCGCAAATAATGCCGATAGGTTCAGCAATGGTGATGGTCCCGAAGGTGTCGTCTTCAGACAGCACGCCGCAGGTTTTTTCATCTTTATAAGCGTTGTAAATGTATTCAGAAGCGAAGTGGTTTTTAATCACTTTGTCTTCCACGATACCCATACCGGATTCGGCGACGGCCATTTTGGCCAGCGGAATGCGGGCATCAGCGGCTGCCAAAGCAGCGGCGCGGAAGATTTTGTCGACCTGTTCTTGAGTGAAACTGGCATATTCACGCTGGGCTTTTTTTACACGCTCTACGAGTGCGTTAAGTTCAGCGACATTAGTAACAGCCATAATGCTCTCCTGATAATGTTAAACTTTTTTAGTAAATCATCTGCGCGATACGTGAGTATAGACAGATCGACGATACTTTGTATAAATCCCTGAAATTCAGGTGGTTACTTAACGTCCGTTTCGCTCTGATTTACTAAAAGAGCTTCTGCGTTAGTATCATTTAACTCTAACGCGTTACGTCCAGGTGGCGTAAGCAAGATTACTCACTTCTGAGTAGCGATTGTGTGATCTAAATCAATATTACGCAAAGCTGACACCTTTCAGCAGGCCATTTTAGCGTTTTATGTAAATTGTTAAGAAATTGTTGTCATGAAGAGTAAGTGGATTAGCATAACGAGTACATATAAATAACAGCGATGAATGGATGAAATTAGGTGTAGATAAGAGGTGAACTATGCGAATAAAAGGCGTATCTTCTGCGCGTTTTGATCATTAACGAAAATTGACTTCATCCGGCTAACGCTTCGGAGCTAACCGTGATTCAACCGCTTTTTGATTTTCCTGTTTACTTTAAGTTCTTTATCGGGCTCTTTGCGCTGGTTAACCCGGTGGGGATTATTCCCGTTTTCATCAGCATGACCAGCTACCAGACGGCCACGGCGCGTAATAAAACTAACCTCACCGCGAATCTGTCGGTCGCGATTATCTTGTGGAGTTCCTTATTCCTCGGCGATGGCATCCTGCAGCTGTTTGGTATTTCTATTGATTCGTTCAGAATTGCGGGCGGTATCCTGGTTGTTACCATTGCAATGTCGATGATCAGCGGGAAGCTGGGGGAAGATAAACAAAACAAGCAAGAAAAGTCAGAGACGGCCATACGCGAGAGCATTGGCGTTGTGCCGTTAGCGCTGCCGTTAATGGCAGGGCCAGGGGCGATTAGCTCCACTATCGTCTGGGGGACGCGTTATCACAGCATCGCGCATTTGCTTGGCTTTTCAGTTGCCATTGCGCTTTTTGCGCTTTGCTGCTGGGGCGTGTTCCGTATGGCGCCGTGGCTGGTTCGTTTGCTGGGGCAAACCGGTATCAACGTTATTACCCGAATCATGGGGTTGTTGTTAATGGCGCTCGGCATCGAATTTATTGTCACAGGAATAAAAGGCATTTTCCCCGGCTTGCTCAACTAAACTCCCACCTGTTGATTTACAGGCGGCGCCCTAAGGGGGCCGCCTTGTGACATTCCCACGTAACACTTCTTACTTTGATAAGCATTCAGCGTTTTAATGATAAAAAATACTAATATAATCTAACGATATTTATTTTTATTAATCAAACTATTATGAACATTACTGAGTCCGTGAAAAGCGGTAGGTCTGTTATTTTATTCACACCATACTCTGGGGCTTGATGAAGGATTATTGAAATGTTATTAGTTGTTTCAGCTCCATCGTAGATGAATGTGCTAAATAATGAGCGTTTGTTAAATTTGTGTGTGTTTTCTGGCGCAGGTATATCCTACGCTGTGACAGTGAGATGATTTTCTTTCAAATTATTGATTATAAAGAATAAATTAAAGCTTTTTAACATTCTTTAACTGTTTTTCTGGGCAGGAAATTTTCCATAAAAGAGAATTGGTTAACAAAATTGTAAAATGAATTGGCGGTTCAGAAACGCATTTGATACTTTTCGGCCAAACATTTTGCAGAAGATTTCACATTGTTGATAACTATTTTCATTTAGATGGTTGTCAGAAATAACATGCGACGTGGGCAGGTACGTCGTATACCGAATCGACGAAAGGCGATCGAACGAATCGTCAGAAAATAAATAAAGTCGGTGATAGCAAAAGCAGTGACAGACCTGGCAGTACACCACCAGTGCTGTACAGGAACCCTGACGGGATTAAACAGGCTGGTAAAAACCAGTAATTATAATGAGTGGAGTACAAACACAATGTCTAACATCACGAAAAAAAGTTTGATTGCAGCGGGAATACTCACTGCGCTCATCGCCGCCAGCGCCGCGACTGCGGCAGACGTGCCCGCCGGCGTTCAGTTAGCCGACAAGCAAACGTTGGTACGTAATAATGGATCAGAAGTGCAGTCTCTCGACCCGCATAAAATTGAAGGCGTGCCGGAATCGAACGTCAGCCGTGACCTCTTCGAAGGCTTATTAATTAGTGATGTCGAGGGGCATCCTTCACCGGGCGTCGCGGAAAAATGGGAAAATAAAGATTTTAAAGTCTGGACATTCCATCTACGTGAAAATGCGAAATGGTCAGATGGTACGCCCGTCACCGCCCATGATTTCGTTTATAGCTGGCAACGCCTGGCCGATCCTAATACGGCATCGCCGTACGCCAGCTATCTGCAATACGGTCATATCGCTAATATCGATGACATTATCGCCGGTAAAAAACCCGCCACCGATCTGGGGGTAAAAGCGCTTGATGATCACACCTTTGAAGTGACCTTAAGTGAGCCGGTGCCTTATTTCTACAAATTGTTGGTCCACCCTTCAGTGTCTCCTGTACCGAAATCAGCGGTCGAAAAATTTGGCGATAAATGGACGCAACCGGCCAATATTGTCACTAACGGCGCTTATAAGTTAAAAAACTGGGTGGTGAACGAACGTATCGTGCTGGAGCGTAACCCGCAATACTGGGATAACGACAAAACCGTCATCAATCAGGTAACTTATTTGCCTATCTCTTCGGAGGTGACGGATGTCAACCGCTACCGCAGCGGCGAGATCGATATGACTTATAACAATATGCCGATCGAATTATTCCAGAAACTGAAGAAAGAGATCCCGAATGAAGTTCGCGTAGACCCTTATTTGTGTACCTATTATTACGAAATTAATAATCAAAAAGCGCCATTTAACGATGTCCGCGTGCGTACCGCGCTGAAACTGGCGTTAGATCGCGACATTATTGTTAATAAGGTTAAAAATCAGGGCGATTTACCCGCTTATAGCTACACGCCGCCGTATACCGATGGCGCAAAACTGGTAGAGCCTGAGTGGTTCAAATGGTCCCAGCAAAAGCGTAATGAAGAAGCGAAGAAATTGTTGGCTGAAGCCGGCTTTACGGCGGATAAGCCCTTAACATTCGACCTGCTGTATAACACCTCCGATCTGCATAAAAAACTGGCCATTGCCGTGGCGTCTATCTGGAAGAAAAATCTGGGTGTCAATGTGAATCTGGAGAATCAGGAATGGAAAACCTTCCTGGATACCCGTCATCAGGGCACCTTTGATGTCGCCAGAGCCGGATGGTGCGCAGATTATAATGAACCGACCTCATTCCTGAATACTATGTTGTCCGACAGTTCAAATAACACCGCGCATTATAAGAGCCCGGCGTTTGATAAGCTGATTGCCGACACGCTGAAAGTGGCGGACGATACGCAGCGCAGCGAACTCTACGCTAAAGCGGAGCAGCAGTTAGATAAAGACTCGGCTATTGTGCCGGTGTATTACTACGTTAACGCGCGCCTGGTGAAACCCTGGGTGGGTGGGTATACCGGTAAAGACCCGCTGGATAATATTTATGTGAAAAACTTATATATTATCAAACATTAATGGCAAGACATGGGACAACTGCGGTTGTCCCATGGTGTCTTTTTTCATCGCACTATAACGTTCCCTGGCGGATCTGTTTGTCACGTCCGGGAAGTAAAGGCACAGGCCAGAAGGTACGGGCAATGTTGAAATTTATTTTACGCCGCTGTCTGGAAGCGATTCCGACGCTGTTTATTCTTATTACCATCTCTTTCTTTATGATGCGCCTCGCGCCGGGGAGTCCTTTTACCGGCGAGCGCGCATTGCCGCCGGAAGTGCTGGCCAATATTGAAGCAAAATATCATCTGAACGATCCTATCATGACGCAGTACTTCAGCTACCTGAAGCAGCTGGCGCATGGCGATTTTGGACCATCGTTTAAATACAAAGATTACACGGTCAACGATCTGGTTGCCGCCAGCTTCCCCGTTTCGGCGAAACTTGGCGCCGCCGCTTTTTTGCTGGCGGTCATTATTGGTGTCAGCGCTGGCGTGATTGCCGCGCTAAAGCAAAATACGCGATGGGATTATACGGTGATGGGATTTGCCATGACCGGCGTCGTTATCCCCAGTTTTGTGGTAGCGCCGCTACTGGTGATGGTCTTTGCGATAACCTTGCAATGGCTGCCTGGCGGCGGCTGGAACGGCGGGGCGTTAAAATTTATGATCCTGCCGATGGTCGCGCTTTCACTGGCCTATATTGCCAGCATCGCTCGTATTACGCGCGGCTCAATGATTGAAGTTCTGCATTCGAACTTTATTCGTACCGCGCGGGCAAAAGGATTACCGATGCGTAGAATCATCTTCCGCCATGCGTTAAAACCTGCGCTGCTGCCGGTTTTATCCTATATGGGGCCAGCCTTTGTCGGCATTATTACCGGCTCAATGGTGATTGAAACTATTTATGGCTTACCGGGCATTGGGCAGCTTTTCGTTAATGGCGCGCTCAACCGTGATTACTCGCTGGTGTTAAGTTTGACCATTTTAGTCGGGGCGCTGACCATATTGTTTAACGCCATTGTCGATGTGCTCTATGCCGTTATCGACCCGAAAATTCGCTATTGATACTGGAGCTCGCGATGATGTTAAGTAAGAAAAACAGCGAGACGCTGGAAAATTTCAGTGAAAAGCTGGAGGTGGAAGGTCGCAGCCTTTGGCAAGATGCCCGTCGGCGCTTTATGCATAACCGTGCGGCGGTGGCCAGTCTTATTGTCCTGTTTCTGATAGCCCTGTTCGTGACAGTGGCGCCTATGCTGTCGCAATTTACCTATTTCGATACCGACTGGGGCATGATGTCCAGCGCGCCGGATATGGCGTCCGGCCACTATTTCGGCACTGACTCTTCCGGACGCGATCTGTTGGTGCGCGTTGCCATCGGCGGGCGTATCTCATTGATGGTCGGGATTGCCGCCGCGCTGGTGGCGGTCATTGTCGGAACGCTGTATGGCTCGCTGTCCGGCTATCTGGGCGGCAAAATTGATTCTGTGATGATGCGTTTGTTGGAGATCCTCAACTCGTTCCCGTTTATGTTCTTTGTGATTTTGCTGGTGACGTTTTTTGGGCAGAACATTCTGTTGATTTTTGTCGCCATCGGCATGGTCTCCTGGCTTGATATGGCGCGTATCGTGCGTGGCCAAACCCTAAGTCTTAAACGTAAAGAGTTCATCGAAGCCGCGCAGGTGGGTGGTGTGTCGACCGCCAGCATTGTGATCCGCCATATTGTGCCTAACGTCCTGGGCGTAGTGGTAGTGTATGCATCGTTGCTGGTGCCCAGCATGATTCTGTTTGAGTCTTTCCTCAGTTTCCTGGGGCTTGGGACGCAGGAACCGTTAAGCAGTTGGGGAGCGTTGTTGAGCGATGGCGCAAATTCAATGGAAGTCTCACCGTGGCTGCTGCTGTTTCCGGCTGGCTTTCTCGTGGTGACGTTATTCTGTTTTAACTTTATTGGCGATGGCCTGCGTGATGCCCTCGACCCGAAAGATCGTTAAGGAGTACAGCCATGAGCTTATCAGAAACCGCAACTCAGGCGCCGCAACCGGCGAATGTACTGCTGGAGGTAAACGATCTTCGTGTTACGTTCGCTACGCCTGATGGCGATGTGACGGCGGTCAACGATCTGAACTTTACGCTTCGCGCGGGAGAAACGTTAGGTATTGTTGGCGAGTCTGGATCGGGGAAATCGCAAACGGCGTTCGCATTAATGGGATTGCTGGCGACGAATGGCCGAATCGGCGGTTCTGCGACCTTCAACGGACGTGAAATTCTTAATCTACCTGAGCGCGAACTGAATACGCTGCGCGCAGAACAGATTTCGATGATTTTTCAGGACCCGATGACCTCGCTAAATCCTTATATGCGCGTTGGGGAGCAGTTAATGGAAGTCCTGATGCTGCATAAAGGAATGAGCAAAGCGGAAGCTTTTGAAGAGTCCGTCAGAATGCTGGATGCCGTAAAAATGCCGGAAGCGCGCAAACGGATGAAAATGTACCCGCACGAATTTTCCGGCGGAATGCGTCAACGTGTGATGATTGCGATGGCGCTGTTGTGCAGGCCGAAACTGCTTATTGCCGATGAGCCTACCACCGCGCTTGATGTTACCGTGCAGGCGCAGATTATGACCTTGCTTAATGAGCTAAAGCGCGAATTTAATACCGCCATTATCATGATTACCCACGATCTGGGCGTGGTCGCGGGTATTTGCGATAAGGTCCTGGTAATGTATGCCGGGCGTACCATGGAATACGGTAAGGCGCGCGATGTCTTTTATCAGCCCGTTCATCCGTATTCGATAGGCCTGCTTAATGCGGTGCCGCGTCTGGATAGCGAGGGGGCGGAAATGCTGACGATTCCGGGCAATCCTCCCAATTTATTGCGTTTGCCTAAAGGTTGTCCGTTCCAGCCGCGTTGTCCTCATGCGATGGAGATCTGCAATAATGCGCCGCCACTTGAAGCGTTCAGTCCTGGTCGATTGCGCGCCTGCTTTAAACCGGTGGAGGAACTGCTATGAATGCTGTGATTGAACAACGTAAAGTTCTCCTCGAAATCGCCGATCTGAAAGTACATTTTGATATCAAAGAAGGGAAGCAGTGGTTCTGGCAACCGCCGAAAACCCTGAAAGCGGTGGACGGCGTTACGCTACGCCTGTATGAAGGCGAAACGCTGGGCGTGGTGGGGGAATCCGGCTGCGGCAAGTCGACGTTTGCGCGCGCCATTATTGGTCTGGTGAAGGCGACAGACGGTAAAGTCGCCTGGCTGGGAAAAGATCTGCTGGGCATGAAAGCGGATGAGTGGCGCGAGGTGCGCAGCGATATCCAGATGATTTTTCAGGACCCGCTGGCGTCACTCAACCCGCGAATGACGATTGGCGAAATTATCGCTGAACCGCTGCGCACTTATCATCCTAAGCTTTCGCGCCAGGACGTGCGTGACCGCGTGAAAGCCATGATGCTGAAAGTGGGCCTGCTGCCGAACCTCATCAACCGTTATCCCCATGAATTTTCCGGGGGGCAGTGCCAGCGTATCGGTATCGCCCGGGCGTTGATCCTGGAACCTAAGCTCATTATTTGCGATGAGCCGGTGTCGGCGCTGGACGTTTCTATTCAGGCGCAGGTGGTGAATTTGCTCCAGCAGTTACAGCGAGAGATGGGGCTGTCGTTGATTTTTATTGCGCACGACCTGGCGGTCGTAAAGCACATATCCGATCGTGTCCTGGTGATGTATCTCGGTCATGCAGTAGAATTGGGCACCTATGATGAGGTGTACCATAATCCACTGCATCCTTATACCAAAGCGCTGATGTCGGCGGTACCGATTCCCGATCCCGATCTGGAGCGAAATAAGAAGATACAATTGCTGGAGGGCGAATTACCTTCGCCCATTAACCCGCCTTCCGGCTGCGTGTTCCGTACACGCTGTCCGATAGCCGGGCCAGAATGCGCGCAAACGCGACCGGTGCTGGAAGGGAGTTTTCGCCATGCCGTTTCCTGCCTTAAAGTAGACCCGTTATAATCGCAAGGGCTGACAATTCGTCAGCCCTTCTTTTAGGTGAGGTTACCGTGTCACTTTCTTTGTCGTCGGTTCGCCGTCGTCTTTATCATAATCTGTTCGATTTGACTACGCGCTCAGGTCGCCGTTTTGAAGGGTTATGCGCGCTGTTTGCGCTGCTTAGCGTATTGGTCATTTTTGTTGAATCAGGCGTAGGAACGGAATATCACCTGACATTTGATGAATGGCATATTTTTGTCTGGCTGGAGCTCTGCGTTACCCTGATATTTACCGGTGAATACTTGCTCAGACTGTTTAGCTGGCCCGACCCGGCAAAATACGTTTTTAGTTTCTGGGGATTTATTGATCTGGTGACGATTTTGCCGCTGTACGTCATGTGGCTGTGGCCGGAAATTAGCCTGAACTATATGTTTGCCTGGCGCGCTATGCGAGCGATTCGCGTGCTGCGTATTCTTAAACTGCTACGCTTTATGCCATCCCTGCGGGTATTCTGGAGCGCCATTATTAGCGCGCGTCATCAGCTTATTCTGTTCTATTCATTTATTGCGATCGTGATGATTATTTTCGGTGCCCTGATGTATCTTATTGAAGGACCGAAATATGGCTTCACGACGCTTAATGCCTCGGTGTATTGGGCGATAGTGACAGTCACAACCGTGGGGTACGGTGATATTACGCCGCATACGCCGCTGGGACGTATTGTCGCGTCGGTGCTTATTTTGATTGGTTATTCGGTGATTGCGATTCCTACAGGACTGATTACCACGCACATGAGCAGCGCGTTTCAAAAACGTCACTGGCAGCGAAAATGTCCGCAGTGCCAGCAAAGCCAGCATGAACATAGCGCGCAATATTGTAACCGATGCGGCAGTAAGCTACCGGATTAAACAGGCTTGCCGGAGGGCGCAATCAAACGCCATCCGGCCTGAACCGCTTATTCGCGCCAGAGAATATGGCACAGCTTGTGGTCCTTTTCCCGGCACAGCAGAACGCGGGCGAAAATGTCGTTAATTTCGCCGTCTTCGGTATCCGCCAGGCCAATCACCACCTCGGCAAAAAAGTCTGGATTCAGGTCAAAATCAACGTGCTCTTGCCAGTCTTCTGCGGGATCAAACAACTCCGCGCCGCCGCGCTCCTCGAATTGCAAATTGAACAGAATGATATCAGCCGGATCAAGATTATCCGCCGCCAGCTCAAGAAAAATATCGTAAGCCTGCTCAAGCGTTTCGTCTTCAGTCAGGCGATTGTTCAGATCCATTTCCATAGTGACTACCTGTTTACTCATGTTGGTCACGTTTTACAGCAATGGACTAAAGAAGTAAAACAATCGCTCGGTAATACGCTGCCATAACGGACGTTTTACCCACAAACGCGCATCTAACAGGCGGGAGCGCGAAATATAATCGTCCTGTACCGCAGCCAGATCGGCGCCGAAACCCGTATCATCAATGACCAGCGTAATCTCGAAATTAAGCCACAGGCTACGCATGTCGAGATTCACGGTACCGACCAGGCTCAGTTCGCCATCGACCAGCACGCTTTTGGTATGCAACAGCCCGCCTTCGAACTGATAGATTTTCACGCCCGCCGCCAGTAACTCGCTGAAAAAGGCGCGACTGGCCCAGCCGACGAGCAGTGAATCATTTTTACGGGGCAGGATAATACTGACATCCACGCCGCGCTGCGCAGCGGTACAAATAGCGTGCAGCAGATCGTCGCTGGGGACGAAATATGGCGTGGTCATAATTAAATATTCGCGCGCAGCATAGGTGGCGGTTAATAGTGCCTGGTGAATGAGGTCTTCCGGAAAACCAGGACCGGAAGCAATGGTATGAATGGTATGCCCGCTGGCCTGCTCAAACGGCATAATATTCACATCCGGCGGGGGAGGCAGAATGCGTTTACCCGTCTCGATTTCCCAATCGCAGGAGTAAACAATCCCCATTGCTGTCGCCACGGGGCCCTCCATCCGCGCCATCAAATCGACCCATTGCCCAACGCCGGCATCCTGTTTGAAAAAACGCGGGTCCACCATATTCATACTGCCGGTATAGGCGATGTAATTGTCAATCATCACCATTTTACGGTGCTGGCGAAGATCCATACGGCGTAAAAAGACGCGCATCAGATTCACCTTCAGCGCCTCTACGACTTCAATGCCAGCGTTACGCATCATGGCCGCCCAGGGGCTGCGGAAGAAAGCGACGCTACCCGCGGAATCCAGCATAAGCCGGCAGTGGATGCCGCGGCGGGCGGCGGCCATTAACGATTCAGCGACCTGATCCGCCATGCCGCCTGGCTGCCAGATGTAAAACACCATTTCGATATTATGCCGCGCCAGTTGGATATCGCGAATAAGCGCCTGCATGACATCATCGGAGTCGGTAAGCAATTGCAACTGGTTACCTTTGACGCCCGCAATTCCCTGACGTCGTTCGCACAGCTTAAACAAGGACGATGCGACGCTACTGTTTTCTTGCGCGAAAATGTGTTTGCAGGCTTTGAGGTCATTCAACCATTTGGCAGTAGACGGCCACATGGCGCGGGCACGCTCGGCGCGACGTTTGCCTAAATGCAATTCGCCCACGGACAAATAGGCGATGATCCCGACCAGCGGAAGGATATAGATGATTAACAACCAGGCCATTGCGGAGGGAACTGCGCGCCGTTTCATTAGAATACGTAATGTGACGCCGGCAATGAGAACCCAGTATCCCAAAATGACCAGCCAACTCACCACGGTGTAGAAGGTTGTCATAACTTTAAAAATCCTTTAGAAAGCGTGTTGTTAAGAGTTTACGCGTCAGGATTCACATGGCAAATAAAAACACGGGAAAAGCGCTGGTCTGCATCCGGCGAGGGGGTATAATGGCGCTTCTGTTACAGTGAGAGTCGTAAACATGAAGCGTAGTAGAACGGAAGTGGGGCGCTGGCGAATGCTACGTCAGGCGAGCCGCCGTAAAGCGCGTTGGCTTGAAGGGCAATCACGCCGTAATATGCGTATCCATACCATCAGGAAATGCATCTTTAATCGCCAGCGTAATTCATTACTCTTTGCGATTCACGGTGTGTGAGCCAGAAAGGGCACCGTATGCGGTGCCCAACAGGCCATCCTTTTCAAAAGATCTTCTTATACGGTTTGACCGAAACCTGCGCATAGACGCCCGCTGCGACGTAGGGGTCCGCATCAGCCCAGGATTGCGCCGCTTCTAAAGATTCAAATTCAGCAATCACCGTTGACCCGGTAAATCCGGCTACCCCAGGATCGTTACTGTCCACTGCGGGCATCGGCCCGGCAGTTAATAATCGCCCTTCATCATGCAGAAGTTGCAGGCGCGCCAGATGCGCGGGCCGTACCGAGAGGCGTTTTTCAAGCGAGTTGGCATTATCCTGAGCGTAAATAACATACAGCACGGGTAGAGCTCCTTAATCGGTAAAAGTTGCTGATTACGTTATTGGAAAGGGCATTTAACTGCAATGTAAAGATACCGACTTTGTTAAACATGCACATTTTGTGTGGTATTTTTGCGCGATATCATCTTTTAAATGCCGCTATCGGCAATGCCTTATTGAATATGATTGCTATTTGCATTTAAAATTCAGCTCTGGTTTTTCAACTGAAACGATTATGACTTCAATGACCCTTGATTTACCTCGTCGCTTTCCCTGGCCGACACTCCTTTCCGTAGGCATTCATGGTGCTGTAGTGGCAGGTTTGCTCTATACCTCGGTACATCAGGTTATTGAATTGCCTGCGCCAGCGCAGCCTATCACGGTGACAATGGTTTCACCCGCTGACCTGGAGCCGCCCCAGGCGGTTCAGCCGCCGCCGGAGCCGGTGGTTGAACCCGAACCGGAGCCAGAGCCGATCCCTGAACCGCCTAAAGAAGCGCCCGTGGTGATTGAGAAACCCAAACCTAAGCCAAAACCCAAGCCAAAACCGAAACCGGTGAAAAAGGTTGAAGAGCAGCCGAAGCGCGAAGTCAAACCGGCCGCGCCGCGTCCTGCCTCACCGTTTGAAAATAGCGCCCCGGCGCGGCCAACAAGCAGCACCGCGTCGGCGACCAGCAAGCCGGCGGTGAGCGTGCCCACTGGACCTCGCGCTCTGAGCCGTAACCAGCCGCAGTATCCGGCGCGAGCACAGGCGTTACGTATTGAAGGCCGCGTAAAGGTGAAGTTTGACGTGACCTCTGCTGGGCGAGTGGAAAATGTACAGATTCTGTCCGCGCAGCCAGCCAATATGTTTGAGCGTGAAGTTAAGAATGCGATGCGCAAATGGCGCTATGAAGCAGGCAAGCCGGGTTCCGGGCTGGTGGTCAATATTATCTTCCGTCTGAACGGTACGGCGCAGATTGAGTAATCTCTGGCGCCGCCAGCCAGGAATATACCATCACCTGCTGGCGGCGTAAGCGGGTATACTTAACCCTGAACCGGGAGCGGGCGAGGTTTACCGTCCGGATCGACGGCAACATAAATAAACAGCGCCTCGGTGGCCTTGTAGCGCTGTCCAATCGGTTCTGACGCGACTTTTTTCACCCAGACTTCAATATTGATGCTAATAGACGTCGTACCGCGTTTAACGCAGCGCGCGTAGCAGCATACGACATCGCCAACCGCGACGGGGCGCAGAAATGTCATTCCTTCCACGCGTACGGTTACAACCCGACCGTGCGCGATCTCTTTGGCCAGTATCGCGCCGCCAATATCCATTTGCGACATCAGCCAGCCGCCAAAAATATCGCCGTTCGCATTGGTATCGGCAGGCATGGCCAATGTACGTAAAACCAGCTCGCCCTGAGGAGTATTATCCATTGTTGTCATTGTAAAACCGACTATCAGAAAAAATTACAGCCGCGATGCTACTATGAATTTTGTGTGGAGAATAGAGGGAATAAAGGTACTGACGGGAAAGCGCAGGGCGTAAAGGTGGAGAAAATATCGCCAGGCGTTCGCAGTCTGGCGATGATAAGTCACGGGAGGGTTATGATTTATCTTCCTGTGGCAGATGCCGGTAGATATAGACGCCGCTCAGCAGGGTAAAAATGAGCGTCAGCGCCGTGAGTCCAAAGACCTTAAAGTTGACCCAAATATTTTGCGGCAACCAGAAGGCGATATAAATGTTAGCCAGACCGCACGCAATAAAAAACAGCGCCCACGCCAGGTTCAGCTTTGACCAGACCTGCTGCGGCAACGCCAGTTCTTTACCTAACATACGTTGGATTAACGGTTTTTTCATCACCCACTGGCTTATTAACAGCGCGCCGGCGAACAGCGCATAAATAACCGTCACCTTCCATTTAATAAATTCATCGTTATGGAAGAAGAGCGTCAGACCGCCGAAGACGGCAACCAGAACAAAGGTAATCAGCGCCATCTTCTCTATTTTCCGATAGCGCACCCAGCTATAAATCAGCACGATTGCCGTCGCGACAATCAGTGCGGAGGTCGCCGCATAGATGTCATAAAGTTTATAAAACGCAAAAAAGACAACCAGCGGTAAAAAATCCAGAAACTGCTTCATTCTTCGATTCCATCATCAACGAGCGTCGAATGCGCCGCGTAACGGCGCATTGCGGATTATTGGCGAATCAACATATACAGGCGGAATAAGTAGATAAGCAATACTGCGGAAATCAGATTGCTCAACGTATTCGCCAGTACAGCGCCTACATTTGGGGTCAGTACAGCGAAGCTGGGCGCGAACAGCAATAGCAATGTTTTAGCCAGTAACCAGCCTATCACCGCAGGCGCGACCAGTCTCATGTTAGCCCAGGCTAAACGCATACTGCTGCGCATTGCGGCAAACACGCCCATTTTCTCTTCAACCAACATCACTGGCGCAAGCGCCAGCACAATGGCCATAATAATCCCCGGAACGACAATCAGCATTATACCGATTTGCACTAACAGGGTAGTCAGAAAAATGAGAATAAACAGTTTAGGCAATGCAGGGGCGCTGGCGCCAATAGCGCGCAGCGCGCTAACCCGATGTCCCGCTGAAACTAACTGAATCATCAGGATGATACCGCCGGCCAGAATAGCGTTGCCGATAAGCCCGGAAAACGTCGAGGCGGCAGAGGCGCGCAACAGGATCTGCTGCTGCTCCGGCGTCATATTTTGTACCAGCTCAAACAGGCCTGCGCTGCCTGCCAGATGTTCTCCTTCACTGAGTTGCGCGATTTGCGCATCGCTGGGTGAAAAGGCATGACCTAAGACCACCGTGATAAATGCGCACAGCAACGAAACCAGCAAGATAGTAATAAATTGATTTCGGAAAAAATTTCCGGCGTCACGGTAAACGGACTTCGCCGTGATAGACATGCACTCTCCTTGAGTTTTGCAGGTGTTAATTTGCGGGCAATTGTACCCTGGATAACTCTACAGTGGCAGCATCAGCAGTTGTATGGAAAAGCATATCTTTGTAAAGCGGCGGTAATCCGTATCGCGCGCGGGCGCGATTGCACGCCTCATTCACTTCGCCTCCTTCGCCCGATATCGAAAATTCGCGACAGGTTGAAGGGCGGTTTTCATAAATAGCGCAACTGACGTTTTCACCCGGCGTGCCAATTAGCGCTTTACAGTGCGGCTGTTTTTGGTTTGTACCGGCCATACAACGTAAAAAAGGGGGAACAGGCTCGGTTAATGATGCCGGAACGCGTCCGCTGGCATCGTCGCCTTCAGCCCAATAAAAGGAGACACGAAAATAGGCACAACAGGCACCGCATGTCATGCATGGGTTAAGAACGCTCATGATTCACCTGCAAAAACTCACGTATCAATAGATTACAACGGAAATTAAGCTGTCCCGCAGTGTTCGCGAATCTTAACGCCACGCGCCATTGCGGGACATTGATTACCTTAGCCAGCCTTTATCGCCAGGGCAACAGGAGCAGACAAATATTTGCATAGCGTGAATATGTCAAAATTGATCTGAATTCCTATAACCAGGATTTGCAATACAAGTTCTAAATTAATCTGGATCAATAAATGTTAAATTATAAGAACAAATGTGATCTGTGTTAGATCACTTATTACTTCATTGTGGGTATATTCATCACGCTTTTATAACCATAACGATGGAGCGGGTATGAAAAAATTTACAGTGGCGGCACTGGCGTTAACAACTCTTCTCTCAGGCAGCGCGTTCGCGCACGAAGCCGGAGAATTCTTTATGCGTGCAGGTCCGGCAACCGTCAGACCTACAGAAGGGGCGGGTGGTACGCTGGGGCATTTAAACGGGTTTGATGTGAGTAATAACACGCAACTCGGCCTGACATTCACTTACATGGCGACGGACAATATCGGGGTTGAATTGCTGGCGGCCACGCCGTTCCGCCATAAGGTGGGTACGGGCGCGACGGGTGATATCGCCACGGTCCACCTGTTACCGCCAACGTTAATGGCGCAGTGGTACTTCGGCGATTCCAGCAGCAAAGTGCGTCCTTATGTCGGCGTGGGGGTGAACTACACCACCTTCTTCGATAACGACTTTAACGATAATGGTAAAAAGACCGGGCTGTCCGATCTGAGCTTTAAGGATTCCTGGGGCGCGGCAGGGCAAGTTGGGGTAGATTACCTGATTAACCGCGACTGGTTAATTGGCGCCTCTGTCTGGTACATGGATATTGATACTACCGCCAATTATAAAATGGGCGGCGTGCAGCAGCATGACAGCGTGCGTCTGGACCCATGGGTATTTATGTTCTCGGCAGGCTATCGTTTCTAATCGCGTGATGTTGTGACGAAAAAAGACCCCGCCAGGCGGGGTCAAAAAAGGACATGACACACGGATTTTACTTGTCGGAACTCACTTGTCTTCTTTCGGTTCGCCGCAGCCTAGTTCTGCGCCAGTGAGAGGATCAACGGTGGGGTCCGATTTCGTTCTTTCTGCCATCGCTTTGAGCAGCGCCAACTGCTCACGCGGCAATTTCACTGTCGCCAGGCCATCGCCGCCATCAACAGCAGGCATCGGTTCTGCGACATAGTTGAAGTTCTCATCACTATTCCAGCTACCTCGCGGATCGTCGCCTTGCGACATGTTGTAATACACGTCGGTATACTGTTCTACCGGCGGTAATTTACCCGGCGGGAAGTTGTTACGAATCGAATACAGAGCTTTTTCAAAAGAGAGCTGGTGCGCGACTTCACGGGTCATTAAGAAACTGAGCGTGTCTTTTACGCCAGGATCGTCGGTTAGGTTAATCAGGCGTTCATAAATAATCTTCGCTCGCGCCTCTGCCGCGATGTTTGAGCGTAGATCGGCTGTGACTTCGCCGATAGTATCAATATAAGCCGCGGTCCACGGTACGCCGCCGGAGTTTGTCAACGCAGGGCCGCCGCCATACAGCAGAGAGGTGATATGGCTGTCATTACCATTCTGCGTCAGCGAGCGATAAAGTTCCGCTTCGCTTTCGGTGCCTTCCGCCAGCTCGCCTTTAGCGCCTTTATTAAGCATTCCTACCAGTGAGCCGATAATTTCCAGATGACTCAGCTCCTCGGTGGCGATGTCCATTAACATCTCTTTACGACCGGCATCATCATCGCTTAAACCTTGCGTGAAGTAGCGGCAGGCGGCCGCCAGTTCGCCCTGCGGGCCGCCAAACTGTTCCAGCAGCAGGTTCGCTAATCCAGGATTAGGTTCGCTCACTCGCACAGTATATTGAAGTTGTTTTACGTGTCGAAACATATTGCCTCCTGCTTATTATTTATTTTTTGGCTTCAACGCCATCTGCTTCAGATCGCAGTAAAAATTGTTCCGTTGTCTGCGGAATATGTTTGATAAGCCAGTCAGCCATTTGCATTTCTTCTTTCAGAATGGCTTCAATCGTCGGAATTGAGGCCGTGTCACCAGCTTTTTTTGCCGCCGCCAGCAGGGAGGTATAACAAGCAATTTCGAACTGCTCGAAAACATAACCGCTAATGGAGCCTTTGACAATTTCATCGGAAGGGAACATGCCACCGATAGATTGCCCCATTGCTGCCATTTTACTCATGGAGTCTTTCAACACCGAACGAGAAATGCCATTACGGTCCAATACTTCTTCGAGCATGGTAATTTGATGTTTGGTTTCACTAATATGTTGTTCAATTCTGGCTTTTATATCAGGATAATTTTCAATACGGCTGGCCATAGATTCAAGCATCGATTCTGCCTGTTTTTCCATGGCATGGGCGTCACGAAGCCAGTCATGATAATGTTCAGTATAATTCATTTTAAATTCCTCAATGCGTGATAATCTGCTCCGATAATAAAATCGGAATCATGCAAGCTGATAATTAAGAATATTATTTCGATTTGCGTTCAGCACTTTTATTAACATTGCTGACTGCTAAATCGGTAAGTTTTAAATCAGTTTGTTTTTCCTCGTCGAGGGTTTCTTTGAGCAGTTTTAATGCTTTGCTATAGCCGAGCTGCTCGGCCAGGGTGGCTAGCGTGCCGTAGCTGGCGATTTCGTAATGCTCGACTTTTTGCGCCGCGGCGATAAGCGCTGCATCGCGTACTTCGTTTTTCTCCGTACTTTCGATGACTTCATTGGCTTCTTCGATCAGCCCTTCCATAGCGACGCATTTCATTCTTTTCAGTTTAATGCCAGATTCAGATTCGACGATCTGATCAATACGTTCAATCTGACCCTGGGTTTCTTCAAGATGAGATTGAAAGGCCTGGCTTAATTTTTCATTGGACGTGGCTCTGGCTAGTTTAGAAAGAGCCTTGGTTAATTGTTTTTCTGCACTATAGGTATCTGAAAGTAGATGGATAAAAAGGTCTTCAACGGTTTTGATATTCATAAATCTAATTCTCCTGGGCAAAATACTGCGAGCCAGAAGACTCGCAGATTGCTTGATAAAAGCATGTGTTATATTTACATTACAGTAAATCAGGAATTATCGGATTTACGTCCGCCGTGACTATTCTGACCACCTTTTTTACCGGCTTCAGAAGCTCGTTGCGGATCATTTTTGAAATTCCCGCCGCTATGCTGACCGCCTTTGCGGCCCGCTTCAGATGCTTTTTCACGATTCTCGGCGAAATTTCCTGAACCACCACGATGTTCGGCCATATTATTTCTCCTGTCTCGTTGCTTGCTGAAAAAATCGGTTTTAATCGTGTCGACACCCTATTAAAATTAGTTGGTTAAACCGATTAGTCAAATTGACGGAAATAGTTGTGATTTACCGCGTAAATAACGCACAAAAAATGGTTTAGAGATAATATATTCTATATTTTCTTTTAGAATAAGCGATTTAACAGAAAATGCTTTGCATTGTTATTAATAACAAGAGTCACTATCTGCGGCCCTGGAAACGTTAATGCATTGTTTGTTGACATTTCTTTACATAAAGGCGGGGGAAATTGACGTGAAAACGCTAAATTTTTCGGCGTGATTAGGAGTTTTCTTAGCAGAAATTGACTTCAGACTTTTTGAAAGTTGGACGGGGAATAACACCAAAAAGATTGATGATGTACGTCTGAATCGTGATTCTGGTTCGGCGCCAGCCACTCATTAAGCCGCCAGCGTTATGCTGACGGCTTAACCCGTTATGCGCGGCTGGCGGCTTTCATGGCTGAGACAAAGGACCTGAGCTCCGCCAACATCTGTTCGGGAGACGCGAGGTTTTTCTCGATAATCTTGACAATGGCTGAGCCGGAGATAGCGCCAGCCGCCCCGGCACGCACGGCCGCAGACACCTGTTCCGGCGAGGAGATACCGAAGCCCTGTAACGCAGGCGCGGCATGGTACTCTTTAAGCTTCTCAATGAGATGATGCAACGGCAATGCGCCACGGTTTTCCGCGCCGGTGACGCCCGAACGCGAAAGCAGGTAGGTGTAACCGCGGCCGTAAGATGCGACCTGGCGCAGAAGATCGTCATCCGCATTTGGCGGGCAGATGAAGATCGGCGCGATATTATGCCGTAACGCCGCCTGGCGGAAGGGGGCCGATTCTTCAACCGGGACATCTGCGACCAGCACGGAATCTACGCCAACCTGTTCACAACGGGCATAGAATGCATCTATGCCGTTATTGAACACCAGATTCGCGTACATTAGCAGGCCAATCGGAATGGTCGGGTGTTTTTCACGAATCAGCGCCAGCATTTCAAAACACTGAGCCGGCGTGACGCCAGCGGCGAAGGCGCGTAAGTTCGCATTCTGGATGGTGGGGCCATCGGCCAGCGGATCGGAGAAGGGAACCCCCAGTTCCAGAGCGTCGGCGCCAGCATCAATCAGTGTGTCGATAATTTTCAGTGACTGTTCAATGCCAGGGTCGCCCAGGGTCACGAAGGGGACAAAAGCGCCTTCCCGGCGATCGTTGAGTTGGGCAAATAAATTTTCGTAGCGTTCCATCAGATTTCCCCTCGCGCTTTCAGGATATCGTGTACGGTAAAGATGTCTTTATCACCGCGGCCAGAGAGATTGACCACCAGCAGTTGCTCTTTTTCCGGCTGCTCGCGCATCATTTTCAGAGCGTGCGCCAACGCGTGGGAGGATTCCAGCGCCGGGATAATTCCCTCATGGCGGCACAACGTTTTGAAGGCTTCCAGCGCCTCATCATCGGTAATGGAGACATAATCCGCGCGTCCGATGCTGTTCAGGTACGCATGTTGCGGCCCAACGGATGGGAAATCGAGCCCGGCGGAAATGGAATAGGACTCTTCAATTTGCCCGTCCGCTGTTTGCATCATCGGCGCTTTCATCCCGAAATAGATGCCAACGCGACCATGTTTAAGCGGCGCGCCATGCTCGCCGGTTTCAATACCGTGACCGCCAGGTTCAACGCCTATTAGCCCGACGCTGGTATCATTAATAAAATCCGCAAACATCCCGATAGCGTTTGAGCCGCCACCGACGCAAGCGATAACGGCATCTGGCAGACGGCCCTCTTTGTCGAGGATTTGCGCTTTCGTCTCTTCGCCAATCATGCGCTGGAACTCGCGAACGATGGTGGGATAGGGATGCGGTCCTGCCGCCGTGCCGAGCATATAGTGCGCGGTTTCGTAACTACCGGACCAGTCGCGCAGCGCCTCGTTACAGGCATCTTTTAGCGTAGCGGAGCCGCTATGAACCGGGATGACCTCCGCGCCCATCAGACGCATACGGAAGACGTTCGGCGACTGGCGCTCAACGTCTTTGGCGCCCATATAGATACGGCATTTCAGACCCAGCAGGGCGCTGGCGAGTGCAGAGGCGACGCCGTGCTGGCCGGCGCCGGTTTCAGCGATAATCTCGCTTTTCCCCATCCGTTTGGCCAGCAGCGCCTGACCCAGTACCTGATTGGTTTTGTGTGCGCCGCCGTGCAGTAAATCTTCGCGCTTTAAATACAACGTGGTACGCGTACCGGCGGTAATGTTCTGGCATTTCGTCAGCGCGGTGGGGCGTCCCGCGTAGTTTTTTAGCAGATCGGCGAATTGCGCCTGAAATTCAGGATCTTTTTGCGCGCTGACGAAGGCCTCTTCAAGCTGGTTCAGCGCAGGCATCAGGATCTGCGGCACATACATGCCGCCGAATTCACCAAAGTAGGGATTGAGAAGTGTTGTCATGTTTTTTCCTTAATATGCGCGCAGTGTCTGAAAAACTGAGGCCAGAAGACGAGCATCTTTGATGCCCGGCTGTGACTCCACACCTGAATTAAAATCGAGACCGGCACAGCCGACTTGCGCCGCCTGGACGCAGTTATCGGCCGCCAGCCCGCCCGCCAGTAATACATTATCCAGCGGTTGCCCCTGTAGCAGTGACCAGTCGAAGCGCTGCCCGCTGCCGCCTTGCCCATTGTCGAAAATGTATTTATCGACATGGTGATAATCGCGTGCGGGAAGAGCATCGCTAACGCTCAGCGCCTTCCAGATTTGCACATTGCGCGGCAACGCCTCGCGCAGCGCGTTGACATACGCCTGGTCTTCGCTGCCATGTAGCTGTACGGCAGAAAGCGACAGGACGGCGGCTTTCTGGCAAACATCGGCGATATCAGCGTTCTTGAAAACGCCGACATACTGCAATGGCGCGCCGCTTATCACTTCTCGCGCCTGCTCAACGCTAACCGCGCGCGGAGATGAGGGCACAAAAATCAACCCGCCATATATTGCGCCTGCGTCACAGGCCGCTTTAGCGTCCTGGGCGCGGGTCAGGCCGCAGACTTTATTTTCGCCAAGCAGCACGCGACGGACGGCGGCGTTAAGATCGTCATGCGCCATTAACGCGGAGCCAATTAAAAAACCGTTGGCGAAGTGGCTCAGTTCGCGTACCTGACCATAGGTGTTAATCCCGGACTCGCTGATGACAGTCACGCCGTGGCCCAGTTTTGGCGCCAGCTGGCGGGTGCGATTCAAATCAATCGACAGATCGCGCAGATCGCGATTGTTGATACCTACCACTTTTGCGCCTAACGCTATCGCGCGCTCCCGTTCTTCGTCATTACTGACCTCCGTGAGCACGCCCATTTTCAGACTGTGCGCGACGGCGGAGAGTTGGCGATACTGTTCGTCATCCAGAACCGAGAGCATCAGTAAACAGGCATCGGCCTGATAGTAACGGGCAAGGTAGATCTGATAGGGATCGATAATAAAATCCTTACACAGAATCGGCTGCGGCGCGCTTTGGCTAATGACCGGCAGAAAATCGAAGCTACCCTGAAAATATTTTTCGTCGGTGAGCACCGAGATTGCCGAGGCGTAATGTTGATAAATACTGGCAATACGCGCCGGATCGAAATCATCGCGAATCACGCCTTTTGATGGCGATGCTTTCTTACACTCCAGAATAAAGGCGGTACGCGCGCCCTGGAGCGCATCATAAAAATGGCGTGTACTTGGCTGGATCTCATTTTGAAAGCTGGCCAGCGGCTGTTGCTGTTTGCGGGCTTCTACCCAAATCGCCTTGTCTGCGACGATTTTCGCTAAAACGGTTTGCATTATTTACCCTCTTGCCGCCAGTGCGGTGACTCTGTCATATGCGGTGCCGTTGCGCAGAACATCAAGCACGGTTTGCGCGTTGGCCTTGAGATCTTCCTGACCATGCAGACGCATCAGCATCGCCACGTTGGCGGCGACGGCGGCCTCATGCGCGGCATCGCCTTTACCTTGTAATAACCGCGTCAGAATGTCACGGTTTTCTTCCGGCGTGCCGCCAGCCAACTGATCCTGATGGTAAGGCGTCAGGCCAAAATCCTCCGCCGTAAGTTGATAGCTTTTAATTTCGCCGTCATGCAGCTCCGCGACAATCGTCGGCGCATGGAGCGAAACCTCATCCATGCCGCCGCTATGTACCACCGCCGCGCGCTGATAGCCCAGTACCCGTAAGGTTTCCGCAATCGGCAGCACCAGTTCCGGGCTATAGACGCCAATCAATGCCAGCGGCGGATGCGCCGGGTTGATCAGCGGGCCGAGTACGTTGAACAGGGTTCGCGTTTTTAACTGTTGGCGAACCGGCATCGCGTGACGGAATCCGGTGTGATATTTCGGCGCAAACAGGAAACAGACGCCCAGTTCATCTAACGCCTGACGTGATTTATCGGCGTTCATATCCAGATTAATACCGAACGCCGCCAGCAGATCGGATGACCCCGATTTGCTGGACACGCTACGGTTGCCGTGTTTCGCCACTTTCAGTCCACAGGCCGCTGCGACAAAGGCGCTGGCGGTAGAGATATTGATGCTGTTACTGCCATCGCCGCCGGTACCAACGATATCCGCAAACAGATACTCCGGGCGCGGGAACGGGGCGGCATTTTCCAGCAACGCAGTGGCGGCGCCGGCAATTTCATTGGGATGCTCGCCGCGAATTTTCATGCTCACCAGCGCGGCGGCGAGCTGTTCAGGCTTAAGTTCGCCGCGGACGACCGCCGAAAACAACTGATGGCTCTCTTGTTGCGTCAGTGTTTGCGCCTGATAGAGTTTCTCCAGAATCGGCTGTAGGGTGTTGGTCGGTTCCAGCTTTTGCTGCGCCCAGGCTAATGTTTGCTCGAGTAGACGAGCGCCCTGTGTCGTCAGGATGGACTCAGGATGAAATTGAAAACCGCAAACGCGATCCGCATCATGACGTACCGCCATCACCATGCCGTTGAAATGGGCGTTAATGGTCAGCCCGGCAGGAACATTACTGCCGACCAGCGAATGATAACGCGCGACCGGTAGCGGATTCGCCAGCCCGGCGAACATCGCCTGACCGTCATGCTCAATGCTGGAGGCTTTGCCATGCAGGATTTCTCCCGCCTGACCGACATAACCGCCGTAAGCTTCGACAATCGCCTGATGCCCCAGACAAATGCCGATGATCGGTAACTTGCCGCGTAGTCGGGTCAGCAGCTCCGGCATACAGCCTGCCTCGCTGGGAACGCCCGGACCGGGGGAGAGCATTAGCACCGGATTTTCCATTGTCGCCAGGCGATCGATAAGCGTCTGCGCCGGAATATGGTTACGGTAAATCACCACGTTATGACCGTTGGTCCGTAGCTGATCTGCCAGGTTCCAGGTAAACGAGTCGATGTTATCGAGCAGCAGAATATCAGCCATCAGAAGGTCTCCTGTGCATGATGCGCGGTGGCGATAGCACGCAATACGGCGCGCGCTTTATTACGGGTTTCATCGGCTTCAGACTGCGGAACCGAGTCCAGCACAATTCCGGCGCCCGCCTGTACGGTGGCGATACCGTTCTCCACCAGCGCGGAGCGGATAACAATACAGGTGTCCAGATCGCCGTGGGCGGTGAAGTAACCGACCGCGCCGCCATAGCTGCCGCGGCGCTGTCCTTCCGCATCGGCAATCAACTGCATGGCGCGTACTTTCGGCGCGCCGCTCAGGGTGCCCATGTTCATGCAGGCGCGATAGGCGTGCAGCGCGTCGAGATCGTGACGCAGTTCGCCCACCACCCGGGAAACCAAATGCATCACGTACGAATAGCGGTCAACTTTTGTCAGATCGGCAACGTAGCGACTGCCCGGCGTACAGATGCGCGCCAGGTCATTGCGCGCCAGATCGACCAGCATCAGATGTTCGGAAAGCTCTTTATGGTCGGTACGCATGTCCAGCTCAATACGGCTGTCGAGATCTCTGTCCAGCGTACCATCAGCGCGGCGACCGCGTGGACGGGTACCCGCGATGGGGTAAATCTCAATCTGACGGCTGGTGGCGTCATATTTCAGCGAGCTTTCCGGCGACGCGCCGAAAAGCGTGAAATCATTATCCTGCATAAAGAACATATACGGGCTGGGGTTGCTCTTTTTCAGCACGTAGTAGGCAGCCAACGGCGACGGGCAGGGCAGTGAAAAGCGGCGCGATGGCACCACCTGAAATATCTCCCCCGCGCGGATGGCTTTTTGCAACTGGCGTACCACCGCGCCGAACGCGTCATCGCTCTGATTGCATTCGCAGCGCATGTCCGGCACCGGCGTCACCGGCAACGGCGGCGCAGGGTGGGTTAACTGTTGGCTAAGGTACGCCAGGCGGGCGTTCAGGCGCTGTTTTTCCCGGTCGCTTGCGGTGAACAGACTGGCCTGAATACGAGTGCTTTTTTTCTGATGATCTATCACCATCAGCGTTTCCGCTAAATAAAAGCAGTAGTCCGGGCAGTTATTGCCAGCCTCAAGGTGTGGCAGCGCTTCAAAGCCAGCGACCAGGTCGTAGGCAAACAGACCGCCGAAAAACATAGCCTCCCGCTCTTGCGTCGGTATGTTCACCACTCCCTGTAACAGGCGGAACGCATCAAATACCGACAGAGAGCATAAACGGGCGTCTTCATCTAATAATGGGCTGACGGGCGGGAAGCGTAGAACGCGACCGGCAGGCAGGACTTCGTTCTCCACGCCAGCGGGCAGGGCGGTATCCAGTAGCGGCAATAACGAGGCGCCATTATCAGATAACGCCTGAATAGTGACAGTGTCACCTAAAGCGGTAATGCGCAGCGCGCTATCTACCAGCAGCAGGCTTTTTAAATCGTCTTTACTGTCGATATCCGCGGATTCCAGCAGCAGCGTTGCCGGGCGATCGCCGCAGACCTGGTGAAAAAGCGCCGTTGGGTTTTCCCGGTAGGCGGCATCGCAGGTCAACAGTTCGAGCGTGGGTTTTGGTGTTTGCATGGTTATTCTCATTATTTTGTTCAAAAAAAAGCCCGCTTAACAGGCGGGCCGGGTATCGTTTGGCTGATTACAGCTGTTCATACACCGCCCGCTATCAGGAAGTGCGCCACCAACCGTGTAATGCAAATATCGCTGCCATTTTAGATACCCTCTTCATGTGAACTTTCGTACTAGTTAACTAGTTCGATGGAATAATGTCAACACCTATTTCAGTATATTTGCCGGAACCGTTATGATGTACATGACATACCTTTATCTCTATGGGAGCCGCCTTGAGCGACACGAATTACGCAGTGATTTACGATCTGCACAGTCATACCACGGCGTCCGATGGACTGTTGACGCCAGAAACATTAGTACACCGTGCGGTAGAGATGCGAGTCGGCACGCTGGCGATTACCGATCATGACACCACAGCCGCGATTCCTGCGGCAAGAGAAGAAATTTCACGTTCCGGGCTGGCCCTGAATCTTATTCCCGGCGTGGAGATTTCAACGGTCTGGGAGAATCATGAGATTCACATTGTGGGTCTGAATATTGATATTGCGCACCCGGCAATGCGCGATTTTCTGGCGCAGCAGACACATCGGCGTCAGGCGCGTGGTCGACTCATTGCGGAGCGTCTGGAAAAAGCCCATATCCCCGGCGCGTGGGAAGGGGCATTGAGACTGGCCAATGGCGGCGCGGTGACGCGCGGCCACTTCGCCCGCTTTCTGGTGGAGTGCGGCAAAGCCGCGACCATGGCGGATGTTTTTAAAAAATATCTCGCGCGTGGGAAAACCGGTTACGTTCCGCCGCAGTGGTGTACAATAGAACAAGCTATTGATGTCATTCATCATTCTGGCGGTAAGGCGGTGTTGGCCCATCCGGGACGCTACGACCTTAGCGCTAAGTGGCTGAAAAGATTAGTGGCGCATTTTGCCGACCATCACGGCGACGCGATGGAAGTGGCGCAGTGCCAACAATCGCCCAATGAACGTACCCAACTGGCGACGCTTGCGCGTCAGCATCATTTATGGGCATCGCTTGGATCTGATTTCCATCAGCCCTGCCCGTGGATTGAGTTGGGGCGTAAACTCTGGCTGCCCGCTGGCGTTGAAGGCGTATGGCAGACATGGGAACAGCCGCAAATATCACAGTGAGGGAAGTATGAGCCAGTTTTTTTATATCCATCCGGATAACCCACAGCAACGGCTGATTAATCAGGCCGTCGACATTGTGCGTAAAGGCGGTGTTATTGTTTATCCAACCGATTCCGGCTATGCCCTGGGTTGTAAAATTGAAGACAAAGGCGCAATGGAGCGCATTTGCCGCATCCGTCATCTGCCGGACGGCCACAACTTCACGCTGATGTGCCGCGATTTGTCCGAGTTGTCGACCTACTCCTACGTCGACAACGTGGCATTTCGTCTGATGAAAAACAATACGCCGGGTAATTACACCTTTATCCTGAAGGGGACAAAAGAGGTGCCGCGCCGTCTGTTGCAGGAAAAGCGTAAAACTATCGGCCTGCGCGTACCGTCAAACCCGATTGCGCTGGCGTTATTGGATACGCTGGGCGAACCGATGCTCTCGACGTCGTTGATGCTGCCTGGCAGCGACTTTACCGAGTCGGACCCGGAGGAGATTAAAGATCGGCTGGAGAAGCAGGTGGATCTGATCATCCACGGCGGTTACCTCGGTCAACAGCCTACCACGGTAATCGATTTGACCAATGACTCCCCGGTGGTGCTGCGCGAAGGCGTCGGCGACGTTACACCTTTCTTATAAGGGCGTAAGCCTGTATACTACGCGGCCTTAAAATGGCGCGGCAACGCGCCGTTCATTCTCCTGTTCGACGCCTGTGAAGGCGACACCTGAAGGAAGCTCTATGAGCGAAAAGTTACAAAAAGTGCTGGCGCGCGCTGGCCACGGCTCTCGCCGTGAAATCGAATCCATTATTGAAGCGGGACGTGTCAGCGTTGACGGTAAAATCGCCACGCTTGGCGATCGTGTTGAAGTCACTCCCGGTTTGAAAATCCGTATCGACGGTCACCTGATTTCGGTGAAAGAGTCGGCGGAACAAATTTGCCGCGTTCTGGCCTATTACAAACCAGAAGGTGAACTGTGTACCCGCAATGACCCTGAAGGGCGGCCAACCGTTTTTGATCGCTTACCGAAATTGCGCGGCGCGCGGTGGATTGCGGTAGGACGTCTGGATGTCAACACCTGCGGGCTATTGTTATTTACCACCGACGGTGAACTGGCGAACCGCCTGATGCACCCTAGTCGTGAAGTTGAACGTGAATATGCCGTGCGCGTGTTCGGTCAGGTGGATGAATCGAAACTGCGTGATTTAAGCCGTGGCGTACAGTTGGAAGATGGTCCGGCGGCATTTAAGACCATTAAATTCAGCGGCGGCGAAGGCATTAACCAGTGGTATAACGTGACGCTGACGGAAGGGCGCAACCGCGAAGTTCGCCGACTGTGGGAAGCGGTAGGCGTTCAGGTCAGCCGTCTGATCCGCGTTCGTTACGGCGATATCCCGCTGCCGAAAGGCCTGCCGCGCGGCGGCTGGACTGAGCTCGACCTCGCGCAAACGAACTATCTGCGTGGTCTGGTAGAGCTCCCGCCGGAAACCTCGTCGAAGGTTGCCGTCGAAAAAGACCGTCGTCGTATGAAAGCGAACCAGATCCGTCGGGCGGTAAAACGCCACAGCCAGATAGCTGGCGGACGCCGCTCCGGTGGGCGTAATAACAACGGGTAATCTCTACCGCGGTCTATAGGCTAAGAATCATCAGACAAGAGGGTTTGTGCCGGATGGCGGCGCAAACGCCTTAATCCGGCCTACGGTTAATAATCAATTCCCATCTGGGCTTTTACGCCCGCGTCGAAAGCATGTTTAACCGGACGCAGTTCGCTGACGGTATCCGCAAGATCAAGAATATCCCGGTGACAGCCGCGACCTGTAATAATCACCGTCTGGTGACCAGGGCGCGCGTTTAGCGCGCTTATGACCTCTTCCAGCGGCAAATAGTCATACGCCACCATATAGGTCAGCTCATCCAGTACCACCATATCAAGCAGCGGATCGGCCAGCATCCGTTTCCCATGCTGCCAAACGGCCATACATGCTGCGGTGTCTGCCTCGCGATTTTGCGTCTCCCAGGTAAATCCCGTTGCCATCACCTGAAATTCGACGCCATGCGGTTCCAGCAGATTACGCTCGCCGTTGGGCCAGGTGCCTTTAATAAATTGCACCACGCCTACGCTTTTACCGTGTCCTACGGCACGGGCGGCAGTCCCGAAAGCCGCCGTGGTTTTGCCCTTACCATTGCCAGTAAACACGATAATAATACCGCGCTCTTCCTGTGCCTGGGCGACACGGGCGTCAACCCGATCTTTTACCTTTTGCTGGCGCTGTTGATAACGTTCATCACTCATTGGGCGATTCCTGGTTTACGGCCCGGTTGGGCGTCAAAGGTCATACCGGTTTTACGGCGACTGTCGTCGCCCATAAGCCACAGGTAAAGCGGCATAATATCGGCAGGCGTTTTTAATTTCTGTGGATCTTCCGTCGGAAAGGCGCTGGCGCGCATACTGGTGCGCGTGCCGCCCGGGTTAATGCAGTTAACACGCAGAGAACGGTTCTGGTATTCGTCCGCCAGCACCTGCATCATTCCTTCAGTAGCAAACTTCGAGGTGGCATAGGCGCCCCAGTTGGCGCGTCCCTGACGGCCAACGCTTGATGACGTAAAGACCAGCGAGCCGGCATCGGACTTCAATAATAACGGTAACAGCGCCTGGGTGAGCATAAAGGTGGCGTTAACATTCACCTGCATGACATCCTGCCAGATCTGCGGATCTTGTTCGCTCATTGGACCGATTTCCCCCAGTAACCCGGCATTGTGCAGGACGCCATCCAGGCGGGGATAGTGCGCGGCGATGCGGTCGGCCACTTGCCGGCACTCTTCAGCGGTGCAGGTCAGTAGATCGAGCGTAAACCACTGTGGTTGGACATGTTGCTCGTCAGCAATGTGCTGCGCGACCCGACGCAGTTTCTCTTCATTACGTCCCAGCAGAATCACCGTTGCGCCGTAACGCGCATACGTGAGCGCGGCTTCCCGCCCAATGCCATCGCTGGCGCCAGTGACCAGAATAATGCGGTTTTGCAATAGATCTTGTTTCGGTTGGTAATGCATGGCTACTCCTCAACGGCGTGGTGCACCGCCCTGCCAGGTTGTCTTATCTTCGCGTTAACTTTTCGGGTTTATGCCTGAAAGCGCCTTTTTTTTCAATCAGACAGGGGCGATAACGCCGTAAAATGAACGTCTTGTCATACTTTTTCTTCCTCAACAGGCATACGGATGAAGAGAGACTGACTTCGATGCCTGTTGTACACTGAGCGCAAGTCGCGTTATTTAATCAAGGTGGGAGTCGTGGAATTGTTGTCTGAATATGGCTTATTTTTGGCAAAAATCGTCACCGTTGTGGTGGCCATTGCCGTCATTGTGCTGCTGATCGTGAATGCTACGCAACGCAAACGTCAGCGCGGTGAGCTGCGCGTGACCAATTTGAGCGAGCAGTATCAGGAGATGAAGGATGACCTTGCTGCGGCGTTGATGGATGGCCATCAGCAAAAACTGTGGCATAAAGCGCAGAAAAAAAAGCATAAGCAGGAGGCTAAAGCCGCCAAAGCAAAAGCGAAGCTGGGGGACATTGCGACATCGGACAAACCGCGTGTATGGGTGATAGATTTCAAAGGCAGTATGGATGCTCACGAAGTTAATGCGTTACGCGAAGAGGTCACGGCGGTGCTGGCAGTGGCGAAACCCGGCGATCGGGCGGTTGTGCGTCTGGAAAGCCCCGGTGGCGTTGTGCATGGCTATGGCCTGGCGGCATCGCAATTGCAGCGCCTGCGCGATAAAAATATTCCGCTGACCGTGACGGTGGATAAAGTCGCGGCAAGCGGAGGCTACATGATGGCCTGCGTGGCGGAAAAAATTATCGCGGCGCCGTTCGCTATTGTGGGGTCAATTGGTGTTGTCGCGCAAATCCCGAACTTTAACCGCTTTCTCAAAAGTAAAGACATTGATATTGAACTGCATACCGCAGGGCAGTACAAACGTACCCTGACATTGTTAGGCGAGAATACGGAAGAAGGGCGGCAGAAGTTTCGTGAAGATCTCAACGAAACGCACCATCTGTTCAAAGAGTTTGTGCAGCGGATGCGTCCGGCTCTGGACATTGAACAGGTGGCCACGGGCGAACACTGGTACGGTCAGCAGGCGCTGGAGAAAGGACTGGTTGATGAGATTAACACCAGCGATGAGGTTATCCTCGGCCTGATGGAAGGGCGCGAGGTGCTGAATGTGCGCTATATGCAGCGTAAAAAACTGATCGATCGTGTTACCGGCAGCGCGGCGGAAAGCGCGGATCGGCTGCTGCTGCGCTGGTGGCAGCGTGGACAAAAGCCGTTGATGTAAACCGCTATTGCCGGATGGCATTCAGCGCCATCCGGCATGGATTAATCAACCAGGTGATACTTCTCAGACAGCACATGCGCCAGGTGTTTAAACATGTTAAACACCGCGGTGCTTTTAGGGGTCGGTAACCCTTGCTCGTCTAAAAAGTAATCGCCGCTGAAAACCAGCACGCCATTTCTCTGCGTTACGCCGGTGGCGACAATACCTGCCATCGTGTCTTCATGTTCCCGAATAATTTTGTTGGCTTCAAGCAACAGTGTTTCGCGATCGATAGGTTGCGTCTCTTTATGCATTTTTTACTCCTTAAACAAGGAGATTAGTCTACGCTGAGCACTTCTGATGGGCAAATATTCTCACAGGAAATTGATGGATTTGTCATGTTGCGTTCACTGGCAAGATTTGTTTTTGCATGCTAATAAAGTTGCGTATCGAATTTTATCAGGTACAGTGTGACGCTTTCGTCAATCTGGCAACAGAATTGCTTGACATTCGACCAAAATTCCGTCGTGCTATAGCGCGTGTGTGCAAAAAAGCCTGTTAACTCAGTCACCTGAGGGTTACATTTCGTACACAAAGCCAGTACAAGGGGTTGATATCCGCAGACGCAGAGACCATATATCGTTGTCTCGTCGCCAGTGGAAGGTGAATCAACGTGCGACGCATTCCTGGAAGAATCAACTTAGGTAAAGGTGAATATGGGTAAAGCTCTTGTCATCGTTGAGTCCCCGGCAAAAGCCAAAACGATCAACAAGTATCTGGGTAATGACTACGTGGTGAAATCCAGCGTGGGTCATATCCGTGATTTGCCGACCAGTGGCTCAGCAGCTAAAAAGAGCGCCGACTCTACCTCCACCAAAACGGCTAAAAAGCCCAAAAAGGATGAACGTGGCGCTCTCGTCAACCGTATGGGGGTTGACCCGTGGCACAACTGGGATGCGCACTATGAAGTGCTGCCCGGTAAAGAGAAGGTCGTCTCTGAACTGAAACAGTTGGCGGAAAAAGCCGACCACATCTATCTCGCAACCGACCTTGACCGCGAAGGGGAAGCCATTGCATGGCACCTGCGGGAAGTGATCGGCGGCGATGACGCGCGCTACAGTCGCGTAGTCTTTAACGAAATAACCAAAAATGCCATTCGCCAGGCGTTTGAACAGCCGGGCGAGCTGAACATTAACAGGGTCAACGCCCAGCAAGCGCGCCGCTTTATGGATCGCGTGGTAGGCTATATGGTCTCGCCGCTGCTGTGGAAAAAGATCGCCCGTGGTTTGTCGGCAGGTCGCGTTCAGTCTGTCGCGGTCCGTCTGGTCGTTGAACGCGAGCGCGAGATTAAAGCGTTTGTTCCGGAAGAGTTCTGGGAAATTGACGCTAATACGACGACGCCGTCTGGCGAGGCGCTACCGCTACAGGTGACGCATCAGAACGACAAGCCATTCCGGCCGGTAAATCGCGAGCAGACGCTTGCCGCCGTCAGCTTGCTGGAAAAAGCGCGCTATAGCGTACTGGAGCGTGAAGACAAACCGACCAGCAGCAAACCTGGCGCGCCGTTTATCACCTCCACGCTACAACAGGCGGCCAGCACCCGGCTGGGCTTTGGCGTGAAGAAAACCATGATGATGGCGCAGCGTCTGTATGAGGCGGGCTACATCACCTATATGCGTACAGACTCCACCAACCTGAGTCAGGATGCGGTCAACATGGTGCGTGGTTATATTGGCGATAATTTCGGCAAGAAATACCTGCCGGATAACCCGAACCAGTACGCCAGCAAAGAAAACTCTCAGGAAGCGCACGAAGCGATCCGTCCTTCCGACGTTGCTGTCATGGCGGAGTCGCTGAAAGACATGGAGGCTGACGCGCAGAAGTTGTATCAACTAATTTGGCGTCAGTTTGTCGCCTGTCAGATGACGCCAGCACAATATGACTCTACTACGCTTACCGTTGGCGCAGGCGAATTCCGTCTGAAAGCGCGTGGGCGTATTTTGCGCTTTGACGGCTGGACAAAAGTGATGCCGGCGCTGCGTAAAGGCGATGAAGATCGCACATTGCCTGCCGTGAATAAGGGCGATGCGCTGACGCTACTTGAATTGACGCCTGCTCAGCACTTTACTAAACCGCCAGCCCGGTTTAGCGAGGCTTCTCTGGTTAAAGAGCTTGAGAAGCGCGGTATTGGTCGTCCGTCTACCTATGCGTCGATTATCTCGACCATTCAGGATCGCGGCTATGTTCGCGTTGAAAACCGTCGCTTCTATGCGGAAAAAATGGGTGAAATCGTCACCGATCGGCTGGAAGAAAACTTCCGCGAATTGATGAACTACGATTTTACCGCGCAGATGGAAGATAGTCTGGATCAGGTTGCAAATCACCAGGCCGAGTGGAAAGCGGTACTGGATAACTTCTTCAGCGATTTTACTCAGCAGCTCGATAAAGCCGAGAAAGATCCGGAAGAAGGGGGGATGCGTCCTAACCAGATGGTGCTGACCAGCATCGACTGTCCAACCTGTGGCCGTAAAATGGGAATTCGTACTGCCAGTACGGGGGTTTTCCTTGGATGTTCAGGTTATGCGCTTTCGCCGAAAGAGCGTTGTAAAACGACCATTAACCTGGTGCCGGAAAATGAAGTTCTGAACGTGCTGGAAGGCGACGACGCCGAAACCAACGCCCTGCGCGCCAAGCGTCGCTGTCAGAAGTGCGGTACGGCGATGGACAGCTATCTGATCGATCCGAAGCGTAAATTGCATGTGTGTGGTAATAACCCGACCTGTGACGGCTACGAGATTGAAGAAGGCGAGTTCCGCATCAAAGGGTATGACGGCCCGATCGTTGAGTGTGAGAAATGTGGTTCCGAAATGCACCTGAAAATGGGGCGTTTTGGTAAGTACATGGCCTGTACTAACGACGAATGTAAAAATACCCGTAAGATCTTGCGTAACGGCGAAGTTGCGCCGCCGAAGGAAGATCCTGTTCCATTACCGGAACTGCCGTGTGAAAAATCGGACGCGTACTTTGTGCTGCGCGATGGCGCCGCAGGGATATTCCTGGCGGCCAATACGTTCCCGAAATCACGCGAAACGCGCGCGCCATTAGTCGAGGAGCTATACCGGTTCCGCGATCGCCTGCCGGAAAAACTGCGGTATCTGGCGGATGCGCCGCAGCAGGATCCGGAAGGTAATAAAACCGTTGTTCGCTTTAGCCGCAAAACAAAACAGCAGTACGTTGCGGCGGAAAAAGACGGGAAGGCGACGGGATGGTCAGCGTTCTTCGTCGACGGCAAGTGGGTTGAAGGTAAGAAATAACCCCTGCCTGTCGCCACTGTAGTCAAGCGGGCCGCGTAAGCGGCCCTTTTTTATATCCCCTTCATATTTCAAGTGGCTTATGTGTTGGCTACGGATTACTCGGCCCATCTATGGGCCTCGCCCTGACGGGCCGTCGCACGCGACGTTCAAATCTGCTCCCGGCAGATTTGTCGCTCACCCCAGTCACCTGGTTATCTATGCTCTTGGGAACTCACTCGCTTGTTGCCTTTAATCACTCGAATTATTTTGGGTATAGCGGGCTTATTATTTTATCGCGCTGGCTATACAGTTCAGATATAAATGATATAGTGGTTATAGTTAACACCTTTTTTATTATTAAATCGTATTAGCAGCCCAATGATGTCTGCAGATAAACGATGGCCTGATGGCGCTAATCTGGATGATGTATTATGAAATTGCAGCAGCTTCGTTACATTGTTGAAGTGGTTAATCATAACCTTAACGTCTCCTCTACCGCTGAGGGGTTGTATACTTCCCAGCCGGGGATCAGCAAGCAGGTGCGGATGCTGGAAGATGAGCTTGGCATCCAGATTTTCGCCCGCAGCGGTAAGCATCTGACTCAGGTGACGCCCGCAGGTCAGGAGATTATTCGTATTGCGCGTGAGGTGCTTTCCAAAGTCGATGCCATTAAGTCGGTCGCCGGCGAGCATACCTGGCCGGATAAAGGCTCGCTCTATATTGCCACTACCCATACTCAGGCGCGTTACGCATTGCCAGGCGTGATTAAAGGCTTCATCGAGCGTTATCCGCGCGTTTCGCTGCATATGCACCAGGGGTCGCCAACGCAGATTGCGGAAGCGGTATCGAAAGGGAACGCCGATTTCGCGATTGCCACGGAAGCGCTGCATTTATATGACGATCTGGTGATGTTGCCATGCTATCACTGGAACCGTTCGATAGTGGTGACGCCGGATCATCCATTGGCGGCAACGTCTTCCGTAACGATTGAAGCGCTGGCGCAGTATCCGCTGGTGACGTATACCTTCGGCTTTACCGGGCGTTCCGAACTGGATACCGCTTTTAATCGCGCAGGATTAACGCCGCGGATCGTCTTTACCGCAACCGATGCGGATGTGATTAAAACCTATGTCAGGTTGGGGCTGGGCGTTGGCGTCATTGCCAGCATGGCGGTCGATCCGCTTGCCGATCCTGATTTAGTGCGGATTGACGCGCACGATATTTTTAGCCACAGCACCACAAAAATTGGTTTTCGCCGTAGTACTTTTTTACGCAGCTATATGTATGATTTTATCCAGCGTTTTGCGCCACATCTGACGCGTGATGTGGTGGATACGGCGGTGGCGTTGCGTTCTAATGAAGAAATTGAAGCGATGTTTCAGGATATAAAGTTGCCTGAAAAGTAATATCACCGTCGATTTGCGCCGTAGTGGCATGGCAGACAAAGCCGCCTTTTGCAATATCCCTCTAAGTATTACGGGTAATGATCAGCAAAATAGTGTTGAATTACCCGTCCCGCCAGTTTCTTTTTCCAAATAGTTATCTTGAGTCAAAAGATTGATTTATTCACTGGCAACGATTCGTAAATTGACTGGATTTTTGACTAAAGTTTATTTAGGATTTGTCTCATCTGATGATTAATTGTACCGATTGTTTGGTGCTGAAATGATAAGTGATACCGATAGCATGAGGTTAGTAATGCCTTCTGAAAACCAGGAACCGCGCCGCGACCCTGAGCTCAAACGTAAAGCATGGCTGGCGGTTTTTGTGGGTTCTGCGCTGTTCTGGGTAGTGGTAGCGCTTGTTATCTGGCATTGGTGGGGCTAAGTGAGCATTACGTCGGAACGCGAGCGCGTGGTCGCGCCCCCGATTCAATCTTGTGACGATGATAACACCCCGAATACGACCGTTTTTCGGTCTGTTCCGCAACACTGGACGCTCACACCGCAGCAGTGGGCATTTATTGATGCTTTTGCTGATGAGGTGTCACAAAAATAATATCCGTCTTTTTATTGGCGTTATTGTTTTATTAACGCTGTCTTATTACACCGCAGCAACCGTGTGCTGAGCGCCTCTCAGTATTGATTAAACACAGTTGGTGTCGCCTATGTTAACGTCAAATATAAAGTATTGGTCATGGACTGGCGCGTTTATATTATCGCTACTGTTCTGGGCCGAGTTAATCTGGATTGCCGTCTAATCTCGTCAAAGCCCGGTAATGCGTTATTTATCGGGCTTTTTCATCTTCGCTCCTCGCCTGTTAGGTTTCTCCTCTTTTAGCAATTTGGGTTGTTATCAAAACGTTACATTTTGTTTGTGTTATCTTTAATACAACCCTGTGGAGAATCAGGGTAACGCAACCCTGTCATTTAAGGAGGAGCTATGTCGTCAACCCTACGAGAAGCCAGTAAGGATACATTGCAGGCCAAAGATAAAACGTATCATTACTACAGTCTGCCGCTGGCTGCCAAATCCCTGGGCGATATCGGCCGTTTGCCCAAATCACTTAAAGTGTTACTGGAAAACCTGTTGCGCTGGCAGGACGGCGAGTCTGTGACTGATGAAGATATTCAGGCGCTGGCCGGTTGGCTTAAAAATGCCCATGCCGATCGTGAAATTGCCTGGCGGCCCGCCCGTGTTCTGATGCAGGACTTTACCGGCGTGCCTGCCGTTGTCGACCTGGCGGCGATGCGTGAAGCCGTTAAACGCCTTGGCGGCGATACGTCGAAAGTGAACCCGTTATCGCCGGTTGATCTGGTTATTGACCACTCTGTGACGGTCGATCATTTCGGCGATGACGATGCGTTTGAAGAAAACGTGCGGCTGGAAATGGAACGTAACCATGAGCGTTATATGTTCCTGAAATGGGGAAAGCAGGCATTCAGCCGTTTCAGCGTGGTGCCACCCGGAACCGGCATTTGCCATCAGGTTAACCTGGAATACTTGGGTAAAGCCGTCTGGAGCGAATTACAGGACGGGGAGTGGATTGCTTACCCGGACTCGCTGGTGGGGACTGACTCCCATACGACCATGATTAATGGTCTGGGCGTATTGGGGTGGGGCGTGGGCGGTATTGAAGCGGAAGCGGCGATGCTTGGTCAGCCCGTGTCGATGCTTATCCCGGATGTCGTCGGCTTTAAGTTAACCGGTAAACTTCGGGAGGGAATCACCGCCACTGACCTGGTGCTAACCGTCACGCAAATGCTGCGTAAGCATGGCGTCGTGGGTAAATTTGTTGAATTTTATGGTGATGGTCTGGATTCGCTGCCGTTGGCGGATCGCGCGACCATCGCTAATATGTCGCCGGAATATGGTGCCACCTGTGGTTTCTTCCCCATTGACGCCATCACCCTGGAATATATGCGATTAAGCGGACGTAGCGACGATCTGGTCGAGCTGGTTGAAGCCTACGCGAAGGCGCAGGGAATGTGGCGTAATCCCGGAGACGAACCGGTATTTACCAGTACGCTGGAACTGGATATGGGCGATGTCGAGGCCAGTCTGGCCGGGCCGAAACGCCCGCAGGATCGCGTGGCGTTAGGCGATGTGCCGAAAGCCTTTGCCGCCAGCGCCGAGCTGGAGCTGAATACCGCGCAAAAAGATCGCCAGCCGGTTGACTATACGATGAACGGACAGCCATATCAGCTTCCTGATGGCGCTGTCGTCATTGCCGCCATCACCTCCTGTACGAATACCTCGAATCCCAGCGTGCTGATGGCGGCGGGATTACTGGCGAAAAAAGCAGTAACGCTGGGGTTGAAGCGTCAACCGTGGGTCAAGGCTTCTCTGGCGCCGGGGTCAAAAGTGGTATCTGACTATCTGGCGCAGGCCAAACTTACGCCTTATCTGGATGAGCTCGGTTTTAACCTGGTCGGTTATGGCTGTACGACCTGTATCGGGAACTCCGGTCCGTTGCCGGAGCCTATTGAGACCGCGATTAAAAAAGGCGATCTGACGGTAGGGGCCGTGCTTTCCGGTAACCGAAATTTTGAAGGGCGTATCCATCCGCTGGTGAAAACGAACTGGCTGGCGTCGCCGCCGCTGGTGGTCGCGTATGCGCTGGCCGGAAACATGAATATTAACCTCGCGACAGACCCGCTGGGGTACGATCGTAAAGGCGATCCGGTATACCTGAAGGATATCTGGCCTTCAGCGCAGGAAATTGCCCGCGCCGTTGAACTGGTATCATCGGATATGTTCCGTAAAGAGTATGCGGAAGTGTTTGAGGGCACGGAAGAATGGAAATCGATTCAGGTTGAATCTTCCGATACCTACGGCTGGCAGTCGGATTCAACCTATATTCGCCTGTCGCCTTTCTTTGATGAAATGCAGGCCCAGCCTGCGCCAGTCAAAGATATCCACGGCGCGCGTATCCTGGCGATGCTGGGGGATTCGGTAACGACCGACCATATTTCTCCGGCCGGCAGTATCAAGCCGGACAGTCCCGCCGGACGTTATCTGCAAAACCACGGCGTTGAGCGGAAGGATTTTAACTCCTATGGATCACGGCGCGGCAACCATGAAGTGATGATGCGTGGTACGTTCGCCAATATTCGTATTCGCAACGAAATGCTGCCCGGCGTCGAAGGTGGGATGACGCGGCATTTGCCGGGTACGGAAGCGATGTCGATTTATGATGCCGCGATGCTCTACCAGCAGGAAAAAACGCCGCTGGCGGTAATTGCCGGGAAAGAGTATGGGTCGGGATCGAGCCGTGACTGGGCGGCAAAAGGTCCTCGGCTGTTAGGTATTCGCGTGGTGATCGCCGAGTCGTTCGAACGTATCCATCGTTCAAACCTGATTGGGATGGGGATCCTGCCGCTGGAGTTTCCACAGGGCGTAACGCGTAAAACGCTGGGACTGACCGGGGAAGAGGTGATTGATATCGCGGATCTGCAAAACCTGCGCCCTGGCGCGACCATTCCGGTGACGTTAACGAGATCGGACGGCAGCAAAGAAACGGTGCCTTGTCGCTGTCGCATTGATACCGCCACCGAGCTGACTTACTACCAGAATGACGGCATATTGCACTATGTCATTAGAAATATGCTGAACTAAAGCCGTTTATCGGGCCTGCCGTTAACAGGCAGGCCCGCGCTTTAATACCGGTGGCTTACTTACTTAGCAGGTGGCCCATTTTGGCCGCTTTAGTATCGAGATAATGCTCATTATTTGGATTACGACCCACAATGAGCGGAACGCGTTCGACGATATTAATTCCCGCCTCGGTCAGTATTTCGACTTTCTTCGGATTATTGGTCAGCAGGCGAACTTCATCCACGCCGAGTAATTTGAACATATCCGCGCACAGGGTGAAATCACGCTCATCGGCGGCAAAGCCGAGCTGATGATTGGCCTCCACCGTGTCATAGCCTTGATCCTGTAACGCATAAGCGCGAATTTTATTAAGCAGGCCGATATTGCGGCCTTCCTGACGGTGGTAAATCAGAATACCGCGTCCTTCTTCCGCAATATGCGTCAGCGCGGCTTCCAGTTGAAAACCACAATCACAGCGCAGACTAAAAAGCGCGTCCCCGGTAAGACATTCGGAATGAACGCGAGCCAGTACTGGCGTTTTACCTGAAATATCGCCAAAAACCAGCGCGGCATGGTCGTGTCCGGTTGCCAGTTCTTCAAATCCCACCATCAGAAAGTCACCCAATGGGGTTGGCAGTTTGGCTTCTGCCACACGTTTAAGCTGCATGTATTTCTCCAGATTATGCTGACGCCTGCGGTGTCGTCGCCTGTTGGCTTGTATCCCGCTATTTTGCCATAAGGCGGCGGACATCACCTAATCACTACCACGTAATTGCTCAGGAATGGCACAAATTTGTCAATTTTCCAGTCCGGCGAGAATTTTCAGTTATGATTGTGATACTTACTTATAAAAGGAGCATCCATGCTTTCAATTGCGAGGCGCACCGCGGCAGGCGCCGCCCTGTTGCTTATCATGCCGCTTGCCGTATGGGTATCAGGCTGGCAGTGGCAGCCAGGACATCAGGTCTGGTGGCTAAAAACGCTATTCTGGATAACGGAAACCGTGACCAAACCCTGGGGCGTTATCACGCATGTGATTCTTTGTGGATGGTTCTTATGGTGCCTGCGATTTCGCCTGCGCGCCGCCATTATGCTGTTTGCGATTCTCGGTGGGGCGATTATCGTCGGGCAGGGCGTGAAGTCATGGGTAAAGGAGCGCGTACAGGAGCCGCGGCCATTTGTGGTCTGGCTTGAAAAAACGCACCATATTCCCGTCGATGAGTTCTACACTTTAAAGCGTACAGAACGCGGACATTTAGTGAAAGAGCAGTTGGCCGGGCAACAGAACATCCCCGTTTTCCTGCGTCAGCACTGGCAAAAAGAGACGGGCTTTGCGTTTCCCTCCGGACACACCATGTTTGCAGCGAGCTGGGCGCTTTTGGCCGTGGGTCTGTTATGGCCGCGCAGACGGACTTTCACCATCGCGTTTTTGTTAGTCTGGGCGACCGGCGTAATGGGCAGCCGTTTGCTTCTGGGAATGCACTGGCCGCGAGATTTAGTGGTCGCCACGCTCATCTCCTGGCTATTAGTTACCCTGGCGACCTGGCTGGCGCAGCGAATTTGCGGGCCGCTTATGCCGCCTCGTGAAGAAGCGCAAGAAATTGCTGAACGCGAGCAGGAAAGCTGACAACGGTTGATTTTCTGACTATTGCCCTTAAATCATCTGATGGCGGGCGCATTTCCATTTCGCGCGAGGCGGGAAAATGGTAATTTAGAAGGCTGGATGCGGTAAGTTGGACACGATTTATTCGCGCAAACCACATAACGGGAAGTAATGTGAAATATTTACTCATTTTCTTACTGGTATTGGCGATTTTTGTTATTTCGGTGACGCTGGGCGCGCAGAATGATCAACAGGTGACGTTTAACTACCTGCTGGCGCAAGGGGAGTATCGTATCTCCACGTTGCTTGCTGTGTTGTTCGCCGTCGGTTTTGCGATTGGCTGGCTGATTTGCGGCCTGTTCTGGCTGCGGGTCCGCGTTTCCCTTGCCCGTGCTGAACGTAAAATTAAACGACTGGAAAACAAGCTTTCGCCAGCAACCGACGTTGCGGTCCCTGCCGATTCGTCGGTTGTAAAGGAATAATCATTTATGTTGGAGTTGTTATTTCTGCTGTTGCCTGTAGCCGCTGCCTATGGGTGGTATATGGGTCGCAGAAGTGCGCAACAAACAAAACAGGATGAAGCTAACCGCCTGTCGCGCGATTATGTCGCAGGGGTTAACTTCCTGCTGAGTAACCAACAAGATAAAGCGGTGGATCTGTTCCTCGATATGCTTAAAGAGGATACCGGCACCGTTGAGGCTCATCTCACTCTCGGTAATCTGTTTCGCTCACGCGGCGAAGTCGATCGCGCCATTCGTATTCATCAAACGCTCATGGAAAGCGCTTCATTGACCTATGAACAGCGTTTACTGGCTGTTCAGCAACTGGGGCGCGACTATATGGCCGCCGGTTTATATGACCGCGCGGAAGATATGTTTAACCAACTTACCGACGAAACGGAATTTCGCGTAGGCGCGTTACAGCAGCTCTTGCAAATCTATCAGCTAACCAGCGACTGGCAAAAGGCGATCGAAGTAGCAGAACGGCTGGTGAAACTGGGCAAAGATAAACAGCGTATCGAAATCGCCCATTTTTACTGTGAGTTAGCGTTACAGCAGATGGGCAACGACGATATGGATCGCGCGATGGCGTTGCTGAAAAAAGGTGCCGCCGCAGATAAAAATAGCGCCCGGGTGTCTATCATGATGGGTCGCGTTTATATGGCGAGAGGGGATTACGCCAAAGCGGTCGAAAGCCTGCAACGTGTGATCGTTCAGGATAAAGAGCTGGTCAGCGAAACGCTGGAGATGCTGCAAACCTGTTATCAACAGCTCGGTAAAAATGCCGAGTGGGCGGAGTTTTTACGTCGCGCCGTTGAGGAGAATACCGGTGCTGGCGCTGAGTTAATGCTTGCCGATATTCTGGAAGCGCGTGAAGGTAGTGACGCAGCTCAAGTCTATATCACGCGTCAGCTACAGCGACATCCTACCATGCGGGTGTTCCATAAGCTGATGGATTACCATCTCAATGAGGCGGAAGAAGGGCGAGCGAAAGAAAGCCTGATGGTACTGCGTGATATGGTTGGCGAGCAGGTGCGCAGTAAACCGCGGTATCGTTGTCAGAAATGCGGTTTTACCGCCTATACCTTGTACTGGCACTGTCCGTCCTGCCGGGCATGGTCGACCATTAAACCTATTCGCGGACTTGATGGGCAGTAGTATATAAAAAAAGCCTCACTTTAGTTACAACATACTTAATGACATAAGACAAGAAACGACGCTGGCATCAGCGGCCAGGGCTTATCAGGTTGTCAATCGAACCTGTTAATTTCCCTGCGCCGCAGGTAGAATGCACGCCGTTTATCCAATTTGCGCCACTTCCGGTGCCCATCATCAAGAAGGTCTGGTCATGACGTTTACTGCTTCATCTTCTTCCTGCGCTATTACTGAATCGCCTGTCGTTGTGGCGTTGGATTACCATGAACGCGATAAAGCCCTGGCGTTTGTCGATAAAATCGATCCTCGCGATTGTCGCTTAAAAGTGGGCAAAGAGATGTTCACTCTGTTTGGTCCACAGCTCGTTCGGGATCTCCAGCAACGTGGGTTTGATGTCTTTCTTGATCTAAAATTTCATGATATTCCCAACACCACGGCCCGGGCAGTCGCCGCAGCGGCAGACCTGGGCGTCTGGATGGTAAACGTTCACGCATCTGGCGGGGCGAGAATGATGGCCGCAGCGCGCGACGCGCTGGCGCCATTCGGTAAAGATGCGCCGTTACTCATTGCCGTGACCGTGTTGACCAGTATGGAAACCAGCGATCTGCGCGATCTGGGCGTGACGTTGTCACCGGCGGAACATGCGGAGCGGCTGGCGCGCCTGACGCAGCAATGCGGGCTGGATGGCGTGGTCTGTTCCGCTCAGGAAGCGGTCAGATTTAAACAGGTCTTTGGCGCTGCATTTAAGCTGGTGACGCCGGGCATTCGGCCCGCAGGCAGCGAGGCAGGCGACCAGCGACGCATTATGACGCCCGAACAGGCATTATCCGCCGGCGTCGACTATATGGTGATTGGCCGCCCGGTTACGCAATCGGTAGATCCGGCGCAAACGCTGAAGGATATTAACGCGTCACTGAAACGGGAGGCATAATGAGCGATTCCAATAGTCGTCTGGTTTATTCAACACAGACGGGGCGCATTGAAGAACCTAAAACGGCGCCGGTTCGTCCCAAAGGGGATGGTATCGTTCGCATTCAGCGTCAAACCAGTGGCCGTAAGGGTAAAGGCGTATGTTTGATTACCGGTATCGAGATGAATGATGCGGAATTAACCAAACTGGCGGCTGAACTGAAGAAAAAATGCGGCTGTGGCGGGGCAGTAAAAGAAGGGATTATTGAAATCCAGGGTGATAAACGCGACTTGATAAAATCATTGCTGGAAGCTAAAGGAATGAAAGTAAAATTAGCTGGCGGCTAATGAAAACGCCACGGTTGTAAATTACCGTGGCGTAAAAGTCAACTTTGTCTATTTTTGTAATCCAGACCTGAAAAGAATAAACGTATTATTTTGAGCCGTTCAATATTTAAGCGTCTGAATTATTTTCCAACCTGGTGACCAATCACGCCGCCGACCGCCGCGCCGCCCAGGGTGCCTAATGTACTGCCGTCCGTTAACACTGCGCCGCCTAACGCCCCCGCACCTGCGCCAATAGCCGTGTTGCGATCGCGCTTGGACCAGTTTGAGCAGGCGCTCAGAGACATTGCTACAGTGATTGCCAGCACAGCAGCGGCCATTTTTTTGCTCGTCATAAACATAATACTCTCTCCTGAATTAACGATTCACGGAATTAAGCTCACTATAACTATAGTTAAAATAAAACCTGTTAAGAGATTTTCCGTAAAACCTGATTGCGCAGGGGTATATCACGCAGGTGATAGTCACTTCCTGTTATTTCGCTAATATTAATTTTACGACGTTACGCTCGTTACAACAGGTAAATAGTCTTAATTGGGATGTCAGAAAAGTCTTAGAGAGAGGATGATTTGCCATAGGGCAAACCATCGGGAAATATTTTAAACGGATGAGCCAATAACATTGACTAGCAGCCCTGCATGCTCTAACTGCATTTGATCGCTGGCGGAAATTTTGGAATCCGTAATGACACGATGGAAGCGAGAGAGCGGGCCCAGGGGATAGGGATGCACACAGCCAAATTTGGAGCTGTCGGTGAGGACAATCGCTTCTGAGCCTTTTTCCAGAACAGCGTTAACCACATCCGATCGCATCATATCGCGTCCGGTAAAGCCGGTATCAGCCTGCCAGCCATCAATACCGATAAATGCTTTGCTGAAATGCACTTGATGGATAAACTGTCGCGTCAACGGCCCTACCATGCTTTCACTTTTTTTCTGATAGATTCCACCGAGGAGAATGACTTCGCAAGGGGTTTCTTTGAGCAGATGCGCGATATAACTGCTCACGGTGATGATCGTGACATCTTTTTGTTCCGCCAGCGTCCGGGCCAATAGCGCATTGCTACTGCCATTTTCAATAAAAACGGATTCCCCTGGACTGACCAGCGAGGCGGCGAACTCCGCCAGTCGGCGTTTTAGCGTGTAGTTCGTCATCATGCGAGTCTCTACGTCATCGCTCTCAAGCGAAACGGCGAAACCGTGCGCACGGCGTAAATAGCTCTGTTTTTCCAGGGTATTCAGATCCTGACGAATCGTGACTTCAGATACGCCGGTAATTTTCGCCAGTTCAGCAACGCTCATCTGGCCTTTATCAACCACCATTTGCAAAATTGATTGTTGTCGGGAGTTCATAGTATTAATTTTATACGTTAAGAGGAGTCAACAGACAGTCAGAGAGCCGGGAAGGGCTAACGGCCATCCCGGACAAATAATCGCTATCAGATTTCCCAGGGCGACCCGGGAGCCTGGGATGGCGAGATACCGTCTTTAACCTGATCTAACAGCTCTGCTCTCAATATTTCAAGGTTATTGATGGCCGAGTGGTAATCGCCAGCAACAAGGATATCCAGCACGGTATCAATGCGTGCGGCAATTCGTTGTGCTTCGATATCAGACATGTTTGTCATCCTTAATGTCAGAAAAGGTTTGAATTCATGATGCAGAAATTAATCTGAAAAGAGAAGGGAAAAATAGGGCTATGCCTGTCTGCACAGGCTGTTCTCCCTATTATCGCCGCCATTAACGCATTTTTTTCGTCTGATAACGTTTGTACCAGCGTTCAAAAGAAACGGCGGGCATAGGTTTGGCGAATAAAAAGCCCTGTCGTTCATTGACGCCGTTTTTTGTCAGGAAGGCATCTTCTTTAGCATTTTCTACGCCTTCGGCAATCACTTGTAAATTTAGCGCCTGAGCTACCGCGACAATCGCCCGAACCAGAGATTGCGACAGCGGTTGCTTATGGATATCTCTGACGAAAGCCTGATCCAGTTTAACGGCATCAATAGGGAACCGGGCGAGTTGAGAAAGCGAAGAATACCCGGTGCCAAAATCATCCAGATGAATCTGGGCGCCGAGCTGACTAAATTGCTGGATAACCGATAGCGCCAGCGTGTCGTTTTCGATCAGGCAGCTTTCCGTTAACTCGACATCGATCGGGCAATACTCAAAATTCAGATCGTACAAAGCCTGTTTAAGCGCAGTAAAAAGCGTCTGGTCGGCCAGTTGTCGCGCCGAAAAGTTAACGGCTACGCGCAAGTTAATCCCCTTATCGCGCCATTTCGCAATCTGGCGAACTACATCCAGAATCACCCAGCGGCCCAGCGGGACGATGAGTCCTGACTCTTCGGCGTATGAGATGAACTCCAGCGGCGGAATTAATCCGCGTTCCGGCGATTGCCAGCGTACCAGCGCTTCCAGGCTACGTACTTCGCCGCGCCAGGTAATTTTGGGCTGATAGTGAATAAGTAACTGGTCGTTTTCCAGCGCTTTTCGCAGGTTTGTATCCAGCCAGTGATAGTCAAATACGCGCTGATTCATTTCCGGCGAAAAAACGCAGAACTGACCGCGGCCGCCTTCTTTGGCGTTATACATTGCGGTGTCGGCAGTGCGAATGAGACTTTCGCTGTCCTGTCCGTGCCGGGGGGCCAACGAAATGCCAATGGCGCATCCCGTGTAAACTTCAATAAGTCCAATACGAAACGGTTGCCGCAGACGGGTAAGGATTCGTGAGGCTACTGCTTCCAGCGCGGCCTGAGACGTATGGGCAGCGAGGATAATGAATTCATCTCCCCCCAGTCTGGCCAGCAATTGATCTTCCTCCAGACAACTCAACAGCGCCAGCGAAACGGCCTGTAAGAGCTGATCGCCAAACATATGCCCATAGGCGTCATTAATTTTCTTGAAGTTATCCAGATCGAGATAAACGATACCCACCTGCGACTCGCCAGCCGAGGCAATAGCATGATTAATAAATTCATGGATAGCATTGCGATTGGGCAGGCCGGTGACGGTGTCTGTATTCGCCAGTATGCGTAAACGCTCCTGAGCCCGCCTTTCTTCGGTGATATCCGTGCCTGCGCAGATCAGGAAAATTTCGTTTTTTCCGCTACCGTTATGGACGAATTTATTACGAAATAAGAACAGGCGTTGGCCTTTACGGGTCTTTATCCAGCGTTCGATTTCATAGGCATTGCCATTGCGAAAAAAATTCTCAATGTAGTGCCGGGAGGCAACCGCCTCCCGGCGGCTCATAAATAATTTAAAGACGCTTTGACCCATTACGTCTCGCTCTTTTAAGCCTGTGTACTCTTCGCATAACCGATTAAATCGACAGATTTTTCCCCGACTATCCAGTATCGCAATGACTGAGTTGGCTTCTGATACGATTTGCTCGGCAAAAGAGAGCTCCTGCGCCTGCGTTGGCGCGATGGCAGGCGCATCAGGCCAGGTTGCCAGGCTGCCAGCCCATTCACGGTTATTAATCTTACGGCCTACCAGGTGCACTGCGGTAACCTGTTTTTCTATCAACAACGTTATCAGCAGACTGGACGTAATCGCCGTTATTTCCCGGATACGCCCGGCTTGCTCCGGCGATAGCTCAACCGTTTTTTCTGCATCCGTTTCACCTGTCGGGGAGAGATACAGCACGTTGCGGTCATCAGCCAGACGCCAGTGAGAGTGAAGGGGATTTAGCGCCGTTTGTTCCTGAATCTGTTTCATCATGCGTACCATCCCATTTAAGCGCCAGGTGCCCGAAAAGAAAGGTTAGCCATGTTATAAATAAGGGTAATTATGGCTGAACGTATTGTTTTATCTATGTATTCATATGTAATCCAGATTCTGGAAAAAGCATAGTCGCCAGCTAAAAATAACAAGAAATGGGGCGCTTGAATAAGATTAAACTTAGAGCATGACGGAAGGGAGAAGAAGAAAAGAAACGGCCTTTGCCTTCTCAGCAAAGGCCGTTGAGCGAGCTAAGCGTGGTTACGCTGCCGGTCGGGCAATAATGCTGCGGGTTTCCATGCGAACTTCCGCAATAGTGACATCAATGACATCCGTCACTTTATAAACCGTCTCACCTTTAATCTGTACCGTACCGTTTTCCTGGCTGCATACCAGTTCATCGCGAACGGCGTGCAGGAACGGGGCAGGGATAAAGGCGATAGCGCCGTTATCGACCAGTCGCACACGCATACCACCGCGGCTGACGTCAATAATTTCTGCCGCGAAACGGGTATTTGTCCCCGCCTTATCGTTAAGGAAGCGTGCATATAACCAGTCGCCGACATCGCGCTCCGCCATGCGGTTCAGGCGACGGCGTTCCGCCATTTGCTGGGTGATATCTTCCTGCGGACGCGCAATAGCTTCCCCCTTGATGACCGCTTTCAGCAGGCGATGGTTAATCATATCGCCATACTTACGGATGGGAGAGGTCCAGGTGGCATAAGCCTCAAGACCAAGACCGAAATGCGGCCCCGGCTCGGTGCTGATTTCCGCAAAAGACTGGAAGCGACGAATGCGGCTGTCAAGGAAACCGGAGGGCTGCGCATCCAGTTCGCGACGCAGTTTACAGAAGCCTTCCAGCGTCAGCACCTCTTCGGCATCGACATGCAGACCATGCGTTTTCAGCAGCGCGGCCAGCGCGTCGGCATTCGCGGGATCGAAGCCCGTATGTACGTTGTAAATACCGAAACCGAGCTTATCGCGCAGTACGCGCGCGGCGCAAAGGTTAGCGGCGATCATCGACTCTTCTACGATACGGTTAGCGATACGGCGCGGTTCCGCCACAATATCCAGTACTTCGCCTTTTTCGCCAAGCACAAAGCGGTAATCCGGGCGGTCTTTAAAGACTAACGCATGATGATGACGCCACTCACTGCGGTTTAGACAAATACGGTGCAACAGACGAATCTGCTGGGCAATGCCTTCGTTATCCGGCTGCCAGGTGCCGTTATTTTCCAGCCAGTCGGAGACATTGTCGTACGCCAGCTTGGCCTTCGATTCGATCGTGGCCGCAAAAAAGGCGATATCATCGTCAATGGTGCCGTCCGCGGCGATTATCATGCGACAGGCGAGCGCCGGACGCACTTCGTTGGCGCGCAGTGAGCACAGATCGTCAGACAGCTCACGTGGCAGCATAGGAATATTGAAGCCCGGCAGGTAGTTGGTGAAGGCGCGAATTTTCGCGGCGTTATCCAGCTTACTGCCTTCGGCAATCCAGGCGGTAGGATCGGCGATAGCCACCGTAAGCTGGAGTCTGCCGTCCGCTAATTCCTCAGCATATAGCGCGTCATCCATATCTTCAGTGCTGGCGCTATCGATAGTGACGAAATTCAGCGCGGTCAGATCCTGACGCTCCAGCCCTTCGTCCAGCATCTCCGTCGCTACGCCGTTCGGCGCTTCTTTTTCCAGGTTGTGGCGAGCAAGCGTAACCCACCAGGGAACAAAGTGATCGTCGGCAAAGGTGATGTACTGCGTTAAATCGGCGTAAAACGAACGGTCGCCTTTAAGCGGATGGCGGCGCATTTCGGCAACCGCCCAGTCACCTTCTTTGAACTCATGCTGAACGCCGCGCGCGGCGCGGCAGGGAATCGCGTCTTTCAGCAACGGATGATCCGGCACGATGGACAGGCGGTCATTTTTACCCTGAACTTTTCCCACAAAGCGCGTCAGGAACGGTTCGATCAGTTCTTCCGGCTCGGCAGACTCCCGTTCTTTTTCCGTGTGGATGACCGCGACGATACGATCGCCATGCATCACTTTTTTCATCTGCGGCGGAGGAATGAAATAGCTTTTTTGCGCGTCAACCTCAAGGAAGCCAAAGCCTTTTTCCGTGGCTTTTACGACCCCTTCAGCGCGCGGCGTCTGGGAATGCAGTTGCTGTTTAAGCTGCGCTAGCAGCGGGTTGTCCTGAAACATATTCGTCTATTTTCGTAGCCAAAAGAGCGGCTGACAGTTTTACGCGATTCTGCCTGGCGCAGCAAGCGCTCTTTCTGTAATGGATGAGTTAATAGGTTTCGCCCAACGCGATTTTTAAACGATTCAACCATCCGCACACGCCGCACCAGCCTAACATATTAATGGCCTGCTCCGATGAAACTCCCCTGGTGAGTAGCGGGAAAAAATGCGCGGCGCTAAAGCGATCGGGCGCTCTGGTGAGCCATTGTATCGCCTGTGTCAGCGCAGGCTCAAGCTCCCAACGAGCGATATCGTCGTCTTCCTGGCGTAACGTGATAACAGCGCGGCGCCACGCGCCAGGTTGGGTTGCCTGTTCGTTAAAGCAGGCGGCGCTGCCGTTGATACGTGATGTGAGGAGCGTGATAAGTGGAAGTAAAGAAGGGGGCGATGCAGTGTGTAATGTGCTGGTCAGTATGCGTTCGAGTAACGCGAATGAAGACGGATCGCGCATGAGTACCGGCGCCATCATTTGGCATTGTGAAGACGAATATTGCCGCCGAACTTTGGTATGGGCTGGAGGATATTCTACCAGACTGGCGGCGGGCCGCCATATCGTCTGGGGGTTTTGAAACCGCGCGGCCCTGGCAAAGCGCTGCATCTCCTGGCCGGGCAGTTCGCGCACGGGCAGACGGCAAAACGCCTGAAATATCGCCGCTACCCGCGCCTGAAAACCGATAAACCCAATGATCTGATTGATGAGTACGGTATCCCGGGCGGTTAATCCCACCTCTGCAAGCTGTTCGCGGGCCCGCGTATTGATAACGGAGGGGGAGCCGGCAAGCTGACGAGCGTATTGCGTAATTTGCGCCAGCCGTTGATTGCTCTCTCTTGAGGCGTCAGGGCCAGGTAGCGGCGCCAGACGCGCGGCATAATAGCGGCACAAACGCTGAACCCCAAATACCTGAGCGGCGGTCAGCGCGGTGCTCATACGTTCATAGGTGCTAAACGTATGAAGCCGGTCGTTGAGAACCGTGCGGGGAAATAAGACATCCGCCAACTGGCGAGCGGGCTTTAACCATGACTCAAAAGGCGTCAACGCGGTTTCTGCTACCGTTAAATCCAGTAAAAAACGATCGTTAACATACGCGGCTTCCGGCATCAGCGAAAGCGGGGTTTGTGACGACATAGTGGATTGTGTTTCATGATACCAGTGGCTTTTACCCGCTTTTCGGCATTGTTCCATAGGGTTTCCCGAGGATGAAATGGCGATCGATAATGATTCGGCGTCGGATCGTTTATGCTGGATTATCCTGGCGTATGCGGGAAAGGGATGAAAGATTGTTAGGTGATAACAAATATCAGAACGCTATATAACGAGATGAGCGGTGAGTGAGGGGAATGGGGCAGCACAGCCGTGCCGCCCGCTAATAAACTTAATGCGCTTACTTCAGTTCCAGTTCATTCATTGCCGCAATGCTGAACCCGCCGTCAACATGGACGACTTCGCCAGAAATGCCTGCCGAGAGATCGGAACACAGAAACGCCGCTGAGTTACCCACATCTTCAATGGTCACGGTGCGACGAATTGGCGTAACGGCTTCACAATGCGCCAGCATTTTACGGAAGTCTTTAATACCGGACGCCGCCAGCGTGCGGATCGGGCCCGCAGAGATGGCGTTGACGCGAACCCCTTCCGGTCCCATAGCGTTTGCCATATAACGCACGTTGGCTTCCAGAGAGGCTTTCGCCAGACCCATGACATTGTAGTTCGGGATGGCGCGCTCCGCTCCCAGATAAGACAAGGTCAACAGCGCAGAACCCGGATTCAGCATGGTGCGGCAGGCTTTCGCCATGGCAACAAAGCTGTAAGAGCTAATATCGTGAGCGATTTTAAAGCCTTCGCGGGTAACCGCATTAACATAATCGCCGTCCAGCTGATCGCCAGGCGCGAAACCGATCGAGTGTACGAAACCGTCAAATTTCGGCCAAACGTTACCCAGCTCTGCAAACATAGCGTCAATGCTGGCATCTTCAGCGACATCACACGGTAAAACGATGCTGGAACCCAGCTGGGCAGCAAATTCTTCTACACGGCCTTTCAGTTTGTCGTTCTGGTAGGTGAACGCCAGTTCAGCTCCTTCGCGGTGCATCGCCTGTGCGATACCGTAGGCGATGGACAGTTTACTGGCCACGCCAGTGACCAGAATGCGCTTACCGGAAAGAAAACCCATAGCTTTAATCCTTATAGTCATTGCTTATTTTTTGCTTTTACGAACAATGGTTAACAGCAACTTTTCAACATTATTCGAAATTAGTCTGAAATTATATCCCACTCCTGGCCCCGTGTGTCACGCTATTTTTCCGCCGCTATCTCCGGCAGGTGACGTTCTAAAACCACACGGTAACGAAGTCCCTGAGGATTTTGAGCACTCCCCAGGGCCAAACTGGCAAATCAAAGAGTCTAATGGGACAGGCCCTACGGTGCAGTATACCAGCTGGTGTAAGGTTCGCCTCATCCAACCAGAGACACCGGGACGGATAGCAAGTACGATAGCGATGCGCTTTCCACCAGACAAATAAAGGTTCTGTAGGAAGCCAGAATATTCATCCGAATGGTTTACCTCACCTATTAGCGATGTTATGGATATGTAATTTTAACCAGCAAATGCTTAACAAAAATAATTTCTTTTTTAGGCGCTGAAGGTTTTCTCTATTTATTGATGCAGAGTAATACTGAATATGAAAAATTTTGGAAATCAGGTGATTACAGTAGTTACAAATCAGGTTTTTATATGTTTGCATGTGTATTATAATAAATTTTCAGAGGATGAGACATATGCCGTTTACATTTCATATCGGAAATCATAGTTGTCAGATATCAGAAAAGTATTTAAGAGATATCATCGATAATAAAAAAGAGCATGTTTTTTCAACGTATGAGAAATTCATAGATTTTTTCAGGAATATATTTACCAGGCGAAGTTTAATTTCTGATTATAAAGAGATATATAATCTACTGTGCCAAAAAAACGAGCGTCCCGATATTACGAAGCCTTTCTCGCTACGACCATTTTCGAGGCGAGATGAAGACTGTACACGATGGCGCCCCCTTCTTGGATATATTAAACTTATTGATGCCTCCAGACCTGAAACAATGGATAAATACACTGTAGAGGTATTAGCACATCAAGAAAATATGTTACTACTACAGATGTTTTACGATGGAGTATTAGTGACCGAGACGGAGTGTTCTGAACATTGCGTCGATTTTTTAAAAGAAACGATGTTTAATTATAATTCCGGGGAAATTACGCTTGCCGCTTTGGATAATGATCACCTGACGCCGAGCGAAGCAGGTAGTAATGGAATCTATGAGGCTTTTGAGCAACGTTTGATAGACTTCCTGACCACGCCCGTCACGGCGTCTGGTGATGAGAATGGCGCTATTGATCAGACGGATGCATCACAACCAGCGGCAATAGAGGCGTTTATTAACTCGCCGGAGTTTCAGAAAAATATTCGCATGCGTGATATTGAAAAAAATAAAATAGGTAGCGGAAGTTATGGGACAGTCTATCTGTTAAATGATGAGTTTGTTGTTAAGATTCCAATTAATGAGCGGGGAATAAAAGTGGATGTTAACTCTCCGGAGCATCGTAATTGTCATCCTGATCGTGTCAGTAAGTATTTGAATATGGCCAATGACGACAAGAATTTTTCTCGTTCGGCCTCCATGAATATTAATGGTAAAGACGTTACGGTTTTAGTTTCAAAATATATTCAAGGTCAGGAGTTAGATGTTGACGATGAAGATAACTATCGAATGGCGGAGGCGCTTCTTAAATCCCGGGGGGTTTATATGCATGATATAAATATCTTAGGTAATATTCTGATTAAAGAAGGGGTTCTTTTCTTTGTGGATGGCGATCAAATGGTGCTGTCACAAGAATCCCGGCAACAGCGAAGCGTTTCTCTTGCAACAAGGCAACTGGAAGAGCAAATTAAGTCCCATCACCTGATAAAATTAAAGCGGGCCGAGACCGAAGGAAATACTGAAGATGTTGAATATTATAAGTCACTTATTGCGGATCTTGATGCGTTAATCGGAGAGGAAGAACAGACACCTGCGCCAGGAAGACGTTTTAAACTAGCCGCGCCTGAGGAAGGGACTCTTGTGGCTAAGGTATTAAAGAATGAATTAAAAAAATAGTATTTAGTTCCGTTCTTTTCTGCGAATCGCCGGGGGCTCATTCGCTATAGATTTACCGATCAATTATTGAGAGTTGCTATTCGTTTAAAGGTCGTTCGGGGGATCTGGACAGCCTGCAGCGGAGATGCAACTCGCAACCAGGGTTGGCGATGCCGCGCTGCTATAGTGGGTGAAATGCCTCGCAATGGTGCAACACCATTAACTCGCCTTGATTTTTCCCCTCTGCCTGACAAGAAAAACCTGGCTTTACGGATGGTCTCATGCCGTCGTATTAGCGTTGTTCGGCGTAGTATGTAAATTTCCTTATAGCAATAGAAGAACATTCTCAAAACATAAAATTAGCAAGTTATCATGAAGTTAACATATATTGTTTTTTTCGATCATTTTTTATATATTGATCGTTTTTATTGATTGATTTGCGTTAAAAGCGCATTATCAGGGAGTTAAGATCAAGTGGAGTGGTCACATGCGCTATTTTTTTATGGCAGAGCCGATAAGGGCAATGGAGGGGGATTTACTGGGTGTCGAAATCACTACCCATTTTGCATCGTCGCCCGCTCGTCCGCTACACCCTGAGTTTGTTATCTCGTCATGGGACAATTCGCAGAAGCGCCGTTTTCTGCTTGATCTGTTGCGGACAATCGCGGCCAAACATGGCTGGTTTTTACGCCACGGCCTGTTCTGTATCATAAATATCGATCGGGGTATGGCGCAGTTTGTCCTTCAGGACAAAGATATTCGCGCATTACTACACGCCATGCTATTTGTGGAGCTGCAGGTCGCTGAACATTTTTCATGTCAAGATAACGCCTTAATCGATCCTTTAATACACGCGCTTCATAAGCAACCTAATCCATTATGGCTGGGCGACCTGGGCGTAGGGAACGCAACCGCTGCGCCATTAGTTTGCGGGTGTTTTAGCGGCGTAAAACTTGACCGCAGCTTTTTTGTCTCACAAATTGAAAAAATGACGTTTCCGCTGCTCGTCAAACATATCCGGCATTATTGTGACAAGATTGTGGTGGGTGGCCAGGAAAACGCACGCCATTTGTCGGCGTTAAAAACGGCAGGCATTTGGGCAACCCAGGGCACGTTATTTCCTTCCGTTGCGTTAGAAGAGGTTGAAACATTGCTGTTGGGCAGTCGCATGAACACCCTCAGAGAATCGAACTGAGGGTATTTGTTTCGCTTAGCGATCCTTTCGCCATGCGTCAGCGGTCAGCGCCTCGCCAAAATGGCCTGCGATTAAACGGCGGGTAAGCTCATGTAGCGGAGAGGCGAGCACATCGGCGGTGCTGCCGCGTTCAACCACTTCCCCCTGATGCATCACTAATACCTGATCGCTAATATGTTTCATCATGCCGATATGCTGCGTGACATAGATATAGGAGATGCCTTGTTTTTCCTGCAATTCAAGCATCAGATTGATGAGCTGCGAGCGCATGGACATATCAAGCGAAGCCAGCGCTTCGTCCGCGATAATGACTTTAGGGCGTAAAATCAGCGCGCGGGCCAGGCCCAGACGCTGTTTCTGCCCCGGCGCCAGCATATGCGGGTAGTAGCTCACGTGATCGGGCAATAGCCCCACCATACGCATCGTCTCGACAATCTGTTTGCGCCGCTGTTCCGGCTCCAGATCGGTATTAAGGCGCAGGGGGAAGTCAAGAATCTGTGAAATACGTTGACGTGGATTCAGTGACGTTGAGGGGTCCTGAAAAATCATTCGAATACGTTGGCTTCGAAACGAATAGTCGCCGTAATGCAGGGGATGATCGTCAATAAGAAGCTCGCCGCTGGTGGGTTCAATCATGCCGGCCAGCATCTTTGCCAGCGTGGATTTGCCGGAACCGTTTTCGCCGATAATGGCCAGAGTCTGACGCTCACGAAGCGTAAAGCTTAATGGTTTCACGGCGTCGACGGTCTGGCGGCGAAACCATCCTGTCCGGTAGCGAAAGGTTTTACTCAGGTTGCGCACTTCAAGCAGAGTTTCCACCATATCACTCTCTCTCCATATTCAGCGGAAAATGACAGGCATAGAGATGATTTTTCGCGCCGGTTAAGCGTGGCGTGATAATACATTCTCGTTGCGCGTAAGGGCAGCGCGGCCCCAGACGACAACCTATCGGTAACTGCTCCAGTAGCGGGATCGCGCCCGGCAGCGTATTGAGACGGCTTTTATGCGGCATCGCGCTGCCAAAATCCGGAATCGCGCGGATAAGCGCCTGCGTATAAGGATGATGTGGCGTCGTCACCAGATCTTTACTTGGCGCGGTTTCTACCGTCTGGCCGCAGTATAAGACGTTGATTTTGTCAGCCCACTGACTCAGCATTTGCAGGTCGTGGCTAATCAACAGAATGGTGGTATTACTGTTTTGATTCAGTCGGGTCAACAGGCGAAAAATTTGCGCCTGCGTCGTCGGTTCCATTGAGTTGGTGGGTTCATCAGCGATCAGGAGTCGCGGTTGATTCGCCAGCGCGATAGCGATCATGACTTTCTGACACTCGCCATCGGTCAGTTCATAGGGAAAACTGCGCATCGCGTCTTTATGATCTTTAATTCCCACCCGGTGCAGTAATTCAATAGCACGTCGTTTACGCCAGCCTAAACGCTGCCACCAGCGACCTTTATAGGTCCAGGCGGGAATATTTTGCATTAGCTGGCGGCCGACGCGTTCGGAAGGATCAAGGCACGACTGCGGCTCCTGGAAGATCATCGACACATTATGCCCGACCAGCTTACGCCGTTCACGAGAGGAGAGGCGCAGCAGATCGATATCATCAAAACGCATACGGTCGGCAGTGACTCGCCAGTTGTCTTTCGCGACGCCGCAAATAGCTTTAGCAATCAAGCTCTTTCCGGAACCCGATTCACCTACCAGGCCGCGAATTTCGCCTTCGCTTAATGTCATACTGACGCGATCGACCGCTTTTACCCAACCTTCGCTGGTTTTAAATTCAATGGTGAGATTGCGGATATCCAGTAACGGCATTATTCCACCCCCGCAATAATCGCACGACGAATCCCATCTCCGAGCAGGTTCACCAGTAAAACACTGAGCGTTATCGCCGCGCCGGGTAGCATAACGGTCCACGGCGCGACATAGATTAGCTCCAGCGCATCTCCCAACATGGCGCCCCATTCAGGAGAGGGAAGCTGCGCGCCGAGATCTAAAAATCCCAGCGCGGCGATGTCCAGAATCGCCATCGACAGCGCCCGGGTAATTTCGGTGACCAGACCGGCGGTAATATTCGGTAAAATGGCGAACCACAGAATATTCAGTGTTGTCGCGCCATCCAGACGGGCGGCAATGACGTACTCTTTTTCCAGTTCATCATGCACCATGCTATAGACGGAACGTACCATTCGCGGCAACAGGGCCAGCCAGACGGCAAACATCGCGTGTGACAGATGTGGGCCGGCAAATGCCACGACGATAATCGCCAGCAAGAGCGAAGGGATGGAAAGCAGCGTGTCCAGAATATGGTTCAGCACGGCAGAGCGTAAACCGTGCGTCGCGCCTGCCACTACGCCGAGGACTAATCCACATAGCGTAGCCGCCAGCGTTACGATAAACGCGCCGCCGACCGTGGGCGCCGCGCCGCTTAACAGGCGGCTCAGCACATCGCGTCCCAGATCGTCAGTCCCCAGAAAAAAGGAGACTTCGCCATAGCGTGACCAGGAGGGCGGCAGTAGCTGATAGCCCAGAAATTGCTGATCGATACCATAGGGCGCGATCCAGCCGCCAAAAATACACAGCAACGCCAGACCGGCGCATCCATACAGGCCCACCATCGCAGGCGCGTCGCTATAAAATTTACGCCAGGCAGTGCGCAGGGTGCCTGGCGGGCGCTTTTCGCTGTAGACGCTATCGTAAGGCATATTTACTCGTTTTATTTTTGTTTACCATGCTTTATGTCTTTTGAAATTTTCAAACATTATCAATTCGTTATCGAGCGTTGGTGTTTTAATTTTGTGCACTTTGAGGTTATCAATTTATGCAAAATGTGTACACTAATGTGCATATCCTCTCATGGAGTGTACACATTGCTTGCCGATACAAAATTAAGAAAGGCTCCTGGCAAAAAAAGAGACCAAATCAAGGTCATCTCAGACGCTCATGGTCTCAATGTCAGGCTCTCTACATCCGGCAGTATAACATTCTTTTACCGATACAGATGGAACGGGAACGCTGCTCAACTGACGATTGGCGATTATCCAACCATATCACTATCTCATGCCAGGGAACGCCGTCAGTACTTTAGATCATTGTTAACTGAGGGACTCGATCCTCGTCACCAGATGGTACTGGAGAAGAAGAAAAAAACAGAAGCGTTAACCGTAAAAGAACATACGACTACTGGGAGAAGTTTTAGCACTGTACGGAATTTGGGCCAGGGTCATTAAGACCGACAGTGGCGGCTGGCGCCAGTTTGGAGTATGGCGCGATCAGGATGTTGCGGTATTTGTAGAAGCGGCGCGCGGCGGCATCCGGGGAATAGTCCGGCTTAAAGTATCTGGCGGAGTTTGTATTCAGTTGTGGTATTAGTCTCTGGGAGGTTCACAATAAGACAGATCGGAATACTCCGGCATGAGGTGTTGCGTCTTAAACCGCTGCAGCGGGTCAGCAGGGGGAATTGTATTTATTAGCTCAGATGTGAGCTGACAGTTACCGATTATTTATACAGTAACTGTCAGTTTACAATATCGTAAAAACTTTAACAAAAATATAATTTTGATGATAACCTCTTTATCTACCCAAAAGTAATAGAGCTGAGTTTATGATTTAATCTATAGGACTTTCCAGCGTTACTCTTACGGACTTTCTTTTTACAGTGATAGTTGGCGGGATCGTCGTGCTTCTAAGATGTGTAAATGGGATTTCACCAGCATAAAATACACCAGCACCATGATAACCAGAAACTTTGACATCTGTGTAGCCTCGACTCCAGATCTCATTAGCAACCCTCTCTATAAAAGTATCACGTTCTCCAAACACCATTCGTTCGAAGAAACCAGCATTTCTATTCGCTTTATCTATGTCCTCCTTTTTAAAACTATTAGGCTCTCTTTTATCTGCGGAATAACAGTTGTCCCAGCATATGCAGGCAAGCCGATTTGTTGAAGCCTTTCTCTCCCGTAACTAACAAGAAACCACTTTTTTGCTCAACCTGTGAAATATTATAAGCAATATTAGCTACCCTAATAATATCTTTGGCTAGGTTAGTTGCGCCATTTCCGATAGTGGCAGTGCCGGGGCTGCCCCTCTAATATTGAGGATCGCGGCAGAAATAGGTTTCATCATATTCACCTCTCATGTAGTGATAATGGTTATTATGTGATATTTACTTTTTAATATTTGTTTGTTATCACTTACCTGCTGTCCAGTCAATATTAATACATGATTACGCCTATTTTTACATTAATTTACTGGTGCGGGGTTGTATGATCTTGTTATTACTCAATGTAAGCCTCTGTTTATATATAATAAAATTGGAGAAATCTGTTGACTGTATTTTATTTACATTAATATAGATATGCTATGAATTATTACGCATGCATAATCTAACGTTATTAGATGCTATATCCGTAACCGGGTCTGAGGTGAGCATGGCTAAATTACCGCGCCGTAAATACAAAGTTTGCCGGGAATGGTTTTCTCCTGCTTACAGCAACGTTGTCTGGTGCTGTCCTGAACATGGCGCTATCTACGCGCTGGAACTGCGTGCCAGGCGTATCAGGGATAAACACCAGGCGGATAAAGCCGAACGCCAGGCGAACGGTTGCATGCTTAGAGAGCGTCAGGCAGTGTTGTATACACTCAGCAGGAAGATGTTCCGCAAACATCTGCGCTGAAGGCGGTGGCATAAGGGGATGGTCGCTGAAATCGAGCAGGTCATTGAGAAGTGGCATAACAAAACGGCTCCCTGTAGGGGAAGCCGTTATAGTGCCGCAGTTTAAGGATAGGCATTGTGCGATTACGGGGATTTTCGTGCCCGTAAACCGGGGAGGTTTGTTTTTCTAATTTTATCCAGCGAGACGTAAAGTATGACTGAGCTATGGTTAGCACTCGGCTTAACACATTAGGTGGTTTGCCTGATAGTTTCTGTGGGAGGGGGTATGATAAAAAAGTAATATTATTTTTAGTGTTTTTCTGATTATGCAAGTACCGTTGGTTTTGTATATCGTGTTGACTCGAGACCTTCAGATGTGATTTTTCGGGATGGTTTTGCTTCTCACGGTAATAACAGGAATCTTCAGCAACATATAAGAGATGACTCCTGTGCATCCGGTAGTCGAGACAGTACTATATTGCGACCATCTCAGATATTAATGGGTCTTATAATATAGCACGATTATATTACTCCAGAGCAACATTTAGCGGCAGGTTGTACAGATACAGAATCCGTGCAGACAATAGTTTCTACAGCCTTCCGCCGTCTGTTGCTTATATTGAATTATGTGGTATCCAGTTTGGTCATTTTGAGCGAGTGATGATTCGGTTACAAAGTGAGTATGTATCTGTAAATTCTATCCCAATTGAAAATATACATGAGGCAGTTGAGCTTGTTTACGATAGAAATACAAGTATGGTAAATATTGTTGGAGTGGATTATGAAAAAGAAATTAAAGGTTTTGACTCTTGCTCTTGCGTCATTATCCAGTGTTTGTTATGCAGCTATGGCTGATTATGATACGTATGTGAGTAATGTTCAGATTAACAACCTGTCTTATGGTGTGTATACGTCAGGGGATAAGGAAACTCAGTTTTTTTGTATCGGACTGAAGCACGGGAGTGAAGCTATTAGTATCAATGCCATGTGTAAAGTGGATGTGTATGGGAATCATAAACAGGGATTTGATAACATGCTAAATATAGCAAAGTATTATTATACAACAGGGGGGGATGTAAGGATATATTATAAAGAGAATGTTTGGCGCGACCCCGATTTCAAAAGTGCATTCTCTTCCAGGGAATTAATTGCGATAACTACTTGTAGCTCATCAAGTTATTGTATGGGGCCTACGGTGACAAATTAAATGTTGCTGGGTATTAAACGCTCTAAAGAACAGGCTTAATCTTGTTGGTGAGACGATTATGTCTGAACCTTTATCAGGTTCCTGTATGGCTGTAGCGATCTGTGGGGCAACGATATTCAGACTGTTTACTGGAGCGGATTTTGGGATTGTATTTTGAGCATTTGCGGGAACGTTGTTCGTGGCAACAATGCCGCAGATACTGTCACCCCAAAGCACTCCTTCAAGCTTCTGACAATTGTGGGTGGTTTGTTTGATGGAGTGCCTCTTAAGATTAGAACTCTCACCATAAAGGCTACGCATTTACGTGGCCTTTTTCGTATTCAGCCTCACGGGAAACACTCACTACGCGCTTTGTTGGATAAATCCAGCCCGTGAAGCCTGCTCCTTTTAGTCAGGACGTTATCAGAAGGGGACACACTGGTTGTATGGAAGCTTGATCGCCTTGGTCACAGTATGCGTCATCTGGTCGTTCTGGTAGAAGAATTGCGCGAACGCAGCGTTAATTTCCGCAGCCTGACCGACAGCATAGACTCGTCGACGCCAATGGGGCGATTCTTCTTTCATGTCATGGGCACACTCGCTGAAATGGAACGTGCATTGATTGTGAAAAGAACCCGCGCTGGACTGGAAGCGACAAGGGCGAGGGGGTGTAATGGTGGCCGACGACCGAAACTAACATTGGAACAATAGGCGCAGGCCGGGCGTTTGATTGGGGCTGGCGTACCGCGACAGCAGGTAGCGATACGCAGTGAAACCCGGAGGCGCTGATACAGAAGATAAATCTCCGGCAATCATCATCGAAGCATGGACTGCCGGAGAAAGTAGAAAACAAAGTGTATATATTTGTGTACTAAAAAACGAACTTATCACAAAAATAAAAGCATAACTTTTTGATTTAATGATATTTTTATTGTTTCTTATCGTAAGGCATACCATTCCTTATGTTTCAGAGGGTTAGCCATAGCACCCAAAATATCGGAAATCACATTGACCACAATAACCAGCGACCCAATGACCATCACGCCAGCGGAAATAGCGGCATAGTCCTGCTGACGAATGGCGTGAATTAACCATCGTCCCAGCCCTGGCCAGCTGAAAACCATTTCGGTAATCATCGCCAGCGTTAACATGGTTGAAAACTGCAGACCAAGACGGGGAATGACCGGCGGCAGCGCATTATGCAACACGTGGCGACGTAAAATCGTAAAGCGCGACAAGCCGCGCGTGGCCGCCGCTTTAACGTAGTTCTGATCGTAGACCTCAATAGTGCTGATTCGCATCAGGCGGATCACTTCTGTGGTTGGCGCGACGGAAAGCGTGAGCACCGGTAAAACCATATGCCGTATGGCGCTCATCACCATTTCATCGCGCCACGGCGAATCTGAAATCCAGGCATCAATGATGGCGAAACCGGTAACCGGTTTAACTTCATAAAGCAGGTCAAATCGCCCGGATACCGGCAGCCACCCCAGCGTGAGCGAAAAGAACAGTGTGAGCAGAAGGGCCAGCCAGAAAACCGGAATTGAGAAACCTAATAGCGCCAGCGCGCTGATAAAACGATCCGGCCATTTGCTACGTGTCACGCCAGCCAGCATCCCGACCGGGATGCCGACCATTAGCGCAAAACCAAAGGCGAGAATGCACAGCTCCATCGTGGCGGGAAACACCTCTTTAAGCTGTTCGGAGATCAGTTGGCCGTTAATGCTGGACACGCCAAAGTCCCAGTGCAGCAGACCGTTGAACCAGAAAACCCAGGCATTCCATAATGATGCGCCTTGTAGCGGCGCGTGCGGCGTAAAATAGCTCAGGCTAAAGCCGATAAAGGTCAGGAAGAATAGCGTCACCAGCAACAGCAATAACCGACGCAGGGTGAAGATAATCATGGTTTTTTCACCTCTTCGTGTTTTTCGCGGGAGACGCCGGCAAAAGACGCATTGCCGAAAGGGCTTAACACCAGCCCTTTAATATCGTAGCGGTAAGCCTGCAGGCGTAGTGATGATGCCAGCGGCAGTATCGGCAGCTCTTTCTCCAGGATATTCTGCGCTTCCTCATACGCTTCTATGCGCGAAGCCAACTGCTGCGACGACAGTGCCTTACGCAGCACGCTGTCAAATTCAGGGTTACACCAGTGGGCGAAATTGGTTTGCGAATTGATGGCTGCACAGCTTAACAGCGGTCTGAAAAAGCTATCCGGATCGTTGCTGTCCGTGGCCCAGCCGGATAAGGTCAGATCGTGATTCATATCCATCAGGCGCGCCTCCTGAAAACGACCTTCAACCGGCACAATGACCACTTTTACGCCAACCTGCGCCATATCCGCCTGAATAAGCTCCGCCGTTTTTAGCGGACTTGGGTTCCAGGCCTGAGAACTGGTCGGCACCCAGAGATGCAGCGTAAGATTCTCAATGCCCAGCGCTTTTAGCTGTTCGCGCGATTTTTCCGGATTGTACTCCGTAATTTTGGCATCGTTATCGTAAGCCCATGAGGCTCTCGGTAAAATGGAGGCTGCGGTTTCCGCCGTGCCGTAATAAATCGACTGCATCAGACGCTGGTTGTTGATCGATAAGGCCAGCGCATGGCGCACTGCGGGATTATTCAACGGCGGCTTATCGGTGTTAAAGGCCAGATAGGCGATATTCATCCCCGGGCGCAACGTCAGACGTAAACGCGGATCGTCGCGTAAAATAGTTAGCTGGCTGGCGGCGGGCCAGGCCAGAACATCGCATTCACCGGTCAGTAATTTTGATAAACGCCCGGTACCGCCGGAGCCTAAATCCACTACTACTTGCGGCATCAGCGGTTTGCCGCGCCAAAAACCATCGTGGCGCTGGAGACGAATAAACTGCCCGGCACGGTACTCCGAAAGCTGGAAAGGCCCGGTGCCGACCGGTTGGCGGTCTAGCAGTTCCTGACGATCTTTTCGGCTAAGCTGCGCGGCGTACTCAGCGGACATGACGGAAGCGTAGTGTGTGGCCAGATGCCATAAAAAGGAGGCGTCTGGCTGCGTCAGGCGAAACTCAACGGTGTTATTGTCCAGCTTACGCACGCTTTTTACATTGTCGGCGAACTGTAGGCTATCAAAGTAGGGGAAGCTACTGCCGTTAATGTTATGCCACGGATGTCGACGATCGAAAATCCGCTGAAAGGTAAAGACAACATCATCAGCATTGAGTTTTCGGGTCGGCGTAAACCAGGCGGTTTTTTGAAAGGAAACGTCGCGGCGCAGGTGAAAACGGTACGTTGCCCCGTTATCCAGCACTTCCCAGCTTTCTGCCAGCTCTGGGACTAAACGATAAGTATAGGGATCGACATCCAACAGGCGGTCATATAACTGGGCTGCCAGGGTATCGACGATGAGGCCGCTGCTCGCTTTTTGCGGATTAAAGGTGTTGACCTGCCCGCTGACACAATACACAAAGCCGCTATCGCGAATATCTGCACTCGCAGTTTGTTCGGGCGCAGTCGCAGCCGTAGCCTGACTACTCAGTAGACCCGCTATCACGATCAGAGACGATAAAACCAGGCGCATAATAGTTAAGTTTTTGAAGTTCAATTTGCAAAGTGTATCGCACTTCGGCCCGCCACGTAAAAATGTCGGTGGATAACTGGCGTAAATGTCGTCAATTAGCCGGAGAAATAGCTAAAGCTGATGCTTTTTAAGCAAGGCGCGAAACTGGTGGTAGGTGAGCGCCAGCAAATCGGCGGCTCGTTTCTGGTTAAATTTCGCCTGCTGTAAGCTACGTTGCAGCAGCGCTTTTTCCTGTTGCAGTTGAAACTCACGTAATTTGAGCGGCAGGTCAGGCGTGACGGATGCCGCTGGCAGGGCGGGCGCGGGCGGTTCAGCGGGATGGCGTTGAAAAGGATCGATAACAATTTCATCCAAAGGATGTTCACTGCTGCCGTGGCGATACACTGAACGTTCGACTACGTTTTTCAGCTCGCGGACATTACCCGGCCAGGCGTAATGCAACAACGTTTCTTTTGCCCGATCGGTAAAACCGGGAAATAAGGGCAGACGTAGTTCACGACACATCTGAATAGCAAAATGCTCGGCCATCAGCATGATATCGCTCTGGCGTTCGCGCAGCGGCGGCAGTTGTACAACATCAAAAGCCAGCCTGTCGAGCAGATCGGCACGAAATGTCCCTTCCTTCACCATGGCGGGTAAATCGGCATTAGTGGCGCATACTAATCGCACATTAACCTGTAACGGCTGGCTGCCGCCGACGCGCTCTAGCTCGCCATATTCAATCACCCGCAGCAGCTTTTCCTGTACCAGCATCGGCGCTGTCGCCAGTTCATCCAAAAACAGCGTGCCGCCATCGGCGCGTTCAAAGCGACCGGGATGGCGTTTTTGCGCCCCGGTAAAAGCACCCGCTTCATGACCAAACAGTTCGGAGTCCAGCAGGTTTTCGTTAAGCGCCGCGCAGTTAAGCGAGATAAGCGGCCCCTGCCAGCGTGAAGAGAGATAGTGCAGGCGATTGGCGATAAGTTCTTTACCCGTACCGCGTTCGCCAATAATCAGCACTGGCTTATCCAGCGGCGCGAGCCGGGAGACTTGTTCCAGTACTTCAAGAAAACGGTTTGCCTCGCCGAGCAGGTTATCTTTAAATTCAGCCATGATGAAAATCGCCACTTGTTAGTGTTTTTCACCACTTTATCCTTTTTTGCTGGCGAGGTAAAACGAAACAATTTCTTTATTATCAGTGATATGAAAAGTTGGCACGCAAATTGTATTAATCATGTAGCAGGGCATCGCCCGTTATCAGAACATTATGTGAGGATTGAATTATGGGTATTTTTTCTCGTTTTGCCGACATCGTGAACGCCAATATCAATGCGTTGTTGGAAAAAGCGGAAGATCCGCAGAAGCTGGTGCGCCTGATGATTCAGGAGATGGAAGATACGCTGGTGGAGGTTCGCTCGAACTCCGCGCGTGCTTTAGCGGAAAAGAAACAGTTATCCCGTCGTATTGAACAGGCCACGACTCAGCAGACCGAGTGGCAGGAAAAAGCGGAACTGGCTCTGCGCAAAGATAAAGACGATCTGGCGCGCGCCGCATTGATTGAAAAACAAAAGCTGACCGATTTAATTGCTACGCTTGAACAGGAAGTCACGCTGGTGGATGACACGCTGGCGCGCATGAAGAAAGAGATTGGCGAGCTGGAAAACAAACTCAGCGAAACACGCGCTCGCCAGCAGGCGCTGATGCTGCGCCATCAGGCGGCAAGTTCTTCCCGCGATGTCCGTCGTCAGCTTGACAGCGGCAAACTGGATGAAGCCATGGCGCGGTTTGAATCCTTTGAACGTCGTATCGATCAAATGGAAGCGGAAGCGGAAAGCCATCGTTTTGGTAAGCAGCAATCGCTGGACCAACAGTTTGCCAACCTGAAAGCCGATGATGAAATCAGCGAGCAGCTGGCGCAGTTGAAAGCCAAAATGAAGCAAGATAATCAATAATGACAATGGCGGCGCCGGTACGCGCCGTCGCTCATCAGCTTTAGGTGTAAGGAGAACGCATGAGCGCGCTATTTCTGGCCATCCCGTTAACCATTTTTGTGTTGTTTGTGTTACCGATTTGGCTGTGGCTGCATTACAGCAACCGCGCCGGTCGGGGAGAACTGTCGCAAAGCGAGCAGCAACGCTTACTGCAACTCACAGACGACGCGCAACGTATGCGCGAGCGCATTCAGGCGCTGGAAGACATTCTTGATGCAGAGCATCCGAACTGGAGAGAGCGCTAATGGGTGGAATCAATCTGAATAAAAAACTATGGCGTATGCCGCAAAAGGGCATGATGCGGGGTGTTTGCGCCGGGATCGCCGACTACCTTGATGTACCGGTAAAACTGGTGCGTATTCTGGTCGTGCTGTCGATTTTCTTTGGGCTGGCGTTTTTTACCGTAGTGGCCTATATCGTTCTGTCTTTTGTACTGGACCCTATGCCGGATAATCTGGCCGCAGGCAAACCGCAGCCGACCAGCGGCGAACTGCTGGATACCGTAGACAGAGAGCTTGCCGCAGGCGAAAAGCGTTTGCGAGAAATGGAACGCTACGTCACGTCAGATACGTTCACATTGCGTAGTCGTTTCCGTCAACTGTAAGTGATATATCGGGAAGGTGAAGATGAATACTCGCTGGCAACGCGCCGGGCAGAAGGTGAAGCCCGGCTTCAAAATAGCAGGTAAGCTGGTTCTGTTGACCGCGTTACGCTACGGGCCTGCCGGCGTGGCGGGATGGGCGGTAAAATCCGTCGCCCGTCGTCCGCTAAAAATGTTGCTGGCGTTTGCGCTGGAGCCAGTACTTCGTAAGGCGGCGAATAAAATTTCGCAGCGTTACAAATAGCGAGTCTGGTCATAATATTTCGTTAAGCTCTGGCGTATAGTGTGTGCGAAATACATTACGTGTCAGGACGGAAGTATGTTGAAAAAAGGAATATTTGCGTTAGCGTTATTCATAGCCATGCCGCTTTATGCCGCAGAATACTGGATAGATGTCCGCATTCCGGAACAATATCAGCGTGAGCATATTCAGGGCGCGATTAATATCCCATTGAAGGAGATTAAATCTCATATCGAAACGGTAGTTCCAGACAGGAACGATACGGTAAAGTTATATTGCAACTCCGGGCGACAGTCGGGCATGGCAAAACAAATGTTGCTTGATATGGGGTATACGCACGCGATGAATATGGGCGGCATCAGTCGTCTTGATATGCCGAAAGTAAAAAAATAGATAATCTATTGCTCAATACTCATACTAACCGCGGCGCTTAATGCGCCGTTGTTGATCTCTCCGGGTAGTTGATAATAACGTTTTTGCACATATCTATAACGCAGGCTCGTTATTATTTTTTCTTCTCTTCAGGCTCAACAGGATGTCAATGAAGCGACTTAAAACTGAACTCAACGCGCTGGTCAATCGTGGGGTAGACAGGCATTTGCGTCTTGCCGTAACCGGGTTGAGCCGCAGCGGTAAAACAGCGTTTATCACGGCGATGGTTAACCAGTTGCTTAATGTCCACGCGGGCGCGCGCTTACCGTTGCTCAGCGCGGTACGCGAAGAACGCCTGCTTGGCGTAAAGCGCGTGCCTCAACGTGATTTTGGTATTCCCCGTTTTACCTACGACGAGGGGATACTTCAGCTTTATGGCAATCCTCCCGCCTGGCCCACACCGACGCGCGGCGTCAGTGAGATTCGGCTGGCGTTGCGCTATCGCTCAAACGACTCGCTGCTGCGCCATTTTAAAGATACCTCGACATTGTATCTGGAGATTGTGGACTATCCAGGGGAATGGTTACTCGATCTGCCCATGCTGGCTCAGGATTATTTAAGCTGGTCCCGTCAGATGAACGGCTTGTTACAAGGACAACGCGCTGAGTGGGCCGCAAAATGGCGGCAACTTTGCGACGGGCTCGATCCGCTGGCGCCCGCCGATGAAAACCGGCTGGAGGAGATTGCCGCCGCCTGGACGGATTATTTGCATCAGTGTAAATCGCAGGGATTGCATTTTATTCAGCCTGGACGGTTTGTTTTGCCGGGCGATATGGCGGGTGCGCCAGCGTTGCAGTTTTTCCCGTGGCCGGATGTGGACGCCTTCGGCGAGTCAAAACTGGCGCAGGCGGATAAACAGACCAACGCTGGAATGCTGCGCGAACGCTTTAACTACTATTGCGAAAAAGTGGTCAAAGGGTTCTATAAAAATCATTTTCTACGCTTTGATCGCCAGATTGTACTGGTCGACTGTCTGCAACCGCTTAATAGCGGGCCGCAGGCGTTTAATGATATGCGTCTCGCCTTAACGCAGTTGATGCAAAGTTTTCACTATGGCCAGCGGACTCTGTTTCGCCGCTTGTTTTCGCCGGTGATTGATAAATTGCTGTTCGCCGCGACGAAAGCCGACCATGTCACCCTCGACCAACATGCCAATATGGTGGCCTTGCTCCAGCAGCTTATTCAGGATGCCTGGCAAAATGCCGCGTTTGAAGGCATTAGTATGGATTGCCTGGGGCTGGCGTCGGTACAGGCGACCACCAGCGGCGTGATTGAGGTCAACGGTGAAAAAATCCCGGCTTTACGTGGAAACCGTTTGAGTGACGGCGCGCCGTTAACCGTGTACCCCGGCGAAGTGCCTTCGCGTTTGCCGGGGCAAGCGTTTTGGGATAGTCAGGGTTTTCAGTTCGAAGCTTTTCGTCCGCAGGTGATGGATGTTGATAAACCGTTACCGCATATTCGTCTGGACGCTGCGCTGGAGTTTTTAATAGGAGATAAGCTGCGATGAGCGAACCGTTAAAACCGCGTATTGATTTTGCAGAACCGCTAAAGGAGGAACCTACGTCGGCCTTCAAAGCGCAGCAAACTTTCAGCGAAGCGGAGTCGCGTACATTTGCGCCTGCAGCTATCGATGAGCGCCCGGAAGACGAAGGCGTGGCAGAAGCGGCGGTCGATGCCGCGCTGCACCCCAAACGCAGCCTGTGGCGTAAAATGGTGATGGGAGGACTGGCGCTGTTTGGCGCGAGCGTGGTCGGGCAAGGCGTACAGTGGACAATGAATGCCTGGCAAACTCAGGACTGGGTCGCTTTAGGCGGCTGTGCCGCAGGCGCGCTGATCGTTGGCGCTGGCGTGGGATCGGTGGTCACGGAGTGGCGGCGGTTATGGCGCTTGCGCCAGCGGGCGCATGAACGCGATGAAGCGCGTGAACTGTTACATAGCCATAGCGTCGGGAAAGGTCGCGCATTTTGCGAAAAACTGGCGCAGCAGGCGGGGATTGATCAATCACATCCGGCATTACAACGTTGGTATGCCGCTATTCACGAAACGCAAAACGACAGGGAAATCGTCGGTTTGTATGCGCATCTGGTACAGCCGGTACTTGATGCGCAGGCGCGACGTGAGATTAGCCGTTTCGCCGCGGAATCGACTCTGATAATCGCCGTCAGCCCGTTAGCGTTGGTGGATATGGCGTTTATTGCCTGGCGTAATTTACGCCTGATTAACCGCATCGCAACGCTGTATGGCATTGAACTTGGTTATTACAGCCGCCTTCGTCTGTTCCGTCTGGTGTTGCTGAATATCGCGTTCGCAGGGGCCAGTGAGCTGGTGCGTGAAGTCGGTATGGACTGGATGTCTCAGGATCTGGCCGCACGCCTGTCCACGCGCGCGGCGCAGGGGATTGGCGCAGGTCTCCTTACCGCTCGACTGGGAATAAAAGCGATGGAGCTATGTCGACCATTGCCGTGGATCGACAACGATAAACCACGTCTCGGTGATTTTCGTCGTCAGCTTATCGGTCAGCTAAAAGAGACGCTGCAAAAGAGTAAGTCGTCGCCTGAGAAATGACCTTCCACAGGGCGCTGATTGCCTGGCTTTACGCCGCAGCGCCCGTTTTTCCGCCATGCTGTCAATATTTGTTGACAGAATCCTTCCTGCCAGCCGAATAGTGGCTTATCATCTATTTAATGGTTCATTATTCAGGTGAAGGTTCCCATGCGTCTGGAAGTCTTTTGTGAAGACCGACTTGGTCTGACCCGCGAATTACTTGATTTACTGGTGTTACGTAGCATTGATTTACGCGGAATCGAGATTGATCCCATTGGGCGAATTTATCTTAATTTTGCTGAGCTGGAATTCACCGACTTTAGCAGCCTGATGGCCGAAATCCGCCGTATTTCCGGCGTAACGGATGTCCGTACCGTTCCATGGATGCCGTCCGAACGTGAACATCTGGCCCTGAGCGCGCTGCTTGAGGCGTTGCCGGAGCCGGTGCTCTCATTGGATATGAAGAGTAAAGTGGAGATGGCGAACCCGGCGAGTTGTCAGCTTTTTGCCCAGAGCCAGGAGCGAATGCGGCACCATACCGCCGCACAATTAATCAACGGCTTCAATTTTCAGCGCTGGCTGGACGGTAACCCGCAAAGCTCCCATAACGAACATGTCGTAATCAACGGGCAAAACTTCCTGATGGAGATTACGCCGGTACATTTACAAAACGAAAATGACGAATACGTGTTGACCGGGGCGGTCGTGATGTTGCGTTCCACGATTCGTATGGGGCAGCAGCTACAGAATTTGTCCACGCAGGATCTGAGCGCGTTTAGTCAGATTATTGCCGTGAGCGCAAAGATGAAGCACGTCGTTGAGCAGGCGCGCAAACTGGCGATGCTCAGCGCGCCGCTGCTGATTACCGGCGATACGGGAACCGGCAAAGATCTTTTCGCCTATGCCTGTCATCAGGCAAGCCCTCGTTCAGCGAAACCGTATCTGGCGCTCAACTGCGCTTCAATCCCGGAAGATGCGGTAGAAAGCGAACTATTTGGCCATGCGCCGGAAGGTAAAAAAGGCTTTTTTGAACAGGCGAATGGCGGCTCGGTGCTGCTGGATGAAATTGGCGAAATGTCGCCGCGTATGCAGGCGAAGCTGCTACGTTTTCTCAATGATGGTACGTTCCGTCGCGTCGGCGAAGATCACGAAATTCATGTTGATGTCCGCGTTATCTGCGCCACGCAGAAAAATCTGGTGGAGCTGGTGCAAAAAGGACTGTTCCGCGAAGATCTCTATTATCGACTTAACGTTCTGACGCTTAATTTGCCACCGTTGCGCGATTGCCCGCAGGATATTATGCCGTTGACCGAACTGTTCGTGGCGCGTTTTGCCGACGAACAGGGCGTTCCGCGACCGAAACTGTCTGCCGATCTGAGTACGGTTCTCACTCGTTACGGCTGGCCGGGTAACGTTCGCCAGCTTAAAAATGCGATTTACCGGGCGCTGACGCAACTGGAAGGGTATGAGCTGCGTCCGCAGGATATCCTGCTGCCTGACTACGATGCCGCGACGGTGGCAGTCGGCGAGGATGCGATGGAAGGCTCGCTGGATGACATTACCAGTCGTTTTGAACGTTCTGTCCTGACCCAGCTTTATCGTAGCTATCCGAGTACGCGTAAACTGGCGAAACGGTTGGGGGTATCGCATACCGCGATTGCCAATAAGCTGCGTGAATATGGTCTGAGCCAGAAGAAGGGTGAAGAGTAGAAAAAAAGAAGGCCTCCGGATAGAGGCCTTCTTGTGACAAAAGAGCACCGCCTGTAGCACTGACAAACGTAGCGCCAGCAGGCGCTGGCTTATGCCTTCAGGACATTAAGCGCGGCGTCGTAATCCGGCTCGTGGGTGATTTCATCCACCAACTGGCTGAAAATAACGTTGTCGTTTTCGTCAAGCACGATGACTGCGCGCGCCGCCAAACCTTTCAGCGGGCCGTCAACGATTTCGACGCCGTAGTTTTTCAGAAACTCGTTATTACGCAGAGTGGAAAGCGTAATAACGTTGCTCAGGCCTTCCGCGCCGCAAAAACGCGACTGTGCAAAAGGCAGGTCAGCAGAAACGCACAATACGACGGTATTCTCCACTTCTGTGGCCAGTTGATTAAACTTACGAACTGATGCGGCGCATACGCCAGTATCAATGCTTGGGAAAATATTCAGCACTTTGCGTTTGCCTGCATATTGGCTGAGGGAAACGTCAGACAAATCTTTTGCGACAAGAGTAAAAGCCTGTGCTTTGCTACCAGCCTGCGGAATAACGTTGGCAACGGTGACCGGGTTACCCTGGAAATGTACAGTCTGTGACATAATTATGTTCCTATTTACTTATAGTTAACGTCGAAATCCAGTTTAAGTCATTATTCATTAACACGGCAAATACTATTTGTAGCAAGCCGCGTCCGGCGCTATCAGAGGGGAAGAGATGAGATCTGTTAAGGTATATGAGGAAACCTGGCCGTTGCATACGCCTTTTGTTATTGCGCGTGGTAGCCGAAGCGAAGCGCATGTTGTCGTTGTCGAACTGGAAGAAGAGGGCGTAAAAGGCATCGGAGAATGTACGCCATATCCACGTTATGGTGAAAGTGATGCCTCGGTCATGGCGCAAATCATGAGTATTGTGCCTCAGTTGGAAAACGGGCAGACTCGCGAAGCATTGCAGAAACTGTTGCCGGCAGGCGCGGCGCGCAACGCGGTGGATAGCGCCTTATGGGATTTGCAGGCCCGCCAGCAGCAGCAAAGCCTTGCCGGGCTGCTCGGCGTGACGCTGGCCCCGGTTTTTACTACCGCGCAAACGGTAGTGATAGGTACGCCGGAACAGATGGCAGCCAGTGCGGCGGCACTATGGGAAAAAGGGGCGACGTTGCTGAAAATTAAACTCGATGCTCGTCTGATTAGCGAACGTATGGTGGCGATCCGCTCGGCGGTGCCGGAGGCGACGCTCATTGTGGACGCCAATGAATCGTGGCGTCCGGAGGGGCTGGCGGCGCGTTGCCAGTTACTGGCGGATCTGAATGTCGCGATGCTGGAGCAACCGCTGCCCGCGCAGGATGACGCCGCCCTGGAAAATTTTATTCATCCGTTGCCCATCTGTGCAGATGAGAGCTGCCATACTCGCAGTAGTCTGAAAGCCCTGACGGGGCGCTACGATATGATCAACATTAAGCTGGATAAAACCGGCGGTCTGACTGAGGCGCTGGCGCTGGCAACGGAGGCGCGGGAGCAAGGATTCGGCCTGATGCTGGGCTGTATGCTCTGTACATCAAGAGCGATTAGCGCCGCGCTGCCGCTTATGCCGCAGGTGAGCTTCGCCGATCTTGATGGCCCAACATGGCTGGCGGTTGATGTTGAGCCCGCGCTACGCTTTACGACGGGTCAACTCCATCTTTAGGATGCCAGCGGAGCAGATTCGACATCGCCAGCAAGTATTTTTCGCTGGCTTCATCGGCGGAAACAGGGGGAAACTCGGCGGTAATGCAGTGCAGGTTGAGGTCGGCGCACCAGCTGCCAAACGAACCGGGCGTTTCGTAACCTACGCTGGTTACCAGCGGCAACGCAAACGCATCGGCCAGCCACTCGCCTAGCTCGCTGCGACGTGGATCTTCAATGCAGGCTAGCGGATCGTGAAAAGAGACAACCCAGGCGGGTTGGAGTCGATGAATTAACTGGCAAAGCGCCTGGGTTTCCGGTTCTGAGCCGGGATGGTCGCCGGTTAGCAGCACGACATCACGCTCTTGCGCGCGGCTATTCCAGCGATAAACTGTCTCACCCGCTTTCCAGTTGGCGGCGGGAAAGTTACGGTTTAGATCAATGCCATTCGCATTTGCCCTTAACCCCAGTTGACAGCCATCAGGATTAACGGCAAGTACGACATGATGACGGCGAAGGGACGGATTTAAGGTGCGTAACGCACAGGAGAGCGTCACCACGGATGAGGTTTCATCCCCGTGGGTGCCAGCCAGTATCAGGCCGCTTTCGCGATTGGCGGCAGGTGCCGGAAACCAGATTAGCGGCGCGCCTAGTAGCGAACGTCCATAATGTTCAGTGCCTGGCGGAAATGCGCCGCGCTCGGCACGGGGGCGGGTGACAGTCATACGCGTTTCCCGAAGCTGAGACCAGTAGGGTAATCATCGTAGTGTTGTGTAAAACCCGCCGATTATCAAATGGTTTCTATTTACCCTCTTGTATGGCGCGATATCAACTTTCTGGCGGAAGATAATTGCATTTCTTTCTGCTGAAACAAATAATTACGTTGTCATTTAACTCATCTTTGAGGAACTTCTATGAGGCATTCTGTTTCAGTAACCTGTTGTGCGCTGTTGGTTAGCAGCTTTTCCCTGGCATATGCTGCGGATATTCCCGGCGGAACGGTACTGGCAGAGAAACAAGAACTGGTGCGTCATATCAAAGATGAGCCCGCTTCGTTAGATCCAGCGAAAGCCGTTGGGCTGCCTGAAATTCAGGTGATCCGCGATCTGTTTGAAGGGCTGGTTAACCAGAACGAAAAGGGTGAAATTATCCCTGGCGTCGCCAGCCAGTGGAAGAGCAATGATAATCGTATCTGGACGTTTACGTTGCGGGATGATGCGCAATGGGCCGATGGAACGCCGGTGACCGCCCAGGATTTTGTCTATAGCTGGCAACGCCTCGTTGATCCCAAAACGCTTTCCCCCTTCGCCTGGTTTGCCGCTCTGGCTGGCATCACTAATGCGCAAGCCATTATCGACGGTAAAGTCACGCCGGATCAGCTTGGCGTCAGTGCCGTGGACGCGCACACTTTGCGTGTTCAGCTTGACAAGCCGTTGCCCTGGTTTGCCAGTCTGACCGCCAGTTTTGCCTTTTATCCGGTCCAAAAAGCGAATGTTGAAAGCGGCAAAGACTGGATGAAGCCGGGAAAACTGATTGGCAATGGCGCGTATGTGCTTAAAGAGCGCGTGGTAAATGAAAAACTGGTGGTCGTGCCTAATACGCATTACTGGGATAACGCGAAAACGGTACTGCAAAAAGTGACATTTTTACCCATTAACCAGGAGTCGGCTGCGACGAAACGTTATCTTGCCGGTGATATTGATATCACCGAATCTTTCCCTAAAAATATGTACCAGAAATTATTAAAGGATATTCCAGGGCAAGTTTATACGCCGCCGCAATTAGGGACTTATTATTATGCGTTTAACACGCAGAAAGGGCCGACGGCGGATTCCCGCGTTCGTCTGGCGCTAAGTATGACCATTGATCGCCGTTTGATGGCGGAAAAAGTCTTAGGTACCGGTGAAAAACCGGCCTGGCATTTTACACCGGATGTCACGGCAGGATTTAAGCCCGATCCTTCACCGTTTGAACAAATGAGCCAGGAAGAACTTAACGCCCAGGCGAAAACATTGCTGCGTGCAGCAGGCTACGGATCTCAGAAGCCGCTTAAATTAACTCTGCTTTACAATACCTCAGAAAACCATCAGAAAATCGCGATTGCGGTGGCGTCAATGTGGAAGAAAAATCTGGGGGTGGATGTGAAATTGCAAAACCAGGAGTGGAAAACGTATATCGACAGCCGGAATACCGGTAATTTTGATGTTATTCGCGCCTCCTGGGTGGGTGATTACAACGAACCGTCGACTTTCTTATCCTTATTAACGTCCACGCATACGGGGAATATTTCACGCTTTACTAATCCGACTTATGACAAAATCCTGACGCAAGCGACGATGGAAAATACCGCCGAAGCGCGTAACGCGGATTACAATGCAGCGGAGAAAATTTTAACGGAACAAGCGCCTATAGCGCCTATTTATCAGTATACCAATGGCCGGTTAATTAAACCGTGGGTAAAGGGATATCCCATTACTAACCCGGAAGATGTGGCCTATAGCCGTACGATGTATATTGTGAAGCACTGATGCGTACTGGTTTCTTGTTAACTCAAGGTAGCCACGCCCGCCGCCTGATGCTGGCAGAAGGCATGGGGATTAAGCGAGCGCCTGATGCCGCCGTTCTCATTGCTGTGTTTTCAGCCAGGCGGCAATATCCTGTGTCGGCAGATGATGTTGTGCATTCCAGGTGTCACTCATCGGCCACCACATACCGTCACCACGCGCGAAGGCGACGCGATAGCGCAGCATTGGGTCATGCGGATGTAAACGGAGTTGCTCCTGTAAGTCAGGTAGCGTCAATACACCTCGGGTAAAGTTTTGCTGCGTCACGCGTTCGACCGTTTCCGCCAGTTTTGCATAAGAGGTCGTTTCCCCCGCAACAAAGACGACTTCGTTAGTGATACGCGGCTGATGCAGATAAATTTCAGTGGTCAGGCGACCAATATCCGCAGGCGACGTGACGGTGACCTGCCTTTCCCATCCGCCGAGGGCATTGATGGTTTTTTTGGCTAAGTTGACCACACCAAAGGCCGGTTCGAAGAGAAAAGAGGTAAATATACCTGTTGAAACAATCACCCACTCCGTGACGTTTTGCTCGCGCAAAAGCGTCCTGACGTCATACTGTTCGTCCCACACCGGCTGTCCACTGTCTTTGCCGACCACATCGTAATTCACGCCAAACTGCCAGGGGAAATAGCGCTTAACGCCCGCCTCCAGTACCGCGCGGGTGATTTTTATCTGGGTACCCGCACCGGCGACAAACCCCATACAATTGATGATCGTATCAAAACCGTGGAATTGATCTTTTAACGCTTCAACTGAACTGCCTGCGATGTCGACCGGGATAAACCGCGCACCGGCATCCGCCAGTTGTTGATGAATGCTGGAACGTCGTTTGCTCTGTTTATCCCTGGATCGCCCTGACACAATAACGCAAACGGAACCATTACGCTGTGTGACCGCCGGAACCAACGACGCCAGCACTGACGCCCCCAGTTGTCCCGCGCCCAGCACCAATACTTTTTCACCCACCTGATTATTGGATTGTTTCATTTGCCCCTCTCTGTGTTGGTTCACCTGTAGATAGAGATTACGGCAGGGTTCTGCGTTCGATAAGACGCCGAAGACGGGTTAGACTGTTCTGATAAATGGGATAATTGGCGGGGGGGAAAATGGACAAGCTGGAAGCGATGCAGGTCTATGTTTGCGTAGTGGATACCCATAGTTTTATCAGAGCCGCCGAAGTGCTGGGCGTGCCGCGCTCAACGGTATCGCGGGTGGTTAAAGAACTGGAATCCTGGCTTAAGATTCAGCTTTTGCAACGTACAACTCGCAAACTTAGTGTGACCGCAGAGGGGCGGCGTTACTACGAAGAGTGCAAAAGAGTACTGGCAGATATCGCGGCCATGGAGTCGTCATTTCCCGGCCGGGCGGCACAACCCAAAGGGCGTTTTAAAGTGGGGATGCCGCAATCTCTCGCCCGACATTGCATTATTCCCACGCTCCCGGCCTTTTTGCGCCAGTATCCGGAGCTGGAGCTGATACTTTGTTCCAGCGATAGCGTGGAGGATATTATCCTGCAAGGGTATGACTGCGTGATTCGGGCCGGCAGGATCGATGATTCCACCACGCTGGTTGCCCGTCCGCTCGCCAGTTTTAACTGGGTGATAGCAGCATCGCCCACTTACATTGAGCGTTACGGTAGCCCTGAAAATTTAGATGATCTGCAAAAACACCATGCGGTCGGCTACCTGAACCACCGCACCGGGCGTACCACCGACTGGTTTTTTACGCGTGAGGGGGAGGATTACGCGATGCGGGTGCAGGAGACGCTGGTTGTCGATGATACGGACGCTTATATTCAGGCCGGAATACAGGGGCTGGGGTTAATTCGCGTCGCCAGCTATCTGGTTGCGCCGTATCTGCACAGCGGGGCGCTGGTGACCTGCATGGACAACCATTCTTACGATTTGCCGCTTGCGCTGGTCTATCCGCAAAACAGGTTTCTGCCGCCTGCGGTACGCGCTTTTTATGACTGGTGCAAAACGGCGCTGAGCCAGTCGGAGCCTCTTCGCTAAAAAATATTATTCCGGATATCGCATTGCCTGTTCAGAAAACTTTTCCACAGACGTTCAAAATGACGGTACTGGTTTTGACGCATAAGAAAAAGGCATTATCAAACAGGGGGCTACACGGCGAGGATATAGCAAGCACTGAACGTTTGGATGCAATAAAAAATCTGTACAACTGTTATTAATGAACTTTTTGTATAAATATAATCGGATTTAACAATACTCATTGTACCTGTATTTTGCTCTTATCATGGCGTCTTTACGACGAAAGGGTGCTTTAGCGTGGAATATTCAATATTAAGTAACAACCTTAAAATGCCTATGGTGGGTTTTGGCGTTTTTAAGGTAACCGACAAAGAAGAATGTCAGCAGTCAGTGTTAAGCGCTATTCGCAGCGGTTATCGTCTTATCGATACCGCTGCGGTATACGGCAATGAAGATGCCGTTGGTGACGCTGTTCGTGAAGCCATCGCGACAGGTCTGTGTACCCGTGAGGAGTTATTTATTACTTCTAAACTGTGGGTGCAAGATATGGCTAACTACGATCTGGCCAAAGCAGGTATTGAAGCGTCGCTGAAAAAATCCGGGTTAGATTATTTTGATCTCTATTTATTGCATCAGGCAATGGGCGATTATTTTAGCGCGTGGCGCGCGCTGGAAGACGCTTATGAAGCCGGTAAACTAAAAGCCATTGGCGTGTCCAATTTCTATGCGCATGTGTTAGCCAACTTCTGTGAAACCGTCAGAATTACGCCAATGGTAAACCAGGTCGAATTGCATCCATACTTTGCACAACCCGCCGCGCTGGAAACCATGAAGCATTATAACGTTCAGCCTGAAGCGTGGGCGCCGTTAGGCGGCGGGAGACATAAACCGTATGAAAATGTCATGCTTCAAAGGATTGCCGATGCCCATCAAAAAACCATCGCGCAGGTTGTCCTGCGTTGGAACGTGCAGCGTGGCGTCACGGTTATTCCTAAATCCACTCGACAGGAACGCATTGAAGAGAACTTTGCCATCTGGGATTTCTCACTAACGGATAACGAAATGGCTCAAATCAACGCCCTTGATTTAGGCTACGTTGGCGAAGCGGTGAAGCATTTTAATCCTGAATTTGTTCGCGGTTGTCTTGGCGTTAAAATCCACGATTGATCCCGGCGCTTGCGGATGTTTTCTCGCATGAACAGCTTCTAACACGGTTGCCGGAGCGTAGACGGCAACCGTGTGATATTCGCCTGGCCGTCAGGCGCCGAAGGCACCATCGATGGTGTGCATCGCGCCGGTGACGAAAGAGGCTTCCGGGCCGGCAAGCCATGCCACCATTCCAGCCACTTCTTCAGGTCTTCCGTGTCGTTTGATCGCCATGAAACTGTGCATCAGCTCTTTCATGGGGCCATCTTCCGGATTGATGTCGGTATCAATCGGGCCTGGCTGCACCACATTTATTGTAATCCCGCGGGGGCCAAAATCACGGGCCAGGCCGCGCGCCAGCCCTTGCAGGGCTGATTTACTGGCGGCGTACGCGGCCATTCCCGGTACGGGCATCCGATCGCCATTCACGGAACCGATAATAATAATGCGTCCACCTTCCGGCATGTTGCGGGCTGCTTCGACTGACGCATGGTAAGGCGCATGGATATTAATACGGAACAAACGATCTATCGCATCGCTATCTTGTTCCAGCGCATCGCCGAAGAGAGCCACGCCCGCATTGACGACCAGAATATCCAGTGGTCCGTACTCACGCACGAGGCTGATGACGGCATCCCGATCGGCGCTATCCGTCTGGATGGCGGTGCTTCCGGTTTCCGCTGCCAGTTTTTCGGCGGCTTCACGCGATCCGGCGTAGCTGAAAACGACCGATGCGCCGTCAGCGCTAAAGCGTCGTACAATAGCCGCGCCGATACCACGACTTCCCCCTAAAACCAGTACAGATTTGTTGCGAAATAGCATCATCAGGATGTCCTTTATGATATTGTAGTAACCACTACAATATGCGTAATGAAATCATGCCGTCAAGGAGTTATGTAGTAATGACTACAAAACATAGCCGAACGCCGGGTCGCCCTCGCCAGTTCGATCCGGAGCAAGCCATTGAAACCGCTCAACACTTATTTCATTCGCGCGGATACGACGCGGTGAGCGTAGCGGATCTGACAAAAGCGTTCGGGATCAATCCTCCCAGTTTCTATGCGGCGTTTGGCAGCAAGCTGGGGCTGTATACTCGCGTATTAAAGCGTTACAGGATGACCGACGCGATTCCGCTCGGGGCGCTTCTGCGTCACGATCGCCCGACCGCGAAGTGCCTTATCGATGTGCTGATGGAAGCGGCAAGACGTTACGCTGCCGATCCTGATGCCACTGGATGTCTGGTTCTGGAGGGCGCTCATTGTAACGATAAACCGGCACGAGAGGCCGCCTGCGAGTTTTACATCGCTGCTGAAAACCTGATTCGCACTTATGTCGCCATGCGGTATCCGCAAGAGGCTGACCGGACGACGGACTTTATGGGGACGCTAATGGCGGGGCTTTCCGCCAAGGCGCGAGCGGGGTATAGCCTGGAGCGTCTTCAGGAGAGCGTGCTTCTGGCTGGGGATGTGCTGGAGCGATTACTGCCGGATTAACGCAGCGCATCAAAAAACCTGAGCCAGTCAGATACGGACAAACAGGGAGCAATAGCCCTAATCATCCATCTTGCCGTTGCGGTATTCGGTAAAGTACATCAAAAATAGAGGTGTCAGGGAAACAAGAAATGCAAAAGTGTAGTCTTATTACGGTACTTAGCTTATCAGTGTTGATGCTAGCCGGATGTACAACGACCTATACCATGACGACCCGGACGGGAGAGATTATTGAAACGCAGGGTAAGCCGGAGGTTGACACCGCAACCGGAATGACGAAATACGCTGATGTTTATGGTTATCATCGCGTTATTAAAACCAGTGAAATAGTGCAGACGACAGAAGGCGCATCGAAGCTGGACTGGTAATGCGCTAAAGCAGTTGGGAGGCCGTGTCCAGTATGGGTACCGGACGGTTTCTGGGCCTGAATTGAATAGAGCGCCTGTATAGCCGAATTCCGGGTATCGGCTTGATTTGTGTTGTCAGTTATTTGGTTGTTCCCTGTATAGTGAAGATAAACAGTACTCATGGCTAACGGTCTGTTTTGGATTGCTAACTATCCCGGATTCTGCGCGTTTTATTTAGTCACAACCGTGGTTAAGAATATTTTGGGTCAGACTTACACGCCGGGTATTAAGATAATCCGTCGCATAGAGAGCTTGATCGGCATCATTCGGTTCAAGAAGAAACGGCGTGACTTTAGGTATGAGATCAGCAAAGAGGTTATATTGATCCACAGAGGCAAAATGCTGGGTAGCGCTGGCCCAGGGCATTCGCATCAGCTCTGCGTAAGAAGGGGATAGTTGAACAGGCAAATCAAATTCTTTCAGATTAGCAAGCATCTCCTTACTCATATAAAATGTGACCCTGTTTCGCGAAAAGGTGTTAAGCACTGCCTTCAGTCGTTTAACTTTTGCTTCTTTACTCATGCTATTATCGAAAAAACGTGGTGAAAGCATAATAGCAATCGATGCATTTGATGAAATAACATTATGTAGTGGTTTCAGGGCTACAACAATCTGATCGTTTGTGAAGATACGCTGCGTACCAGAAGAGGTAGTATAGTTTCCACCCAGCCAGATCACATAATCCGTTGTTTTGAGGGGAAGCGCTTTTTCCGGTATATTACCCCTGTCAGGTGCCACTGTTTCAATTGCTAGTGAGTCTTGTCCCCAGACATTATTTACTTTAGAACTCAAAAAATTATATTCTGAAATGTTCCTTAGTTTTAGTAGAGTTATCTGCGAGCGGGTAAAAAAGAGATTGAATCTCACTTTGTTCTGCAATTGCCGAAGTAATCTGAGCGTGTTCTGATCGATCAGATGAGTATAAAGACCAACCGTTTTTCCGGAAAGTATTGCTGAGGCATTGTTCGCAAGAAGCATCTCTTTTATAGCTCCTTGCCCAATAATCAGTACGCAACGGTATTTTTCTGGTCTGATTTTATCTATGGGGATATCGGTAAGATTGACCAGGTCAGGAGTGCCATGCTGCCAATTATCATGAATGACTGCGGCTCCGGAGGCGTCTCCTCCGGCTCCCCTGGTGATAATAAGAGGAGGGTGGGTACTGGCATGTGCGATATACGAAAAACACGCTACCATTGCTAGCGTTGTGTTTCTGATGGTTGTATACATATCGTCTGCCCTGATTTCGAAAATATGAATAATGTCTCCTCTTATAATGTACATCAAAAAGAGAGCATTTTAATTAAACGTTATCTCAACGAGATAAAAGGTTAGCACAGTAAAATATAGAGAGAATGTAATCATACCAACATTGTAAATGTGGGAGCATGAAGGCCCCGCAAGCCGCCCGGCCAGCATACTCCCATTAATAGTTAAAGTATGGACTTTGCTTTTACCGTAAACTGTAGCCAATATTACCTGATCACTACACCGTACAGTACTGTCAGTAATCTGTCTCCGGTGTCGCGTGCACGCAATTTATTTTTTTCAATTCTTTCAAAACGTTAACTATATTAATAGTCACTTATTTTACCAGAATCAATACTGAGAGTTTTATTACCGTTCTGAAAAGAGAAGACTTTTCAGATGAAATGCGTGGATGGTACGAAGTCATTACAGTACAGGGATGTAATAATAAAGATCGACAATGGATTCATTATTCTGTTGCTTTTGGACGGATGCCAAATGGAAGTATTCAATATCTTCTCCTTCTCTCCTGATAAGATTCAGTTTTGGCAATATACACATATATATTGTATTGGAAAATTGTTGATATTGTTCCTTATGACCAACGAAATGGAATTTTGCATATTTACCACATTTTATTACCCTCGACATGGGGATTTTGCCTCCATCGACGGAATTATGTTCCATACCAAAAAAACTGCTTACGGCGATGACCTGGTCTTTGGTATTATCCGGCTTAAAAGACGAGAGACAATACACATTTTCGCCCCACGTTCTGAGCGTCTCATGAATGATTTTCCATTTTATAGGCGACGCTTTTTTAGGAAGGTCATTTGTTGCGATCTGATGAGATGTTTGAAATCCGAAAATTTCTTTTGACGTAAGCTGACAAATTTCGAACTGATAATGCTCATCACAGTCAAGCCAGTAGGGAGGCCGTAGGTTTCTGAGATCCCAGAAATCAGCCTTGCGATAGTTATTGGGATTGACGCCAAATGTTTTTTTGAACTCTCGACTATAGGACTGCACTGAATCAAACCCCATTCTGAACGCGATATCTGTGACCGACTGAGAGGTCAGCTTTAGCAGAGTGGCGCTTCTGCTCAACTTGCGTTGTCTGATATATTTTCCGATAGAGACGCCACACTTTTCTTTAAAAAAATCCTGCAAACTCCTTCGCGAATAACCTGTTATAACAACCAGCTTTTCAATATCAATCCTCTCTTCAAGATTTTTTTCTATTTGCTCTAATACTGAGATTATTATGGCTTTTTTCATCATCATTCCTCTTTATTGAAGCCGAAAATATAAACATTTAAGGTGTTTGACATACTGTGTTATTAAACCAGTGGGGGGGTGTTAGCTTTTCTGGCAAAACAAGAAAGATTTAAATTGCTTGACGTTTCTGAATAAACTTTACACTTGGAGATCGGCTTTTGCCAGTAAAGCTAAGTAATTAGCATGGCGAAGGGCATAATTTCACAGGCGGTTAAAATGATTGAATAATCCTGAATTTTTAGCCCGTGAGATTATAAATCTCATAATTATTTCTAATGATTTAATAAAAGGGATGAATTGTTTTGTACTTCAAAAAATCTTTATTAGCTTTAGCGATTTGTGCATCCGTGGTCTCAGTAGAGGCGGTGGCGAATATCAGAGCCAATGATATGGCTTCTTCTGCTACGCCTGCTTCTGTTGGTCACCGTCCTGTGGCAACTACTAATGCAAAAAAGATAGAAGTGTCTGGGGAACTGACGACCGGTTCAACCCTCCAGATAGCGGATGTTTTTATTGAGGATGAGGATGGGGATCCCTTATCGCTGGATAAAATGAATAATGCCGACGATATTAAATGGTATCTGGTGGATAATGAGGCCGCCGATCCTTCTGGAACCCCGGCGGCAACCGGGACGGCTTTTACCATTCCTGCTGATGCAGGCGGTAAAAAAATTAAAATCGTTTACCGGATTAAGACGGCAACGGGGACGCCGGATAGTGCATTCTTGCCTGCCACTGTCTTATTAACTTCTGCATCTTCTGGGGTGAGCGGCGACTCCGCCGCAGACGGTACAATTTCTAATAAGCTACGTTCTGTCACTATCAATGTGGTGAATGAAAGTGGTAAACCGACTGATGAACTCAACGGTACCAATGACGCCAACACTCCAGTGGTAGGCGGCACCCTTGAAGCGGTACTGGAATGTGCCGCCACAGCGGCGGCTGAGTGTGAGGTCAGTAATTATAACTTTACCTGGCAGATGGCGGATGCCGGGACACCAGATAAGTTCACCGATCTGAATAATACCAACGCTGAAAAGCATAAATATATTATTAAGGGAACTGAGCAGAATAAACTGTTCCGTGTCCACGTTACGCCTAAAACGACGAAAGCCACGCCGGAGAATAAACGCGCTATCCGTCGCTGATGGTTATCGCCAAATAAACATCTTATTTAAATACTCCCTCTGCCAGGCAGGGGGATATAGCAGGAGACAATAAAGTGGTTTTTTCTAAAAAACCCATTACTAAATATATAACCTGGGCCATTGTTACCAGTCAGATTCCACTGCCGGTCATCGCTGATAGCGATAATGAAATTCAGTCATGGATTGCAGGGACGGCATCGTCTATTTCTCCGCATCTGCAGGAGGGGACGCTGGAGGATTATGCCAAAGGAAAAATAAAGGCATTACCAGGGCAAGCCGCTAATCATCTGGTGAACGAGGGGATGAAGAGCGCTTTTCCGGAGATTATTTTCCGTGGTGGCGTCAATCTTGAAGATGGCGCGAAATATCGCTCATCAGAGTTCGATATGTTTATTCCCGTCCAGGAAACAACATCGTCTTTACTCTTTGGCCAGCTTGGCTTTCGCGACCACGACAGCAGCAGTTTCGATGGCCGCACCTATGTTAACGTTGGTATGGGTTACCGCCAGGAGGTCAATGGATGGCTGCTCGGCGTCAATACGTTTCTGGATGCCGACATCCGTTATTCCCACTTACGTGGCGGCATTGGCGGGGAAGTTTATAAAGACAGTCTGGCCTTTTCCGGCAACTATTATTTCCCTCTCACCGGCTGGAAAACGTCAGCAGCGCATGAATTACATGATGAGCGTCCGGCATATGGCTTTGATCTGCGAACAAAAGGCACGCTTCCCGATTTTCCCTGGTTCAGTGGCGAGCTCACATATGAACAGTATTACGGGGATAAAGTTGATCTATTGGGTAACGGTACATTAAGCCGGAATCCCCGCGCCGCAGGTGCGGCTCTGGTCTGGAATCCTGTCCCCTTGCTTGAGGTCAGAGCAGGATATCGGGACGCCGGTAACGGCGGCTCGCAGGCAGAGGGCGGTCTGAGAGTCAACTATTCCTTCGGTACGCCGTTACATGAACAGCTTGATTACCGCAACGTTGGGGCGCCGTCAAATACGACTAATCGGCGTGCCTTTGTCGATCGTAATTACGATATCGTCATGGCGTATCGGGAGCAGGCCAGTAAAATCCGCATTACGGCAATGCCGGTGTCAGGCCTGTCCGGGACGCTGGTGACATTAATGGCGACGGTAGATAGCCGTTACCCGATTGAGAAAGTTGAGTGGTCGGGTGATGCGGAACTTCTCGCCGGACTTCAGCTTCAGGGGAGTTTGGGCAGCGGCCTTATCCTTCCTCAACTTCCGCTGACGGCGACCGACGGTCAGGAGTATAGCCTTTATTTAACGGTGACTGACAGTCGGGGTACTCGCGTGACCTCCGAGCGTATCCCGGTAAGGGTGACACAGGATGAGACCAGTTTCCGTTCATGGATAAATGTTATCAATGACGATGTTCAGGTTGAGGACGGCAACTTTGTTATCAGTACGCCGCTTCCTGCCGGAGAAGAGGGGAAGGTTATTGAGTGGCACTACGTGCGCGAGCGTTCTGAAGAGGAGTGGGCATCGCTCAAACCACGTAATATTAAGTATCAATCAGATACGCCGGGTCTGGCATTTAAAGCGCTCGGTGGTACAGAGCGTGATGGCCATTGGGTTGAACGGGTTCTGGTGACCCATATCGGTGACGATGCCCGCTCGCTCAAATTACATATTGAAGCAAGCGGACCAGACGATAAACATCCGGTGAAGGGTACAGTACTACTACAAGCGCAGTCAGACAGTATTGCGCAGAAGGTCACTTCTGTGGAGGTGCTTTTTACGCCGGGTACTGAAGAAGCCAACGGAAGCGTTACTGCGCCAGTCGTCGGAACAGAAATGCGAGCCAGAACGCTTTGTGTAAATAACACGGACTGTACTGATGCGTTTAATTATCAGTGGGAAATCTCGGATGAAATGAAATCCTGGCAATCCGTACCGGGGGCGACAAAAGCCACCTGGCTTCTTCCTTATAGTCTTAATGGGGAATCGCTTCAGAATAAATATATCCGCGTCAGAATTATTTCTGATAAGGAAAATGCTAAGGGTAATACCGCAGCATCTGATGCGAATTAATGTTTTAAAAAGGATCAACAGTGCGTATGTCGAAACATAATCTTATTATCTATAGCCTGCTTCTGGCGACTGTGCCGATAAGCGTTTTGGCGGATTCGTCGACAACGTCCGCGGCAACCGTCGGGATGTTTTCTCCACCTACGGCGCCGAGCGTTGGGCACAGGCCTGGTTCGCCGATGAGTGATTATGGGTTGGAATTGAATGGATATTATGGATATTTTGAATCATATATACCTATACCAGGCATGCTTTTAAAAGCAAGAATGGTTGGGAGAGTCAGTGATCTTGATGCTGAAAAATATCAAGCTAATGAAACGGCTACCACAGTATGTACGTATTATCGCGTTGAGAAAGATGACTCACAGCATGAGCTTCTACGTGAAAAACCGTGTAAATATGAAATTGTTATCAGCGAGGATAATGTAGGTTCGAAGATAAGAATTGAGCATTATAACGAAACAGATATGGTCTCAGCACCAGGATATACGCCTGTGCCGATGGTTTCTGAACTCCATTCTATTGAAACAAAACGTATAGTTAAATTGAGTAAAGATTTATCTGTCATTAGTGCAGATAAATCTTTACTGATGCCAGGAGAGAGTGCTGTTGTGAAAATTATTGTTAAAGATATAAATAATAACCCCATATCTAATCTCAATCTCCAGTGTGGGCATTTTCCAATAGGAAGTTGGAATAGTCGATGCGATATCAAAGCCGGGGGTAATCCCGGAGAGTATCTTCAGACGGTAACTTATAATGGAGGTTCAAATGGAGAGTTGAAATTGACATATAAATATTTTGGGGAATTGATTAAAGATAAATTTACTATCTCCGGGACAATAAAAAAGTAGAGTAAAAACAGCAATGAATAATGGGTTGGCTTTTATTTCACTGCTCTTATTATGGATGTTAACTTGGTTCTTTAGTAGATTGCTAAATAATTATTATGGCTAAAATAATACAAACGTTAAAAGGAGAAGTTTTTATGACACCAGCAACAACACAAGATTATATCTCATTGGGTCAGGAACACGCTGTCACCTTTGGCAAAACGCAGCTGACCCTCAAACCCGGTATACTGGCTGAAGGCGAACCATTACCCTGCACAAAGAGGCTGGTGAGCCATAATTTATTACCGGGTTACTGTATCCCGGGGATAAAAAAGCGGATTATTGTCGTCCCGTCACTGGATACGCCGGTTTGTGAATGGCAGGTAAAAGACTATAGTGACCGCCTTAAATCAGCGGGTAGCCACTCAAACCGGGCGGTATATGTGCTGAGTATGGATACGCCATTTGCTCAGGCCCGTTTTATTCGGGAACATGATATTCATCCCGGCATAACCTTTGTTTCTGACTACGCTTGCCGCCAGTTTTTGGATAATTCCGGGCTGAAAATTAATGAGCTCAGTATTTTTGCCAGAGCGTTGATAGAGTGCGATGAAAATAATGTGGTTACGCGTGTTATTGTACCACGAGATATCACTCATCTTCCTGTTTACTAATCACTTATATCAGCACCGTCCCTGCACAGAGAACCGAATAACCGGCAATGCAGGGGCGCAGGCATCCTCCTGTAGTGCCCCCACATTTAACACATATACTATTGCATCACGCATAAGGAACTGAAAATGATGCCAGCGGATGGGGCAGGTTAACGTTATGGCACCCCTGAATTTCTGCAATAATCGTCTGGTAACCGGAAAGCCACTTATGACTTTGTGATTTGGCCTGCTGGTGCTGTAAATTATTTATCAATAGCTCCATTGATTCGCGGGTCTGCCAGTAATAATTATTAACCATTCTTCCGCTGGCGGCATCGGTATAGCTTTCCATCCCAATATAGCCATCAATAGACTGCGTATAGCGCTCAATCCAGCCATCCAGTTGATAAAACTCTTCGTCGTACTCTTTTTTTTCGAAAATAAAACTTGTCAGAAACAGCGACATGGTATTTCTCCTGTTACGCAATATCAATCAAACACCTATCAACGTGGATTCAAAACGTAAACCTGGCATCATTTTTTCAAGGCCGTCAGTCAGCATGTTTCCTGCCGCGTACAATTCATCAACCGGCATTTCCGGCAAGCTTTCAAGGATAAACCACATCGCTTTATCTGAAGCGCTTAGTCGGGTACGTACTCCCTGACGCCAGTTCCAGCGCCGACAGGTGACGCCTCTGTCATCGCGCCAGATAACTTCGCCCGGTTCTGGCGACTCGGTGGCGGGTTGTCCTTCTTTCAGGGTATCAAATGTTTCACTACCGTCTGCGAAAACCAGCCGCGGCGATCCACAATAAGCCGCGCTATTTTCGCCGCCTACCGGTACGGCATAGCGCAGGCTCACCGCGTTATAAAGATCAACGACCGGGTCCAGCGCCGCCATTGTTCCATCCTTCAACACGCGTTTTCGTAGCGCTTCAGCCGAGCAGGGGGTGCGCTTTGGTTTTGCGCCGAATGCTTTAAACACTGCATTCCAGGCGTCTATATGCGCCTGTGCCCACGCCGGTTGGCCGTTAATTACGGCCTGACAGGCCTCTTTTAGCGCGATTTCTCCGACCTGCGCATCGCGAATCGGAGCGGCAATAACATTAATACTTACTGCACGAAAGCCGGGAGCGATACGGGCCAGTTCCGGGCTGATTGACGGTAACATAGAAGACATCGCATAATCCTGTAATGACTATTTTCTTCTATGATATCGACCAATGACCAAAAAAGTCAACTTATCGACCACGGCGGGCGCCGACGTCAGCACAATAAATGCAGCTGTTTCCCAACGTATCAAACAATTTCGTAGCCAAAAAAAGATATCGCTGGATGAGCTTGCGCGGCGTTCCGGCGTCAGTAAAGGAATGCTGGTGGAAATTGAAGGCTGTAAAGCCAATCCAAGCATTGCGCTGTTATGTAAGATCGCGGCGGCAATGGGAGTGTCCGTGGCGGATTTTGTCAACGTCGCCAGCGAGCCGATGGTCCATCTTATCGACCGGGATGCTATTCCGGTGTTGTGGCGCGGCGAGAAAGGCGGCAGCGCAAAACTGATGGCGGGAACCAGCGGGCCGGATATGCTGGAACTCTGGCAATGGATAATGCATCCTGGTGAACAGTTTGAATCGGCAGGGCATCCGGCAGACACCTGTGAATTACTGTTTGTTAATCAGGGAACACTGACATTAACAGTCAATGGTAGACGCTTTATTATTCGGGAGGGCTGCTCCGCTGTAGCCAGAACCGACATGCCTCATGCCTACGTTAACGACACTAATGAGGTACTTGAATTTACCATGACGGTGAATGAAAAGAGCCGTTGATCACCGTAAGGCGCTAACAACCCGTCATCCGGACAGGGAAGCCTCGGTGCCCGATAATCGTTATCGGGCACCGGCTATCTTTTATTTTGTCGCAGGCGCGGCCTCCGGGTCATCGATATAGAGCGTCTGGCTTGGGAAGGCGAAGTCAGCGCCGTTTTCCTGGACAATCGCAATAATTTTCAGGTAAACATCCTGCTGTACGGCAAGCCATTCCTGCCATACTGTTGTTTTGGTAAAGCAATACACCATAATATTCAGCGAAGAGTCGGCGAATTCATTAAAATAGACCAACAGCGTCTGTTTCTGATCGATATCTCTGTGCGCCTGCAGCATGTTTCTGATAGCGTCAACAATGAGGCCAATTTTGTCGGCATCTTCGTAACGTAATCCAATAACCGTTTTTATTCGACGGTTGGTCATCCGTCCCGGATTCTCAACGCTAATGGATGAAAAGACGGAATTAGGCACGTACAACGGGCGGTGGTCGAATGTGTTAATTCGCGTAATTCGCCAGCCGATTTCGGCGACCGTACCTTCGATATTTCTGTCAGGAGAACGAATCCAGTCTCCGATACTGAAGGGGCGATCGAAATAGAGCATAATACCGGAGAAAAAATTGCTCAGGACATCTTTGCCCGCCATACCAACAGCGATACCGCCGATACCGCCAAAGGTCAGCAGACCGGACAGACTCATGCCAAAATGTTCGCCATACAGTAAGACAATCGCGACAATAATGGTTATTTTTATGACCCGTGCCAGAATACGGGTACTGGTGACATCTCTACCTTTATTGACCTGTGCTTTTTCAAATTGGTTAATAATCAGGAAAAGTTTTATCGTCAGAATAAGCGCAATGAGCGAGGTGCAGATAAAATCAATGACCCCGGAAGAGATAAAACGCAAATTATAATCTTCAATAGCATTATTCAGGATGCTCCCGATGGTTCCAATAATAATCGCGTAAATAAAAAACTGTGCCGCATGGAACGTGAATCCTTTCTTCCACTGTACGTTACGGCTGAGCCAAAATCTCACGACCAGCAACGCCATACCGCAACTGAAAAGTATCGCCAGATTAAATGCGTTTTTGAGAAAAAATTCAGTGAACATTATTGTTTTCCGCTCCTTCCTACGATAACAGCTCAGAATGACCTGATTAACAGGTATTTTACCCAGGATAAACGCGTAGATCATCGATAAGTAAAAAGAAGAAATAGTGCTATCAGCTTTAATCTCAGCGGTTTACTTTTTATGTAAATACATTGTCACGTTTTCTAGAGCAGACATCGCGTGATTGTCATGGTATTGTTGCCATCAGGTAACAAAGTCATCTGTAAAGGACAATACTATGATCATGATGAAGCTGAAATCGGCGAAGGGGAAAAAATTTCTGTTATGCCTGCTGGCAGTGTTTATCGTTGCGGCATCGGTGGTAACGCGCGCGACTATCGGCGGTGTGATTGAGCAATATCATATTCCACTGTCCGAGTGGACAAGCTCTATGTATGCCATTCAGTCGGCAATGATTTTCGTTTACAGTCTGGTGTTCACTATTCTGCTGGCGATTCCTTTGGGGATCTATTTCCTCGGCGGAGATGAGTAACAGGAATAGGGTATTGGCCGGATGGCAGCGCCATCCGGCAGGACGGAAGAGGGATTAATCGTCCTCGTCGTCCAGTTCCACCGGTGTTTGATACTCATCAGGCTTAATGACTAACAGGTCGCAGCGCAGATGGTCAATGACCTGTTCGGCCGTGTTCCCCAGAAACGCGGCTGAGAGTCCGGTACGTCCAACGGTGCCAAGCACAACGATCCCCGCCTGGAGGTGTTCGGCAAGATCCGGGATAACTTCTTCAGGCAAGCCTTTTTCTACATGCGTAACTTTTTCATCGATGCTGAATTTCTGGCGCAGCGCTTTCATCGCCAGTAAATGCTGGCCTCTGATGGCGTCGTTATACACGCTGGGATCAAATTCCGGCAGCTCAATGGCGATATTGATTGGCGTAACGGGGTAGGCGCCGACCAGGTGTACTTCGGTATGATTAACCTGCTCCGCCAATTGTAAGGTCTCTTTTACCAGCTTTTCGTTGAGAGCATTGTGATAGGGCTCTTCGCTTGCCAGGTTCACGGCGACCAGGGCTTTGCCGCCTTCTGGCCACGGCTGATCTTTGACCATCCACACGGGGCTTGGGCATTTACGCAGCAAATGCCAGTCGGTAGGGGTAAAAATGACCGCTTCCAGTCGATCGTGCTGATGCGCCATTTTCAACACCAGATCGTGACTGCCGGCGATAACCTCCTGGATGATGGCCTCAAAGGGACGATTGTGCCAGACCACTTTAATTTCAATGGGGACACCGGCTTCAAGATAATATTTCGCCTGCTCACGTATCCAGGCTGTGCGTTGACTTATTACGCCCTGACGCATTGCGGTGCGTTCGTCAGGAGAAAGCAGGGTGGTCATCTCATACGAGAAATCGTAAATAGGCAGGAAAGCTTTAATTTTGCCGCCAATCCGTTGATGCAAATAAACTGCTCGCCGTAATGCGGGTTGGTCGTCCTGATTGGGATCGATGACCACCAGCATATTTTGATACATAGCCATACAGGGTCTCCTTACAACTGTCATCGCAGTTTGTAACTAAAGAGTAACTCAAATATGGTGAATGAAACAGAGGAAGCGCTTCTGCCAGATCAATAAATGAGAAAAATTTAACGATATGGCAGAAGATAACATCAATGGTTTAGCTGACGTTTAAGCGACGTTGCGGGTATGACCGGCGAGGGCCGCCAGCGCATCGCTGTTTTCAATAGTAATATACTTACCTTTCACCGCCAGCATACCGCTTTTCTGGAAACGTCCCAGCAGACGGCTAATGGTTTCGACTGTTAAGCCCAGATAGTTGCCGATATCGCCACGGGTCATCGTCAGGCGGAATTCACGCGGTGAAAAACCACGCTGCGCAAAGCGGCGGGACAGGTTGTAAATAAACGCAGCCAGACGTTCTTCGGCGTTTTTCTTCGACAATAACAGGATCATATCCTGATCGCCTTTAATTTCACCGCTCATCAGACGCATCATTTGCTGACGCAGGTTAGGCATTTTGCCGGACAGGTCATCCAGTGTCTCAAAGGGTATTTCACATACCATTGAGGTTTCCAGCGCCTGTGCAAAGCTCGGATGATGACCGCTGCCAATGGCGTCAAAACCCACCAGGTCGCCTGCTAAATGGAATCCAGTAATCTGCTCATCGCCTTGCTCGGTAATGGTGTAGCTCTTAATCGTTCCGGAGCGGATAGCATAGAGCGATTTCAATTCATCACCTGCTTTAAACAGAGTTTGCCCTTTCTGAATGGGCTTTTTGCGCTCGATGATATTATCAAGCTGATCAAGCTCATGCTCGTTAAGTGTGAACGGGATGCAAAGCTGGCTGATACTGCAATCCTGGCAATGGATAGCACAACCGCCAGACTGAATGCGCCGTATAATTCGCTTTTCCGGGATCATAGGTCTGCTCAAGCCGTAATTGATATTTGTCAATTTTAACATCTTTTTGGTGAGCGCGTAAGTCTGAGCTATCCCGGAGAAGGAATAATTCAAGTATAAGTTTGATGAATACTTTTATCTATTTGAAAATACGTAATTTATTTGTTGTTGCTTTACATAAAAGTGTGACCGATAAGGCACTTTTTGCCTGTATATTCATAATAAAAGATAGCCTTCATGGCGTAATAGCCACTCTTTTCGCTGCACGCCACCGGCGTATCCGGTCAGAGTGCCGTTACGCCCAATGACGCGATGGCAGGGAACAACAATACTGATGGGGTTAGCGCCATTCGCAGCACCGACTGCGCGTGCGGCGCCCGGTCGTCCCAGTTGCGCCGCCAGCTGACCATAGTGCATCACCTGCCCGCAGGGGATAGCGCGCAACGCCTGCCATACTTCCCGTTGAAAAGGCGTGCCCCCCGTGGCGGTTTCCAGGGTATCAATTACGGCGAGATTGCCTGCAAAATAATCTGCAAGCTTATCGCTGAGTCCACCGGGGTTAGTCGCAGAAACGCGTTCATAGCCTTCGTGACGGTAGTGGATATTTAGCAGTTGCTCCATACGATCGCGGTACTGTTCCCACTCAATGGCCCGCAGTCGAAACTGCTCATCGCAAACCACCCATAACGGTCCTAATGGCGTGGCTATCTTCTCTTCAAGTAATCTCAGCATCCGTTCTCTCACATCGTCTTAATCTAACGTAAGAGACAAGATATCATGCCAGGAATACCCGCAACCATACTCCTTAAAAGATAGTCAGGGATAACACATTTAGCGCCAGTAATATCGTTGGCGGAGAAAAAGAGAGCCGGGCGAGGCGGTTAATTGCCTTACATTGTCGCTGTTATTGGAAATAACTGTAAACCGTTGTCGCTATAACAGGGCACGGTTATGATAACGGCAGTCGCAAAAACGCTGGAGGATGAACCATGAACCTTGACGATAAAGCGCTGTTTCTTGACGCCATGGAGGATGTCCAGCCGCTGAAACGCCATACTGATGTACACTGGCAGCCAACGCGTAATCTTAAAACGCCCCAGCGTATCGACACGCTTCAGCTTGATAATTTCCTGACGACGGGCTTTCTGGATATTCTGCCGCTGAATGAACCGCTGGAATTTCGTCGGGAAGGATTGCAGCAGGGTGTCATCGACAAGTTACGCAGTGGGAAATACCCTCAGCAGGCCAGCCTCAATTTGTTACGCCAGCCGGTCGAAACGTGCCGAAAAATGCTGTTTCGTTTTATCCTGGAGGCGCAGAAAGAGGGGTTGCGTAATGTCCTGATCATTCATGGTAAAGGGAGAGAGGCGAAGTCGCATGCCAATATCGTCCGAAGCTATGTGGCCCGCTGGTTGACAGAGTTTGAGGATGTACAGGCTTATTGTTCGGCGCTGCCGCACCATGGCGGCGGCGGGGCATGTTATGTCGCGTTACGTAAAACGGTGCAGGCTAAACAGGATAACTGGGAGCGCCATGCGAAGCGTAGTCGGTAAATCGTTGCCGCTGGCGGACAGGACCGCCAGCGCAAGCTCGCGCGAACCCGATTTTATGCCTGATATAACGCCTCATCCAAATGCTCAGGATTCTGCAAGAGAACGGGCGATAACGCTGTCCGCGGTAATAACACGCAGAAACAGTCATTCGCTTATTTAAGCGTCTATTAAAATATACTGGCTTTCGACTTAACTGTTAAGCAGAAAATGGTGACAAGTACATCACTTGTCAATATGGATGGATGAATATCCTGGCATAGCGAATATAGGTGATTTTATCTGTTGCACTAAGGGAAATGGCGATGGTCTGGTATTGAATATGGAGAATGTCAAAGAAACGAATGGCAATAGATATCTGAAATGCTATAAAAATAAAACCTGTCTCCTATCCTGGTTGTAGGCCGTCAAAAATGTTGAGAAATATCAGCGTCAGGACATGCATTATTCTATTCATGGTATGTACGTTTCTTTTGGTGGATACTTTACAAATAGCTTTTCTGCACGATCTCCCTATTTTAATTACGTGTAATATCATTTATCTGATCTCGGCATTACTGCTTTGGTGGTATATGACCTGCTATCTGGTAGTGCCAATTAATACCGTGAAGAAAAGTATTGAAGAGGTCGCAGCAGGAAACTTGTCTATTCATATCTCCGAATTTGGCAATAATTGCGCCGGGCGACTCATCCCCGGGATTAATAGCCTGTCGGAGAATATTTCCGCGCTGGTACGTGAAATCAGATCCTCTTCGCAAACGGCAATGACCCTTTCCGAACAACTGGCGGCGCGCAGTATGTCGCTATCCGTAAAGACGGAACAGCAGTCGGCCTCGTTAATTCAAACTGCCGCCAGTATGGATGAAATGGCGGCGAGTACCAAAAACAATGCGGATAATACCCGAATGGCGAGCATACAGGCGGATTGTGCAACCCAATGCGCCCGTAAAGGCGGTGAATTAATGGTGCGGGTTACAGAAAATATGCGTTCTATTACCGACTGTGCCTCGCAGATGACGGAGATTATTTCATTGATTGACGGTATCGCATTCCAGACTAATATTCTGGCGCTTAACGCGGCGGTAGAGGCTGCGCGGGCGGGCGATCATGGAAAAGGTTTCTCCGTGGTGGCCGGGGAAGTGCGTAATCTGGCGCATCGTAGCGCTGAGGCGGCAAAAAATATCAAGGCGCTGATCGACGTTACGCATGACAATGTGCGGCAGGGGGCCGCCATAGTGCAGGAGGCTGAAAAAAATATGCAGGAGATTGTTGGCGGCTCCGGGCAATTAAACGTGCTGATGAGTGAAATTTCCACCACCACGCGGGAGCAGGAAAAAGGCATTAACCAGATAACCCTGGCGTTGAGCGATCTGGAAAGCGCAACCCATAGCAATGTTTTAATGGTTGAAGCGTTATCTGCTTCTTCGGATGTTTTAAAGGCGCAGGTGATCGAGTTACAGACTAAAACCGACAAATTTCGTTTAAGCCTGCCGGGTTACAGTGAACATGCGCTGTCGCGCTCTCATGTATCACCTCTTTCGACCATCACCAGGCGCGGCCAGGCCTGATAATACATGTTTGGTAAGCGCCTGTTGCTAAGGCGCTTTTTTCGCACGTTCCCGTCATTCTTTTTGCGCAATGAGAAAATGAGAGATTGATTAACCTTTCCCGAAAGCTAGACTAACGGCATGAGAGTTGTAACGTGGAGGCGCTGTGGAAGCCATTAAGGGATCGGATGTGAACGTGCCGGATGCCGTTTTCGCATGGCTACTGGATGGTCGTGGTGGAGTAAAACCGCTCGAAGATAATGATGTGATCGATAGTCAGCATCCCTGTTGGCTACATCTTAATTATACCCACCCGGACAGCGCCCGCTGGTTGGCTTCAACGCCTTTACTCCCCAATAACGTGCGTGATGCGCTGGCTGGTGAAAGCTCGCGCCCGCGCGTAAGTCGTATGGGGGAAGGGACGCTCATTACGCTGCGCTGTATTAATGGCAGTACTGACGAACGCCCGGATCAATTAGTAGCAATGCGTTTATATATGGACGAGCGATTCATTGTGTCTACCCGTCAGCGAAAGGTTCTGGCGCTGGACGATGTGGTCAGTGATTTGCAGGAGGGCACCGGGCCCGTAGATTGCGGCGGCTGGTTAGTGGATGTGTGCGATGCGTTAACCGATCACGCCAGTGAATTTATTGAAGAGCTACACGATAAAATTATCGATCTGGAAGATAATCTTCTCGACCAGCAAATCCCACCGCGCGGTTTCCTCGCATTGCTACGTAAACAGCTAATTGTTATGCGCCGCTATATGGCGCCGCAGCGCGACATCTATGCCCGGCTTGCGAGTGAACGGCTGCCGTGGATGAGCGACGATCACCGGCGAAGAATGCAGGATATCGCCGACAGGCTGGGAAGGGGGTTGGATGAAATTGACGCTTGTATCGCGCGTACTGGCATCATGGCGGATGAAATTGCCCAGGTAATGCAGGAGTCTCTGGCGCGCAGAACTTATACCATGTCGCTTATGGCGATGGTTTTTCTGCCCAGCACCTTTTTAACAGGGTTATTTGGCGTTAACCTGGGCGGTATTCCTGGCGGCGGATGGCGGTTCGGCTTTTCTCTGTTTTGTATTCTGTTAGTTGTCCTGATCGGTGGTGTTACTTTATGGTTGCATCGCAGTAAATGGTTGTAACAAAAGCGCTTTTCAGACCATTTCGAATGAAAAAACGCCGAGAAATTTGAGCGAAGTCAATAAACCATCTACCTATTCGGGGCAATATCTCTCTCGCAGGTGAATGCAACGTCAAGCGATGGGCGTTGCGCTCCATATTGTCTTACTTCCTTTTTTGAATTACTGCATAGCACAATTGATTCGTACGACGCCGGCTTAGATTAGTCGGCTTTTTTTTGCCTGTAGGATATCAGCGTCTACCCTTTAAGAGTCTGAATGACATTCTGGAGGGTAATATGAGCTGTCTTTTGACCTTATTATATCTACACTCGTCCTTGTCGGACCCGATTCCCACTGACCCTGTTCCCATTCCTGAGCCGCTTCCCCGTCCTCAGCCGATGCCCGACCCGCCGCCGGACGAAGAACCGATTAAAATGTCGCATCAAACGTCCGGATCTGCGAGGATACGCGCCTGCTGACTATGAGTCGTTACCGCGAGAGTAAATTGTGACCGCTTTTTCAACCCTGAATGTTTTGCCCGCCGCCCAGCTCAATAACCTTACTGAGCTGGGCTATCTTGAGATGACGCCTGTTCAGGCCGCAGCATTACCCGTCATTCTGGCGGGTAATGATGTGCGTGTGCAGGCCAGGACCGGTAGCGGCAAAACGGCGGCGTTTGGTCTTGGGCTCTTGCATCGAATTGACGTCACTCTGTTCCAGACACAGGCGTTAGTGCTTTGTCCGACGCGGGAGCTGGCGGATCAGGTTGCCGGAGAGTTACGTCGCCTGGCCCGTTTTCTGCCAAATACCAAAATTCTGACCTTGTGTGGCGGGCAACCCTTTGGCGCACAGCGCGACTCGCTTCAGCACGCTCCGCATATCATTGTCGCGACGCCGGGGCGCCTGCTGGATCATTTACAAAAAGAAACCGTATCGCTGGATGCGCTGCATATTCTGGTAATGGATGAAGCAGACCGAATGCTGGACATGGGATTCAGTGACGCCATTGATGAGGTGATCCGCTTTGCGCCTGCGACGCGCCAGACGTTGTTGTTTTCAGCAACCTGGCCTGAGGCCATCGCGGCGATTAGCGGTCGTGTACAGCAGCAGCCAATACGTATTGAAATCGATACGGTAGATGCGCTACCGGCTATCGAACAACAGTTCTTCGAAACGTCTGCGCATGAAAAGATTTCGCTGCTACAAACGTTGCTTAGCCAGCATCAGCCAGCGTCCTGCGTGGTGTTTTGCAATACCAAAAAAGATTGTCAGGCCGTTTGTGATGCGCTTAATGCGGTAGGACAAAGCGCGTTGGCGCTCCACGGCGATCTGGAACAACGCGACCGCGACCAGACGTTGGTGCGTTTTGCAAATGGTAGCGCGCGCATTCTGGTTGCCACCGACGTTGCCGCGCGAGGATTAGACATTAAATCGCTCGAACTGGTGGTTAACTATGAACTGGCCTGGGACCCGGAGGTGCATGTCCATCGTATTGGCCGTACGGCGCGCGCGGGAAGCAGCGGTCTGGCGATCAGTTTCTGCGCGCCGGAAGAGGCGCAGCGGGCGAATATTCTTTCAGAAATGCTGCAACTCAAGCTGAACTGGCTGAATGCGCCCGCCCGGCAGCCGTTACTCCCTCTGGCCGCAGAGATGGCTACCCTATGCATTGACGGCGGCAAAAAAGCGAAAATGCGTCCGGGAGATATTTTGGGCGCGCTGACCGGCGATATTGGATTAGACGGGGCGGATATCGGCAAAATTAACGTGCATCCAATGCACGTTTACGTCGCCGTACGTCAAGCAGTAGCGCAAAAAGCCTGGAAGCAGTTGCAAAACGGGAAGATCAAAGGCAAGTCATGCCGGGTACGGCTATTAAAATGATCGATAGTATGGCGTCTCAGCGGAGTGCTGAGACGCCTGCAGATTATTTCACTTCGATAACATCAAGCCGCAACGCCTCTAAGGAGGTGTCATCTTCTTCCGGCTGCCAGCCAGCGGGCTGCAAGGGAATCTCTTCACGATCGAACGCTAAATCGCCGCCGTCGACGACCTCGGAACCGTGAGTGATTCCTTTGAAATCGAACAGGTTAGTGTCACAAAGGTGAGACGGCACGACATTCTGCATGGCGCTAAACATCGTCTCGATCCGTCCAGGATAGCGCTTATCCCAGTCGCGTAGCATGTCGGCAATCACCTGGCGTTGCAGGTTGGGTTGCGAACCGCACAGATTACAAGGAATGATAGGAAAGGCTTTGGCCTCAGCAAAACGGATAATATCTTTCTCGCGGCAGTAAGCCAGCGGGCGGATCACGATATGTTTGCCGTCATCGCTCATCAGCTTCGGCGGCATCCCTTTCATTTTTCCGCCATAGAACATATTCAGAAACAGGGTTTGCAGAATATCGTCGCGATGGTGGCCCAGGGCGATTTTGGTCGCGCCCAGTTCAGTCGCAGTACGATACAGGATACCCCGACGCAAACGCGAGCACAGCGAGCAGGTGGTTTTTCCTTCCGGAATCTTCTCTTTCACAATGCCATAGGTGTTTTCTTCGACGATTTTATATTCTACGCCCAGCTGCTCAAGGTAGGCTGGCAGGATATGCTCCGGAAAACCTGGCTGCTTTTGATCGAGATTGACGGCGACCAGTGAAAAATTGATCGGGGCGCTTTGCTGCAAATTACGTAAAATTTCCAGCATCGTATAGCTATCTTTGCCGCCAGAAAGGCAAACCATAATGCGATCGCCTTCTTCAATCATATTAAAATCGGCAATCGCTTCGCCAACGTTACGGCGCAGGCGCTTTTGCAACTTGTTGAGGTTGTATTGCTCTTTCTTTGTATTCTTTTGAATTTCTTGCATTATTTCAGTTCTCTGGTACTAAATGGGGCAAATTGGGGGCAAACTTTGCAACTACGATAACCGCGCATTCAACATCGCTACTTGTTCGTCGTTCATGTCATCAATCTACATACCGTAAATTTCATACACCATCTGCGCAGTTTCATGCCCCATTTGGCTGGCGATAAATGCCGGGTTCGCTCCTGCCGTCAACAGCCAGCAGGCAAAAGTATGTCGCGTATGGTACGGATTACGGCGACGAATGCCAGCACGTTTTAATAGAGATAGTACCTTCGGATATTGTCAACTGTATACATCATGTAGCCAGGCCCGTTAAGAAGTGACGGGCTCAACTGAAATTCAGGCGCTGCTGCGTCCTGATGATGGTACGTTTCAAGTGGTTCCGTGGGGTGAACCGGGACAGGTGTAAAATGATATTTGGCACACCCTTTTTGCTCTTTTATTGGTGATATAAAATAACGTATCAGTATTTTATTATCTAATAAGATAGTGCAGTGTGTTTAATTATCGTTGGGTAAGATCATTTTACCGTATACTATTTAAAATTTTCTTGCCTATTCTGGTGGTCGTATTGAATTAAAAATAGCCTGTATCATATGTACAGTTCAGATGAATTATTTGCGATGAGAATTGCTACCTGATATCTACATCTTATGATGTATACCATAATTCTGGCTGGAGAACGTAATGCGTATAACAGTAAGTGATATATCAACCAGAGAATCACAGCAGACGGTACAGATACAAGCTATCAGAAGTTGGGATACCATACCGTACCTTTCAATGTTGGATGGACTTTATCAGGACGATACCTTTCATGAGCAAGTATCTAATTTACCAAAAGAATATATTAAGCTGGATGAGATGGCCAAAGATGAAGGAAAGAACAGCTTAAATATTTATGACTTCTTCTTTGAGCCAACACATGAAATTATATGTGAAGAAATCCAATCAACATTGGATTTTTATTATTCAAATAGCGCAACCTTTCGTAGGCTGGTTAATTATAAAGTTGAGCGTAGTATCAATGACGATGTAGACACCAATAAATGCGAGGTAAAGATATCTCTAAATTACAGTTACGAAAATATTGATGGGGGACGAGGATATTTATCGCTTCCATTTGATAAGTACGGCTATCCAATTCCCCCTGACTTTCACAACTGTGCAAATGGAATTACATCAGAAAAATTGTTGTTAGATTTATTTCTAAAATATATTTTGCACGATCATTTAAATGCAAACGGTGAAGTTACAAACGTTTACGCCAATGTTATTTATAAAGAGATTGATCCCGCTGCAATTGCACATACATCGTCGTGTTTTTCTCAGGTAACGATGAGTGATGAACATGAGCTATTTAATGTAGATAGCGTAACTGTTCCACCTAAAAGTACTGAGCAAATTATATCTGAAGGAAAGGAAATTCAAAGGCAAATTTTCTTATCTTCTCATAGCGGCAATCATTTTCAGCCAGTAATCATTCATAAAATGGACAGGAGTATTAAAAATATTGCAGTAACTAGTTTGTTATTATCATCAAGATTAGCAGTAACATCTGGTGATTATAGGATAAAAAATGGTAATTCAGAAGGTGAGAATGATTTTTTACCCGTTAAAGAATTACAAAGATATGAAAGGGCTCTCCCGGAGGATCATCCTGCCCCAAATACGGAGCCTCATCCGCTGGGTAAGGTGTTAGATGGTCTATTTGATCACTATACATCTGTTGCAGGAGGACACCTTGTCGCAGTACTCAAACTACTTGGAAAAGAACAAGAGGCAAATAGTTATAAAAGAGGCTATCATGAATTACTTGCATTTTCTCAAACCGGGCAGTGGACGCATGATGGAAGAGTTATTGCTGCTGAATATATGTTTAAAGGTCTTTTAGTTCATTTAAGTGATAAACTCATTATTCTCGGTGAGGGAAGTTTCGTTTCTTTTTTATCTTTTGTAAGAGAAAACATCCAACACCAATATAAAATATATGAGCTAATGGCGCGTGATATGCTGGTTCATCCTTTGCATTTCAGCACTGAGTCTGCACCACCTATGATAGACAGTCCTTTATGGACAAGGGAAAGCCATTATACGAAAGTCCTGTATGAAAAGTTTCCTTCTATTTCTGGTTCAAGCTTTGAGGTTTTCTATGGTAAGGAAGCTATTATTACAGCGTTAGAAATAGTATCTTTCGATAGACAAGAAAGAGGAAAGAGCGCTTTTAATAAAAAAAGGATGAGTCATCTTTTTAAGCTAGTTCAATTAGTGATACACCATTTATCCAGCAATGGTGGTGATAGAGTATTGCTTAACCCTGAAGGTATAAAAAATAATTTTATTATTATGCGTCATATTATTTTTTGGTGTGCAAAGATAACGGGGCCAATTAACGATAAAAAAATAAACGCAATAGCAAGAAAAATTGTGGTTAATAATAAATTTTCCAACGGTGTTAAATCAATACTTCCCAAAAGCAACGATCCTTTAATTTCGTTAATGAAAGCCGCGATCAATAAGCAGCTAAACTGGGCGGAGAAATATTATCGAGCAGAGACTCATATGAAGGAACATATGCAGGAGTGTGATATTTTAGGACTAATGGACACCAACAAAATGGTGCGAGAGGCCGTTATTGGGCTTATTCACGAGATCAGTGATATTGCGCAAAGCAGCTGGCTGACATTAGAAGAACAACATGAGAGACAGGCTCAGGCTCTCGAATCGTTCAAGGAGAAACTTTCCTCCATGAATGGCGGGCAAGAATTCGTTTATGCATTTAATAAGATTATTCAGGAGGGGTTGGGAGGATTAATTGAGCTGAGTTTTGATCTTGATGATACTATACATCATCGCACAACTTCCTCATTAAGTCCGGCTGCAAGAGCAGGACTTCACCTCTTAGGAACGGTCTGGAATATTGTAATGAGTATTGTCCCTGGTTTTAACGCACTGGCTGGTACCAGCAGTATTCTTAACCGGGCTGTTGTGGAAAACTCTGCGGATGTATGCGGTTACGTACAGGATATTATTCGTATCGGTATGGAGGCTGTTCCTGTTGCAGGAGCGAAGTTCACAGAAAGAGCGGCAAATGCAAAGTATACGGGTCTCCGATTTGTTGAAAATAAAATACAAAGAGGTGTAATACGAGCGCCGATTCAAAAAGGGAGTAATTATAAAATTATAGAGTCAATAGAAAATACAGATTTTATTTATCAAAAAAGTAGTCAGAAAGTTCTTGAGTTAGGACCAGAGGGAAACGATGGGCTCCATCGCGCTACCGGTTTTGATAAACAAACGTATGGTTATTACAAACCGTCAGGTGAAGGCTTTTACAGAAAACAAGCCTCATATCCACCGCTGTCAACGGAAGCGCCTAATACGATAAAATATGGCGACAGAGAGCTCGTTTTAACTAAAGAACCAAATTCACAAACGTATCAGGCAACCTATTCGGATAGCGGAAAAAATTCAGCTATGACATTTTACCGATCTTCTGATGGACGATTTTATCAGGCGTCAGGGCTGAAAGGTGGGGGGCTTATTCGCCATATTGATAAGCCTTATTCAGAGTTAAGAGAAGGAGACGTGGGTTATGATGAAGAACTTCTGGAAATTTCGGATGATTCACCCCTACTGGAAGATATACTGGCCTCCCTGTCAGAAGATTTATACCCTACATCAGAAGAAAATGTACAAAGTATTTATAAGAAATACCAGAGTGGGGATGCTGCAGCAGGGGAGACTGAAGTTGTATTATGCCGAGGTACAATAGGTCAGCAGGCTGAAAATATTGTTAGTTTTAAAACGGCAGGCGGTATTGAGGGGGCCGATGTAGAGGTATTGCCTGTCTCTGTTGAAATAGCCAAAGAGCAGGTTCGAAGTGGAAGAATCGTACCTGAATATACCACCGATATTAGTGTTGCCGACAGGTTCAGCAGGGAACATTATCTTATTATCGTTAGGGTAAAAGTCAAATATCTTACACGAGGTAGCGTCAGTGAAAGCGGCTGGGTTATGCCAAAAAAAACACCAGTGGACCCTGTTGGTATAATTGACAGGACATATGGTAAAGCAGAAAATACGGGGCAGGCAAACGCTTCTAAGTAATCATAAATCCTGAACAAGTTTATTGTTGTTATCTCTCGTGTATGAAAGATTGCTTTTATACTTTAAATAATTCGAGTTGCAGGAAGGCGGCAAGCGAGCGGATCCCCAGGAGCTTACTCAAGTAAGTGACTGGGGTAAGGGAACGCAGCCGCAGCACATGCAACCTGAAGTATGTTATGGCGAGATACGCAACGGGTCAAAAGCGTCTTTATTCTGTCATCCGTATTAATTAAGATGTCACCACGACCAGAAAAATATCGGAACGAAGAGATGTATGACTAAAGAAGCTGTAATCTTTCTATTTATCGCCATCGTGGTAGAAGTTATCGCCACGATCTCATTAAAATTATCGGATAGTTTTACGCGTCTGGTACCGAGCATCGTTACCATCATCGGATATTGTATCGCGTTCTGGTGCCTTACCATCCCTATGCGAACCATCCCTGCTGGTATCATTTATGCCATTTGGTCTGGGGTAGGGATTGTTCTTATTGGATTGATAGGATGGTTGTTTCTTGGCCAAAAACTGGATGTGCCGGCTATTATTGGCATGTTGCTTATCATCTGCGGCGTAATCGTAATCAATCTGTTTTCAAAAAGCGTCAGTCACTAGGCGATGATGATGGTTGATTTGAGCCCGCACTCTCTATGCGGGCTCGGGTATTTAGCGCACTACCAGTACGGAGCATTCCGCATGACGCACAACGGCTGCGGCGTTGGACCCCAACAGATAGGTAGTAATATCCGGACGATGCGAGGCGATAATCACCATATCGGCCGGTAATTTTTTTGCCATTTCCAGAATCTTATCTTTAGGAGAGCCTTCTGCAACGTGCGCCTGCACGCGGTCCGCGGGAAGGTTGAATTTCTTGATAATCGCTTCCAGTTGAGATTTGGCTTCGGCTTTCAAATCGTCCATTGCGGGGAGCTCTGCTGAATAAGCCAGTCCCAGTGAAGCGTAATAGGGCAAAGACGGGATTACAGTCAAAAAGTGCACTTTAGCGTCGTCAATCTTTGCTTCGGCTTCAACATGTGAAATCACGCGTTGAGTTAATTCTGAATCTGAAATATCGATGGGTACAAGAATCGTTCTGTTCATAAAACCTCCTGTTTAAGTATCCACTGAAATTCTACTCCCTAAAGGCACTTTATGTACAATGACATACGTCACATTTCAGGTGCTGCTCCACGATACTCTGCGGGGACTACCAACAGGGGAGGACGGCGTAATATTAAGCGCATTCCCCGTAAATAATCAGCGAGTTGACGTTAAATCGTTATTTCTGCCTTGTCAGGAAAGACCTAAAAAGAGATGTTACCGTTTAATTCAATAATTAATGAAATAATTCGCAGTGAAATAGATATAATTTATACGAATGCTTTTGGGGGTATTATACGAAATAAAAATTATACAATATCATTCGGTTACGATATTCTACGCCTGTTATATGCCTTTATTGTCACATATTCATTTTGTCGCTGGGCCATTGCGTTAACCTTTGCTTTCCAGCGTATAAATTGACAAGCCCGAACGAATGTTCGGGCTTTTTTTGTTTCCAGGTTAATCCTTAGAATATTTTTTAATCTGCGCCGGGTTTTTCCGCTTTTCCTGCCAGCAAGGCAAGAAAGTCATAGCGTTTTTGCAAATCCAATGCGGCATCTCGCCATAATTGTTCAGCTACTTCAGGCTGTTGCGCATTCAGGCGACGGAAACGCTGTTCATTAAGCAACGTTTCCGCCAGTGCATCTGACGGTGGCCGAGAGTCCAGAGCCAGCGGCGACTTGCCTTCATCCGCACGGCGGGGATCAAAGCGGTATAACGGCCAGAAACCGGTCGCCGTTAACTGGCGCATCTGGTCATGGCTTAGCGCCAGATCGTAACCATGTTCCTCACAGGGGCTATAGGCAATGATCAGCGACGGCCCTGGCCAGGCTTCGGCCTCCTGGATGGCTTTCACCGTCTGGTTTAACTGCGCGCCCAGCGAAATTTGTGCGACATAAACATGACCATACATCATCATGCTGACGCCAAGATCTTTACGGGCTTTACGCTTGCCATGTTCGCCAAATTTAGTGACGGCGCCAAGCGGCGTCGCCTTCGACGCCTGGCCGCCCGTATTGGAATAACACTGCGTATCCAGAACCAGAATGTTGACATTCTCCGTCAGGCTTAACACATGATCTAAACCGCCAAAGCCGATGTCGTATGCCCAACCATCGCCGCCAATCAGCCAGATTGATTTTTCTACCAGCGCATCAGCATCCTTTAACAGTTCCTCTGCGCCCGCAACCGATTTCAGATGTTGGCGTAATGCGGCGACCTGCTCACGCCGAACGTCAGGCGTTGCTTCGGCATGCAGCGCATCGTTTAATTCCGCCGGAATGCGATCGGCGAATTGCGCCAGTAAACGCATGACGCGCGCCCGGTGCTGATCCACGCTCAGACGGAAACCGAGGCCAAATTCCGCGTTATCTTCAAATAACGAATTCGCCCATGCCGGGCCGCGTCCGTTGGCATCGGTGGTATAAGGCGTTGAGGGTAAGTTACCGCCGTAAATAGAGGAACACCCCGTGGCGTTAGCGATTAACATTCTGTCGCCATATAACTGAGTCAGCAGTTTAATATACGGCGTTTCACCGCAGCCGGAACAGGCGCCGGAATATTCAAACAGCGGCGTAATAAGCTGCGATGTGCGGATATCAATTCGTTCCAGTTTGCTGCGATCGATTTCCGGTAAGTCGAGGAAAAAGTCATAATTCACTTTCTCTTCTTCCACATGCTCAAGGCGCGACATCATGTTAATCGCCTTGATCTGTGGATTTTGCCGATCTTTAGCCGGGCAGACCTCTACGCATAAATTACAGCCAGTACAGTCTTCCGGCGCGACCTGCAGCACATATTTCTGGCCGCGCATATCGCGGGACTTCACGTCCAGCGAATGCAGACTGGCTGGCGCGTTCTCCATCGCCTGCGGGGAAACGACTTTCGCACGAATTGCCGAGTGAGGGCAGGCGGCGACGCAGTGATTACATTGTGTACACAGTTCCTCTTTCCAGACAGGAATCTCTTCGGCGATATTGCGCTTTTCCCAGCGGGTGGTGCCCATCGGCCATGTTCCGTCCGGCGGCAGGGCGGAAACAGGCAGTGCGTCGCCGAGGCCCGCCAACATGGCGGCGGTAACGGTTTTCACGAAATCCGGCGCGGCGTCGGAGACAACCGGCGGGCGATGCGCGCTGTGCGGATTAACCGCCTGCAACGGCACTTCCGCCAGCGATTCCTGCGCCAGAGCCAATGCCTGCCAGTTACGCTCAACCAGATCCTGACCTTTGCTGCTATAGCTTTTGGCAATCGCGCCCTGCAGCTCAACCAGGGCGCTATCGCCCGGAAGAATATGCGTCAGGTGGAAGAAAGCCATTTGCATGACGGTATTGATGCGGGCACCAAGTCCACATTCGCGGGCGATTTTCGCCGCGTTAACCACGTAAAAACGCGCCTTTTTCTGATTCAACACCGCCTGAACTTCTTGCGGCAGACGCGACCAGACCTCGTCGGCGCTGTACGGCGTATTAAGTAGAAAGATTCCGCCTGGCTTCAGACGTTCCGCCATCTGATATTTATCGATAAACTGTAATTGATGGCAGCCGACAAAATCCGCCTGAGCAATTAAGTAAGCGGAACGAATGGGTTTTTCGCTGACGCGCAGGTGCGATACCGTGAGCCCGCCAGCTTTTTTAGAGTCATAAACGAAATAACCTTGCGCATACCACGGCGTAGAATTACCGATAATTTTAATATTATTTTTCGTGGCGGATACGCTGCCGTCGCTTCCCAGACCGTAAAATAACGCTTCAAGTTTAGCGCTGCCGGGCAGGGTATTTTCCGGTAATGGCAGCGAGAGGTTAGTAACGTCATCATAAATGCCCACCGTAAACCGTGGTTTGGGTTTCGCGCGGCTGAGTTCATTAAAGACCGCCAGTACGCACGCCGGGCCGAACTCTTTGGATGATAGCCCATAACGGCCGCCAATGGTGCGCGGCAACGTTTCGCGCTCGCCATTATTAAAGGCTTCCGCCAGTGCGGTCATCACGTCCAGATAAAGCGGCTCGGCCTGCGCGCCAGGCTCTTTGGTGCGATCCAGCACGGCGATAGCGCGAACGGTTTCCGGTAATGCCTGTAACAAATGTTTGGCGGAGAAGGGGCGGAACAGACGGACTTTCAGAACGCCGACCTTTTCTCCGCGTATCAGTAGCTCGTCCACGACCTCTTCGCAGGTGCCGAGGGCGGAGCCCATCATTATGATGACGCGTTCAGCCTGGGGATGGCCATAATATTCAAATGGCTGGTACTGACGGCCCGTAGCGTCGCCAAATGCCTTCATCGCCTCTTCAACATGATCATAAACGGCGTTGTACCACGGGTTGGTCGCTTCGCGAGACTGGAAGTAGGTATCCGGATTCGCTGAAGTTCCACGAATCACCGGATGTTCCGGATTCAGCGCGCGGGCGCGGTGAGCGTCGATCTCCGCCTGCGGCATCAGGTTCAGAATGGTTTCATCCGTTAGCGGTATAATTTTGTTGATTTCATGCGATGTACGGAAGCCATCAAAAAAATGAATAAACGGAACGCGGCTTTTCAGCGTAGCTCTGTGCGCGATCAGCGCAAAATCCTGCGCTTCCTGAACGCTGGCGGCGCATAACATCGCGCAGCCTGTCTGGCGGACCGCCATCACATCGGAATGGTCGCCAAAAATAGAAAGCGCGTGTGTGGCGACGGTGCGCGCGGCAACGTGCAGTACAAACGGCGTGAGCTGCCCCGCCAGTTTATACAGCGTTGGAATCATCAGCAGCAGCCCCTGCGATGATGTAAATGACGTAGAAAGCGAACCGGTTTGTAACGCACCGTGAACGGCGGCGATCGCGCCGCCTTCCGACTGCATCTCTACCACACGCGGCGTATCGCCCCAGACATTTTTAAGCCCATTGCCGGCCCAGGCATCCGCTTGTTCAGCCATTGTTGAACTGGGCGTAATCGGGTAAATGGCGATAACCTCGCTGGTACGGAACGCCACCGACGCTACTGCGCCATTACCGTCAATTGTTTGCATATGACACCCTTACATTGCGCAAAAAAGAGGGACACGCATAATCGTGAGCGCATCCTGTAGTTATCCTTTTATTTTAGCAAAGCCCTTCAAGCCCCATTTTCGCTTTTGTGTCCCTGGCGGGAGGAGAATGACGATTTCTTGCCGAAAAGACGTAAAAAATTGCCAATAAATGTTAATGAAGCGCATAAATGCGCGCTTTGCCTCTCGACGCGTCAGTTTCTGCTGCCTATTATTTAGGGCGGTGTCGTTTGGATGAATAAACAGAGGGGAGAGAAATGCGCGCAGCGTTTTGGGTGGGATGTGCCGCGTTATTATTGTCGGCTTGCAGTAGCGAACCTGTTCAGCAGGCAACCGCGGCACATGTTTCGCCAGGGATGAAAGCGGCGATGTCCAGCGCCGGCGAAGCGAATTGCGCTATGATTGGCGGTTCGCTTTCAGCGGCCCGGCAGCTTGATGGTTCAGTAATTGGTATGTGCGCGCTACCCAACGGCAAACGTTGTAGCGAACAGTCGCTTGCCGCCGGAAACTGCGGGAGTTACTAAGCGCGGCGTTTCGCCTGACGCGTATAACTTTTCACTTAATGGCTTAGTGCGCTAAATCCGCCAGTTTATACATTAGCGTTGTTTCTGCCGTCGCCAGCGTTAATTGGTTCGCAGTTAAATCGACCTGCGCGCCTTTGCTGAAGAGCTCGCTGAGGGTGCCGTCCAGCGCATTAAGCTGCGGATCGGCGCACATCATTCGGGTCATCGCTAAATTTTTCACTTTTAATTCGCCGTCCGATAGTTTTCCTTCGCCGGTGAATTGATTGCACATTTTGCCGGATACCGTCATGTCCTCGCCAAAGCTGAGCTCCGGGCCGGTGACCGTTTTACCGTTTACGCTTTCCAGAACAAAGCGGTGGTGCTCCAGTTGCTCGCGTTTGACGGACACTTTTCCACTGCTCACACACCCTGTCATTATGATGCTCAGGGCGACCAGCGTGACGATTTTCTTCATTGATATTCTCTGTAATCTGATAGTTAACACTGACTATAGTAATGATATGACCGGATAGATCTTCAGGGGTTATCCGAAAATGCTCCCCTGAGCGCAGGGGAGCGACAGGATTAGAACAGCGCGTTCGGGCAGGCTTCGCCCTTCTCAAGCTGGCTTAAGTTTTGTAACGTGGTTTCAGAGATGCTGATCAGCGCTTCTGCGGTCAGGAATCCCTGGTGCCCCGTAAACAGTACGTTATGGCAGGCCGACAGACGGCGGAAAACATCATCCTGGATAACATCGTTTGACTTATCTTCAAAGAACAGGTCGCGTTCGTTTTCATACACATCCATCCCCAGCGAGCCGATTTTCTGATTCTTCAGAGCTTCGATAGCCGCCTGGGAATCAATCAGCGCGCCACGACTGGTATTAATGACCATAACGCCATTTTTCATTTGGTCGAATGCCGCATGGTTCAGTAAATGGTAGTTTTCCGGCGTGAGCGGGCAGTGCAGGGAAATGACATCCGATTCGGCAAACAACGTTTGCAGATCCACATACTCGACGCCGAGGTCAAGTGCGGCGGTGCTGGGATAGGGATCAAACGCCAGTAAACGCATTCCGAAGCCTTTCAGGATACGCAGCGCGGCGACGCCGATTTTACCGGTACCAATGACGCCAGCGGTTTTTCCGTGCATGGTAAAGCCGGTCAGTCCCTCAAGGGAAAAGTTAGCGTCGCGGGTGCGTTGATAAGCGCGGTGAATACGGCGGTTCAATGTCATCATCATGCCAATCGCATGTTCAGCGACGGCTTCCGGAGAATAAGCCGGCACGCGGACCACCTGCAAACCGAGCTCTTTAGCGGCATCCAGGTCGACATTATTAAATCCGGCGCAACGCAGCGCGATGTATTTCACGCCGTGTTTTTTCAGCTCTTCCAGTACCGGTCGGCTCCCGTCGTCATTCACGAAGATACAAACTGCTTCACATCCATTGGCGGTTTTCGCTGTTTTCTCGGTCAGCAGAAAATCAAAAAACTCCAGTTCAAAACCGAACGCTTCGTTCACTTGCTGTAGATATTTCTTGTCATACTGTTTGGTACTATAGACGGCGAGTTTCATATGACCTTCTCCAGTGATGTTAGAATCACACAAATATGCTTAAAATTATCTTACAAAAAATCAAAAATAATTGATAGTCATACATATAATGAATAATTTTAGGTTATCATTCTCCACAACGCCTCAAATAGCCGGAGGGCGCCCCTGCAACATGAACTATTAGGCTATGTACGGGCAATCATGCCAAAATAAAGAGATAGCCGACTGAATTTTTCGTTAAATCAGGAAATTAATGGCCCATGAAGGGTAAATATAAAGCCGCCCTTGCGCTACTGTTACTGCTGATTCTTGTCCCTCTGACGCTACTGATGACCCTCGGGCTGTGGGTTCCCACTCTGGCGGGAATTTGGCTACCCGTCGGTACCCGTATCGCTCTGGAACAAAGTCCACGCCTGACACGTCATGGGTTAGTGATTCCCGATCTTCGCTATCTGGTCAATGATTGTTCGTTAGCGCATATTACCCAGGCGGAACTGACGCATCCCAGCCGTTGGTTGCTGAATATTAAAAGCCTCAAACTGGATGCCGCATGCCTGGCGAAACTGCCCGCTACGGAAGCTTCTCCCGCCGCGCCGCGTACGCTGGCGCAGTGGCAGTCAATGCTGCCCAATACCTGGATTAACATCGATAATGTCATTCTCGCGCCCTGGCCGGAATGGCAGGGCAAGCTGGCGATCTCCATGACGCCGGTCATTCAGCAGATACGTTATCAGGGCGAAAAAGTAAAATTTCAAGGGCAGCTACGCGGTCAGGCATTGACGGTGAGCCAACTGGAGATCGCCGCGCTGGCCAACCAGCCTCCCGTTAGCCTGGCGGGGGAGTTTATGTTGCCGCTGGTACCGGATGGCCTGCCGGTCAGCGGTCATGCGGCAGCGACCTTGCGTCTGCCGCAGGAACCGTCGCTGGTGGATGCGGAACTGGAGTGGCGTGATAACGCCGGACAGCTCATCGTGATGGCGCGAGGTAATCCTGACCCGATTCTCGATCTCCCCTGGGCGGTAACGCGTCAGCGGCTTACCATCAGCGATGGCCGCTGGAACTGGCCATATCAGGGATTCCCCTTAAGCGGACGTCTGGCTTTTAATATCGATAACTGGCAAGCCGGGCCGGATAATGCGCGAGTCAGCGGACGCCTGAATATTCTGACCCAGGGCGATGCCGGTAAAGCGAACGCTGTACTGACTATCGGCCCGGGAAAACTCAGCATGGATAGCAGTGAGATGCCTCTACAGCTTACCGGCGAGGCTAAACAGAAGGATTTAATCTTTTATGCCGTATTGCCCGCTATGTTCCGCGGCAGTCTGGCCGATCCGCAGCTCACCTTTGCACCTGGCGCATTGCTACGCTCGCGCGGACGGGTGATTGATGCGTTAGATATTGATGAAATTCGTTGGCCGCTGGCGGGCGTTAAGGTGACGCCGCGCGGCGTTGATGGTCGATTACAGGCTATTTTACGGGCGCACGAAAATGAAATGGGCGATTTCGTTCTTCACCTTGATGGCCTGGCGAATGATTTTCTCCCTGATGCTGGTCGCTGGCGGTGGCGCTATTGGGGGCAAGGAAGCTTTATGCCAATGCGCGCCCGCTGGGATATTGCCGGACAGGGCGAATGGTATGATAACACCATCAGGTTGACCAGTTTGTCCACCGGTTTTGATCAGTTGCACTATGGCGCAATGACTGTCACATCACCAAGACTGGTGCTTAATAAACCTATTGTCTGGGTTCGCGACGCCACAACGCCGTCGCTACAGGGCGCGCTGTCTCTGGAGGCGGGAAAAACTGTATTTACCAGCGGGAGCGTGCTGCCGCCTTCTACCATTAATTTTAGCGTTGAAGGGCGCGAGCCAACCCTGTTCCAGTTTAAAGGCGACCTTCGGGCGGGGGCGATAGGGCCGGTACGGCTGAATGGGCGCTGGGATGGCGAACGCCTTCGCGGACAGGCCTGGTGGCCGAAGCAGTCGCTTATCGTTTTCCAGCCGTTGCTTCCACCAAACTGGAAAATGACGCTGCGCGAAGGCTCACTGTATGCACAGGTGGCTTTTTCCGCCGCACAGGGGCAGGGGTTTGAAGCAGGTGGACACGGCGTGTTAAAAGGCGGTAGCGCCTGGATGCCGGATAACAAAATCAACGGCGTCGATTTCATTCTGCCATTTCGCTTCCACAACGGCGCGTGGCAATTGGGGACGCGCGGGCCCGTCTCGCTGCGTATTGCCGGGATAGTCAACCAGGTCACGGCGAAAAATATCACCGCTGATTTACAGGGCGGTTATCCCTGGAGCGAGTCGAATCCATTACTGCTAAGCGATGTCAGCGTAGACGTGCTGGGCGGTCAAATCATTATGAAACAGTTGCGAATGCCGCAGCACGACCCGGCGCTTTTGCGAGTGCAAAATATTTCATCCAGCGAATTGATTAGCGCCATAAATCCAAAGCAATTCGCCATGTCTGGTCCGGTTAGCGGCGCGCTGCCGCTGTGGCTGAACAATGAAAAATGGATAATCAAAGATGGCTGGCTTACGAATCCTGGGCCAATGACGTTGCGCATCGATAAAGATACTGCGGATGCGGTGGTGAAGGATAATGTTACGGCAGGCTCGGCGATTAACTGGCTACGTTATATGGAGATTACGCATTCGTGGACGAAAATTAACGTTGATAACCTGGGCGTACTAACGATGCAGGCGGCTATTACCGGCAAAAGCCGGGTAGATGGTAAAACCGCGATCGTTAACTTGAACTATACCCATGAAGAAAATGTGTTTACGCTGTGGCGCAGTTTGCGTTTTGGCGACAATTTACAGGCATGGCTTGAACAAAATACAGCATTGCCGCAACCTCCTTGCCGGAAAGACAAGGACTGTGAGGATAAATAATGAAAATGAGTATTGCCATGCTGTCAGCGCTTGCGTCATTTATCGTGGTGGGCTGCACGCCACGTATTGAAGTCGCCGCGCCGGAACAGCCGATTACCATCAACATGAATGTAAAGATCGAGCATGAAATACATATCAAAGTCGATAAAGATGTTGAAGAACTCCTGAAATCACGCAGCGATCTATTCTGAGGCCATAATGAAAAAGTATTTAATGCTATGGGTGCTGACGCTGAGCTTGCTCACACCTTCTGTGTGGGCCTTAACCCTGGACGAAGCGCGCACGCAGGGCCGGGTCGGGGAAACGCTGAATGGCTATCTGGTGGCCTTAAAGAATGATGCCGAAACCCAGAAGCTGGTGCTTGATATCAATCATGCCCGCCGCGCCAGTTATCAGCAGTTAGCGGATAGCAATCATCTTCCCGTGGATGAGGTGGCGAAGATGGCAGGGCAAAAACTGGTTGAGCGCGCCAGGCCGGGAGAATATGTCCAGGGAATTAATGGCAAATGGATGCGTAAATAACCGCTTCCCGACAATTTTTTTACCGCAAAATGCATTTTTATATGGGTAATTTCTGAATATGAAGGTCGTATTTATATTAGGCGAACCGGAAACGCCATTTCTATACTGTTGACTGGTATCACTATTCGCGAGAGTAACTAGGTATGACATCTGAAAAATTATCTGCTGCCTGCCATTGTGGCAGCGTCGTGTTTACCGTTCAACTTAGCGATGGCTTTCATACCGCCAGGCGCTGCAACTGTTCGTTTTGCCGGATGCGCGGAGCAGTGGCAGTGTCTGCGCCGCTATCGGGTATTAAAGTGCTAAAAGGGCAGGATAAGCTTACCGAATATCGCTTCAATACGGGCAAGGCGGTGCATTTTTTCTGTTCGGTATGCGGGATATATACTTTTCATCAGCGCCGATCCAATCCCGATCAATATGGGGTCAATGTGGCGTGCATCGAAAATGTGTCGCCTTTTGATTTCGCCTGCGTTGAAGTCAATGATGGGGTAACGCATCCCAGCGATGGCGGCAGTAGCGGCGTGGTAGGATATTTGCGCTACGAACCTAAGAAGTCACCTCCCGTCGAAACGGGAGGCAAAAATATTTAAGCGGCTACTACGCTGTCAATCGCGGCTTTTGCATCGGCTTGGGCTTTAGCCGCCACTTCCGGCCCGTAGGCGATGCCTTCGGCAAAGACAAAATTCACGTCGGTAATACCGATAAAACCAAGGAACACTTTCAGGTAAGGCGCAATCAAATCCGTCGGGGTGTCTTTATGGATACCGCCGCGGCTGGAGAGAACCACCGCGCGTTTACCGGTTACCAGACCTTCCGGGCCTTTTTCGGTATAGCGGAAAGTGATACCGGCGCGGGCAATCAGATCAAAGTAGTTTTTCAGCTGCGTCGGAATATTGAAATTGTACATCGGTGCCGCAATAACGATAACGTCATGGGCTTTCAGTTCAGCAATGAGTTCATCAGACAGCGCCAGAGCGTCCTGCTGACGTGGCGTTAAAGGCGCATCGCCCGGACGCATCGCGCCCACCAGCTCGCCATCCAGCACCGGAACAGGGTTGGCCGCCAGATCGCGGACAGTAATTTCATCTGCGACGTGTTTTTCGCGCCATTGTTCAATAAAATAGTCAGTCAACTGACCAGACTGAGAGTACCCTGCCAGAATACTGGATTTAAGAACTAATACCTTGCTCATGGGTGTTTCCTTTTATGTGTTTGAAGGGGCGAGCCCCGTTGCTTGTTGACACTTTATTCACAAATATGTCGCAGGGATAGCGCAATATATCGAACCCTTTGTTCGAAATTATTGAACAACACAAAAAAAGCCCCAATGTGGTACTCTATACCTATCATTTAAAACGATTTTAAACAGGCAGAATGCTGCCCAAGAGCTTTATGACTGAACAATCTATGTTGACGCTTCAGGTGTTACAGCAGCGGCTGGATGCACTGATGCTGCGCGACAAACAGCGCTTTGCGCGCCGCCTGCATGGCGTAAAGAAAGTAAAAAATCCTGATGCGCAACAGGCCATTTTCCAGACGATGGCGAAAGAAATTGAACAGGCTGCGGCGCAGGTCGCTCTCCGCGAAGCGGCGCGCCCCTCAATCACTTATCCGCAAAATCTGCCTGTTAGCCAGAAGAAACAGGACATTCTGGAAGCGGTCCGCGATCATCAGGTGGTGATCGTGGCAGGGGAAACCGGTTCCGGTAAAACCACCCAGTTGCCGAAAATTTGTATGGAACTGGGACGCGGAATTAAAGGACTTATTGGTCATACTCAACCGCGTCGCCTGGCGGCGCGCACCGTCGCTAACCGCATTGCCGAAGAGTTGCAAACGGAGCCTGGCGGCTGCATCGGCTATAAAGTTCGTTTCAGCGATCATGTCAGTAGCAACACCATGGTCAAACTGATGACGGACGGTATCCTGCTGGCGGAAATCCAGCAGGACAGGCTATTGATGCAGTATGACACCATCATTATTGATGAAGCGCATGAACGCAGCCTGAATATTGACTTCTTGCTCGGCTATCTGAAAGAGCTTCTGCCGCGTCGCCCCGATCTGAAAGTGATTATTACCTCTGCGACCATCGACCCGGAACGCTTCTCGCGCCACTTTAATAACGCGCCGATTATTGAAGTCTCTGGCCGAACGTATCCCGTAGAAGTTCGTTATCGCCCCATCGTGGAAGAGGCTGACGACACTGAACGCGATCAGCTACAGGCAATTTTCGACGCTGTTGATGAACTGGGGCGTGAAAGTCCCGGCGATATCCTGATTTTTATGAGCGGAGAGCGGGAAATCCGCGATACCGCCGACGCCCTGAACAAGCTGAACTTACGGCATACCGAAGTGTTGCCGCTGTATGCACGCTTGTCGAACAGCGAACAGAACCGCGTTTTCCAGTCGCACAGCGGACGCCGTATCGTGCTGGCGACTAACGTGGCGGAAACGTCGCTGACGGTGCCGGGTATCAAGTATGTGATCGATCCTGGCACTGCGCGCATCAGCCGCTACAGCTACCGCACTAAAGTGCAGCGCCTGCCGATTGAACCGATCTCACAGGCTTCCGCCAACCAGCGTAAAGGGCGTTGCGGACGCGTATCGGAAGGGATTTGCATTCGTCTGTATTCGGAAGATGACTTTTTGTCACGTCCGGAATTTACCGACCCGGAAATTCTACGTACCAACCTGGCGTCGGTTATTTTGCAGATGACCGCCCTGGGGCTGGGTGACATCGCCGCCTTCCCGTTTGTTGAAGCGCCGGATAAGCGCAATATTCAGGATGGCGTGCGTTTGTTGGAAGAGCTGGGGGCGATTACCGCCGACGAACAGCAAACGGCATATAAGCTGACGCCGCTGGGCCGACAATTATCCCAGTTGCCGGTCGACCCGCGCCTGGCGCGTATGGTTCTGGAAGCGCAAAAGCATGGCTGTGTGCGCGAAGCGATGATCATTACTTCCGCACTCTCTATTCAGGATCCGCGCGAGCGCCCAGTGGATAAGCAGCAGGCTTCCGATGAGAAACACCGGCGTTTCCATGATAAGGAGTCCGATTTTCTGGCGTTTGTTAACCTGTGGAATTACCTCGGCGAGCAACAAAAGGCCCTGTCGTCGAATCAATTCCGCCGGCTGTGTCGCTCCGACTATCTGAACTATTTACGCGTGCGTGAGTGGCAGGATATCTATACCCAACTGCGTCAGGTGGTAAAAGAACTGGGGATTCCGGTAAACAGCGAACCCGCAGAATACCGGGAAATTCACGTTGCGTTGTTAACGGGGCTGTTGTCGCATATCGGGATGAAAGATGCCGATAAACAAGAGTACACCGGCGCGCGTAACGCCCGATTCTCTATTTTCCCCGGATCCGGTTTATTCAAAAAACCGCCGAAATGGACAATTGTCGCCGAGCTGGTGGAAACCAGCCGTTTGTGGGGGCGCATCGCTGCCCGCATTGAGCCAGAATGGGTGGAACCGGTAGCCCAGCACCTGATTAAACGTTCATATAGCGAACCGCACTGGGAGCGGGCGCAAGGCGCGGTGATGGCGACGGAAAAGGTTACTGTCTACGGTCTGCCGATTGTCGCCGCGCGCAAAGTGAATTACAGCCAGATTGACCCGGCGTTGTGTCGCGAGTTGTTCATCCGCCATGCGCTGGTGGAGGGGGACTGGCAAACCCGTCACGCCTTCTTCCGTGAGAATCTAAAATTGCGTGCGGAAGTCGAGGAACTTGAGCACAAATCTCGCCGCCGCGATATCCTGGTGGATGACGATACCCTGTTTGAGTTTTATGACCAGCGTATTAGCCATGACGTTATTTCCGCCCGCCACTTTGATAGTTGGTGGAAAAAAATCAGCCGCGAGACGCCGGATCTGCTCAACTTTGAAAAAAGTATGCTGATTAAAGAAGGCGCGGAAAAAATCAGCAAACTGGATTACCCGAACTTCTGGCACCAGGGCAATCTTAAGCTGCGTTTGAGCTATCAGTTTGAACCGGGCGCGGATGCTGACGGCGTGACCGTCCATATTCCGTTGCCGCTACTTAACCAGGTTGACGAGAGCGGTTTTGAATGGCAGATCCCAGGGCTGCGCCGTGAATTAGTGATTGCGCTGATTAAATCGTTGCCAAAACCGGTACGTCGCAACTTTGTTCCGGCGCCAAACTATGCTGAAGCGTTTTTAGGTCGCGTAACGCCGCTGGAGCTGCCGCTGCTGGACGCTCTGGAACGTGAACTGCGCCGGATGACCGGCGTCACGGTCGACCGGGAAGACTGGCATTGGGATCAGGTGCCCGAGCATCTGAAAATCACGTTTCGCGTGGTGAATGACAAAAACAAGAAACTGCAGGAAGGGCGTTCGCTCGCCGAGCTTAAAAATGCGCTGAAAGGCAAAGTGCAGGAGACGCTCTCGGCGGTGGCGGATGACGGCATCGAGCAGAGCGGGCTGCATATCTGGAGTTTCGGCGAGCTGCCGGAAAGCTACGAACAGAAACGCGGTAATTATAAAGTGAAGGCGTGGCCGGCGTTAGTGGATGAGCGTGACAGCGTCGCTATCAAATTGTTTGATAATCCGCTGGAACAACAACAGGCGATGTGGTGCGGTTTACGCCGTCTGCTGTTGCTCAATATTCCTTCACCGATTAAGTATCTGCATGAGAAATTGCCGAATAAAGCCAAGCTGGGGCTGTACTTTAACCCGTACGGCAAAGTACTGGAGTTGATTGATGACTGTATCGCCTGCGGGGTAGATAAGCTGATAGATGCCAACGGCGGACCGGTGTGGAGCGAAGCAGGTTTCACCGCGCTGCACGAAAAGGTACGCGCCGAGCTGAATGATACTGTGGTGGATATCGCGAAGCAGGTCGAGCGGATCCTGACGACCGTATTCAATATCAATAAGCGTCTGAAAGGGCGGGTGGATATGAGCATGGCGTTGGGGCTTTCCGATATCAAGGCGCAGATGAACGGCCTGGTATACCGTGGTTTTGTGACTGGCAACGGCTTTAAACGTCTCGGCGATACGCTGCGTTATCTGCAGGCAATTGAAAAGCGGCTGGAGAAACTGGCTGTCGATCCGCACCGCGATCGGGCGCAAATGCTGAAAGTCGAAAGCGTCCAGCAGGCGTGGCAACAATGGATAAATAAATTGCCTCCAGCGCGTCGCGAAGATGATGATGTTAAAGAGATCCGTTGGATGATTGAAGAACTGCGTGTCAGTTATTTCGCCCAACAGCTCGGTACGCCTTATCCTATTTCCGATAAGCGTATTTTACAGGCCATGGATCAGATTACGGCCTAAAAAGCCAGGCGACGATGTCTTTCAAAGAGATCCGGTACAAGTTCGGAACAAAAAGGAGGAAGTATGAATACAACGCCATTTCCGGCGCTCTCTGCGGAAACATTGCTGGCGGTGAATACCGTCGGACAGTGGCTGGCGCAAAATGATTTTTCCGGCGAACAACCTTATTCGTCGGATTGCGTCGTCCTGGCGGGCAATGCGGTGATCCCCACTATCGACGCGGCCTGTCGCATCGCCAAAGCGCAAGGCGTTCCTTTACTGATTAGCGGCGGTATAGGTCATTCGACGCCGTTTTTGTACGCCGTGATTGCCCGGCATCCGCGCTACCATACTATTCGCACAACCGGACGCGCTGAAGCCGCTATCCTCGCGGATATCGCGAACCAGTTCTGGCATATTCCGGCTGAGAAAATTTGGCTGGAAGATCGGTCAACTAATTGCGGCGAAAATGCCCGTTTCTCCTGCGCACTGATCCGTCAGGCGAAAGAAAACATTAACACGGCTATCGTTGTGCAAGACCCCACCATGCAGCGGCGCACTATCGCGGCGTTTCGGCGCGTGACAAACGACGACACCGATGCGCCGCGCTGGCTGAGTTTTCCTGGTTTTGTTCCGGTACTGCGCCACCTTAACGGCGGTACACGTTTTGCCAACGTTGAAGAGGGCATCTGGACGGTGGAGCGTTATCTGTCTCTGATTGCCGGCGAGCTGCCACGTTTGCGTGACGATGAAACAGGGTATGGACCGCGTGGTAAAGATTTTATCATTCACGTTGATATCCCACGCGATATTGAAAAGGCATGGCAGGTATTGCAGGCAGATACGACGCTGCGCAGTGCGTTAGAACAGAGAGCTTTACGCTAAAAATCGCCCGTTTGCGAGGGTGAACGGGCAAGTGCGACCACCATCTCATAAATTTGATGAATTATTTATAAAAGCTGGTTATGTTGTCGCTTTACGGTTTTCATTCAGGACGCGCTATGGGCAATAAGTATTCCGGCCTGCAAATTGGTATTCACTGGTTAGTCTTTTTTCTGGTTATTGTGGCTTACGCCGCGATGGAGCTGCGCGGTTTTGCGCCGCGTAGTTATCGGCCCTGGTTTAATATGACGCACGTTTCATGTGGTATCACTATTTTGCTTTTAATGGTGGCGCGCTTGATTATTCGGCTGAAATATCCCACGCCGCCCATTGTTCCTCGTCCAAAACCGATGATGACCGGAATGGCGCATTTAGGACATCTGGTGATTTACCTGTTATTTATCGTGCTGCCTGTTATTGGTCTGGTCATGATGTATAACCGCGGCAATCCCTGGGTCGCATTTGGCATTACTATGCCGCATGCCGCCGAAGCTAACTTTGAACGCGTAGATATGCTGAAATCCTGGCACGTCACGCTGGCGAACCTGGGCTATTTTGTTATTGGACTTCATGCCATCGCTGCTTTGATGCATCACTATTTCTGGAAAGACAATACGCTGTTACGGATGATGCCGCGTAAGCGTGACTGACCGTCCTGTATGACGTTTGCTACAGGCGGGGTTAACCGCTTTAGGCAAACAAGGCATCTATCAGAGGGGATGGCGTATTCCATACAGAAAACGCCTGCGTCTAACCAGGACCCGTGACGCAGGCGAAGGAGGACGGGTCTACATCGGAAGCGGGTATTATACTTATTTGTATGACAAATAAAATAAGCAATTGCTATTCCGTAATCCAATGTTTAATCAACGGGTTAAACCCACATGATCGCGCTGCCCGACCGCTCGGAAGTGCCTACACTTACGATGAACGTGGCGTAGTGGCGGAAAATAGCGCAACGGCGCCATGTTGCTCCAAAGTCACCTTAGCGAAATGTTCGTCCAACACACTGCGTAACGTATCGGCTGAATCATTGGTATTACTGAATATTCCTTTCTTGTTATAAACAGCCATTAATTTCTTACCAAAAGCATTGTGAGGAACCTCTTTGCCCAGAATCGTGGCACCAAAAAGTGTGCCGCCGGGTTTAAGCGCCACACCGGCATTTTTAATTGCCTTCGCTTTTGTTGTCATCTCACCAGGTAAGCAGTGCAGAAGATAGTACATCGAAACGGAATCGAAGCGCCCGTGCCAGTCCGCCGGGAACGTGTCGAAAACATCGTGTTGTAGTGTGGCGCGGATTTTCGTATTACCCACTCGGCTGGCGGCTATTTTCAGGCTATCCGGATTTAAATCCATCAGCGAAATGGCATGAGTCGTAGGTGCATGCTTCAGGTAATAACCTGTACCTACGCCAATATCCAGGTGAGTCTCGCCCATATGATGCAGGAAGAAAGGAAGTAGTCGCGTATCAGTAGGACACTTCCAGGCATATTTGTTTGAGATATTGAGTACCCACCAGTCATATAAGCTAAGCGTGAATGGGTTATAGACTTTTGCGCCTGATTGTTGTGTATGCTTCATTGTTCTCTCACTAAATAATTTCGCGCTGGAATTAAAACAACGAAGCAATCGTTAGGCAAGCATTAATCAGGTGAGTGAGTAATTTGATGCGACGAATAAAGGCGATATTATGAATTAAGCGGCTATCTTAAAGAATATAGAGGATAATAATAGCTGATAAATGAATTGATCAGTCATATTATTATAAGCTGATAATTAATAATCGTTAATATAAATATATTAAGCCTTATGATAATAGCAATGCAATTAAAAGCATGAGGAACAATATTTATTCATACACATAAAGCGATTATTGCACATTAATTGATATTTTAAATGTTACGCTGAGATAGCCATCGTGATTTAATATCACCTACCTGGAGGCGATATGATTGAGGTTTTTGAAGCGTTTGGCTGGACCTTACTTTTAGGCGGTCTGGCAGTGGCAGTACTGTTTATCACTGCACTGGATAGAAAACGGTAGTCATTGCATTTGACGCGCCTGTTGAGTCGGTATTACAAATAATTGTACCTGAAATCTACCACTTCTGAAGTTTGCGATATTTTGCCATTCTGACGGCAAGGGGTAATCCTGACTAAAGTTACCGCCGCTTATCAACCAGACACGATGGTAACTTTTTGAAAGCGTTGTCAGAGTATCAATATATGTCTGATCGGCTTGCGCATAAAACAGTGATCCAAAGCCATAGGCATTCGGTCTGCCTGATGTTCCGTGTGCGTTAGGCGGTGTATAAAGAAACGTACGATAATCTCGCTTATTATAATATACATAACTTAAATAATCGAACATTTTACTGACTACCACGGCATCATTAGGCTGGTGACGGGTATTAATATAGTTTACCAGTGGTTTAAACTCGTCTATGTGCTCAGGGTTATTATGATATGAACCATAGCCGAATAATAAGGTGAATAAGATAAACCAGAAGCCACAAACCGCTTTTTTTGCGCGGGTAAGTAATACCGCGAGCAGGGGAGGAATGCTCAGCGATGAGAAGAAGAAATAACGATCGATAAATAACGGCATCCACCAGGAAATGATGAAGACCAGCATTACAGGGATGACCAGATTACAAAATAATATCAGCTGATATCTTTCATATTCTCCGTTGCATAAAGATATTCGCCCCACAGTACCGATAAAACTTCCCACAGCCAGCCACAGAATGATCGACGGAAAACCCTGTCCGTTGTTTCCGGTAAAGAAATGCCAGTACATTGCAGGCAGATCACGCCATGTTACGGGGGGAATCCAACCGATATCATTACCGGCTCTCAACTGCGCCAGATGAGTCAGTAAATTAAACAATACGGGTAACCAGGGGAGATAAGCGACAGCAATTGCCAGGTTAGCAAACCACCAGCCAGGAAGTTTAAGGTAGCAGGCCTTTTTATGGCTTTGGCAGGATAATATTGTTACTGCGATCCAGTGGGCAATAAGTGCAAATAGGGTGAAATAATGGGTGTAAAAACTGAACGTCATAAGTAAAGCATACGCGACAAGATAGCGATTATGGGTGGGTGTTTTTATCCACATCATCAATGCTAACGCGGCAGCGAGCGTTAGCATTCCCATTAACGCGTACATGCGCGTTTCTTGACTGTAATGGACTGCCATCGGCATCAAGGCGGCGAACCATCCCGCCAATAAGGCTGTACGCTCATTTGCCAGCCATCGCGTAAGCGCGATAACCAGCACAACTGTCAGGATCCCAAAGAGTAGACTGAGAGAGCGTACCGCTGCAATGCTATCACCCCATAATATCATCCAGTCATGCAGTAACAGATAATAAAGTGGAGGATGCACGTCAAAAGCGGCATGGAAGAGCAGATTGTTTACGTTATGGCGACTAATCAGCACGCTGGACGCTTCGTCACACCAAAGGTAGCGGTCAGTTAAAAATAGCAACCGTATAAGGGCGGAGAACATGACAATGAGACAAACATGATATTTATATTTTATTTTTCTTAACCCATCGCCGGGCTGCCATATTGATAGTTGTGGTAGCGCCATAATATCCTCAATGGAGTAAGATTTAGACCAGAATGGACACCTGACGCAATAATGAAGGTTAAAATCTTAACCAACACTAAATAAAAATAACTTTGATAATGTCAGCGGTGAATTAATCAGAATAGTGCAGTGCAACTCAGTAATCCTGACCGTAATGGCGAAGCAGTCTATGCTCTAAAAACCGGGTCAAGCCGACAATAAAGGTAACGCCAATAAGATACACTATGGCGGCAAAAAGGTAAGCATGGAAGAATTTAAAGCTAGTTGCAGCAACCTCCTGAATTCGCGCGAAAAACTCAGTATATTGGATAAGAAAAACGATGGTGCTGTCTTTAAGATTATTAATCACCTGATTCGTTAAGGCTGGAATGGAAGACAGCAATACCTGAGGCAGTATAATCCACAAAAAGACCTGCCGTTTGTTCAACCCCTGAACGACTGCGGCCTCCGTTTCATACTTATTTAATGCGTTATAGGCCGTTGTCATGTACGCGGCATTATATGCGCCGACATTTAAGGTAAACCCTGTAACCGCCACGGTAAAAGAGGACAGGTGAATGCCAGATTGAGGTAAACCATAATAGATAACAAACAGAATAAGAATGAGTGGCGTACCGATAAAGAAATCCATGTACAGTCGAGTTATGGCTTTTACCACGGGGCGATGGCTCAGGCTCAGAAAGAAAATAATAATTCCCCACAAAAAACCGGTGATGGAAACAATCAGCGCAAGTTTACAGGTTTCTTTAATACCGTCCACAACAAGTGGCAGTTGTTCAGTCAGGTCATTAAAGAAGAGAGACCAGCCAGCGATCATCGTTGTGCCTCGCTAAAAAAACAGTGGATATCTGGATCCGTTTCTCGTAAAGCAAGATCGGTAAAAGCGCCTTCTGCACGAATTTTGCCATGATTAAGAAACGTTACGTTATCGCTTAGTAATCTGGCGAGGCGAATATCATGAGTGACGCATAATATAGTGACGCCATTGTCGTGAAGTTGCTTGATCAACATTCCGACTTCACGAGTCATGAGCGGATCAAGCGCAGACGTCGGCTCATCAAAAATAATGAGTTCTGGGCCGGTGACCATTGTTCGGGCCAGGGCGACGCGCTGTTGCTGCCCGCCCGATAATTGCGAAGGGTATTTCGCACTATGCGAGACCATATCAAGTTTTTGTAGCTCATGTAAGGCTTTCTCCCGGGCTAGTTGTCCCGGCATGCCAAACACTTTACATAGGGCAAGGGTAATATTATCCATGACGTTAAGATGGCGATACAAAGCGTAATTCTGGAAGACACAACCAACTTTTTTTCTGAACTCAAGAATAGTAAATTCTTTGTCGTAAATATTTTTCCCGTGAAAATAAATATTGCCATAATCAGGTTCTTCTAATCGAAGCAGACAACGTAAAAGCGTCGTTTTTCCACAACCCGATGGCCCCATGACTACTTTCATGTCTCCCGATTGAATTTTCAGACTAACCGTATCAAGAACCTTTTTTCCTGAATATTCCTTACTTATCTCTTTTAGTTCCAGTAAAGCCATGAGTATCACCTCTATTTTTATGCTTCAACTGATGCGATATTTTTTCTCAAACACTCCAGCCAGAAGAGTAAAAACTTTATAAATAATGAAATATAATACCCCGGCAAGAGTATAAATCTGTAACCCGTTCAGCGTGATGGCTGTCAGTGACATTGCCTGCTTCGTTATTTCAGCGATACCTACAGTATAAGCAAAGGGCGTCGCTTTTAATACAGAAGAAAACTCATTGATAATACCGGGCACAGAAAATCGCAACATCTGTGGCAACTCAATATTTAATATAATCTGTAATTGACGCATTCCTGCTACTTTCGCTACCGTGATTTCGAATGGCTCAACTAATTTAAGCGCCCCTCTGAACACCTCGGCAAGATAACTTCCGCTGATTAAGCCGACGCTGAGGTTCATGGCCACCAGAGGTGAAACATATATGCCAATCGATGGCAATCCAAAATAAACAAGAAAAACAGCAATAAGTATTGGAATTCCCCGAAGAATAAAGACCAGTACGTCGAGTATCTTCTGTAGTGGAAGGGGGGATAGTCGCCGTAATACGGCGACTGTAAGCCCGGTTAAAAACGCTGAGAGAAAACAGGTAAAGGTTACAAGCAGCGTATTACCAATCCCTTCCAATAGGAAATAAAAGATAGCCAGCATATTACCTGATGACATAGCTTACTATTTCATCCAGCTATCGACGATGCCAGATATTTTTTGTGGCCCTTGCTCTTTAAGCCATAAGTTAAAATCATCGCGCACGGGGGAGCCTTTCTTAAAGGCAATGCCAAGTTGATCAACATTCTTGAAAACATAACGACTTTCTATCGGCATCTTTTTCTTATTTTTGAAGGTAAAATAAACCGGCTCTTCTATAAAAGCCAGATCAAGATTGCCATTTTTTAGATCAGCCATCGTCTCATTATATGTTGGATACAATTTTACTTTACTTAACGAGTAGTATCCTTTGGGCTCCAGATCGTTTTTGATAAGGTCGGAGTAAGCCATTCCTCGAGGGTATCCAATAGAATATTGATTTAATTCATTGAGGTTATTGAGCGTTATTTTATGATTGGCCATACTGACCAGATAAAAAGAGTTGATGTAATAAGGTTCAGAAAAATCAATAACTTTCTTACGTTTATCTGTGATTGAAATTCCCGAAAATGCGACATCTGCCTGACCACTCGCCACTGCGCCAAGCATTCCATCCCAGGCATATTCGGTGATGTTTAGCTTACAATGCCGTGACTGACAGTAAGATGAAAAAAGCTCCAGATCTATCCCCTGCAATTTGCCATCAGCACTTTTAAATAACATAGGGGGAGAGGCCGGTGATACTGCGACATTGAGTGTTTTCCCTTCAACGATGCTATCAGCAAAAGCTGAAGACGACATTATTCCCAACACTATCATCGATAAGCCAATTTTTTTGGATAACATGCTATCTATTTCCTGTGGTAAGGTAATGCGTATTATAAATTAAGCATTAGGGCGTGAACCTGACATTTGCAGGCGTAAAGTACTTAACGTTATGTATTCCATCGCTGTTAACTAATTTAATCAGGAGGTTTGACAGGAATCATCAAAGGGAATGGATTGAATATACCATGAGATATCAACTGGATATGAGTGCAGCGACCCCATGAAAGGTGAAAATGTAAAGATACCATAGACATTAGTATACTGGACATAGTTTATGCTCCATTTACGCATACATATTTACATGATAAGCAGATAAATGCTTCAGTGACGGTGCCTTTAATGTCTCTAAGTATCATCTTACCACTCTATTCACGGCCAATATAAAGACTTATCTTTGCTTGTCAAATACATTTTCTGAGCTAAGTTGATTTGCGTGCTATTTATATTTGCAAGCATATAAATTATTTTATCTTATGAACAAGCGACAACAAATCAGGAGTTCTGACGATGTTGTTATGTTTATCAAAACGTTAACTTGTTTTAATCGATAATAATCTTAATTCAGAAATATCTTAATATATACGGTTTTCGAGATAAAATTCTCAAATTAACATCGTACATCTTATGTAATAAATATAAATACGATAAATAAATCCAAAACTGAGACTGCCAACCGGATAACAAACAGCAATAAAGAGGATTCTTCATTAAGTTATCCTGGCAACGGTTAAGGTGGTAACATTTTCGGTGGCTTTACCCATTTTAATCGTGTTCACAACACGTTAATTACCTTATGATTACCATGGTAATTAAAAATGAATCCTTGATGACTCGTTGGCTGAGTGAAAAGAAAATTCTACATCACATAGGCGCATGTATCGCGTATAATGGGCTTCGATGCCCCTAATCATTGCTATGACATAATAATATGTATCTTAACCGCTTTTGTTATTTGCTCCTGATCTCCGCTGCGGTCGGAAGCATTTTTACATCGCATCCCGTCGCGATGTGGTTCCTGCTCGCCAATGTGCTAACGCTGGCGATCTACGGTGTAGATAAAACGGCGGCACGTAAGACCTGGCGCAGAGTGCCGGAATCCACTTTATTGGTGTTTGGGATTGTCGGTGGGTGGCCTGGTGCGATTGTTGGTCAACAACTCTTCCGTCATAAAACGCAAAAGCAGCCATTCAAAACATACTTTATCGTCAGTGTGATAGTAAGTATTTTAGCTACGGTGGCGATTTATCGACTCTATCCATTTTTGTCTTACTGAACATAGAGTATGTATCACTTATTGACCAACCGGCAGCAAAGACAGCATCATATTTTCATGCCACTGGCACTATGATATTGAACGATGTTTTACTCACGGCGTACCGCAGTCGATGGAACATTATTCAGTGGAATAATGATGAGCTATAAAACTTTCTAACATTGTGGCAAAACAATGATGGACCTCCTGGGTTGGATGGACCAGGTCGTTGAAGACGTATTGTGGACGTATATCCAGTTGAGGGTCTTTAGCCCCGGGAACATGTACATAGCCGTGGTGAGTATAAGGGTTTTCCGTATCATAACCAATATTACTGGCCACATCCATTATCACCTTAAATGCATCGGCAGTCTCGTAATAGCATATTTTGTGCTGGGGGTATTTTTCTTTTAATTCTTCAACATTAGTTTTTAACAGGGCATTGTGAGCGATGCTTTCATCCTTAAGTTTTCTTTTTTCATCAGAATGTTTGCCATAGGGTGTTAAAGACAAATCGGGAATTCCCAAGACCAATACATTATTAACTCCACCGGAAATTATTTTTTCAATATCATCAATTTGTTTCTCAACGACCATCATTACATTGTCTTTGTGTAGTGTCATATAGTCATTAGCCCCCAATAAAAATATCGCCAGGTCCTGGTGAGAGGGGGTGTAAGATGCGATTTGTCTGTCCGTATTTGATACAAAGTCACCGAGGCAATTAAAGCAGGAATAGCTTGCCGATGTACTTCCCCCTTCAGCAAAATTAAGCATCTCTTTACCTAAGAAGTGTGGGGACGATAAAAACTCAGTCCAGGTAAATCCATTAGTAAACCTTCCGCCAAAGTATTGACCATAGGAGGGTAAGATATGATGTGTTTTTTCAAACATACGCCCCATGGAGTCAGATAAACTGTCGCCAAAAAATACCAGTCTGGTAATATCACCCAAAGAAATATTTTTGGGCTTGGGATGTAACTTATTGATTTCTTTGGCAAGGCCAAAAGCTTCCGGATGACATTCAACCTCAATAGATAAAATATCTTCACCATTATCACCTTTAATAATCAACTTGTCGGCGTGTTCCTGTGATTCTATAATAAACTGTTCTTTACATCCCTGAGACGCTAAGGCTCGAAGTTTGATGTAGGCTCCACGAACCTGTACCGGTGTTAGATTCAGTTCCTGATAGTGGTAAAGTTTAAAGATACATTCGAGCGCCTCTGCATGGTGGGTGGTGAAGAAGTACGCTTTGATTTTCTCCCATAAACTTAATTCCGGAGGGCGTGCGCTTTCTTTTATCACATTAAATCTTTCAGCACTGATAGATGATGTGAAATAACCCTGTCCAACACTCAATGGCATAGTGACCTCCTTACTATATTAAACGCTTTAGCAAAGTATTAACTAGCAAATATTAGCAAGAAAAGTAATCAGGTAAATAGTGTATATTGAACTACGCTTCTTTAACAGTTTGTCGCCGTCAATGAAATATATACAGCGTTTATTATTTTTCAGGGATGTAAATATATCATCAACAACGTGAAGTTAATACCGGGTACATATTATCTGACTACTATCATTATTGAGTGTGCGCCTGGCTGAGGAAAAGTTATCAAACAGTATGCATTCCTGTTTTTAGTGTGCTGGCGTGAGTATGAGCTGGCTTGATACTCAGGAAAAACAGATAAACTTATCATCCGACTAATATTGCTAAAGTGCTAGTGTTTTATGTAACGTTTTGATTTCTATTTTCATATTAAATCTTTTTTAAGTGAGTTAACTATAATGAGTGATGATTCAATTATTAAAAACTCTTCAATGCTTTTAGCCTATTTAGGTGGTTTGGGATGGGGGAGCGCCTATTTTTATGGCTGGGGCGTTTCCGCGTACTATGGTTTCCCGTGGTGGTATGTAGGCGTCGGCCCTGACAACATTGCCCGAAGTCTATTCCATGCGATTAGCCTGATGGCTATATTCATAATAGCGTGGGGAGTGGGTATTCTATTATTTTTTTTAGTAAAGCAAAAAGCACGTATCCACGACCTTAGCTTCTTACGCCTTTTTTTGGCAGCGGTTTTGTTCTTTATTCCAATTGTTATCGAGTTTTCTCTCTTAACAGAATCGTTTTTGTGGGAGCTTTTTTTTATCATTTTACTGGTGGCTTTATGCCTATCGGTGGGGATGCGTTTTTATAGTAAATTGATGCCAGTGATTTGTTTTACGCAACTCAGTTGGGTGCGAAGACATTGTTTCACTATAGTTATGATTGGTTTTATTATATATTTTTTTATATTTTCTTTTTTTGTTGGGATCTATAAGCCACAATTAAAGAAAGAATACGAAATGATATTGTATGATGGAGGCTGGTACTACGTCCTGGCCAGGTATCATGATAGTTTTATTTTGTCGAAATCCTTTACTAAAAATAACAATAGATTTATTATTTTTAGACCAGAAGATGGACACTCTTATGAAATTACCCTGGTAAAAGTCAGACTTTAATAAAATACTGGCTGGCAAGAGCGTGAAATGACGCCAGAGCTTCCCATGGCAGAGATTAGAGAAAGAACTGAGCGCCCATATCTGTAGGCTGTGGAATAGCAATGCCGGGAAGGGCATGGCATGACACTTTATCTGACATTACCATCTGAGTGGCAGTTTAGCAGATGTTTCAGGCCAATCCCAAGCTGAATTGGAGCGCTCAGAAGCTGATTACCTATATAACAAATATTGGCCGCAAGCTTATGCTGTGGGCGGAATATACGACCGCTATTATCCAGATTGGCTGTTAACTTATTTATTTTCCCATAGTAACCTATAACAGGGCTCCCTGAGGCATTGGCTAGCATCTGTGCATTGGAAAAACAGCTTCCATTTGCACTATAGCAACTTATAAAGTTTATTGCCTCATGAGAGTTGCTAATATGGTGGATTGATTTGAAAAGTGATGATGACTGACTTGCACCGGAACCGTACCCATTTTCATGTTGAACAACAAAAGGAGCACCATGTTTACAAATCGAAATAGGCATGGATTATTACCTGAGATTGATTTCAAATTAACAATAATGATGACGCTTTTGGGTATTAAAAATCTTTCAAATAACGCTCATTTGATTTTTTGTCCACATTGACTAAGCCAGGAAAGACACAGGGTTGAGATATTTTCGCTAGCCGTCGGCGGTGTATCGCAGTTGTGATGTTACGTTCTTACAAGACTGATATCTGCATATCATAACCTTTATTCATTACCACCTGGTGAGTAAATAAAAACTATTGAGCAAATATTTACTTCTGGGTAATGGGACTGGATTCACCGGCATTACCTCTGTACTCCAGTCGGGCAAAACATTGCAGCATATAAAAGAAGCTTTGGCGTTTATTGTCTGTAGCCTGAAAAAGTTCCCGTGAGCTGAATATGCTGAATGTGAACTGATTCTTGATTGTCTATGCCGGAAAGCTATAAGCGATTGATTTTTATATTGTGTGTAATTTTACAATTACATAAACATTAAATTCTGATAGTATACCCCCCTATAGTATATGGAGGTCGAATGCCGCATTCACCTGAAGATAAAAAACGTATCCTTACCCGCGTTCGTCGCATTCGCGGGCAGGTCGAAGCGCTGGAGCGAGCGCTTGAGTCTGGCGAACCTTGTCTGGCTATTCTGCAACAGATTGCCGCCGTGCGCGGCGCGTCTAATGGCCTGATGAGTGAAATGGTTGAGATCCATCTGAAAGATGAGCTGGTCAGCGGGGAAACTACGCCAGATCAGCGCGCGGTTCGGATGGCGGAAATCGGCCATCTTCTTCGCGCTTATCTAAAATAACAATTTCCCTCACCGTAACAGGAAGAGATATATGAAATCACGTGCAGCAGTTGCTTTTGGTCCCGGTCAGCCGCTAAAAATTGTCGAGATTGACGTTGCGCCGCCGAAAAAAGGCGAAGTTCTGGTCAAAATCACCCATACCGGCGTTTGCCATACCGATGCTTTTACCCTTTCCGGCGATGATCCGGAAGGCGTATTCCCGGCAGTCCTGGGTCACGAAGGCGGCGGCGTGGTAGTCGAGGTCGGCGAGGGGGTCACCAGCCTGAAACCCGGCGACCATGTTATTCCACTGTACACGGCGGAATGCGGCGAGTGTAAGTTCTGTAAGTCAGGTAAAACTAACCTTTGCCAGGCCGTACGCGCCACTCAGGGAAAAGGGCTGATGCCGGATGGCACTACCCGCTTTTCTTATAACGGCGAACCCGTTTATCACTATATGGGAACCAGCACGTTCAGCGAATATACCGTTTGCGCGGAAATTTCTCTGGCGAAAGTGAACCCGCAGGCGCCGCTGGATAAAGTGTGTCTGTTGGGCTGCGGCGTGACGACGGGTATTGGCGCCGTCCATAACACCGCTAAAGTGAAAGCGGGCGACACCGTTGCCGTTTTTGGTTTAGGCGGTATTGGGCTGGCGGTTATTCAGGGCGCGGTTCAGGCTAAAGCCGGGCGTATTTTAGCTGTCGACACGAATCCGGAAAAATTTACGCTGGCGGGCGAAATGGGGGCTACGGACTTTATTAATCCGAATGATTACGACAAACCGATCCAGGACGTTATTGTTGAGCTTACTGATGGCGGCGTAGATTTCAGTTTTGAATGTATCGGCAACGTTAACGTGATGCGAGCGGCGCTGGAATGTTGTCATAAAGGCTGGGGCGAAAGCATTATTATTGGCGTAGCGGGAGCAGGGCAGGAAATCAAAACCCGTCCCTTCCAGCTAGTGACCGGTCGCGTCTGGCGTGGCTCCGCCTTTGGCGGCGTGAAAGGGCGCACGCAGCTGCCAGGGATGGTCGAAGATGCGATGAACGGTAAAATCCGTTTAGATCCTTTTATTACTCACCGCCTGCCGCTGGAGCAGATTAACGATGCCTTTGAACTGATGCATCAGGGTAAATCCATCCGTACTGTTATCCACTTTAGCGATAACTGATTCATCCGCCAGCGGATTTTCCGCTGGCGCTTTTCTGAATTTTCTGGAATGAATGTTGTGAAAATGTGACGAAGGCGATGCTTTTCGCGGTAAGCAAACGTCATGAAGTGCCGATGACTATCTAACGGGCGTGTTTTACGCATAAAACCTACAAGAGAGTCGACGGTCATGGGCAACACATTCTCGATGCAAGCCTCGCATAAACTGGGCTTCCTGCATCATATTCGGCTGGTTCCGCTGTTTTCCTCCATTCTCGGTGGCATCCTTCTTCTTTTTGCTTTGAGCGCCGGGCTGGCAGGCTATTTTCTGTTACAGGCCGATCGCGATCAGCGTGATGTCACGGACGAGATTCAGGTACGGATGGGATTATCCAACAGCGCTAACCACTTACGTACCGCACGTATCAATATGATCCACGCTGGCGCGGCGAGCCGGATTGCTGAAATGGATGAAATGAAAGCCAATATTGCCGCTGCGGAAACGCGGATCAAGCAGTCTCAGGACGGCTTTAACGCTTATATGTCCAGAGCGGTGAAAACACCCGCCGATGATGCATTGGATAACGAGTTAAACGCCCGCTACACCGCCTATATCAACGGCCTGCAACCGATGCTGAAATTTGCCAAAAATGGCATGTTCGAAGCGATCATTAATCATGAAAACGAGCAGGCAAAACAACTGGATGCCGCATATAACCATGTTCTGTTGAAAGCGATTGAACTGCGCACCGAGCGGGCGAGACTACTTAGCGAGCAGGCTTACCAACGTACCCGGCTCGGTATGATGTTTATGATTGGCGCATTTACATTGGCGCTGGTATTGACGTTAATGACCTTCATGGTGCTGCGTCGCACGGTGATACAACCCTTGCAGCAGTCTGCGTCACGTATCGAACGCATTGCGGCGGGCGATCTGACCATGGCTGACGAGCCCACAGGACGCAGTGAAATTGGTCGTCTGAGTCATCATCTTCAGCAGATGCAGCATGCGTTGCAACAAACGGTAGGGGCGGTGCGTCAGGGGGCGGAGGAAATTTATCGAGGCACCAGCGAAATTACCGCCGGTAATACGGATTTATCTTCTCGTACTGAACAGCAGGCTGCCGCCATTGAACAAACCGCGGCCAGTATGGAACAGTTGACGGCAACCGTTAAGCAGAATGCGGATAATGCGCATCACGCCAGCAAACTGGCGGAAGATGCTTCCGGTAAAGCCAGTCGCGGAGGCCAGATGGTTTCCGGGGTCGTACAAACGATGGGGAATATTTCCACCAGCTCGAAAAAAATCTCGGAAATTACCGCCGTCATTAACAGTATCGCTTTCCAGACCAACATTCTGGCGCTAAACGCGGCGGTTGAGGCGGCACGCGCCGGGGAACAAGGACGCGGTTTTGCGGTGGTCGCCAGTGAGGTTCGTACCCTCGCCAGTCGCAGCGCGCAGGCGGCAAAAGAGATTGAAGGCTTGATCGGCGCATCGGTCAGCCTGATTGAACAAGGCTCTGAAGAGGTTATCGCTGCGGGGAGCACCATGAATGAGATTGTGGATGCCGTAAAACGCGTCACCGATATTATGCTCGATATCGCGGCAGCCTCTGATGAGCAAAGTCGCGGTATTGTTCAGGTCAGTCAGGCGATTTCTGAGATGGACAGGGTTACGCAACAAAACGCGTCGCTGGTCGAAGAGGCGTCCGCGGCGGCGGCTTCGCTTGAAGAACAGGCCGCCCGCTTGACGCAAGCCGTTGATGCGTTTCGTTTACAGGATACTGGCGCGACGATGCGATCATCCTTCCTTTAATAAGCGTCGCGCCAGCGGGCTATTTTAGCCGCGGGCGCGTTTATTCTCCGACAGCCACTATCACAGCGGCATCGATTTACGGATCGCCGCAATCAGCATTTGCGCCCCGGTTGAGAGCGGGATATCAACTCGCGTAAGAATACCTATCGGCTCGCCCGCGCTCTGGGTCGGCACGGGTAATGAGACCAGCGTCGCCTGGCGAAGATCTTCTTTAACCGCGCCAGAGGGGACGAACCAGACGTAATCGTAATCTACGGTCAGTTGTCGTGATAACGATGCGGATAGCGTTTCGATACATCCGGCAGGCATTTTACACCCCTGGCTTTGCAACAGGGCTTCCGCATTCTGGCGCGGTACCGTGCCTTTTGGCGAGACGACTACCGGCCACTCCATAACCCGACTGAGCGTGATCGTCTCCTGTAACAGGGGATGACCGGGGCGTACCACTAATTTAAGCGATTCTAAAAACAGCAGTTCGTAATTTAAACCGCCCATTAATTCCGGGTCTGACATGCGGCCAATACCCAGATCGATCTCGCCTGATTTCAGACCTGCAAGCAACATCGTATTGTTCATGGTCGCGACCTGTAACGAGGTCGATTTTTGCTGTTGATGGAACCGCCCAATAGCCGCCGGGAGTATACCCAGCGCAGCGGTGGGGAGCGCGCCAACACGCACCACATCGGCGCTGGCGTCCTCTTTGCGATTCAGCGCCTGCCCGGCGGTATTCAATGCATCTAATACTTTTACCGCATGAGTCAAAAATTGTTCGCCAGGAACCGTTAATTGCGCGCCCAGTCGCCCGCGTTCGAACAGACGGGTTCCGGTGAGTTGTTCCAGTTCGTTCAGCGTTTTAGAAAGCGCTGGCTGGCTCAGGTTAAGGGTTTCAGCCGCGCGCCCCAGAGTTCCCTGTTGCGCAACGGCGACAAATGTATGAAGGTGGCGCAACCGAATGCGCTGACTAAACAGACCATTTTTTTCCATAAGCGATGTTAAAAACAGAGCCGTGCGGGTGACAAGTAAAGTTGTTTGTTTTTGATAACCTGATAGCAAAATATTATTAACATTTTACCATTTCAAGTTACAACTGTTTTATTTTACTGATGATTCAACTGCCGTTAAGCGTGTTAAGCCGCGATCTGGTTGGGGATACGCCAGCTCATGTCAATCCGTCCTACACAATGAATTCAGGCCGGATCACAGTTTGTAAATTCTTCTCCCCGGAATGGATGAGGTTTTCTACACTCCAGGTAACATTCACTGGAGGCATGACATTATGGCGAACACCATCACGGCAGATGAGATTCGGGAACACTTTTCGCAGGCAATGTCGGCAATGTACCAGCAGGAAGTTCCGCAGTACGGTACGTTACTGGAACTTGTGGCTGACGTGAATCTGGCGGTGCTGGAAAATAATCCCAAACTGCATGAGCAGTTGGCTAATGCCGATGAACTGGCGCGATTGAACGTGGAACGACATGGCGCCATTCGTGTTGGCACCGCAGAAGAACTTTCTACCTTGCGTCGGATATTCGCCATCATGGGGATGTACCCAGTAAGTTATTACGATCTCTCTCAGGCGGGCGTGCCTGTGCACTCCACGGCATTTCGTCCCATTGACGAGGCTTCGCTCTCGCGTAATCCCTTTCGCATGTTCACTTCGCTATTACGCCTGGAGCTCATTGAAAACGCGGCATTACGCCAGCGGGCGGCGGAAATCTTATCGCAGCGGGATATTTTTACATCGCGCTGCCGACAATTGCTGGATGAGTACGACGAGCAGGGCGGTTTTAATGCTGCTCAGGCCGAAGCGTTCGTCCGTGAAACGCTGGAGACTTTTCGCTGGCATCGTCAGGCTACCGTTGATGAAGAAACGTACCGCAGCCTGCATCGTGAGCATCGTTTAATTGCCGACGTGGTCTGTTTCCCGGGATGTCACATTAACCATCTGACGCCGCGTACTCTGGATATCGACCGGGTACAGGCCATGATGCCGGAGTGCGGCATTACGCCTAAAATTCTTATCGAAGGTCCGCCTCGCCGCGAAGTGCCTATTCTGTTGCGGCAAACCAGTTTCAAAGCCCTGGAAGAGCAGGTGCTCTTCGTTGATGAAAAGCAGGGTACGCACACGGCGCGCTTCGGCGAAATTGAGCAACGTGGCGTCGCGCTGACGCCAAAAGGTCGTCGATTATATGATGAACTATTGCACAAGGCGGGAACGGGTAAGGATAACTTCACGCATCAACTCCATTTGCAGGAGGTCTTTAACGCCTTTCCGGATAGCGAATTTCTGCTTCGCCAGCAGGGGCTTGCCTGGTTCCGCTATCGCTTAACGCCTTCCGGCGAGGCGCATCGTCAGGCGATTCATCCTGGCGACGATCCGCAGCCGCTTATTGAGCGCGGTTGGGTGATCGCGCAGCCGATTACCTATGAAGATTTTCTTCCGGTCAGCGCAGCCGGCATTTTTCAGTCGAATTTGGGAAATGAAACGCTGGCCAGAAGGCACGGTAATGCCAGCCGCGACGCCTTTGAACAGGCGCTGGGATGTGCAGTACGGGATGAATTTTCGTTATATCAGGAAGCGGAAGAACGCAGTAAACGCCGTTGCGGTCTGCTTTAAAAGCGGTAAGCTTCACAGGCTGTGAGGATACTGTAAAAGGAAGGCGTTATGTTGAATCCCTCCATCCCGCTGGTGGCGACGCGTCACGGTAAAATCGTGGGCGTCGTACAGGAAGAAATCCATATCTGGCGCGGTATACCTTATGCCGCGCCGCCAACAGGGGAGCTACGCTGGCGTGCGCCGCAGCCTGTTACGCCCTGGCAGGATGTGCGCCAGGCGGATGGTTTCTCCTGCGCCAGTTGGCAGGATATTACCTGGTGTCGTGAACTCGGCGGTGGCGATCCGGGAAATTTTTCCGAAGACTGTCTCTATCTGAACGTCTGGGCTCCCGCCGTGCGTCATGAACCGTTGCCGGTCATGGTCTGGCTACACGGCGGCGGTTACACCATTGGCGCGGGGAGTTTGCCGCCCTATGACGGTCAAGCGCTGGCAAAGCGCGGCGCGATCGTGGTGACGGTCAATTATCGGCTTGGCCATCTGGGCTTTTTCGCGCATCCGGCGCTGGAAGGCGAAGGGGCGGAGTGTATTCATAATTTCGCTTTACTCGATCAAATCGCTGCGCTGCGTTGGGTGCAGGACAATATTGCCGCGTTTGGCGGCGATACGCAGAATGTGACGTTATTTGGCGAATCCGCCGGCGCCCGCAGCGTGCTGTCGTTGATGGCTTCGCCGTTGGCGAAGGGGCTTTTTCATAAAGCGATTATTCAGAGTGGTTATACGCTGCCGGATACGCCCCGCGAGGTGGCGCTAAAAAAAGGCGTTGCGCTGGCGGAACATCTTGGCTTAGCCCATGCCACTGCCGAACAGCTACGCGCTTTACCGGCAGAGACGTTTTGGCCGCTGGACGCGCCTTTTAAAATTGCGCCGACGCCGATTTCCGGCGACGTCGTACTGCCGCATCCGATGCTGGAAACCTTCTTTGCGGCGAAACAGCATCCGATACCGGTGATGATCGGCTCGAATAGCGATGAAGCCAGCGTATTGGCAGTTTTTGGCGTCGATATTGCCGGTCAAATTCAAAAAATGCGCCGTGAGCGGCGTGTTGGTCTGGGGTTAATCCGGCTGCTTTATCCTGGAGTGAAAGGCGACGAAGCGCTAGGGCGGCAGGTCTGTCGGGATATGGTATTTACCACGTTGGGTTATGTCGTCATGCAAGCGCAGCAGCGGATCGGCGAACCGTGCTGGCGTTACTGGTTTGATTATGTCGCCGAAGCGGAGCATAACACTTACGCGAATGGCGCCTGTCATGGCAATGAAATACCGTATGTATTCGATACGTTAACGCGGGCTGAGCCCACATGCCATTATGTGAATGAGAATGACCTGGCCTTTGCCTCGCAGGTGGCGGATTACTGGGTGAATTTCGCTCGTCATGCCAGCCGCACGCGCGACGTGCTGCACGGCCCGGTTCGCTGGCCCGCCAGCATTCGGGGGCGAGATCGTCTGTTGCGGATTGGGCTGAACAAACTTGCCGGTTTTAAAGTGGAAAACCGCTTTATGCGTGCGCGTCTGGCGCTGTTTAAACGAGTCATGAAACATCACGTTAGTCTGGAATAAACTTTTCATAACCTGAAGAATGCTGCGTGAGGTTTACATCCGATTAGGTCGGTTCTTATCGACATAAAATATTTACGCTTTTGCACAGTTTCCAGGCGACCAACAATTGGATTATTAATGAATTTTGTCTAGAGTGAGCGGTCAGAAACGGGCACATTCTTGCTGCTGAAAAAACCAGCGCGGGACCATTCACAAGACCAGAAGGACTCATTTTCAGGTATGAATCGTAGACGATTTATTAAAGGTTCAATGGCAATGGCCGCCGTGTGCGGTTCCAGCGGTATTGCTTCCCTCTTTTCTCAGGCGGCGTTTGCCGCGGAATCCGATATTGCGGATGGTAAAATTGTCCGTTTTGATTTTGCTGGTCTGCAATCAATGGCCCAGGCGTTAGCGAAAAAGCCCTGGGGCGGCGCGCCGGGACCCTTGCCGGATACGCTCGCCAATCTGACGCCGCAGGCCTATAACAGCATTCAGTATGACGCGGCGCATTCACTCTGGAACGGTGTTGCCAATCGGCAGCTCGATATTCAGTTTTTCCACGTAGGGATGGGCTTTCGTCGTCGCGTACGCATGTTTTCCGTTGATACGACGACGCATCTTGCTCGCGAGATCCATTTTCGTCCGGAACTGTTTAAATACAACGATGCCGGCGTCGACACGACGCAACTGGAAGGGCAGAGCGATCTCGGTTTCGCCGGTTTCCGTGTCTTTAAAGCGCCGGAACTGGCGCGGCGCGATGTCGTCTCCTTCCTGGGCGCCAGTTATTTCCGGGCGGTAGATGATACTTATCAGTATGGCCTGTCGGCTCGCGGGCTGGCGATAGATACCTATACTGACGGTCAGGAAGAGTTCCCTGACTTCACCGCATTCTGGTTTGACACCGCGAAGCCGGGCGATACTACGTTTACCGTTTACGCTCTGCTGGACAGCGCCAGCGTGACGGGCGCGTATAAATTTGTGATTCATTGCGAAAAATCGCAGGTGATCATGGATGTAGAAAACCATCTCTACGCCCGTAAAGATATTAAGCAACTTGGCATTGCGCCGATGACCAGTATGTTTAGCTGTGGGAATAATGAACGCCGGGTATGCGACACCATTCATCCGCAAATTCACGATTCCGATCGGCTGGCGATGTGGCGGGGTAACGGCGAGTGGATTTGCCGCCCGCTGAATAATCCGCAGAAATTGCAGTTCAATGCATATATGGACGATAACCCGAAAGGGTTCGGCCTGCTGCAACTCGATCGCGATTTCTCGCATTATCAGGATGTGATGGGCTGGTACAACAAACGTCCGAGCCTGTGGGTGGAGCCGCGCAGTAAGTGGGGGAAAGGTGCAGTTAGCCTGATGGAGATCCCAACCACTGGTGAAACTCTGGATAATGTGGTCTGTTTCTGGCAGCCGGAAAAAGCGATCAAAGCCGGGGATACGCTGGCGTTCAATTATCGTTTGTACTGGAGCGCGCAGCCGCCGGTACAATCGCCGCTTGCGCGGGTCATGGCGACCCGTACAGGGATGGGCGGCTTTCCCGAAGGTTGGGCGCCGGGCGAGCATTACCCGGATAAATGGGCGCGCCGTTTTGCTATTGATTTTGTCGGCGGCGATCTGAAAGCGGCCGCGCCAAAAGGCATTGAGCCGGTAATTACACTCTCCAGTGGCGAGGCGAAGCAGATTGAGATCCTCTACGTAGAGCCTTTCGACGGTTATCGTATCCAGTTTGACTGGTATCCGACCTCGGATTCTACGGCACCGGTGGATATGCGTATGTTCCTGCGCTGCCAGGGGGAGGCTATCAGCGAAACCTGGCTGTATCAGTATTTCCCGCCCGCGCCGGATAAGCGCCGTTATGTCGACGATCGTATCATGCGTTAGTCAGTTTGCCTTCTGTACCGCCACAACGGCGGTACAGGTTCCGGAAATTGCCCTGGCATAAACTCATTCGTGAGCTGCTGTTTTTGTGACACGGCCTTTCCATCGTTCTATTTTTGCAACAGTCCTTCCTGTTTATCCCTCTCGATCCTGCGGACAGGGAACATTAAGATAACTTCACCTTATTTAAGATATAAAGTGAATATAATGAAAAAGAGTTTTCTTGGTGCTGTCCTGTCGCTGGGTTTATTAAGTGCTGCTCATGCAGATGTATATAAATTTGATAATACGCATACCAATGCGGTATTTAATATCGATCATTTCCAGACCTCAACCAATCATGGCGGGTTTTATGCTATTAGCGGCGAACTGAAATATCAGCCGGAAAAGCAAGTCGCAGAGATGCGCGTGACGATTCCCGTGAGCGCCTTAAATACCGGGGTGGATGCGTTTGATAACCATATCCGCAGTAGTGATATTCTGGATGCGGAAAAATATCCAGAAATAGTATTTAAATCGACAAAATGGCATTTTGAAGATAATAAACCAGTTTCTATTGACGGTTTGCTAACAATGAAGGGAGTAACTAAGCCCGTCACCTTAACCACCACCAAGTTTGGCTGTTATATGAGCCCGATATTCAAGGCGCAGGTTTGCGGTGGTGATTTTGTCACGCAAATAGATCGCACCCAGTGGGGTGTAGATTATCTGGTCGATATGGGGATGACGAAAGTTGTCGATATAAAAATCCAGGCAGAAGCGGTTAAGCAATAAAGGGAATGATGATGAAAACTAATCACCTCATTCGGGTAGTGGCCTCGCTGGCGATGTTGGCAACGTCAGGCCTGGCTTATGCTGAAGAGTACAAAGCCAGCACGGACGAAAAAGCAATAAAAATGACGAACGTAGCCTCTCTGGAAGCGCGCGTTCAAGCCAGAATGGAGAAAGGGGCATTTGGTTATATTCGCGGTGGAGCCGAAGATGAGAATAACCTTCGCAGCAACACCGAAAGCTTTGACAAAAAATATATTATGCCGCGCGTATTACAGGGCATTGAGTTAAAAGAGATCGATTTATCAACGCAGCTACTGGGTATTCCGCTTAAAACGCCTATAATCCAGGCACCGATGGCAGCGCAGGGCCTGGCCCACGCCTCCGGAGAGTTGGCGACGGCGAAAGGCATGGCGCAGGTCGGTTCGATTTTCTCGTTGAGTACTTATGGCAACAAGACCATCGAAGAGGTGGCTAACGTTTCCGGGAAAAATCCGTTCTTCTTCCAGCTTTATATGAGTAAGAATAATCAATTTAACGAATTTATTCTTGCACAAGCGGTAAAGCATGGCGCTAAAGCGATTATTCTGACCGTAGATTCGCCTGTCGGTGGCTATCGGGAAGAAGATATTAAAAATAACTTCCAGTTCCCGTTGGGCTTTGCAAACCTGGAAATGTTCGCCAGAAAAAATGACGATGGTTCAAAAACCGGCAAAGGGGCAGGGATAAGTGAAATTTACGCGCAGGCTAAACAAGCCTTTACGCCGGAGGATATTGCCTATGTACATCGTATTTCCGGTCTGCCGGTTATCGTAAAAGGCATTCAGTCGCCGGAGGATGCTGAAATTGCTATCCAGGCCGGGGCCGCAGGAATATGGGTTTCTAATCATGGTGGTCGTCAATTAGACAGCGGGCCGTCCTCATTCGATATGCTTCCTGCGATTGCAAAAGTTGTCAACAAGCGAGTGCCTGTTATTTTTGACAGCGGAGTACGCCGTGGTTCGCACGTATTCAAAGCGTTAGCCAGCGGGGCGGATATTGTGGCGGTTGGCCGGCCTGTATTATACGGTCTTAATCTTGGCGGCGCTCAGGGTGTGGCATCAGTGATTGAACAGCTAAACAAAGAGCTGACAATTAACATGATGTTGGGTGGCGCCAGGAATATTGAACAAGTGAAAACGACACGCTTGTTAACTGAAAAAGAGCTGCCCTAGTAATATAAAGGTCGGGTACTATACCCGACCTTTTCCTGTATGATTTTCCTCAACAATGCTTCCGGTAGAAAATGACGCGCTCTGTTTCCTCAAATCCTAACGCCTGGTGAACTTTCTGGGAAATTGTATTTTCCGGCGTGGTATCAGAGGCCATTTCCCGACACCCTTTATTCGTTCCCCATCGTTGCACCGCTGCAATCAATTGTTTCGCTACGCCGCGTTGACGGAATGAGGGGAGAACAAAAATACCTTCAAGGAAAGCCACGGGCGAACTGTCACAGCCATTGACATAATCGTGGCGGATTGAGGCATCCGCAAAGCCAATCGCCACCCCGTCTGCCATCGCAATAAATGATGCCAGATGATCGGCTTGCAGGATTTCTTCGCTATCCGCCAGATGGGCGTCGTCCGGGTGATCAGGCCAGAGCTGTTTTCGCAATCCGCGCCAGTGCTCCAGATGGGTTCTGTTCATTTGCCTGATGTCCATTAGCGCGCTCCTGATGAGGGGTCTGACATGATGAGACGGCATCCCGCCTGCTGATAACGTCGGGCGATAGCAGACGGGAGCGCACTGTCGCTAAGAATGGTAGTAATACAGGACAGCGTCGCCACCGCATGGGGTTCTACAGTATCAAACTTTGAGTGATCGGCCATCAATATGACCTCGCGTGAGCGCTGAATAATGCGCGTTTTAACGCCCACTTCAAACATGGTAGCGTTGGTGATGCCCGTTTCAATCGACAGCGCATCGCAGGAGATAAAGGCGCGTTCAACGGCAAAGGCGTTAATCATCTCCAGCGCCAGGCTCTCGCCCACCGAAAAGTAGCCGGGGCGGATCAGTCCGCCAATAATGTAGCTCTCTACGTGTGGGAAGCCACCCAGTTCATTAGCGATTTTGATGTCATTGCAAATGACTTTTACTTTGGCGTCAACCAGACATTTTGCCAGTTCCAGACAGGTGGAGCCGGAGTCGAGAAAAAAGCAGTCTCCATCCTTGATGAACGTGCGGGCGAGGGCAGCGATTTCGCGTTTCGCCTCGCTTTGTAACGTTCGCTTAACGTCGAAAACATATTCTTTATCTTCCGTACTGTCGTCGAAGTCAATGCAACCATGGCTGCGAACCATACCGGGATAACGGCTGGCGATATAGTGAAAATCCCGGCGCACGGTTGCCTCTGCATAGCCAAAAAGCTCAATAGCTTGTTGTGTTGAGAGGTGCCTGTGTTGCCAAAGGTAATGCAACATCTGTTTGATACGGTCGGGGCGCTGTTGGCTCATCAGCATATGACTCCTTTATAGCGCGGTGAATTGTGACAACGTCACATCATAGTTCGCCGTCGTGAATAACGCCCGGCCGATCACCAGATGCTGTGCGCCTGCGGCGGCAAGCAGCCGTGCGGCGCGAAGTGTAATACCGCCGTCCGCCCAGCATTCCGCAGCAGGGAAATGCTCTCTGCTCTGGCTCACTTTTTCACACATCGCGGCGATAAATTGCTGTCCGCGTCCGTCGGGTTCGCTGGTCATGATCATCAGCGCATCCAGTTGCAATGCCAGATAACGATAAGGCAATAGCGGCGTTGCCGGGTTAAGCGCCAGTCCTGCTTTCGCCCCGATAGCGCGAATATCCGCCAGAATCTCCGAGGGGTTTTGCACGCTTTCGGCATGAATGAAAATCCAGCCGGGGCGAATAGCTGCAAGCCAGGGTAACCAGCGTTGCGGTGATGAGACCATCAGGTGCAATGAGAGCGGATGGCGAGTGTATTGTGCGACTGCCTGAATGGTTTTCATACCGAAGGTAATATTGTTGATGAAACTGGTATCTTCGATATCCAGATGCAGCGAGCCGAGGGGCGCATCGTGTAAAGCGGTCAACGCCTCGGCATAGCGCAGCGGATCGGCGGAGGCCAGTGAAGGGTGCAGGATCATCGAAACCTCCATCAGCGCAATGCGGTTAATTGCGCGAAAAGCGCGGCATCATTTGGCGCATCTTGCAGCATCGCGACGCTTTCTGGTGAGTCGAGCCACTGGCTGATGCGTTGAATGGTACGAATATGTGCTTCGGCATCCGTGGCGCTGGCGCAAAGCAACAGCCAGATGGGATCGCAATCCGCATTGCCGAAAGCGACCGGCGTTGCTAACGTAGTGACGCTGATTTGATTATGGTTGGCGCCTTGCTCCGGTCTGGCATGGGGCAGCGCAATCCCCGGCGCGATAAGATAATATGGCCCCCATTTAAGGGTGTTCTCAATAATACCGTCCAGGTAGCAGGGGGCCGCCGCGCCGAAGGTAATCAGCGGACGAACGGCGATATCCAGCGCGTGTCGCCAGTCGCTGGCATGGCGTTGCGCCTGAACCCACTTAACATCATTAATCATCGATCGTTGACTCCTTGCCGGTTCGGGTTACTCTGAAACCGATCCCCGGCGTGTCTTTGGGCGAAGGCGACGGAGATCGGCAGAAGAGTTATCGCTCTCTGCAGGGGATAAGCGTTTTGCTTATCCCCATTTTATTGTCGGATATGGCGTACTTTCTCCATAAACTTCGCCACGCGCGCCTGGTCGACAAAGTTGGCGAAGACGCCGTCTTTTTTAAAGGTGGTTGCCGTTACGCATCCGTCGGCAATGCAGAGCTGCTCCTCGACGTTTTCCAGACACACCCCGGTATTCGCCAGCACGACCGTGTCGGGAACGGTCTCTTTTACCCGCTTCAGTATGGCGCTATCCGTGCGGGCGCCCGCCGTCAGCCCCGAGACGCACAGGGCATCGGGGTTATTGTTAAATACGGTCGATTTCGCAATTGAACAGACATCGCGGTTTCCCAGATACACCGCCGCTTCCGGCACGATGTTAAACAGCGTTTTCACGTGGCCTGCGCCGATGCGATGCTGATGGCGAATGGTTTCGCCGACATTCGTATCCCAGACGCCAAAATCGCTGGCGTAAGCGCCGGTGAAAATTTCGCGAATAAATTTTGCGTCGGTCGCCATCGCCAAATCAAACGAGGCCACAGGGTCCCACAACACGTTTACCCCAAACGGTACGCGGATTTCACTCATTAACTGACCGATGATTCTTGCCATCGCGGCGGTCGTTTCCGGTCTGACTTTCGTTAAATAAGGCAGACTAAATTCGTTGGAGAACATCACCGCATCCACGCCGCCATTTTGTAGCGCCATTAAATCGTCATGGGCGCGGTCAATTACCCAGTTCATGCCTTTCCTGGTATCGAACCCGGGATCGCCCGGCAGCGCCCGTAAATGACACATGGCGATAACGGCTTTTTCTGTTCCTATTACCTCTTTTAGCCAACTCATTCTGGGTTGCTCCTTATTCCGGTAGTTCACGTTTACGTAAGACAAGTATGATGCTGGCGACAATGCCGACCACAATAACCACACCAATCATGCCCAGCGACATCAATTCAGATATTGACCAGCCAAACATATTTCCCACCGACAGCGCGGTAATTTGCGCGTTTTCAGCGGCGAAGCTAAAGCCGCCTTTGAGCGCCATGTCGGTAAAGTACGGTGCGAACTGGGTGGCGATCAGCAGAACGGTAATCATGACAATGATGCCGCTGAGCAGAGTACGAATCAGATCGCCGCGATGAATAACTGTGGCCATGCAGATAAAAAACGGCGCGACCGGTAAATCAGCCAGCGGCAGGACTTTATTGCCCGGCAGTATGCTCGCCAGAATTAACATGATGGGAATTAACAGCAGTCCAACCGCGATGGTGGTCGGGTGGCCTAACGTCACTGCGGTATCCAGACCGATAAAGACTTCGCGCCCTTTAAAGTGTTTCTGGAAGAACTTACGCGCGCCGTCGGAAATGGGCATTAATCCCTCAACGATAAGGCGAATCATGCGCGGAAACAGCACCATAATCGCCGCTACGGTAATCATTAAGGTTGCGCACCCTTTAAAGCCTTCGCCTGCGGCAAGTCCGAAGATCAGCCCGAGAACAACGCCAATGATCACCGGGTCGCCGACCATCCCATACCGTTTTTGGATCTCCTGAGCATCAATATTGCGTCCTTTCATAAACGGTATTTTTTCGTATATCGCATCCAGTAATACGAACAACGGCACGGAACTGGAGCCATACCCTTGCGGAATAGAAATCCCTTCCAGACCCACAATGTTCTGTACCCGTTTCGCCGTCCAGTCGGCCATTTTCAACGACAAGGCGGCGTGGCAAATCGCGCCCAGTACGCCATAAATCAGACTGCCGGTCATCAACTGGACGACCGTTCCGGTAATGGCGTAGTGCCAGTAGTTATAAATATCAACGTTCATGGTTTTGGTCAGACGAGTCACCAGCATACCGACGTTGAGCAGAAAGATAACGGGAATGATCATCGCGCCGATGGCCGTCGCATAGCCGACGCCGGATGCGGGCCCGGCGCCGACGTCAAACACATGCAGCGTCAGGCCAAAACGCTCAATCATCACTTTAATCGGCGGACTGAGACTGTCGATCGCCATGACGATCACCAACCCCATGCCGACAAAACCGATGCCGACTGTCACCCCGGCTTTCACTGCCTGCAGCCAGGGAATACGAAAGATTAAGCCGATGATAATCATAATGATGGGCACAAAAACGGTGCCGCCGAGAGACAGGATGTAATCAAACATAATGCCCCCTTTATTGTGTTAACAGCGCCTTGATTTCTTGTTTTAATGCGTCGTCGTTGATGCCTGTCAGCAGGGCGGCGCCGTTGAGCGTCGGGATGCCATAGTCACTGTGCGTACGCATGGACGTTACGATGAGATCCATACCGTTACAGTTCAACGGGATCTCATTCAGACAACATTGCGCCGTGGTTGCCGCAATGCCTTGCTCCGCGAGAAAGTCCTGCAGTTTTTGTGCAATCATGGTTGATGTCGACATGCCGGTACCACATGCCACAAGGATCTTCTTCATCATGGTCGTGCCTCTTGTGTAGCGCCTGTTTCAGGCTCAATGGGAAACTGTTCTGGCGACATATTGGCCAGCGCAGTCAGTAAACGGATACAATCAGCCAGGTCGCGCAGGCTGGCGACTTCGGCTGGCGAGTGGGTATAGCGGCAGGGAATAGAAAGACTGGCGCAGGGAATACCGTCCAGTTCAACCTGAATGTAGCCGGTTTCGGTGATGACGCCTGGCGCGACTTCTCGCTGTACGGGAATATTATTTTCGTGCGCGGTGGTCTCCAGCATCCGCAGCAAACGCGGCGGCGTAATCAGTCCCGCCAACGTACCGCGTCCGTGATAGTTCAGACAGGTGATGCCGACGCCGTGGTTGACCCGCACATCTGAGTAATCCTGCAGGTCAGGCGTGTCGCAGGAGGGGGTGATATCAATACCAATCGCCAGGTCGGGGCGCACGCGTCGTAAAACGGGAATAATACCGCGAATATTGAACTCTTCCTGTACCGACGCGACCAGGAATACCGCGATATCGAGCGGTGTGGAGGCGAGGGCCTCGGCGACGCCCAGTAGCGCCGTACACCCCAGCCTGTCATCCAGCGCCTTACTGCACACCAGGTCGTTGCCCAGACAGTGCGGCGGGTTGTAAAGGGTTACTGGCGTCCCCACCTGAATACCCATTCGTTCGGCATCCGCTTTATCTTTTGCGCCGATATCAATCCAGAGTTTATCGAGCGCGGGTGGCTGGGTGCGCTCGTCACCCTTCGCGAAGTGATATGCTTTAATACCGATACAGCCCATGATATCGCCTGAACGTCCGGCAAGCGTCACAATCGAACCGGGCATAGTAATTTGCGCCGGGCCGCCCACGCGTTCAAAACGTAAAAAACCGGAGGGTTCGATCTTGCGTACCATAAAACCCACTTCATCCATATGCGCAAAAATCATCAGGCGAAGCGCGTCAGATTTATCGCTGCCATAACGGGCGACGACATTGCCTAAGCGATCCCGCCAGACGTCTTTGGCCTGCTGTTCAAACGCGTGCTGCATAACGTTTGCAATACTGCTTTCATGTCCTGAAATCCCGTTTAGCCGCAGTAAAGAAAAAAGCGTTTCCTGCACAGAAAAGGTCATTGGCATCTCCGTGGTGATAAAACAATCAGTCGTTGAGCGTTTTATAGGCGGAGAATGGTTGGATAAGTGTGAAATGTGTCACGCGGAAATACGCTAAATATGGCCAATAAAAAATAATGTGATGGCGATACAATAAAAACGCTCATATCACCTGCGGGTTATCGGTAAACCAGGCTATTTATGTGATTACGACCAACAACGAAGAAGGGCAACGCGATGGTGGAAATTATTCCTGTTAGCACGACGCTGGAACTGCAAGCGGCAGATGAAAGTCATGTTCCGGCGCTGCACCAACTGGTACTCAAAAACAAAGCGTGGCTACAACAGTCGCTCGACTGGCCGCAATATGTCACGTCGCAGGAGGAAACGCGTAAGCATGTGCAGGGTAATATACTGTTGCACCAGCGTGGTTACGCCAAAATGTACCTGATTTTCTGCCAGAATGAGATGGCGGGCGTACTCTCATTTAATGCCATCGAACCGATAAACAAAGCCGCCTATATCGGTTACTGGCTGGATGAGTCCCTCCAGGGACAAGGGATAATGTCGCAATCATTACAGGCGCTGATGACACATTATGCCCGGCGCGGCGATATTCGGCGCTTCGTCATTAAATGCCGCGTTGATAATCAGGCCAGTAACGCAGTCGCACGGCGCAACCATTTTACGCTGGAAGGCTGTATGAAGCAGGCGGAGTATCTTAACGGCGACTATCACGACGTTAATATGTATGCCCGCATTATTGATGCGGATTAAAGGGAACCGACTAAGGGGGTACGCGTAATACGATCCTCGCCATTGATCACTTTTGGGCCGCGCAGGTGAATAGTATGGCCGTCAAAGGCTATCACCGCCGCCCGTCCGCTAATCTCGACCTGGTGCTCAATCAGAATTTCGCCCTGTATACAGGCATGGCCTTCAATCAGCACGCGGTCGTCCAGTAAAATCGGGCCTCCGCGTACCTCAGCATGTCCGCCTACCAGCACATGATGTTTTAACACACAGTTGCCTTCGATTAACGCATGTTCCGCTACCTGCGAGCTGTAGCGAAGGGTAGGGATAGCATCTTCCTCTGTGCCGGCGATAACCCGCGCATGGCCATAGACTTTGGCGCAGTCACAGATCCAGACATTATTGTCTTTGTTGCCTTCGATGAGCGCGAAATCAAAGACCTCCGCCCGGTGCTCAATAAAAGCGTGTGTGATAGTGGCGTCGCCATAAAGCTGTACCTGATGGACAATCCGCGAATGGTTCACGGTGGCGCGATCGTAAATTTGTAAAATCTGCGCATGTTCATGCGTTAGTCCCTGAACGGCGAGAATTTCTGACTGGTTTAACACGCGGGCATCGCCATAAATCGCACACTCTCCGCGCACGGAAGAGGACTGAATGGTGACGTTGTCACTTATCCGTGCGCCATCGCTGATATCAGCGCGATCAATCCAGACGTTATCGCCTATTCGCACGTTATTGTAGAGCGTGCACGGCTGCGTGATACGCGCGTTACCTGTAATTTCCGTGCCCGCAAAGGCCATCGCGTTTTCATCATAAATCCAGCAATCCCCCTGTTGTGACAGCACATTATCGGCATCAACCCAGCCGCCGGAGGTTCCGGCTTTAACATCGTTAAAATCCGTTACGGCAATAACTTGTCGTAATAAGACGCTTTTCTTCTCACCGTCTACCTGATAAGTAAAAGCACGAGGTTCTTCACTCAGTCGATATTTGATCATAGGGAAATTCCGTGTGAACGATTAAGATAACCGTAGCAAAGGTACTGGCGAAACAACCAGAAATTCCATAAAATGCATTTCAAATATACTTTATAAATTAAACAAAATGCGTAATCACAAGCAGAGCGATCGCGTGCTCAATCTGCCTGCGGGCTATTTTGGCATCGTCCTTGGCACTATCGGTATGGGATTCGCCTGGCGTTATGCCAGCCAGATATGGGCAATAAGCCACTGGCCCGGCGACATCATGGTGATCCTGGCGATGATTATTTGGGCACTCTTGACCCTGGCGTTCCTTAGCCGTCTGGTGCGCTTTCCCCATAGCGTGATGGCTGAAGTGCGACATCCGGTAATGAGCAGTTTTGTCAGCCTGTTTCCCGCCACCACGATGCTGGTCGCGATCGGTTTCGTTCCCTGGTATCGCCCGTTGGCCGTTGCGCTATTCAGCGTGGGGGTCGTCATACAACTGGCGTATGCCGCATGGCAGACGGCGGGACTTTGGCGCGGAGCGCATCCGGAAGAAGCGACAACCCCGGGGCTTTATCTGCCCACGGTAGCGAATAATTTTATCAGCGCCATGGCCTGTGGAGCGCTCGGCTACAATGATGCCGGACTGGTGTTTTTAGGCGCAGGCGTCTTTTCGTGGTTAAGTCTGGAACCGGTTATTTTGCAGCGACTGCGTAGCTGCGGCGAATTACCGGCGGTGCTGCGTACGTCGTTGGGTATCCAACTGGCGCCCGCGCTGGTCGCCTGTAGCGCCTGGCTGAGCGTCAATGGCGGGGAGGGCGACACGCTGGCGAAAATGCTATTCGGCTACGGTCTGTTACAGCTTTTATTTATGCTGCGATTAATGCCCTGGTATTTATCACAACCGTTTAATGCTTCTTTCTGGAGTTTTTCGTTCGGCGTTTCCGCGCTGGCGACCACGGGGTTACATCTTGGTCACGGTAGTGAATCAGGGCTTTTCCATATTCTGGCCGTCCCGCTGTTTATTTTCACTAACGCTATTATCGCCTTATTGCTGGTTCGTACATTTCTATTGCTGGTGCAGGGGACGTTGCTTATTCGCACTGAGCGCGCTGCACTGTTGAAAACGGAGGAAAAAAATGACCGTTCGTGACGAAAATTACTTTACTGAGAAATATGGATTAACCCGCACGCATTCGGATGTGCTGGCGGCGGCAAAGGTTGTCGCGCCGGGCCGAACGCTGGATTTGGGATGTGGCAATGGCCGCAATAGTCTGTATCTGGCCGCGAACGGTTATGACGTTACCGCGTGGGATAAAAATCCGGCCAGTATGGCTAACCTTGAGCGTATTAAAACGGCAGAAGGGCTGGATAATCTGCAAACCGACATTGTCGATCTGAATACATTGACCTTTGACGGCGAGTACGATTTTATTCTCTCGACGGTGGTTATGATGTTTCTTGAGGCGCAAACCATTCCCGGTTTAATTGCCAATATGCAACGCTGCACAAAAACCGGCGGCTATAATTTGATTGTTGCGGCAATGGATACGCCGGACTTTCCCTGTACGGTGGGATTCCCGTTCGCTTTTAAAGAAGGCGAATTACGCCGCTATTACGAAGGGTGGGACATGCTGAAATACAACGAAGATGTCGGCGAGCTTCACCGCACGGACGAAAACGGCAACCGTATCAAACTGCGCTTTGCTACGATGCTGGCGAGAAAAACGGCCTGACCGATGCAAGTTCTGTAAGTCTCGCTGCGTTCGGCATTTTTTTGTCGGACGCCGCGTTCAAATTGTGCTGTCGTTACCATTTTTAGTGCATCCAGAATGATTTCGTTTTGCTATTATTTCCTTTGCATCATTGCGAAGACTAAAGGGATCGTTTCATGCGTACTCATACTTTATTTAAAGTTGCAGTGCTTACTGGCTTGCTGGCGTTATCCGGCTGTGCGTCTAAAGTCACACAGCCGGATAAGTATTCTGGATTCTTAAAAAATTATTCGGACCTGCAGGAAACTACCTCCGCCACGGGGAAACCGGTGTTGCGCTGGGTAGATCCACATTTCAATGACTCTAACTATGACAGTATTGTTTACAATCCGATAACATACTATCCCGTCCCCAAACCAACGACCCAGGTCGGGCAGCAAGTTCTTGATAAACTGCTGGCTTATACGAATACTAAAGTAAAATCAGCAATTGAACAGCGCAAACCGCTGGTCACGACGCCAGGGCCGCGCAGTTTGATTTTCCGCGGGGCGATTACGGGCGTGGATACCAGCAAAGAAGGGCTGCAATTCTATGAGGTAATCCCTGTAGCGCTGATTGTGGCGGGCACGCAAATGGCGACAGGCCACCGGACCATGGATACCCACCTCTATTTTGAGGGTGAGCTGATAGATGCCGCGACCAACAAGCCGGTCGTCAAGGTAGTACGTCAGGGTGAAGGTAAAGACCTGAGTAACTCCAGTACGCCAATGGCGTTCGAGACGTTGAAACAGGTCGTGGATGATATGGCGACGGATACCTCTATGTTTGACGTTAACAAAAAATAATTCTGCGGCGCCATCGCAAGATGGCGCAAACCCCGGCAGATTAGCGGTCACCATCAGCCAGACAACGATGGGCGGCGCGTTCTCGTTAATACTGCGTAGCCTATTCCGCCAGCGATCAACCCCCAGAATGCCGATCCGATGCCCATCAGCGTTAGCCCGCTGGCGGTGACGAGAAATGCGATAACTGCCGCGTCACGCTCGCTTTCGTGGGTAAGCGCCTGATACAGGCTACCGCTAATCGTACTTAACAATGCCAGACCAGCCAGCATTTGCACCCAGCTAACCGGCAGGGCGACCATCAGCGCGGTTATCGAACCGCCAAACCACCCGGCAAGTAAATAAAAAACGCCTGCGGCGGCGGCCGCTAACCAGCGACGCGTTGGATCGGGGTGTGCGTCCGGGCTTTGACAAATGGCGGCCGTAATGGCGGCAATGCAGATAGAATAAACGCCAAATGGCGAAAGCAGCAGCGCCAGCAACCCGGTAAAAATCATTAACGGAGAGACAGGAAGCTGATAGCCAGACGCCTTCATTGTGGCGACGCCGGGGGCGTTTTGCGATGCCATCGTCACCAGGAAGAGCGGTACCGCGACGCTCAGGCTTTGAGCGAATGAAAAGTGGGGGGGAACGAAGGTGGGCCACACCGGCGCGAAATGAATACCGCTCATCGCCACCTTACCCTGGATGAGCGCCACCGTTATTCCCATCACCATGGCAGCAATAACGGCATAGCGGGGCGCGAATACTTTAAAGAGTAGCCACGCCAATAGCATACCGCCGCACATGACAAATTCTCCATTGAGCGTCCCGAACGCCTGCAGGCCGAAGCGTAGCAGTATTCCCGCCAGCATTGCAGCGGCAAGAGAATGGGGGATTATCCGCATCAAACGCGCAAACAATCCCGTGACGCCGCACAGCACAATCAGGGCATTGGCGACAATGAATATGCCCACGGCATCTGGCAACGATAATCCCTGAAGCCCTGTCACCAACAGGGCGGCGCCAGGCGTTGACCAGGCGGTTAAAACCGGCGCACGATACCACAAGGTTAACGTTAGTGTGCTTATGCCCATGGCTATACCGAGGGCGGTCATCCAGCCGGCGATCTCTGTGGGTGTTGCGCCAGCGGCAAGCGCCGCCTGCCAGATAATGGCGGCGGAACTCGCATAGCCGACCAGAACGGCGACCAGACCAGATAATACAGTAGGTAACGGCAGTGATAACAGACGCATGATCGCCTCTTGTGCGTTATAACGGTCAGTCAATGTAGCATTGTGCGTTATAGCGTACAAGTGATACGCTATGGTCTTACAGGGGGGGAAAATGGATAACCTGACACACTATCTGGCGACCACGTTAAGAACGTTACGCCATCAGCGAGGCTGGAGTTTATCGCGTCTGGCGGAGATCTCCGGCGTCTCAAAAGCCATGTTGGGGCAGATAGAGCGTAATGAATCCAGTCCGACAGTCGCAACGCTGTGGAAAATTGCGACGGGCCTGAACGTTCCATTCTCAATGTTTATTTCGCCTCCGCAGGCCGAATTTCCGCCAACCTTCGATCCCCAGCAGCAAGCGATGGTAATTACACCGCTGTTTCCGTGGGACCCTGAACTCTGTTTTGACTATTTTTCTCTATTGCTGGCGCCTGGCGCGGTCAGCGAATCAGCGCCGCATAAAGCCGGCGTTATCGAACATGTGGTGGTGATTCAGGGTCGGCTGGACATGTGTACTGGTGGGGTATGGCAAACCATAGACGCCGGTAAAGGTTTGCGTTTTGCCGGCGATACGGCGCATACCTATCGCAACAGCAGTGACCAGACGGTTCATTTTCACTCGCTGATCCATTACCCGCGTGATTAAGCGGGAAAACTATTTCGTTAGTTTGCGCTTCTGACTACAATAGCCGCCATTTCGCTGCTATTGGATAAGAACGACTGTATGCGCCAGCAACCTCACTATCTCGAATTGTTAAGTCCGGCCCGTGACGCCGCAATTGCTCGCGAAGCGATTTTGCATGGCGCAGATGCCGTCTACATCGGCGGACCCGGTTTTGGCGCACGTCATAACGCCAGTAACAGTCTGCGCGATATCGCCGATCTGGTCCCGTTTGCTCACCGTTACGGCGCCAGGATTTTTGTCACGCTGAATACTATCCTGCATGATGATGAGCTGGAGCCCGCGCAGCGGTTAATCACCGATTTGTACAACACCGGGGTGGATGCGCTGATTGTGCAGGATATGGGCATTCTGGAACTGGATATCCCGCCGATTGAGCTTCACGCCAGTACACAGTGTGATATTCGCAGCGTGGAAAAAGCGAAGTTTCTTGCCGATGTCGGTTTTTCACAGATTGTACTGGCGCGCGAGCTTAATTTGAGTCAGATAGCGGCTATTCATCAGGCTACTGACGCCACGATTGAGTTCTTCATTCATGGCGCGCTGTGTGTCGCTTATTCTGGACAGTGTTATATCTCTCATGCGCAAACCGGGCGCAGCGCCAATCGGGGCGACTGTTCGCAGGCCTGTCGTTTACCGTATACGTTAAAAGACGATCAGGGGCGGGTGGTCTCTTACGAAAAACATTTGCTATCGATGAAAGATAACGACCAAACGGCTAACCTCGGCGCGTTGATCGATGCAGGCGTACGTTCCTTCAAGATTGAAGGGCGCTACAAAGACATGAGCTATGTCAAAAACATCACCGCGCATTATCGTCAGATGCTGGACGCGATTATCGAGCAACGTGGCGAACTGGCGCGTGCGTCGGTTGGTCGGACCGAGCATTTTTTTGTTCCCTCCACGGAGAAAACCTTCCATCGCGGCAGCACCGACTATTTTGTTAACGCGCGTAAAGGTGATATTGGCGCATTTGATTCACCAAAATTTATTGGCTTGCCGGTAGGCGAGGTGCTGAATGTGGCGAAGGATTATCTCGACGTAGAAGCTACGGAGCCGTTGGCGAATGGCGATGGTCTGAACGTGTTGATTAAGCGTGAAGTGGTGGGTTTTCGCGCCAATACGGTGGAGAAAACCGGTCATAACCGCTACCGCGTTTGGCCAAATGATATGCCTGCCGACCTGCATAAAGTCCGTCCGCATCATCCGTTGAATCGTAATCTGGATCATAACTGGCAGCAAGCGCTGACAAAAACCTCCAGTGAGCGCCGTGTGGCGGTTGATATCATGCTGGGCGGCTGGCAGGAACAGCTTATTCTGACGCTGACCAGTGAAGACGGTGTCTGCATCACGCATACGCTTGATGGGGTATTTGAGGAAGCCAATAACTCTGAAAAAGCGTTGAATAACCTAACAGCCGGACTGGCGAAGCTGGGACAGACGCCTTACTACGCGCGTGATATGCAGGTGACATTACCGGCGGCGTTGTTCGTGCCAAATAGCCTGCTCAATCAGTTCCGTCGGGAGGCGATTGATATGCTTGACGCGGCGCGGCTGGCCCATTATCAACGAGGTCGTCGGAAACCCGTGGCGCAGCCTGCGCCGGTCTATCCGCAAACGCATCTCAGCTTTCTCGCTAATGTCTACAACCACAAAGCGCGGGAATTTTATCACCGTTACGGCGTACAATTGATTGATGCGGCCTATGAGGCGCATCAGGAGAAGGGCGAGGTACCGGTCATGATCACCAAACACTGCCTGCGTTTTGCGTTCAACCTTTGTCCTAAGCAGGCGAAAGGAAATATTAAGAGCTGGAAAGCCACGCCGATGCAGTTGGTGCATGGCGATGAAGTACTGACGCTAAAATTCGACTGCCGCCCTTGCGAAATGCATGTCATTGGCAAAATTAAAAACCATATCTTAAAAATGCCCCAGCCCGGCAGCGTTGTCGCTTCAGTGAGCCCTGAAGCGCTGATGAAAACGCTGCCGAAGCGTAGGGGCGTTTAATTAACGAAAATAGCTCTCTGGTTTGCGCGATTTCTGCCAGTTGTGGTGCTCGCGCAAGCCTTCCGCGGATTCTTCCGCTGCCGCCCGTAATTCATCACTGTCGGCTTCGTGTCTAAGCTGGTGCCCTCCCGTCGCAAACCATACGAATGCGTGGTCTTGCTGTTTCGCCAGTAACTGGCCTGAAAACAGCGCACAGGTCAGTAAAACTACTGATAACGTTTTTGTAAGCATCATGCCACCTTCCAGTTACGTCGTGAGGCTATGATGCCAATAATTTCTTTGAGTTATTATTCAACACTTCAAATTAGCGAAAACGGTTTGTCAATAAGTGCGATAAGTTGTATGAGAAAATATACTTATACTCAGTATCTCAATTATAAAAATAACGAGCCAATTCGTTCCATGCGAAATTCATTATTTCCTGGAAGTATATTTTAAAGGTATTGTATTAGATGGTTTTGGTATTGCCAGGGGATTGTAAACCATACTATTTATGGTGTGGTCAACTCTGGTGATGAGCCTCATTTTTTGTTGTTTCAACGAGTGAAGATAAATCTTCAGAAAAAAGGCTGTTATGAACTTGTAACGCTACATATTCAGCAAGGTCGTTTAAACATAGCAGGCCATGAGAGGAACTTTCCTCAAGCATATTCATTAATATCTCATTCTTAAACAAACATGAATAAACTAGTTGAGTAACTGAGCTTTGTGTATGATTTGCATGAAATGTTGCATTCTTTAAGTTAGTATTCTCAATAACCTTTGCGGCTATTTTGTTTTTAATAGCGTCGTCAATAGGTGGTACACCTGCCTGGGCGATGCCCAGATTAATCCTGGAGGAGATGGCGGCTTTTCTTTCCTGTTCCTTCCAGTCACATAAATTACCCTTTTCTGCCATGTCGATAAGCGTCTCTTTTATATTTTTTAGGTCAACGGAAAATGTTATACCGCCGGATAGCGAGAGTAGTAACCGCTCAGGGAACAAGCAACATAGCGGTTCACAAACATAAGTGCTAGCTTTTATATTAATATCAGAATATCTTTTCAGGTGGGCAGACTGAGTATCAACACAGAGAACTGTTCTATTCATTATCTCATAATAGTAGTGATCCTGACGTATCATAATGCATAACGGAATATCTTCGCCATCTTTAATACAGAGATTTGTATATTGACACTCAGCATCTTTATAGTGCTGAAAATGGAAATTTCCTCTGCATGATGGTGATGATAATTCATATAACTTGCAAAATAAATCAAATAAACGTTGTGCGTCAGGCGGAGAGGCAACATCACATAATTCCTTTATATATTGATCGGCAGCGGATCTTTGCGTGTCACAAAAAAAATCTTTAATCTTTTCCCATAGTAACGTAAAGAAGGAGCGTTGAGAGATGGCACTTTGGGAAAACATCTCACTTTTTAGAAACCCTCTCCCGATAGTAATTGGCATAATGTAGACCACAAGTGATTATATAATACTTCATTACTGGAATAGGTGGTATTCAAAATATTATCCCATGTTGTCCATCGGTTTGCCTATCGGTGAAACACCTGATTTTTGCTTTGCCCTGAACGCTCAAATCGACCCGTAGCTTTAGTCATGCCCACGCCTCCTGGCCATGAAGTATGTCAGGTAAAACGAATGAAAGTAAAATGGTTTTCTTAATTCTCACATCATCATGTACCATGAGCAATGATTAATTACGCGCTATATTATTTTTAGAGAAAGTAAATAGTTGCTCAACCGTGTAGAAATTGTCTTATAAGAAGTTAAACTAAAAGTATTATTAGGCTAACAACAATGAGATATTTAGCGGCAGGGCAGAAGGCCAATACTGATAGCACTTATGATATAAACACCTTACTCTTTAGTTTTTGTCTTAATTATATTTGTTGTAACGATTAGCTGACGGCTTTATTTCCTGTTGGGCGATAAAATTATAAAAACCTGCGAGGAGGCTCAAAATGAAGAAATCAGATGGTGAAATTCACGAAAAAACAGCATCCTGGGGCATTCTGCAGTCAGAATGGCTAAGAAAATGTGGACGGCTATTATTGTTGTTACTTTACCGTTTCGTTATCGGATGGGCTTTTTTTCAGTTACTCGCCATGATTGTGGCAGGGTTATTTTTGTTAGGCGTCTTATTATTTCATCCCGTAATATTTGTACAGACTATCGCAATCACTGAGAAGTTAAATCATGCTTCGCTTGATTTATGGCATATCCTTAAGTTATGCCTATGGCATTACGGTATCATCGCAGGGTTTATTTTTATGGCGGAGTGTACGTTAAGTAAAAGTATACGGCAGGTTCAGCGCTTGTCCAAAAAGTTTGGGGCACAGGATTTTTCTTCACGCCCGTGATCCGCCGTTGCAACCTGCGTTCTTACTGAATAATGACTATGGCCAGCAGACCGAATTATCTCGGTTCGAGGGGGAGTCTATGTGTTTGCACAACTGCGGTGAGTCGTAATTAAAGATGCCTTATCGCCGACAATCGAAGCGTTCCTCGCTAATTGCCTTCCTGACTATATAGTGGTCTTATCTTTGGCGAAACAATCTTATTTAGTTATGGAAGGCGACAACAACTGTACTACTGATTATCAAATAACCTTTCTGGTCAGGTAGACTCGCCTTTGTGAAAACACATCGTTATCTGTGTTCCTGGGACTCACTCCCTTGCCGCCTTTAAGCAACTCGAATTATTTTAGGTATAGAACAGGCGGCGTAATGGTCATATAAGCAAAATATAACCTCTCCGTTTGTGATAAGGCACAGATTACAGGGGGAATGATGTTTATTTTAACCATCTGTTTAAGCGCTGTCCGCTAATCTTTACCTGCTCAAATACATAATCACCCCTGTGACTCTCGCGAGGTGTAACATATGGTAAAATGCGTATTTTCTTTCCTCCTGTTCAGCCTGTTGTCCGTTCAGGCAATGTCAGCTGAAAACCATATTGATCTCCACCAGCCAAAAGACTTTGTCGATATTACTACGGTCGCCCCCGACGTACAGGTAGACATGCGATACTTCACTTCCCATAACTTTATTGGTCGCCCCATTAAAGGCTATAACGCGCCTGTTTGCCTGTTAACACGACCAGCCGCGAACGCACTAAAGCAGGTCGCCGATCGTTTACGCCCCTTCGGACTTACCTTAAAAATATATGATTGCTACCGTCCGCAAAGCGCAGTGAACGACTTTATCGCGTGGGCCAAAGATCCTTCTCAAAACCAAATGAAAAACGAATTTTATCCGCAGGTAGAGAAAAAGCGTCTGTTTGAGGAAGGTTATCTTGCCGCCAGATCCGGCCACAGTCGGGGAAGTACGCTTGATCTAACGATTGTTTCACTCGACAGTAAAATACCGATATACCATCCCGGACGACCACTGGTGAATTGTACTGCGTCCGTGGCGCAACGCTCGCCAGATAATAGTCTGGATTTTGGTACCGGCTTTGACTGTTTTAGTCCGTTATCCCATCCCGATAATGTCATGCTTACCGCTCAGCAACGCGCAAATAGGTTGTTATTACAAACATTGATGCGTGATGCGGGCTTTACGCCACTGGATACCGAATGGTGGCACTTCTCCCTTACTCATGAACCATACCCGAACACCTGGTTTGACTTTCCCGTTAAGCAGAGACCCTGAAACGGCATTTTGTTGCGAAATCTAATCATTACGCCTGTTGGAAAGCACCATAACAGTTAGCAAATCATTGTTAATTTTAACAACTGATATACACTGCGGTTGCCACCTGCAAGCAGCGCTCAATGAGAACGAATAATGAAAAAATATCAACGTCTGGCGGAGCAAATTAGAGAACAAATCGCCTCTGGCGTTTGGCAGCCCGGCGATCGATTACCCTCGCTGAGGGAGCAGGTCGCCAGTAGCGGCATGAGTTTTATGACTGTCGGTCATGCGTACCAGTTGCTGGAAAGTCAGGGACGGATTATCGCCCGTCCGCAATCCGGTTATTATGTCGCGCCGCATCCGGTTTGTCGGTCAGTCGCGACGGCAGCGCACGTTATTCGGGATGAAGCCGTAGATATCAATACCTATATTTTTGAGATGCTGCAGGCCAGTCGTGATACCTCAGTGGTGCCCTTTGCTTCAGCGTTTCCCGATCCGCGCCTGTTTCCCTTGCCGCAATTGAACCGCTCTCTGGCGCAGGTCAGTAAAACCGCGACGGCAATGAGCGTCATCGAAAACTTGCCGCCAGGTAATGCAGAATTGCGCTATGCGATAGCACGCCGTTACGCGCAGCAGGGGATTACCGTTTCTCCTGACGAGATTGTCATTACCGCCGGCGCGCTGGAAGCGTTGAATCTTAGTTTACAGGCGGTGACGGCGCCGGGAGACTGGGTGGTGGTGGAGAACCCCTGTTTCTACGGTGCGCTACAGGCCCTGGAGCGATTGCGCCTGAAAGCGTTGTCGATACCCACCGATGTTAAAGAAGGTATCGATCTTATGGCGCTGGAACAGGCGTTACAGGAGTATCCGGTGAAAGCGTGCTGGTTAATGACCAACAGCCAGAATCCGTTAGGGTTCACGCTGAGTGCTGAGAAAAAAGCGCGGCTGGTTGCGTTACTCACGCACCATAACGTGACGCTAATTGAAGACGATGTTTATAGCGAACTCTACTTTGGCCGCGAGAAACCTCTGCCCGCCAAAGCATGGGATCGCGACGATACCGTGTTGCATTGTTCGTCTTTTTCCAAATGTCTGGTTCCCGGTTTTCGCATTGGCTGGGTTGCGGGAGGAAGCCATGCCAGACAAATTCAGCGTTTGCAGTTAATGAGCACATTATCCACCAGTTCCCCCATGCAATTGGCGTTAGTGGATTATCTCTCGACACGTCGATATGACGCGCATCTGCGCCGATTGCGAAGGCAGCTTGCCGAACGTAAACAGCAAGCCTGGCAAACCCTTTTGCGCCATCTCCCGGCGGAAGTAAAAATTCACCATAACGATAGCGGTTATTTTCTTTGGCTGGAGCTACCTGAGCAGCTTGATGCCGGTGAACTTAGCGCCAAAGCGCTTGAACACCTTATCAGTATCGCGCCGGGGAAAATGTTTTCAACGTCCGGCGCCTGGACGCGTTTCTTTCGTTTTAACACCGCATGGCATTGGGGAGAACGGGAAGAACAGGCCGTAAAACAGCTTGGCAGCCTGATTCGCGAGATGCTGAGCGCTAAAAGCCTTGTGTGAGGTGGAATGCGTGTCAGCTCACAACCTGACTAAATTTCCCGAGTGTGCCGGGTGAGCATCTGGCGCGCCGTCTATTTTTAGGAAAGCGGCGGCCCGTTCGCCGGAAATCGATTAATGACGATATGGGAAAATGCTATGCAATATCAATTACTGATTAATGGCGTGCTGGTGGACGGCGAGGGAGAAAGGCAGTCCGTTTATAACCCGGCGACAGGCGAGGTCATACTTGAGATTGCGGAAGCGTCGCCCGCGCAGGTTGACGCCGCAGTGCTGGCCGCCGATAGCGCGTTTGCCGAATGGGGGCAGACCACACCCAAAGCACGGGCGGAATGTCTGTTAAAACTGGCGGACAGCATCGAGCAAAACGCCCTTGAGTTCGCCCGGCTTGAATCGCAAAACTGCGGTAAGCCTTTGCACTGCGCAATTAATGATGAAATTCCGGCAATCGTGGATGTCTTTCGCTTTTTTGCCGGCGCGGCCCGTTGTTTGAGTGGGCTGGCGGCGGGCGAATATCTGGAAGGGCATACGTCGATGATCCGCCGGGATCCGATTGGCGTGGTTGCCTCTATCGCGCCGTGGAATTATCCGCTCATGATGGCGGCCTGGAAGCTGGCGCCAGCGCTGGCGGCAGGTAACTGCGTGGTGATTAAGCCTTCTGAAATCACGCCGCTGACGGCGCTTAAACTTGCCGCGCTGGCGAAGGATATCTTTCCGCCGGGGGTGCTCAATGTCCTGTTCGGACGAGGGCAGACTGTTGGCGATGTATTGACCGGTCATGAAAAAGTACGCATGGTCTCTTTAACCGGTTCTATCGCGACCGGGGAGCATATTCTGCGCCATACTGCGCCAGCGATAAAACGTACGCATATGGAACTCGGTGGTAAAGCCCCGGTGATTGTTTTTGATGACGCCGATCTGGATGCGGTGGCGCAGGGCGTCCGGACTTTTGGTTTCTATAATGCCGGACAGGATTGTACTGCGGCGTGCCGTATATACGCGCAGCGCGGTATCTATGATGCGCTGGTCGAAAAGCTGGGGAACGCGGTGAGCAGCCTGAAAATGGGCGCGCCGGAGGATGAGTCGACAGAGCTGGGGCCGTTAAGTTCGCTGGCGCACCTGAAGCGCGTCACAGCGGCTGTAGAGGAGGCGAAGGCCCTCAGCCATATCCGTGTGATTACTGGTGGAAGTCAAACGGAAGGTAAAGGTTACTATTTCGCTCCGACGTTGCTGGCAGACGCAAAACAGGAAGATGCCATCGTGCAACGCGAGGTCTTCGGCCCGGTGGTCAGTATAACCGTCTTTGATGATGAAGATCAGGTTCTGAGGTGGGCCAACGATTCTCGCTATGGTCTGGCATCCTCCGTCTGGACTCAGGACGTCGGGCGGGCGCACCGGCTTAGCGCCAGATTGCAGTATGGCTGTACCTGGATTAATACCCATTTCATGTTGGTTAGCGAAATGCCGCATGGAGGGCAAAAACAGTCGGGATACGGCAAAGATATGTCATTGTATGGTCTGGAAGACTACACCCTTGTCCGCCACATCATGGTTAAGCATTAAGGATCATTTACTGTTCAGAAAAATCGTGAAAAAATAGGCGGGTGTCGGCGGAGAGGGGGACCTCCCCGCCAACATGCGCAGCAAGTACTCAAAGGTTGAACACCTCAAGCAAACCAGCCGAATCTCAACGAGATCAGACCCAAAAGTCCTGCAGCAGCAAAGACATTAATCAGCACGACGGTTTTACTGGAAACATTCATTTTCGCCACCTTTCATCATAACCCCTATGGGTATAGTACGGGTTGGCGAGATCCGCAATAATACGTAAACAGGATATTCTGTGAGCGGAGCCGTGCATTGAGAACGTTTTGCTGTTAAGGCTGATAAACCTTGATGTGTGTCAAATAAAAAGAGCATATTGCGCGCGTTTTTTCCTCTGGTTGGCGCGGATGCCTGATATGACCCTCTTTCAAAAGATATTAATTTTTTACGCCGTCATGGCGGTGATATCATCCCTGATCACCTGGTTTTTGACTCATGACAAAAAACGAATTCGTTTCCTGAGCGCCTTTTTGGTTGGCGCGACATGGCCGATAAGTTTCCCCGTCGCATTGCTGTTTTCGCTTTTCTGACCTCAAGCCCGATACAGGTTACCGGGCATGGTTTTTCCGCCAGGTCAGGCTATCAGGGCAATTAATTGCGCTCTGTCTACGTCGGTAACGTCCTGCGGATGCCGATATCCTGCGTTCTCATTGGCCAGGGTATACAGCGCAACAAGCCAGTCATAGACATAGCGGCTGGCGGCGTGAACGGGCTGTTCGTCAAGCTTTGTTAGACGCAACATTGTCGAACGCGGCGTTGCGGCGAAAATGGCTGCGCCTTTCTGAACGCGGCTGGCCGGGCGTTGGGCCTCCTCGATATTTGCGTAGCCGAGCCAGGCGATGAAGTTACCAATGATGGCATGAAGCTGCGCGCCGCTAACCTCCTCGCGCTGCATGGTTTTCTGTAACTGCTGAGGTAAACCGAGGCGATAGCTGGCGGTAATTAAAATCTCCGCCACGGCGTTGAGCATCTGCGGTTCCAGTCCCAGACGTTGCGCATTATCCCGGCAGTGGGCCCACTGGCGCAGATGATTGATCCACATTTTGTGCGCCTGGTAGCCCGTTTCGTGACCTTCTGACGCTGAAACGCGCGTTGGTTCGTCGGCAAAGAGATCGATCGCGTCATTAAATAAACCGCTGACCTGTTCTTCTCGTGACTGTCGGGTGCGCAGTAACGCTTCGAAATTCTGTACCGGCGGTAACAGCCCGGCCAGCAGGTCGCCATGTCTGGCGGCCTGGGCCTGAAGACGCCGGATCACGGTTTCAACCGGTAGCCGCGCGTCATCAAACATCGGTAACAGATCGCGCACGCGGCCTCGCAGTTGTTCGCGTAACGCCTGTAAGCGCGCCTGTCGCTGTGGTGCCGATGTCGCCTGCGATAACCACTCCACCAAACGCTGCATACTGTGTTTATCCAGCGCCTGCAACGTTCCCCAGTGCACGCCAGGTTTACCCATCAACTGCTGGACGGCTTCATCCAGATTTTGCTGAGTGGCAAAACGGGCATCCTGTGGAGTAATAGCCCAGACGACGCCAGGTAACGCTGATTCATGCTGCGGTTGCGTGGCGTTAACCCACTCCAGTAAGTGGCGGGCGGCGGTGGACGTTTGCGAGCGAGATGCCAGAGCATTGCAAATCACCAGAACATCGGGCTGTACCTGCTGACGGTAATGGGCCAGCATCCAGCCTAATTTCGCCCGCCATAACGGATGAGGATGACTGTCTGGCGCGACCGGAATATCCAGTAAATCAACGTTATCCAGTACGCTGTTTTCAACGGTTAGCACCAGTTCGCGGGTAAGCAGCGCCAGAGAATCAAGCGAAAGGCTGACCGCATTGAGCAGTCGGCCTTCCTTAACCGGATGCACCACCACATCGCTTTGCGTATCGCTGGCGGTTAGCGCCATTTGCGTCAGGAAGTTTTCCGCCGGTAAGCCAAAATGATCGACCAGCAGGCTGAGCGGCGCCGCCAGTTCCCCGGCATGGCCGGTTTGTTGCAACATATGCGCCAGCGCCAGCCATTGCTGGGTGATCTCTGGTTGCTCTCCCCACAGTAATGCCCAGGCGTGCGCCCGTGTCGTGAGATCCAGCGCAGGCAAGAGCGAGGCAAAGTGTTGCCATGTCGCATCATCAATATGTTGTCTGGCGGACGGAAGACAAGAGCGCCAGAAACTCGCGATGGTCGCGACCTCTTCAGCGGTAACGCCGGGGACGGGCTGCGGTTGGCGAAGCGATTGCCATTTCTCCAGGCGTGATGTGATAATGGATTTTTCGACCTGGCGACAAACGGGGGACGAGCTGGTCCAGGCAATAAAGATCTGCACCAGTTCAGCTTCACTGATCAAGCGCAGGCGCAACGGCCAGCCGCTCTCGTTTGAAAAAATGTCGCGCGTAAAGCGAATAGCCATATTCGCTGGCGCATGACCCGGGTTGATGTGGCTGAAATAATCATAGTCACGGTCCGGCGTGATAATTTCCAGCTTGCCATTCTCGTTACCGCATAGCGTCGTTAGCAGATGCGCTTTTGCGGATTGCGCATACCCGTACAGACCGACGCAGCCATGTGATGCGCAGGCGGCGTTGAGCGTTGACTCATCCGCCGCGGCAAGCGTAAGTTGCGCCAGCAGAGCGTCGGCTTCGTCATCCAGCCGCGTTGCGTAACGGCGCGTGTTGTTAACCCACTCGATAACAGCCTGGGTGGCGTTTAACGGTTTTGTCATTTCAGGTATACACTCCCGCTATCTATCCAGTAGTGGCTGCCGCTGTGGCGACGGTCAGCCAGCGTATTCAATTTTAATGTCAGCGCATCGGCGGCGACCGGCGTCCCGTCCTGGAGCCAGGCATCACTTAATATGAACGATTCCGGGGCGCTATCTTTGCTACTGCCGCGTAATTTCAGTCGCACATTCAGTACGCCGTCGCCTGCGATGGTTTTCGCCAGTTCGGCGGAATTAATGCTCAGGCAATAGAGTGGGGTCGCAGGCCAGCGACTGTTCGCCAGTTGACGAAAGCCCAACGTTACGTTGCCGCGTAGCGGAAAATGCAGGCGAGCGTCCAGCGTTGCGCCGGGTTTATCCAAATCGATCTCGTGATACCAGATATTTTCATCGCGAAGCGTATTAACGGTATTATCCAGTACGCCGAGATAACGCACAGTCGAATACGCGCCAATATCAGCCGCTTTAAAATTGAAACGCGGCAGACGTAAGTCCAGTGCCAGGCTGCATAACATCGCGCCCACCGCGGCAGTGGATTTTGGATTGCCGATACGCCCTTGCTGACTGAAGGGATACCATTCATGTACCTGATACTTATCCATCCACACAATGCGATTAACCGGCACCGGTTGTAAGTGCCGGATGAGCGCCTGTACGCCGGGTAAACAGGTCGGTCTCCCCGTCACCAGCAAGATATCGCAGTGATAGTGGGAGATCGCTTCGCAGACCGCATGAAGCGGCGTTGTCAGCGTAAACTGACCGGCCAGCAGAGCCTCCTGAAGCTGGCTAAACTGGATTTGCAACGGCACATTGAATATATCAAATGTCGGCGAACCAGACGGTAAGGCATGATCGATCGCCTGCTGGATATAGTTCATCACGTTGCTCGTTGGGCGGCGGATCAGCAGATCGCCAAATGTCGCATGTAAACCGGCAAACGGATCGTTAATGTCGCTTTGCTCCCAGGCGGAAAGTACCGCATGGCCCAGCGGCATAAATAATTGCAGCGCCGTTTGCTGGCGCAAAATGGCCTGAGTATCAATTCGTCCCGAATCGCCAAATAAGGTCGCCAGCAGGGCGGCGGCATCCGTAACGCCTGCCCGTTGCAACGCCGTTTGCAGGGAAGGGAGTACGCAACGCTGAATGATATCCAATAGCAGATCGTCCCCGGCGACTTTAAAACCTTCGCGAAACAGGAGATGAGGCGTAATTTTTACATTGGCCCCCACGCCGTCATCTAACTGATAGTGAACGATCGCCATATCCGTCGTGCCGCCGCCGATATCAATCGATGCCACGCGCAACGCGCGTCCGGGGACGACGCCGGGTTCAGGCTGGCGATCCGGTCTGGCGAGCGCATTAAAAAAGGATTCGGTACGCCCGGCGTAATGCGAAATGGCTTCGTTATAAAGCCATACCAGTTGGCCGCAACTTGCTTCGTCCCATTCCATCTGTATTTCTGGTACCGGCACCACGCTTTTTTCACGCTGCTTAGGCGTGGTGAAATCCTCATCCTGCGGATGCCAGCCCATAGCTTTCCAGACCAGCGCCAGCGCTTCAAACATTCGCTGGCGGAAAATTTCTCGCTCCTGTTTCGGCATGGCGGAAGGCAGCGTTAAAATCAGGGTGCGTAGCTGGCGCGGCGAGGCGGGAAAGCCGAGCCGCAGCCGGGTGGCGACGCTGTTAATTTGCCCCAGCGCCTGAGCCAGAATTTCGCACAACATATGCGTCATCAAGGTGCTACGGCTGTATTGCGGCGAAAAAACCGGTAGCCTTTCTTCATGCGGCAGGCGGAATAACGGCTGTCCGTCGTCGTTCATCAGATTCATCAGCGGAAACGCGGTGGCAAGCGGTTCGCGCTGCGTTTTACCGTGGATCTGGCTAAAACGCCAGTCCTGCAAGGCGGGGGTTTCATCCCACAGGTAGCGGCGCGGGCTGGAGATGCCGCTGCTGCCTTCGGTGCCCACACGCTGCATAGCAAGGGCGCGAGCCTCGTCGCCCACACGCACAATGGAAGGCCAGACAAAGGCGTCGTCTCGTCCGCTTTCGACAGAAAAGTGTTGCTTGCCAAAGCGCGCTTCTGAGAATTCCACCCGGCTGGTAAATAAAGGATCGTTCAGATACTGCGGCTCGCTTAAAGAACGCACCTGAAGCTCTGCCGTCTGGCGTAACCCGTCATTCGCATCGCCATGATCCTCGATCAATACGCCGCAGGTATGCGTATTGCCGACATCCAGAATCAGATCGACCGGGATTGCGGGCGTGCTTAACGTATGTGTCACAAACTTTACTTCCGGCACCGTAAGCTGTTCGCCTAACAGCGTCAGTAAATTCAACCAGTGCGCCTGATACTCAAAGCTACGCAGCGCTTGTTGTATGGCCTGTTCCGAACGGTTTTCCACCTGTGAGGCATACTGAAGAAACGACTCGCGCAGCCAGCCGTCAATCCATGTCTGGTCAAGAAAATCGGCAACTTCTTCATCGCGCCAGGCGAGCGCAAAACGTGTGCCATTGAGCAGATCGTTTTCGCAAGGCGCCAACGCCGCAGGCATATTTTTTGCCAGCTGACTGTCGAAGGCGAGGGTGATGCGGTGTGTGTTTCCGGCGCTATCTGGCTCGCTGAGTTTACGTACCTGAATGCGCGCCCAGTTATCCGGCCCGTCAATAAAGGTACGCGGCGGATTAAAACGCAGGAACGGCAGGGGGAGCCAGATTCCGTCGAGTACATCCAGAGAATAGTGCAGCGTCTGAGTGCTTTCTGGTTTCACGACTTCGGGTTGGCCGCCAGCACGTCCAGGCAACGTGTAGCGCCCGCTGGTCAGATCAAAATCGAGGCGCAGTAGCGGACCGTTTGCCGTTTTGCGCACAAAACGTCCGTAGTGGGCCGACTCTTGCGGCGTTAAGCCAAAATCAAGAAACTGGACGCCGCTGTTTGCAATGAGCGTGACGCTCTGTTTGTAATCACACAGATTGACCAACATAAAATCAGGCACCTATCTTTTTAAACGTCAACGGAATTGCCGCGTGGTCGCCATAACGGGCGGTACAGGTTGCGACGTCATTGACGCCTGCTTTACAGGTAATTTCCGGCATCGGATAACGTGAACCGTCGGTGCAGCGCGCATTGCCGCGACTTTTAATCATCAGCTCGCCCGTTTGATGCAGACCAGAGAAAATTTCCGCCCGACACACCACGTTATCGCCATGTACTACGCGCGCGATACCTTTGTTATTTTGGATCTGATAACGCAGAGAGGGCGGCTTGCCGGTAATCGGATCTTTGACATCCACGCTGACCCGCCAGCTACCGTTTAAAAAGCGCGTGGTTCCAAGCTTCATCTGCGTACTGTCCATCACCAGCGCGTCTTTGGGGATAGCGGCAATGATAACAGGCGCTTCCGGCAGCGGCGCCGCTTTGGGGGCGGGCGTCACCTCAGCGCGATGCAGCGGCAAATGCGCGGTGAGTTCAGGCAATGGGGTAACGTCAGTTTTCGCGGTAGCGACAGGCGCGGCGCGAACAGGAGAGGACCCGTCAACGGATGAAGATGGCCAGAAAAAAGGCGTGGCGACGGCGGCGATAACCACGGCAGCGACAGGTAAGCTCCACAGCGGTAGGCGGCGAGCTCTTTTCGCCTCAGCAACCGGGATGGGTGTGGCTGGCTTCGGCTCGCTAACGATAACGGGCGGCGCAACAGGTTCCTCCGGCATTTTCGGCGGCTCAATGACAGACGTTAACAAAGGTTCATCCGCCTGACTAAACGCCGCCTCTACCAGCGGCTTTTCTTCGGGCTCCGGCTCCGGCTCCGGCTCGACCAGAGGGATGTCGGGGATTGCCTCGGTTACCCGCAGGCAGTCCAGCACATCATCGCGTGTATTTTCGTTGAGATTAACGAATCCCCAGAAGGTGATAACCGGTTTGCCGTTAACCAGGAAAACATGATTTTCGCCGGGAAATTGCGTCGCTTTTTCAAGTAGCGAACCAAATAGCTGAAGCGCTGTTTTACCGGATTGCAGACTTTTGCGACTGAGTGCAGCCGCGCTTTCAAAAGTGCTGGCTAAATAACGTAAAGCCCGAGAACGTGTCTCTTCGTCAGCCGCTTTCCACGCTATCGCCTGACCTTCAATCGGCGAATACCAGTCAACCCGATCGCCATTATCGTTAAGTTGCGGAATCGCCAGACAGTCAACCATCGCCTGCTGTTTACGCAGACGAAGCGTTTCGCGAATTTGCAATGCTGATTCAAATACGGCCTGACCGCCGCCGCCCACGGCCTGATAATCATCCAGATTGCCGCTGCGCAAGAGAGATTTTGCCACGTTGTTATCCCTTAGACTTCTTCACGCGTCTACTTTACGGGGTCTATACGCAAGCAAACGGCGGAAGAAAGGCAAAAAGGCGCGAATTCTCGGTCTATTAAGCCCCGTGTTTCCACTTGACGTAAGTTAAATCAGGGTGGCGGCGGCGAATTACCGCATCGGGCGACAATAACGCGTATAATAGGCGAATCATGCTGTTACAGAATAAAGAGTAGGAGAGCTTATGTCGCACCTGGAGGAAGTGAGCGCCCGCGTGGATGCCGCCATCGCGGAGAGCGTAATTGCCCATATGAATGAATTGCTGATTGCCTTGAGCGATGACGCTGAATTACGTCGCGAAGATCGTTATGTGCAGCAGCAGCGTTTACGCACGGCTATCGCGCATCACGGCAGGCAATATCAAGAAGATCGGGACGCGCGCCGCGAGCAGCTCACCAAAGGCGGCACGATCCTGTAACCCATTAAAACTGGCGCTTCGCAATCAGCCATGCGCCAATGACCAGCAACAGCGCGCCAAACGCCGGCCCGACCATTGCGCGTAACGTGACGCCGTGGCTACGCGCGATATCCAGCGCTAGTCCGCCGATTAACTGGCTGGCGACCAGTACCGCGATAGTCGTCGCGGCGCCAACGTTCTGATACCCGCTAATGCTGGCAAATACAAAAAATGACCCCAGCAGACCGGGGATCAATGTCCACCAGCGCACGCTGGCGACCAGCTCGCCGAAGCCCGTAGCGCCTTGCTTAAACCACAATATCGTCACAAATAAAACGATCCCTACCAGCGAGTTCAACAGCATAGCGATCAGAATCGTCGATGATGTCTGCGTAATACGCACCATAATACTGTTTTGTACCACCAGCCCGACGCCGGCGGCGATCAAAAAGATAAGCGTCAGCGACTGGTTCATCAGCAGGCGTCCGGCGCAGCGTGTTCATCAAGCTGGAGCTGCATAAACGTAAGATCTAACCAACGGCCAAATTTTACGCCGACCTGTGGCATTTGCGCGGTGACGGTAAATCCCAGCGAATGATGCAGGCGTATCGAGGCGGCATTCTGTGACTCAATACCGGCCACCATCACATGCTTGCCGCAGCGTCGGGCTTCGTCGATCAGTCTGCTGAGCAGCTTTCGCCCCAGTCCTTTCCCCTGGTGCGCCGGATGAACATAAACCGAGTGCTCGACGGTATAGCGAAAACCGTCGAAACTGCGCCAATCGCCAAATGATGCATAGCCAGTCACCACGCCATTTTCTTCGCTTACCAGCACCGGATAGCCCAGTAATTGACGGGCCTCATACCAGGCAAGGCGATTATCCGTATCGACCGTCCGATCGTTCCAGATGGCCGCAGTATGTAATACCGCATGGTTATAGATTTCGGTAATCGCGGCGCAGTCTGCTTTATCGGCAAAGCGAATCGTCATAGGGAACCCCAGGGAATGTTTACGATAGTGTTAGAAATACTATTGAAGGCGGCATAAATCAACGAATTAGCGCAAGAATTCATATTTAGCGAGAGGGGAAAGAAAGTCGTTCATAAAAGCGCACAGCCTGATATCTGAGAGTGTTTAACTCCCTCAGAAAGCTAATGTTCGACTATTATTGATGGATTATGCCAGGCATGAGGAGAATAGAATGAAGCAACAGACCAACCGAAATCGTCGTTGGGTTTTGGCCTCGCGTCCCCACGGCGCGCCGCAGATGGATAACTTCCGCCTCGAAGAAGATGACGTCGCGACGCCCGGTGAAGGGCAGGTGCTATTGCGTACCGTTTTTTTATCACTCGACCCTTATATGCGTGGCCGCATGAGCGATGAACCCTCTTATGCGCCGCCTGTTGAACCTGGCTGCGTTATGGTTGGTGGTACGGTCAGTCGCGTTGTCGCGTCAAACCATCCTGATTACCGACCAGACGAATGGGTGTTGAGTTACAATGGTTGGCAGGATTATGACATTTCAGATGGCGAAGGGTTGGTAAAGCTGGGTGATAATCCGCAACATCCTTCCTGGTCGTTGGGAGTTTTAGGGATGCCGGGGTTTACCGCCTATATGGGGTTACTGGATATCGGCCAGCCGAAAGAGGGCGAAACGCTGGTTGTCGCCGCCGCCACCGGCCCCGTAGGCGCAACGGTTGGGCAAATTGGCAAGCTGAAGGGCTGCCGGGTCGTGGGTATTGCCGGCGGCGCGGAAAAATGCCGTCATGCGACAGACGTTTTGGGATTTGATCTGTGCCTTGATCATCACGCTGATAATTTCCCACAACAGCTTGCGCAGGCCTGCCCGCAGGGTATCGATATTTATTATGAGAATGTCGGCGGTAAAGTCTTTGACGCCGTCTTACCGCTACTGAATACGTCGGCGCGGATTCCGCTCTGCGGTCTGGTCAGCGGCTACAATGCGACAACGTTGCCGGACGGTCCAGACAGACTGCCACTGCTGATGGCGACATTACTTAAAAAGCGTATTCGCCTGCAAGGTTTTATCATCAACCAGGACTATGGTCACCGGATACATGAGTTTCAGCAAGAAATGGGGCGTTGGATCAAAGAAGGGAAAATACATTACCGGGAGCAGATTACTGATGGGCTGGAAAATGCGCCAGAAGCGTTTATGGGGCTGCTGGCGGGGAAGAACTTTGGCAAAGTCGTGATACGTTTAGCGGACGATGCGTAAAGAAAAAATGGCGGCATTATGTCGCCATAAAAATGTGCAAATTTTAAAATTCCGGCTTTACTTATATTCATCATTCAGATCGCGGTGGGGCAGCTTATCTCCCTCAGCGGCCTGAACCGGTCAAAAATCTCGATACATGAAGGAATGACGGAGATAAAACGGTTGCCATAAAGAAACCTGTATTGTTGTAAAAGATGAGAATATCACGCAAGTAAATTATCACTTTTATTTATTTGGCCGTTCAGGCCTGGATTATCTTTTTTACAATTAAGTTCCGAAACTTCTTCGGGACTCGATTGCGATGTTGTTCTGCCAAGAGGTGAAGGAAGGAAAATGCCGGGTACGGAAAAAACACAACATATAAGCCTGACCACACAGGTTGAAAATCGGTTAAAGCATCAATTGTCTATTGGCGCATTAAAACCAGGCGCAAGGCTTATCACTAAAAATATCGCTCAAGAGTTAGGCGTCAGTATTACGCCGGTGCGTGAGGCCCTGTTAAGGCTGGTCTCTTCCAGTGCTTTGGCGGTGGCGCCAGCACAGGCGTTTATGGTGCCGGAGATCTCGCTGGAAAGTTTGCTGGAAATTAATACGATTCGTACTGCCCTGGAGGAGATGGCGGTGGTCGCCGCTGCGGGTAAGATTACCCCGGATCGCGAGCAGACGCTGAATGCGCTATTAGATGAATTTCAACAGGCGCTGGAAAGTGGCGTTATGGAGAAAATTCTTTTGGCCAACCGCGCATTCCGCTTTGAGATCTACCACTACGCGGATATGCCAACGCTGTATGCCATGATCGAGCAATTATGGGTACGCCTGGGGCCAAGCCTGCATTTTTTATATGATAATTTTAAACTTGATGATTATCAAAACGGCGTTAATCTGTACAGAAAATTGCTTAATGCGTTAGTGACTGGTGATAAAGAAGCCAGTCGCCACTGCCTACAGAACGTTTTGCAACAAAACGTAGCGACGATTAAAAATCAGTACTTCATGTAACCTTCATGCGACTATGACTTATCAATAGCGGGGGTTCCCCGCTATTGCCGGATATTTATTCAAATTGCCATGCCAGATTAATCCCCACGCCATAGTTACGCCCTGGCGCTGGCTCATAATATCGGCCATTAGATTCATTAACGATCACCGAACCGATATATTCTTTATCAAATAGATTATCTACCCGCCCAAAAATATCGACGGTAAGCTGACTGTAATTAAATTTATACCCTGTATTTAGTCCAACAACGGTATACGAAGGCGCTTTAGCGGTATTTTCATCATTGGCCATGATATCGCCCATATACCGAACGTCTGTTCCGGCGTACCACCCCTCATCCGGGATAAAACCTAATGAGGCGAATCCCATATTACGGGCGATGCCGGGCATCCGGTTTCCATCACAGTTTTGCCCCTGACAAACGTTACTGCGATAGGTCGCATCCAGCCAGGTCCATGATGCTTTCACCCGCCAGTCGCCGGCGAAGCGCTGGTCCAACGCGAGCTCTGCGCCCTGGCGGCGCGTTTTGCCCGCGTTTTTGTAGGTAGTGCGTCCTCCCATACTACTGGCGACGACAATCTCATCATCGGTATCGGTTTGAAATAACGCGGCGGTCAACAAGCCATTGCCAATCCGCGTTTTACTGCCGACTTCCACCGTATCATTGGTCGACGGTTTGAGGTCAAAGTTGAACCCGCTTTGGCCGTCAGCGCGATAAGAAAGCTCATTAATAGTGGGAGTTTCAAATCCGCGACCGGCAGCAAGATAGAGATTCCAGGCGTCAGTTAACGCATATTTTAGCGATCCGGCGGGTAGCCAGTGGTGATAGCTGGCGTCGCCGCTGTCATCGCCATTGCCGGGCGCGATATAGTGATCGTTAGAATCGAACCACACAGAACTGTAGCGCACGCCAGCATCCAGCGAGAGTTTTTGCGTAAGCTGCCACTGGGTTTGCAGATAAGGATCGACATTCCACATCAGGTTACGCTCATCCCGGCGTAAATCGCCTTTATGCCCGAACTCAGGGGTGCCGTTGTTGAGACGGAAGTTATTGTAACCCTTGCGGTTTTCGCTCATATTTTCATAATTTAATCCGCCAGTGAAGGTGACTGGCACACCTAATTCTCCCCGGTGAGTCCAGCGGGAATCAATGCCCTGATAGTGGCGTTGCAGTGTAATTACGCCGCCAGCCTGGGCTGGTTTTAGCTGTGCCACCAGGGGAATAGACTGGTATTGCGTGGTTTCCCGCTCTCCGGCGTAGGCCATCACGCTGATATCATCCTGCGCGCTGAGCTGACGTTCATAACGCAATCCTGCCTGAGTTTGTTTGATGGTTTTACGCGTATTGTACTGTTCAGCGCGCGGCGCCTGTTGCGGATCGGCTTTCCATTCAGATTCGGTGAGTCCGCCGGGATCGTCCGCCTTAATGTCCACACTATTAAAAATCAGCGAGAGTTTACTGACATCGTCAAGGCGCACGCCCAGTTTGGCATTAGCCAGATTTTTTCGCGCGCCGCTGTGATCGCGGTAGCCGTGGGTGGTGAAACGGGTAGTCGATACCGTGTAATCCACGTCGCCTGGCTGTGTGCCGTCACCCATCGCGCCCGTGGCTTTTAGCCCATAGCGCCAGCTTCCATAACTGCCGTAGTAGCTGCTGGCCTCAAGGGTAGGCGGCTGTCTGCCGGTTTCGGTGGTGACATTTATCACGCCGCCGGAAGCATTGCCGTATAGCGCTGAGAAGGGGCCGCGTAACACTTCAACGTCTTGTATGCTGTTAATATCAATATTCGAAATCTGGCCTTGTCCATCCGGCATGGTGGCGGGAATGCCATCAACATACAGACGAATGCCGCGCACGCCAAAGGCGGAACGCGAGCCAAATCCACGGATAGAGATTTGCAGATCCTGCGCGTAGTTCTGCCGGTTCTGCACCTGCAATCCCGGGACGCTGGTTAAAGACTCGGATAAATTGACGCGCGGCGTCGCCAGACGCATGTCTTCTCCCTCAATGACGCTAACGGCGGCAGGTGTATCGAGTTCGGATACGGTTTGCGGCGTTGCGGTGACTATCATGGTTTGTTCATTGGGCGCGCTGGCGGCCTGAAGGACCGGGGAGAAGGTCAGAGGCAATAAGAGGGCGGGATAAAGTCGCTGTCTAACGGAAATAATTTTCATGAAAATGCCGGATAAATGTAAGCGTATCAACGGAAAACGTGACATTAAGGGTAGTCAATATGTAAAGTTTTGAAATTTTAATCGCACATTAAGTTAAGAAAATGTGCGGTATTTAAGAGCCATGACATTCGCAGGCGAGGAAAAGCTCCACTTTCTGATAAATAATGATTATTATTCTCAACTTATAATAAGTGCGGAACGAAGATCCCGCGCAGCGAAGTAGTGTGAAGCAGCTATACACGTTTTTATCAAAGGGAGTCGTCATGCACTTACGTCATCTTTTTTCGCCGCGCCTGCGTGGTTCTTTATTGTTAGGTTCGCTCCTCGTCGCATCCTCATTTAGCACGCTGGCGGCGGAAGACATGCTGCGTAAAGCGGTAGGCAAAGGCGCTTATGAGATGGCCTGGAGTCAGCAAGAAAACGCGCTCTGGCTGGCTACATCGCAAAGCCGTAAACTGGATAAAGGCGGCGTAGTTTATCGTCTCGACCCGGTGACGCTGGAAATCACGCAAGCGATTCATAACGATCTCAAGCCGTTCGGCGCCACCATCAATGCCGCGACCCAAACGCTGTGGTTTGGCAATACCATTAACAGCGCTGTTACCGCGATTGATGCCAAAACGGGTGATGTAAAAGGTCGTCTGGTACTTGATGCGCGCAAACGTACTGAAGAGGTTCGTCCGTTACAGCCCCGTGAGCTGGTTGTCGATGCGGCGACCAACACGATCTACATTAGCGGTGTTGGCAAAGAGAGTGCTATTTGGGTAGTGGATGGCGAAACCATCAAACTGAAAACGACGATCGAAAATACCGGCAAAATGAGTACGGGTCTGGCGCTCGACAGTAAAGCGCAACGCCTGTACACCACCAATGCGGATGGCGAATTTATCACCATCGATACCGCCAGCAATAAAATTCTCAGTCGTAAGAAGTTGCTGGATGACGGTAAAGAACACTTCTTTATTAACCTGAGTCTCGATACCGCAGGTCATCGCGCGTTTATCACCGACTCGAAGGCGACTGAGGTTCTGGTTGTCGATACCCGTAATGGCAATATTCTTGCCAAAATCGCGGCGCCTGCCTCTTTGGCCGTCCTGTATAATCCGACACGTAACGAGGCGTATGTGACGCATCGTCAGGCAGGGCAGGTCAGCGTGATCGATGCGAAGACCTATAACGTTGTTAAAACGTTCGATACGCCGACGTACCCGAATAGTCTGGCGCTATCGGCAGATGGTAAAACGCTCTACGTCAGCGTGAAGCAGAAATCGACACGTGAGCAGGAAGCGACGCAGCCGGATGATGTTATTCGCATTGCTTTGTAAATAGGGTATGGAGGGGGAAACCCCTCCAGTCATCTCTTTAAACGCACCGATACGCCTCGTTACACCCCGCCGATAGCCTGATGATTCTGTGAGAATTACACTGCCTTTTTGCTGTAGTTAACTCATTATATTCACGAGGAAAATATGAAAAAGTTATTTATATGCTCAGGTTTGGGCATAATGTTTTTTATGCTTGCGGGTTGCACAACCAACTATGTGATGACGACGAAGAATGGGCAAACGATCGTAACTCAGGGTAAGCCGCAGTTAGATAAAGAGACGGGGATGACCAGTTATACCGATCAGGAAGGCAACCAGCGGGAAATTAACAGCAATGATGTGGCGCAGTTGATTAAGGCTGACTAAGCATTGGGCGCGATGCGGTGTTGGCGGCAACGCGCATTAAACCCGGCAGGCCTGGGGCTGCCGGGGAAGGGGAATGTTATGTCGCTGCTTCTTCTTTCAATACGACATTCTCTGTCGAATCCGCCGTTACTGGCGCAGTTCGATGGATCTCCGCCACGCGACGTCGCACGCCAAACCAGCCGGCAACCAGCAGAATGGCGATCAGCGGCAACGAGGCGATAGTGTAAGTTCCATTCGGGTAGTCAAACGCCATAAGTACCAGCACGCTTAGTAAAAACAGCAGCGTTAGCCAGGAGGTAAAAGGCGCGCCGGGCAGTTTAAAACTGACGTCTGCGGCTTTGCCTTCTTTTATCGCCTGGCGTAAACGCATCTGGCACACCATGATAAACGCCCACGATGCGATAATGCCGAGCGAGGCAAAATTAAGAACGATCTCAAACACGCGGGAGGGGACCAGGTAATTCAGGAATACGCCGACCACGTAAACCACCAGAGTCGCCAGAATACCCGCATAGGGCACATGCTGACGGCTCATTTTCGCCATGAATTTCGGCGCGGAACCCCCCATCGACATTGAACGTAAAATTCTCCCCGTACAGTAAAGCCCGGAGTTCAGGCTGGAAAGCGCGGCGGTTAACACCACGATATTCATAATACTGCCGATATAAGGCACGCCAAGTTTAGAAAAGAAGGTGACAAACGGACTTTGCCCCGCCTGATAGGCGTTCCACGGCAGCAGCAAAACCAGCAATACGACCGATCCTACATAGAAAAGACCAATACGCCAGATCACGCTATTGATGGCTTTTGGCACCATCGTCTGTGGATCTTTGCACTCCCCAGCGGCGGTACCGACCAGTTCAATCGACGCAAAAGCGAACACTACGCCCTGAATCAGTACCAGCGCGGGCAACAGGCCGTGCGGGAAAAAGCCGCCATTATCTGTAATCAGGTGAAAACCGGTGGCATTACCCTCAAGCGGTTGACCGGTACCGAGAAAAATCGTGCCTACCACCAGGAAGATAACAATGGCGAGTACTTTTATCAGCGCGAACCAGAACTCCATTTCGGCAAACCATTTTACGCCGATCATGTTCATGGTACCGACAATGGTTAACGCGCCGAGCGCGAACACCCATTGCGGAACGTCGCCAAATGCGCCCCAGTAGTGCATGTATAACGCCACTGCGGTGATATCGACGATCCCGGTCATCGCCCAGTTAATAAAGTACATCCAGCCTGCGACGTAGGCCGCTTTTTCACCCAAAAATTCACGGGCGTAGGAGACGAAACTCCCGCTGGAAGGGCGATGCAATACCAGTTCGCCCAGCGCGCGTAAAATGAAAAAAGAAAAAATGCCGCATATCAGATAGACCAGCGCCAGTGCCGGTCCGGCCATTTGCAATCGGGCGCCTGCACCTAAAAATAAACCGGTGCCAATCGCGCCGCCGATAGCAATCATCTGAACCTGACGATTCCCCATCGCTTTGTGATACCCCTCTTCATGGGCGTTCAGCCAGCGTCGTTTCGCCGCATGTTGTTCTGCGGCGTGCGTAGTCTGTGTTTTCATTACGTTACCTGTTATAGCCTGTCCTGACAGAAAAATTCCTTATGCCGCGACGGGCGCTCACCAATCGATTGCCTGCAATGGCGAATGCCGCTTTTCCCTGATTCTGTGACAAGGATAAAACCGCCGGCGGAGCATCCTACCTGCAATTGTTAAATGACGCAAAACATACGGGAAGAACAAAATGAGGATGTCGAGTTTATTTGTGTGGTCAGATGTGGTGCGGTGTGGTCACGATTCAGCCAGATAAGACGCCAGCACAAATCCGCAGTGATTGCGTTGCACAATAATTAACCAGCGCTAATCACTTGTGGGATTTATGGTCATAGATATAACCTCGAACGGTAAACTACCTGACGATATTGCAGCAGCATAAGATAAGGCCGTTGCGCCTGTTATTCTCATTTTCTCCTGAAAATGTATGCCTTTGAGCAATTTTGTTGATTGACATATCGTCATAATGAGAGAGGAGTAGGACATATAAAGCTATTGAGCAAAATTTGAAGGAGTAGGATATGCCACATACATCAGTTTCTACCTATGCCAGAGCTTTATCAGGAAATAAGCTACCTCATGTTGCTGCAGGAGATTATGAAAATAAATTATCAACAAAAATCATGAAAGGCATCTTGTATGTGCTTACCGCAGGGCTGGCCTACGGATTTACAAGAGTAATTGAACATTATTGCAATGTTACGCCTAAAGTTGCGGAGTTCTGTGCCAATGCAGGGACTATCCATAATCACCTTGCAGATGCTGTACGTGATGAACAATTTATTATAGATGTCGAGCTTTCTGATGGTCGGATGTTAACATTCGAACAACTCTCGCTGATGGCTGGACGTGAGCCAATCGTCAGGATATCGGATGGCGAACATAGCGTTGAGGTTAAGGGGTCCTTTGAAGATATTTGTATGAGACTGGAAGAGGGCTTTTTTGAAGCGCCAGCGTACTATCATTATGATATTGATGAAAAATATAAAACCGTCAGAGAGCGAATAGCAGAATATAATGCCTTACCTCAGGCATTAGGCGCCATTCCGAGTTTAGAACATTATATCGCTCGGGCCAGCGACATGCAGGAGGCGAAAGTGCAATGGGCGGCCGACATAAAAGATCGTTACCATAACTATTTGGACAAGTATTAAAAAGCGTTTATGTTTAGCCAGTTTTGTTAGAAATCAGACTCGCTGAGCTGGCGTTAAAAATTTTAACACGCCGCTATTTTGGCGGCGTGCCGCAAAGAGATTCTCAGAACCGATTTCCGTTTGTAGGCCAAAATCCCACGTACCTCCGGCGCTGTAGCCGGCCTGTCTTATTTTTTTCAAAAGTATCCAACGCTATTCCACGGATAGGGTATCCTGTTGCGCAGCGATATCCGCCTCAGCCTGTGTGCCGAACGCAAGCATTAATGTTAATGGAAGCCTCAGATGACCTCTTTTTTACATGCTTATTTTACGCGATTACATTGTCAGCCGTTGGGGGTTCCTACGGTTGAAGCGCTCAGAACGCTTCACTTAGCGCACAACTGCGCGATTCCTTTTGAAAATCTGGATGTGCTACTGCCTCGTGAAATACAGCTCGATGAGACGGCATTAGAGGAGAAACTGCTTTATGCCCGACGCGGTGGATACTGTTTTGAACTGAATGGCCTGTTTGAACGTGCGTTACGCGACATCGGTTTTAACGTCCGAAGCTTATTGGGGCGGGTCATTCTGTCTCATCCCGCCAGTTTACCGCCGCGCACGCACCGTTTGCTGCTGGTTGATGTTGAGGACGAGCAGTGGATCGCTGACGTGGGTTTTGGCGGCCAAACGCTAACCGCGCCGCTTCGTCTGCAGGCTGAAATTGCCCAGCAAACGCCGCATGGCGAATACCGCCTGATGCAGGAGGGGAGCACATGGATTTTACAATTCCGGCACCATGAGCACTGGCAGTCGATGTACTGTTTTGATCTGGGGGTGCAGCAGCAGAGCGATCATGTAATGGGCAATTTCTGGTCGGCTCACTGGCCGCAATCCCATTTTCGTCATCATTTGTTGATGTGCCGCCATTTGCCTGATGGCGGCAAGCTGACATTAACGAATTTCCACTTCACGCGTTACCACCAGGGACATGCCGTTGAACAGGTCAATGTACCGGATGTACCGTCGTTGTATCAGTTACTTCAGCAGCAGTTTGGTCTCGGCGTAAATGATGTAAAGCACGGTTTTACCGAGGCGGAGCTGGCCGCGGTAATGGCTGCATTTGATACCCATCCGGAGGCGGGAAAATAATTTTTTGCCGCGAGGATTTGCGGGCCTGACAAAGATTAAAAAGTAATGGCCCATTCGGCATGAAACAGAATGACCGCCTGGCCGGAGATGGTGACGTTTTCCGGCTGGTTATCGCGAATGGTGACGGTAACATCAACAGTACCCTCTTTGCCTAAAGCGCGCCCCTGATGGCCTTGAATCTGCAGCGTTTTACCGTCATGCGCCATCAGGCCATGATGGACGAGCCATGCTCCCATCGGGCCATTGGCGTTTCCCGTTACCGGATCTTCCACAATCCCTATCGCCGGGGAAAACATTCGCCCATCGGTTTCGTTTTTTCCCGGACGAATCTGGAAAGGAAAAAAGCCGTTACAGCCAATTTGCTGGCTGATTGCCGTCAGGGCTGCCAGATTCGGAGAAAGGGCATCAATATCAACGTCTGGTTTGAGCAGGATCATCACTTTTGCATGTCCTGTTGAAGCCACCTGAATTGGCGCTCCCGGCACGATATCATCTTCAGTCAGGTTCAACGCGGTGATGATGGCAGCCCGAATCTCTCCGACTAGCGGTGGTTTAAAAGAGGGCTGACCTTGTTCCAGCGTGATGCGATAGTCGTTGTGTTCGGCATGAATTTCAACGCGATGACGGCCCGCTAACGAGGTTTGCCAGGCGGTGGTGTTTCCCAACCCCAGTACCGTTGCCCGAACATAATGCGCGGCCACGGTGGCATGACCACAGATGGGGACTTCTACTGTCGGTGTAAAATAGCGTATGCGCACATCACTCTCTTCGCTTTTTAGCAAAAAGGCGGTTTCCGAGTGACGAAATTCACGGGCAATCAGCTGCATCTGCGCGTCGCTTAGCGTATCCGCATGTAAGACAACTCCAGCAGAGTTGCCGCGAAAGGGTTCGCTGGTGAAGGCGTCAACATGGTAAATCTGCGGTTTCATTGATGTTCTCCTTTGACTGAAGAATCATCATAGCCTGTGTGTTGCCGAATGACGACGCCCAGGCGTTTTTCTTTGCCCGGTAAGCGTACCCCCGGGCAAAGAGAATTAGCGGCGGGTACGAACAATCTGGTAGCGACGGGTGAAATACTCAAACGGCGCGCTCCAGACATGAACCAGACGGGTGAACGGGAAGAGCAGGAAAATAGTCATTCCCAGCACCAGATGAACGCGGAAAACAAACGCCACACCGCTCAGCATTTCCGAAGACCCGCCGCGGAAGGTGACTATACTTTGCGCCCAGCCCACCAACTTCATCATTTCGCTGCCATCCGGATATTGCGCCGAAAACGGAATGGTGCTCAGGCCAAGCAGGCACTGAATCAGCAAAATGCTCATGATGATAATATCAGGTGTAGTGGATGTCGCCCGCACACGCTGATTGGTCAGACGACGCCACAGTAATCCCGCGCCGCCGATCAACGTTAATACGCCGCACACGCCGCCGAGGATCATCGCCATCTGCTGTTTTACCGCAATCGGCAGGAACCAGGCATACATCCAGTGTGGCGTCAGCATTCCAAACAGATGGCCAAAAAAGATCCCCAGAATGCCAATATGGAACAAATTCGACCATATCACCATCCCGCGCTTATCCAGCATCTGGCTGGACGACGCGCGCCAGGTATATTGTCCGTAGTCATAGCGCAGCCAACTGCCGAGGAAGAATACCGTGGCGCAAATATAGGGGTAGATGTCGTAAAAAAAGACGTTCAGGTACTGTATCATTTCGGGCCTCCCGCGCTGACGTCGACGTACTGCGGCGCCGCGTCCTGGCTAAAGCGTCGTTGATAATGGTGTAACGGTGAACTGTCACAGGTCGTGGCGTTATCTTCGATAAACTTCACCTGTTCTTCTTCCCAGACGGCGTCCAGTGCCTGACGGGTATCATCCCGCGATTCCTGAACAATCTGCTTGGTGACACTGTCACTTGTAAGCGTACTGCCCGCCAGCGTCAGCAGGGCGTCAAACAGTTGATACCACGGCGCTCCTCGCTGTTTCAGACGACCGCCCAGCAGCGCCAGAATAGGGGCAATATTCTGTAATCCCTCGCGAGCTTCCGCTTCCGGCAACACGCTTAAGTACTCCAGATAGAGCGGCAGGTGATCCGGCAGTTCGCGGCAGTTGAGCTGGAGGCCCACGGTTTCATACTGGCTTAACAAATTGACCATCGCCTGGCCGCGATCGCGGGACTCCGCATGAACATGCTCGAATAACAGCAATGAAGTGGCGCGCCCTCGGTCAAACACTTCACACCATTCTGCTTGTTTATCCAGTAACGGCGCATAAAGCAGCTCGCGAGTGAAGTCGGCCAGCATTGGCGCATCGTGTTGGATAAGGGCAAGCGCTTCATCCCGACATTCCCACAACTCGTCGTCCGGATACTCCATCAACAGGCCAATCGCTTTGAGGATTTGCATTATTCCCCCTCCGCTTTATCACGTACTTCGGTGATATTGATGGCATCAATACGGCTACTGTTGAACAGGTTGAATTTGGTATCCGAGCCGTGACAACCGTCGCCAAAAGTAAAGCCGCAGCCGTTGCGCTCCGGAAAGGCATCGCGCGCCATTTCCCGGTGGCTGGTGGGAATGACAAAACGATCTTCATAATTGGCAATCGCCAGGTAGCGATACATCTCTTCAACCTGTTGTACGCTCAGACCCACTTCGTCAATCGCGCGGGTATCCGTCACGCCTTCAACCGTCTGCGAGCGCATGTAGTGGCGCATCGCCATCATCCGCTTTAGCGCCCGAATGACCGGACCGGTATCGCCCGCGCTGAGCATATTGGCCAGGTACTGGACCGGAATACGCAGCGTCTCCACCGCCGGCAGAATATTGCCATTGTGCGGTAACCCGCCCGCGTCGGCGTATGACTGGATGGGCGACAGCGGCGGTACGTACCAGACCATCGGCAGGGTACGGTATTCCGGGTGCAGCGGAAGCGCCAGCTTCCAGTCCATCGCCATTTTGTACACCGGCGACCGTTGGGCGGCGTCGATGACGTTTTGCGGGATGCCCTGTTTAAGCGCCTCTTCGATGACCGCCGGATCGTGCGGATTGAGAAACACATCGCACTGACGTTCATACAAATCTGTCTCGTGTTCGGTACTGGCCGCGTCTTCAATCCTGTCGGCGTCGTAGAGCAGAACGCCAAGATAACGGATGCGCCCGACGCAGGTTTCCGAACAAACGGTCGGCTGGCCGGATTCAATACGCGGATAGCAAAATATGCACTTCTCAGACTTGCCGCTCTTCCAGTTAAAGTAGATTTTTTTGTACGGGCAGCCGCTGATACACAAACGCCAGCCCCGGCATTTATCCTGGTCGATTAGCACGATGCCGTCTTCTTCACGCTTATAAATAGCGCCACTTGGGCAGGTGGCGACACAACTGGGGTTCAGGCAGTGTTCGCACAGGCGCGGCAGGTACATCATGAAGGTGTTTTCGAACTGACCGTACATCTCCTTTTGTATGTTGTCGAAGTTACGGTCGCGGGCGCGTTTTTCAAATTCGCCGCCGAGCAGCTCTTCCCAGTTTGGCCCCCAGATCACCTTGTCCATCCGTTTTCCGTCAATCAGTGAACGCGGACGGGCAGTGGGCTGATGCTTACTCTCCGGCGCTGTATGTAAATGCTGATAATCGAAGGTAAAGGGTTCATAGTAATCATCGATTTGCGGAATCACCGGGTTGGCGAAAATTTTGCTAATTACCCCCATTTTGCCGCCCAGACGGGGCCTTATCTTGCCATTAACATCACGAACCCAACCGCCTTGCCACTCCTGCTGGTCTTCCCAATTTTTGGGATAGCCAATACCCGGTTTAGTTTCGACGTTATTGAACCATGCGTATTCCATCCCTTCACGTCCGGTCCAGACGTTTTTACAGGTGACGGAGCAGGTGTGACAGCCAATACATTTATCGAGATTCAGTACCATCCCAACCTGTGAGCGTATTTTCATTTTTTCGCCTCCTGTACCTGATCCCGGCCCTCATCATCCAGCCAGTTAATGTTTTTCATCTTCCTGATCATGATGAATTCATCGCGATTCGAACCCACGGTTCCGTAATAGTTGAAGCCGTAAGCCAGTTGCGCATAGCCGCCGATCATATGCGTCGGTTTTGGACAGACCCGGGTCACGGAGTTATGGATCCCGCCGCGCATCCCGGTGACTTCCGAACCCGGAATGTTCATAATCCGCTCCTGGGCGTGGTACATCATGGTCATACCCGGCGGGACGCGCTGGCTGACCACCGCACGAGCGGTAAGGGCGCCATTAGCGTTGAAGGCTTCAATCCAGTCGTTATCTTCAATACCCAGTTCACGGGCATCGGCTTCGCTGATCCAGACAATCGGCCCGCCGCGCGACAAGGTCAGCATCAGCAGGTTTTCGCTGTAGGTGGAGTGAATTCCCCACTTCTGGTGCGGCGTCAGGAAGTTAAGCGCTTTTTCCGGGAAACCGTTGGGCGGAATTTCTCGCATTTCGCTGACGCTGCGGGTATCAATCGGCGGGCGATATGCCACCAGGCTTTCGCCAAAAGCGCGCATCCACGCATGATCCTGATAGAGTTGTTGCCGCCCCGACAACGTGCGCCACGGGATCAGTTCATGTACGTTGGTATATCCGGCGTTATAAGAGACATGCTCGCTTTCCAGCCCTGACCAGGTCGGGCTGGAGATAATTTTGCGCGGTTGCGCCTGGATATCACGAAAGCGAATTTTCTCATCTTCTTTATTGATGGCCAGATGGGTGTGCTCGCGCCCGGTCATCTCGCCCAACGCCTGCCAGGCTTTCACCGCCACCTGGCCGTTGGTTTCCGGCGCTAAGGCAAGAATCACTTCCGAAGCATCCAGCGCGGTGTCTATTCGCGGACGTCCTTTCGCCGGACCATCGTGTTTGGTGTAATTGAGCTTACCGAGGAAATCGACTTCATCTTGCGTATTCCAGGCAATACCCTTACCGCCGTTGCCCAATTTATCCAGCAGGGGACCCAGCGAGGTAAAACGTTCATAGGTGGCCGGATAATCGCGTTCAACCACGACGATATTGGGGGCGGTTTTGCCCGGAATAAGTTCGCACTCGCCTTTACGCCAGTCGAGAATATCAAATGGCTGCGCCAGTTCCGCCGGGGAATCATGCTGGAGCGGGTGTAACACCACATCGGTTTCCTGTCCGAGGTGTCCGACACACACTTCAGAAAAGGCGCTGGCGATGCCTTTGTAGATCTCCCAGTCGCTTTTGGATTCCCAGGCAGGATCGACCGCGGCGGAAAGGGGGTGGATAAACGGATGCATATCCGAGGTATTCATATCGTCTTTTTCATACCAGGTGGCGGTCGGCAAAACGATATCGGAAAACAGACAGGTACTGGACATACGGAAATCAAGCGTGACCAACAGATCGAGCTTGCCCTCAATCGCGGCGGACTGCCATTCCACCTCTTCAGGCTTAATTCCTTCGCTGGAACCCAGCGCTTCGCCCTGAATACCGCTGTCGGTGCCCAGCAGATATTTGAGCATGTACTCATGACCTTTCCCGGAGGAGCCGAGCAGGTTAGAGCGCCAGACAAATAAATTTCGCGGGTGATTATGACCACTGTCAGGCTGTTCGCAGGCAAAACGGATAGCGCCTGATTTCAACGCCTGCACGGTATAAACCGCCGCAGACAGCCCGGCTTTATCGGCGCTCGCTTTCACGCTGAGCGGGTTAAGATTAAGCTGCGGCGCCGAGGGTAGCCAGCCCATACGTTCCGCGCGCACGTTGAAATCGATCAGGTGTCCGGAAAATTTAGCCGGATCGGCCAACGGCGACAGCAACTCTTGCGCAGTCAGTTTTTCATAGCGCCACTGACTGGCATGGTTGTAGAAAAACGAGGTACTGTTCATCTGACGCGGCGGGCGATTCCAGTCCAGTGCGAAGGCCAGCGGCAGCCAGCCGGTTTGCGGCCGCAGCTTCTCCTGGCCGACATAGTGCGCCCAGCCGCCGCCGGTTTGTCCAACACAGCCGCAGAACACCAGCATGTTAATCATCCCACGGTAATTCATATCCATGTGATACCAGTGATTCACTCCCGCGCCGAGGATGATCATCGAACGACCGTGAGTTTTATGGGCGGTCTCGGCAAATTCACGTGCAATAGTTTCGATATGTCGACGCGGCACGCCGGTAATCTGTTCGCCCCAGGCCGGCGTGTAGGCTTTTACGTCGTTATAATTATTGGCGCTATGGCAGTCATCCAGACCACGATCCAGCCCATAATTAGCCAGCACCAGATCGTAAACGCTGACGACCATCCGCTCGCTACCGTCCGCCAGATCCAGGCATTTCACCGGTAACTGACGTACCAGCACCGGTTCCTGCCGTACGCTGCGAAAATGTGGGTTTTCGTTACCGCCAAAATAGGGGAAGGCGACACCCGCCACGTCATCATGCTGACCGAGTAAAGAGAGCGACAGTTCAGTTTCGACGCCCGCCGCCACCGGTTCCAGGTTCCATTTTCCCTTTTCGCCCCAGCGAAAACCGATAGAACCGTTGGGCGCGACCAGTTCGCCCGTACTGTTGAGCGCGACGGTTTTCCATTCCGGATTATTGGCTTCTCCCAGTCCATCCACCAGATCCGACGCGCGCATCATACGCCCCGGTACATAACTGCCGTCTGCGCGCTCATCCAACAGGACCAGCATTGGCATGTCGGTATAACGGCGGCAATAGTTAAGAAAATAGTCGCTGGGATTATCGAGATGAAACTCTTTTAAAATAACGTGACCCATGGCCATCGCCAGCGCGCTGTCGGTACCTTGCTTTGGCGCCAGCCACTGATCGCACAGTTTAGCGACTTCGGAATAGTCCGGGGTGATGGCGATCGTCTTAGTGCCTTTGTAGCGCACTTCAGTAAAGAAGTGGGCGTCCGGGGTACGCGTCTGCGGCACGTTAGAGCCCCAGGCAATAATGTAGGCTGAGTTATACCAGTCGGCGGACTCCGGCACATCAGTCTGCTCGCCCCAGGTCATTGGCGACGCGGGTGGAAGATCGCAATACCAGTCATAGAAGCTCAGACAAGTACCGCCAAGCAATGACAGATAACGTGTTCCGGCGGCGTAAGAAACCATCGACATCGCCGGAATAGGTGAAAACCCCGCCACACGATCCGGACCATAGGTTTTGATTGTCCAGACGTTAGCGGCGGCAATGAGCTGATTCAGCTCTTTCCAGTTCGAACGAATAAAGCCGCCATGTCCGCGCACCTGTTTGTAACTTTGGCATTTTTGCGGGTCGTTCATTATAGATTCCCATGCCAGTACCGGATCGCTGTGCCGGGAAAGGGCCTCGCGCCACAGTTCTATCAGCCGCTTACGCACCAGAGGGTATTTCAGACGGTTGGCGCTATAGAGATACCAGGAGTAGCTGGCGCCGCGCGGGCAGCCGCGCGGTTCATGGTTCGGTAAATCGGGACGCGTGCGCGGGTAGTCGGTTTGCTGGGTTTCCCACGTCACCAGACCGTTTTTGACATAAATTTTCCAGCTACAGGAGCCCGTGCAGTTGACGCCGTGGGTTGAGCGTACGATCTTATCAAACTGCCAGCGCTGGCGATAACTGTCTTCCCAGTCGCGGTTGGTATGCATCACCTGACCATGGCCGTCGGCAAAGGTATCGCCTTTTTGTTTAAAGTAACGAAAGCGATCCAACAGTTTACTCATGACATTTCTCCTGCTTCGATAAATTTTCCGCCATCCTGTCGATTTGGCGTTAAACCATTGCCGGATGGCCGTCCTACAGGTGCGTATGTTGTTATTGTTGTTTAGGCTTACGACGCCCGTAGACCAGCCAGGTCAGCAGGACGCAAGCGATGTAAAACAGCAAAAAGATTTTCATGGCGCCCACCGGCGAGCCGGTCAAGGCCAAAGAGGTGCCAAACGCTTTTGGAATAAAGAAGCCGCCCACAGCGCCAATAGCGGAGATAAAACCGAGCGCGGCGGCGGTATCCGTCACCGCTTCGCGCTGCGCCTGCTCATCGCTCCCGCCGCGCAGTTTGACGTTGTAGAGCGTGATCTGACGGAAGATCACCGCAATCATCTGGAAGGTAGAACCGCTGCCGAGACCCGCTGTCAAAAACAGGCCCATAAAAACAAGATAGAACGCGCTAAAGCTGCCTGCGCCGGAGCCTGGCAGCGTGAGGAATAGCAGGGCGGTAAACAGCGCCATAAAGATAAAATTAATGAGCGTTACGCGAACGCCGCCGAATTTATCGGAGATCACGCCGCCTGCCGATCGCGCCAGCGCGCCGATAAAAGGGCCAAAGAACGCCAGTTGCAGAATGTTTACGTCGGGAAATTGCGTTTTGGCGAGCATGGCGAAACCTGCGGAAAAGCCGATGAATGACCCGAATGTCGCCAGGTACAGCAGGCTAAGCAGCCACAGGTGCAGACGTTTTAGCACCGGCAATTGCGAAGCGACAGACGCTTTTGAACTGCCGATATCGTTCATACCAAACCAGGCGGCAAGCGTCGCGACAGCCAGTAACGGCACCCAGATCCAGGCGGCGTTAGTGAGGGCGAGCAGGGAGCCATCAGGTTGCGGCACGCCCTGGACGCCTAAAAAAGTAAATATCGGCAGAAAAATAACCAGCGGCGCAATCAACTGCATCACACTGACGCCAAGATTTCCCAGTCCGCCGTTAATACCCAACGCGCTACCTTGTCTGGCTTTTGGAAAGAAAAAACTGATGTTGCCCATACTGGACGCGAAGTTTGCCCCCGCAAAACCGCACAACAGAGCGATGAGCATAAATACCCCGAAAGGGGTGGCGGGATTTTGCACGGCGAACCCCAGCCAGGCGCAGGGAATAATCAATATTACGGTACTTAATACGGTCCATTTACGGCCACCAAACAGTGGTACCATAAAGGAGTAGGGGATGCGTAATATTGCGCCGGAAAGAGAAGGTAATGCGGTTAATAAAAAGAGTTGGTCGGTGGTAAAATTAAATCCAATTTTATTGAGGCTGACGGCAACAGCGCTAAACAACATCCAGACGCAAAATGCCAGGAGCAAACAACTTACTGAAATCCATAAGTTTCTTCTGGCGATGCCTTTCCCTTTATTCTCCCAGAAGGCTGGATTTTCGGGTCGCCAGTCACTCAAGAGATAACGGTTATAATTCTCGTTTTGTCGTGTCATTTTACCCCTCACATGCGCATATCATTTGAAAAAAACACAAAAAAGAGACAGAGCGTCACGCGCTCTTTTGAGAACTTATTGAAGTTTTTTTAGAATATTGAGTGAAAGAATAGATAAAAAACCAGGCCAGCGCGGCGCGAAGAGGAGATATTATGTTTCTTAATTGTTACTTTTTGTAAACTAAAAGTGATTTTTATTAAATTATTTGTAACTTTACGCAAAGAGTTCAAGCGTAATCATCCGATCCAGATGGTATTTAAACGCGGGATCGGCCATTTCCGGAATACCCAGCACATACATACCGTCCAGCCCGCACACCAGTGCGATAAGCCGCCAGGCGATATCCGTGGCGTTAGCAGTAAACGTAAATTCTCCTGCCTGTTTGCCCTGCTCGATAATTGTGACCGTTTCCTCATGCCACATCTGCATCGTGAGGAGATAAGCATCTCTGATGTGCGGATCCCGATCGGCCAGAATTTGCGCCTCTCGCCACAATTTTATGTAAGGCTCAAAGCCGCCGTCTTCGCTACCCAACATAGCGTGAAGCCGTGCACGCCAGGTGGCGGGCGGCGGAACTTGCCCGGCATCAAGCAGGGTGCGGATCAAATGGACAAAGGCCAGCGCTTTGAGCTCGCCCGCCGAGCTGAAGTGGTGATGCACCTGGCCGGCGGCGACATCGGCTTCTGATGCGATTCGTCGCACCGTCATGGCGGTAAACCCCTCTGCCAGCGCCACGCGCATCGCCGCTTGCAGGATCACTTCGCGGCGTTCATCCCGGTTAAGGTAACTCATATTTTCCCCACATTAGCCAATGCGCGCAGTGTAACAAAAAGCTGGACATTCGTTCAACTTACCGTAGGATCCTGAAACTGGACAGGCGTCCAAATTTGAGTTTTTGAAGGGAGAGTTATGTTTCGTCAGTGGTTAACGTTAGTCATTATTGTGCTGGTCTATATTCCTGTCGCCATTGATGCCACAGTCTTGCATGTCGCCGCGCCGACACTGAGTATGACACTGGGGGCCAACGGCAACGAGCTGCTGTGGATCATTGATATTTATTCTTTGGTCATGGCTGGCATGGTGTTGCCGATGGGCGCGCTTGGAGATCGTATCGGTTTTAAACGCCTGCTGATGCTGGGCGGGACGCTCTTTGGCCTGGCATCATTGGCGGCGGCGTTTTCGCATACCGCCAGTTGGCTTATCGCCACCAGGGTATTACTGGCTATTGGCGCGGCGATGATTGTACCGGCGACGCTGGCCGGGATACGCGCCACCTTTTGTGAAGAGAAGCATCGCAACATGGCGCTGGGCGTCTGGGCAGCGGTAGGTTCGGGCGGAGCGGCGTTTGGGCCGCTCATCGGCGGCATATTATTAGAGCATTTTTACTGGGGATCGGTTTTCCTGATCAACGTGCCGATTGTGCTGGTCGTCATGGGCTTAACCGCCCGCTATGTTCCTCGCCAGGCGGGCCGTCGCGATCAACCGCTCAATCTTGGCCATGCGGTGATGCTGATTATTGCCATTTTGCTGTTGGTCTATAGCGCTAAAACCGCGCTGAAAGGGCATCTGTCGCTGTGGGTCATCTCGTTTACCCTGCTTACCGGCGCGCTGCTCCTGGGACTCTTTATCCGCACACAGCTTGCGACATCGCGTCCGATGATTGATATGCGGCTATTTACCCATCGCATTATCCTGAGCGGCGTCGTGATGGCGATGACCGCGATGATCACTCTGGTGGGTTTTGAGCTGCTGATGGCGCAAGAGCTGCAGTTTGTTCACGGACTATCGCCTTATGAGGCCGGGGTATTTATGCTGCCGGTGATGGTCGCCAGTGGATTCAGCGGGCCGATTGCGGGCGCGCTGGTCTCGCGTCTGGGACTACGGCTGGTCGCGACGGGCGGCATGGCGTTAAGCGCGCTGAGTTTTTATGGCCTGGCGATGACGGATTTCAGCACCCAGCAATGGCAGGCCTGGGGGCTAATGGCGCTGCTGGGATTTAGCGCCGCCAGCGCATTGCTGGCTTCCACGTCGGCAATTATGGCCGCTGCGCCGGCAGAAAAAGCGGCGGCGGCCGGCGCGATCGAAACGATGGCTTATGAACTGGGCGCGGGACTGGGCATCGCCATTTTCGGTCTGTTGTTAAGCCGTAGCTTCTCCGCGTCTATCCGTCTGCCTGCCGGGCTTGAGGCGCAAGAGATTGCCAGAGCGTCATCTTCAATGGGGGAAGCCGTGCAGTTGGCTAATAGCCTGCCGCCCACGCTGGGGCAGGCAATACTGGACGCCGCCAGACAGGCCTTTATCTGGTCGCATAGTGTAGCGTTAAGCAGCGCCGGGAGTATGCTTCTTTTGCTGGCGGTAGGGATGTGGTTCAGTCTGGCAAAAGCCCAACGCCGATAACATAACGCCTGATGAGATAAGCGCTTAATGCGCTAGCTGGCAGGGGGAGTCCATTTCCTCAACCTCTTTACCGCTGAGGCGTGCGTATTGCCCCGTCAGTCGCCAGAAGGCAGGCTGGGTTTCGGTATAAATTTCCGCAGCCAGAATCAGCCGACGGCGATCAACTTCGTTCAGTTCCAGTAAGGTCCAGGGAATAAAATAGCGATCGGTATCGGTAAGCCGAAACCACAGCGGACACCCGCAGCCGGAACAGAAGTAGCGTTCGCCGCGCGAAGAGGATGAAAAGTATGGCGGTTCCGGGGAAAGGGGGGCTAGCTGTGGTTGCCCGCAGGCTTCCAGATACATGGCTATTCCACCCGACCATTTTTGACACAGCGTACAATGGCAGGCATAGACATCCAGCATTTCGACGTCAACGGTAAAATGGCTCTGTCCGCAAAGACAACGACCAGTGAACGTCTGCACGGCATACTCCTTATGACCGAGTCTACATCAAGAGAAAAAGCCAGCCCTGAAAGGACTGGCTTTGTATTCAGACTACAACAAAATTAGAACTGGTAGTTCAGACCAACAGCAACGATGTTGTCGGTAGACACTTTAGCCGCTTTGGTGAAGTCGCTGTCGTCCAGCAGGTTGATTTTGTAATCAACGAAGGTGGACATGTTTTTGTTGAAGTAGTAGGTTGCGCCAACATCGATGTACTCAACCAGATCCTGGTCGCCGTAAGTACCCAGGTTTTTACCTTTGGATTTCAGGTAAGCAATGGACGGACGCAGACCGAAGTCGAACTGATACTGAGCAACTGCTTCAAAGTTCTGGGTTTTATTCGCGATAAACGCATCACCCGCTGAATCTTCACCAAAGGTGGTCATGTTCAGCGTTTCGGAGTAGGTGGTCGCCAGGTAGATGTTGTTCGCATCATATTTCAGACCAGCAGCCCAGACTTCAGCGTTTTTACCCGCAGCATTCAGGTTGCTCGCTGCTTTCACCTGGTTGTTAGTACGGTCAGACTTCGCATAGGCCGCACCTACGCCAAAACCTTCGTACTCATACGTTGCGGACAGACCGAAACCGTCGCCGTTAGACTCGTACGCGCCGTCACGGTCGTTTTTGCCCTGGTACTGCGCGGCAAAGTTCAGACCTTCAACCAGGCCAAAGAAGTCAGTGTTACGGTAGGTGGCAACACCAGTAGTACGGCCAGTCATGAAGACGTCAGTCTGAGTCCAGGTATCGCCACCAAACTCTGGCAGAACGTCGGTCCATGCGCCGATGTCGTAAGCAACGCCGTAGTTACGACCGTAGTCGAAAGAACCGTAGTCAGCGAATTTCAGACCAGCAAACGCCAGACGGGTTTTGTCTTTGTCAGCGCCCTGGCTTTCAGTACGGTTGCCTTTGAATTCATATTCCCACTGGCCAAAACCGGTTAACTGATCGTTGATCTGCGTTTCGCCTTTAAAGCCCAGACGCGCGTAAGTTTTGTCACCATCACTTCCGTTATCATCAGAGAAATAATGCTGAGCGTGAACTTTACCGTACAGATCCAGTTTATTGCCGTCTTTGTTATATACCTCGGCTGCATTTACAACGCCTGCTGCCAACAGGGAAGTCACTGCCACTGCCACTAACTTAAGTTTCATTTTAATAATCCTTATAATTTTCTTAGCGTGTTTCCTCAACCATTGTTAAACGAGGCGTTTGTCAATGGCAGACTATTTTTAAATGACGGAGTGGCATAAGTTCAATAATAAGTTTCATAAGATTACAAATTATTTTAATTTGTGTGATCGAGATCTCCTTAATACATTTGAGAGTATTAATTCAAATAGGGACTGTCTAATAAGATATATTTTCGGAGGGGACTATTGGGCTGTTTATGGTTTTATTTTTGGTAGTAACCACTGATTATTATATGCACTAATACAGTTGCCAGCTAGCGTTAATTATATATTTGTTAATATGATTATATCATTGCATTAACATATTTAACGATTTTATAAAATCCATTTTTACCAGCGCATCCTGGTATGGCGCAGGGGGAGCACGTGAAAATGAAAAATCGTCAAATACACACAGGCAATAGATAAAAGCGTAGTTGTGTTATGAAGAGTGTCAAGGTACAGCGGGTCGATTTAATATCAATATCGGCCCGCCCGTCGCTATTAGCGCCGCCGCGTTGCCAGCCAACAAAGTAGTGAACCTACGCAAACCATGACTGCGCCTTGCCAGAAGGAGAATGACAGTGGTGAGCTGAGTAACAGCGCTGCCAGAGCAGAGGACATGACGGGGGTAAAATAAGACCCTACGGCCATGATAGTCACATTGCCATGAAGTATGCCCACATTCCATGCTGCGTAGGCAAACCCCAACGTTAATGCTGCGGTAAAAAGTTTAGCAATCACCGGTAGGCTAAATATCATGGCAGGTTGCGGCGTAAGAAAATAGTGGAACCACAGCGCTACGGCGGTGAGTAACACAAAGACGGTGATACCGTTAAAACCACGCGCATATTTATTGGTGACCGTGCAGTACGTCGCCCATATAAACGCCCCAAGAAATGCCAGTAAATAACTTAGCGGACTGGTGGCGACATTGCTGATAATTTCTCCGGGATTAAGACCATTCTCGCCCCCCAGAACCCAGCAAACGCCAGTAAGTGCAATAAGCAATCCAGGAACAATAAGCCAGTTAGTTTTTTGCCCATTAAAAAGAATGGCAAACAGAATAGTCAGGCTGGGCCATAAATAGTTAACCATGCCGACTTCGATAGCCTGATGGCGAGTGGCGGCATAACCGAGAGAAAGCGCCAGGCATATTTCATAACTGACAAACAGTACGCTGCCTGCGATGAGGTATCGCCCCGGGAAACGGCGGATATCAGGTAATCCGACGGTAAAAATCAGCAGCAGGCCGCTTAATGAATAGATCATGGCTGCGCCGCCTACCGGTCCAAGACCTTCGCTGACGCCGCGAATTAACCCAACCATCGTGCTCCACAGAACGATGGCAACAAGCCCTATTAGCGTTGCTTTTTGTGATGTCATGCTTTGTGACTGTCCTGAATACCGCGCAAAATAAACTGCCACTTATAGCACTTTTTCCGAGTGCGATGCCATGCAGTGTCATTTTTTAGTACCTCCCTGGAGTTATTGCGGTTTAAAAATAGGGCTATTTAATAGCGGAACCGTTTCAATATTGATTTGACGCAAAAAAGTTATCGATTTTGCTGTTAGTTTCCTCGCGAAGTTATACACGCATCCTGGACTGAGGTTTTGATGCAGTTCGAAGGAGGCGTGCATCCGTGGAAAAAAGAGGAAAGCAATGGACGTCAGCCGCAGACAATTTTTTAAAATCTGCGCGGGCGGTATGGCGGGAACAACGGTGGCCGCACTGGGTTTTACCCCTAAAATGGCCCTGGCTCAGGCGCGAAACTATAAGCTGTTGCGCGCAAAAGAGATCCGTAACTCCTGCACATACTGTTCCGTAGGTTGCGGGCTATTAATGTATAGCCTGGGAGATGGGGCAAAAAACGCGAAAGAAGCGATTTACCATATTGAAGGCGACCCGGATCATCCGGTAAGCCGTGGCGCGCTGTGCCCGAAAGGGGCCGGTTTGCTGGATTATGTTCACAGTGAAGATCGCCTGCGCTATCCGGAATACCGCGCGCCGGGTTCCGACAAGTGGCAGCGCATTAGCTGGGATGACGCTTTCACTCGTATTGCTAAATTAATGAAAGCCGATCGTGACGCCAACTTTATTGAAAAGAATGAGCAGGGCGTCACGGTTAACCGCTGGCTCTCTGCCGGGATGCTGTGCGCCTCGGCGGCCAGCAATGAAACGGGTATGCTGACGCAGAAGTTTGCGCGTTCTCTCGGTATGCTGGCGGTAGATAACCAGGCGCGCGTCTGACACGGACCAACGGTAGCAAGTCTTGCTCCAACATTTGGTCGCGGTGCGATGACCAACCACTGGGTGGATATTAAAAACGCCAACGTCGTGATGGTGATGGGCGGCAATGCCGCTGAAGCGCATCCGGTGGGTTTCCGCTGGGCGATGGAAGCGAAAAACAACAACGATGCGACGTTGATCGTCGTTGATCCACGCTTTACGCGTACGGCGTCGGTGGCGGATATCTATGCGCCAATACGTTCCGGTACAGACATTACCTTTCTGTCCGGCGTTTTGCTGTACCTGATCGAAAATAACAAAATCAACGCTGAATACGTTAAGCATTACACCAACGCCAGCCTGCTGGTGCGGGATGATTTTGCCTTTGATGACGGTCTTTTCAGCGGCTATGACGCCCAAAAGCGTCAGTACGATAAATCCTCCTGGAACTACCAGTTCGATGAAAACGGCTATGCCAAACGTGATGAAACGTTGACGCACCCACGCTGTGTGTGGAATCTGCTGAAGCAGCACGTTTCGCGCTATACGCCGGACGTCGTGGAAAACATCTGCGGTACGCCGAAAGCGGACTTCCTGAAGGTGTGTGAGGTGTTGGCCTCTACCAGCGTTCCGGATCGCACTACCACCTTCCTGTATGCGCTGGGCTGGACGCAACATACCGTCGGGGCGCAGAACATCCGTACCATGGCGATGATCCAGTTGCTGCTCGGTAATATGGGGATGGCTGGCGGCGGTGTGAACGCCTTGCGCGGCCACTCTAATATTCAAGGCTTAACGGATTTAGGACTGCTCTCCACCAGCCTGCCGGGTTATCTGACGCTGCCATCGGAAAAACAGGCCGATCTGCAAACTTATCTGGCCGCGAACACGCCAAAAGCGACATTGGCCGATCAGGTCAACTACTGGGGCAATTATCCTAAGTTCTTCGTCAGCCTGATGAAATCTTTCTATGGCGATGCGGCGCAGAAAGAGAATGACTGGGGCTTTGCCTGGCTGCCTAAGTGGGATCAGTCCTATGACGTGATCAAATATTTCAACATGATGGATAGCGGGAAAGTCACCGGCTATTTCTGTCAGGGCTTTAACCCGGTGGCGTCCTTCCCGGACAAAAACAAAGTGGTGCAAAGCTTAAGCAAACTGAAGTATCTGGTCGTTATCGATCCGCTGGTGACTGAAACGTCAACATTCTGGCAGAACCACGGCGAATCTAACGATGTCGATCCGACAACGATTCAGACCGAAGTCTTCCGTCTGCCGTCTACCTGTTTTGCGGAAGAGGATGGCTCTATCGCTAACTCCGGTCGCTGGTTACAGTGGCACTGGAAAGGTCAGGACGCGCCGGGCGAAGCGCGTAACGACGGCGAGATTCTGGCCGGAATTTACCATCGTCTGCGTGAAATGTATCGCGCAGAAGGCGGTAAAGGCGCCGAACCACTATTGAAGATGAGCTGGAACTACAAGCAGCCGGATGAACCGCATTCGGAAGAAGTGGCGAAAGAGAACAACGGCTATGCGCTGGAAGATCTCTATGACGCCAACGGTACACTGCTTGCCAGGAAAGGCCAGTTGTTGAGTAGTTTTGCATTACTGCGCGATGACGGTACGACATCCTCCTCCTGCTGGATTTATACCGGTAGCTGGACGGAGCAGGGCAACCAGATGTCCAGACGTGATAACGCCGACCCGTCAGGGCTTGGCAATACACTGGGTTGGGCGTGGGCGTGGCCGCTAAACCGTCGCGTATTGTATAACCGCGCTTCGGCGGACCCGCAGGGTAAACCGTGGGATCCAAAACGGATGCTGATCCAGTGGAATGGCGCGAAGTGGACAGGGAACGATATTCCGGACTTTAACAACGCGGCGCCGGGGAGCGGGACCAATCCGTTTATCATGCAGCCGGAAGGGCTGGGACGTCTGTTTGCTATTGATAAAATGGCGGAAGGGCCGTTCCCTGAACACTACGAGCCGATGGAAACGCCGCTGGGCACTAACCCGCTGCACCCGAATGTAGTCTCGAACCCGGCGGCGCGTCTGTATGAAGAAGATGCGCTGCGCATGGGTAAGAAGGAGCAGTTTCCGTACGTGGGCACGACTTACCGCCTCACAGAGCATTTCCATACCTGGACCAAACATGCGCTACTTAACGCTATCGCTCAGCCGGAACAGTTTGTGGAGATCAGTGAGACGCTGGCGGCAGCGAAAGGTATTGCTAACGGCGACTATGTGAAGGTGAGTAGTAAACGCGGGTTTATTCGCGCAGTCGCGGTGGTAACTCGTCGTCTTCGCACCCTGCATGTCAACGGTCAGCAGGTTGAAACGGTGGGGATCCCGATTCACTGGGGCTTTGAGGGTGTCGCGCGCAAAGGCTATATCGCCAATACTCTGACGCCAAATGTCGGTGATGCCAACTCGCAAACGCCGGAATACAAAGCGTTTTTAGTTAACATCGAGAAGGCGTAAGGGAGGCGAACATATGTCTATGGAAACGCAGGACATTATTAAACGGTCCGCAACAAACGCCATCACGCCGCCTCCGCAGGCGCGTGATTACAAAGCCGAAGTCGCGAAACTGATCGACGTCTCCTCCTGTGTCGGCTGTAAAGCCTGCCAGGTAGCCTGTTCTGAATGGAACGATATTCGCGATAACGTTGGCCATTGTGTCGGGGTGTACGATAACCCTGCCGATCTCAGCGCCAAGTCCTGGACGGTGATGCGCTTTACCGAAACCGAGCAGAACGGCAAGCTGGAGTGGCTGATTCGTAAAGATGGTTGTATGCACTGTGAAGATCCAGGCTGTCTTAAAGCCTGTCCATCTGCCGGGGCTATCATCCAGTACGCGAACGGGATTGTTGATTTTCAATCTGAACACTGTATCGGCTGTGGTTACTGTATCGCCGGGTGTCCGTTTAATATTCCGCGCCTCAACAAAGAGGACAACCGCGTTTATAAATGTACGCTTTGCGTCGATCGCGTCAGCGTGGGCCAGGAACCGGCCTGCGTCAAAACTTGCCCGACCGGGGCTATTCATTTCGGCACCAAAAAAGAGATGCTGGAACTGGGTGAGCAACGCGTGGAGAAGTTAAAAGCGCGCGGCTTTGAACATGCCGGTATCTACAACCCGCAGGGCGTTGGCGGTACGCACGTCATGTATGTGCTGCACCATGCCAATCAGCCGGAGTTGTACCACGGCTTGCCGAAAGATCCGCAGATCGATACCTCAATCAATCTGTGGAAAGGGGCGCTAAAACCGCTGGCCGCAGCGGGCTTTATCGCCACTTTCGCCGGTCTGATTTACCACTACATCGGTATTGGCCCGAATAAAGAAACGGACGACGATGAGGAGGATCATCATGAGTAAGTCGAAAATGATTGTGCGCACGAAATTTGTCGACCGCGCCTGTCACTGGACGGTGGTGATCTGCTTCTTCCTGGTAGCGCTGTCGGGGATTTCGTTTTTCTTCCCGACGCTACAATGGTTGACGCAAACTTTCGGCACGCCGCAGATGGGACGTATTTTGCACCCGTTCTTCGGTATTGCCATCTTCATCGCGCTGATGTTTATGTTCGTGCGTTTCGTCCACCACAACATCCCGGATAAAAAAGACATTCCGTGGCTGAAAAATATTGTCGAAGTATTGAAAGGCAATGAGCATAAGGTGGCGGATGTCGGCAAATACAATGCCGGACAGAAGATGATGTTCTGGTCCATTATGAGCATGATTTTTGTGCTGCTGGTGACTGGCGTGATTATCTGGCGTCCGTATTTCGCGCAGTATTTCCCCATGCAGGTGGTGCGTTATAGCCTGTTAATTCATGCGGCGGCGGGCATTATTTTAATGCACGCGATCCTCATCCATATGTATATGGCGTTTTGGGTGAAAGGCTCGATTAAAGGCATGATCGAAGGGAAGGTCAGCCGTCGCTGGGCGAAGAAACATCACCCACGCTGGTATCGTGAAATCGAGAAGGCGGAAGCAAAAAAGGAGAGCGAAAAAGGTATTCAGTAATTCTTTCGCGATCTGATAAACAAGGCGCTATCCTCGTAGCGCCTTGTTTTCATCTGCTGTCTGTATACTCAGACGACCACAGCAAATCGTTTAACGACGGAAATCGATGACCATACGGCCACGAATTTGCCCTTGTTCCATCTCTTTAAAAATAACATTGATATCTTCAAGCGGACGTAAAGCGACTTTTGGCACGACTTTTCCTTCCGCCGCGAACTGGAAGGCTTCGGTCAGATCCTGGCGTGTCCCCACCAACGAACCGACAACCTGAATGCCATCCAGCACCAGGCGAGGGATATCAAGGTTCATGGCTTCTGGCGGCAGCCCGACTGCCACCACGCGGCCTCCGGCGCGAACGGCATCTACTGCGGAATTAAACGCCGCCTTAGCGACCGCGGTAACCACCGCTGCGTGCGCGCCACCGGTTTTTTCCTGCACAATTTTAGCCGCATCTTCCGTACGTGAATTAATGGTCAGATCTGCGCCCATTTCCTCGGCCAGTTTCAGTTGTCCATCATTGACATCAATGGCGATCACTTTCGCATTGAAAACGTTTTTCGCGTACTGCAAGGCCAGATTACCCAGACCGCCCAGACCGTAGATGGCAATCCACTGGCCAGGTTTAATATGAGAAATCTTCACCGCTTTATACGTGGTAACGCCCGCGCAGGTAATACTACTTGCCGCCGCAGAGTCCAGACCTTCCGGTACTTTCACCGCATAATCCGCGACGACAATACACTCTTCGGCCATGCCGCCATCTACCGTGTAACCGGCATTTTTCACGTTGCGGCATAAGGTTTCATTGCCCGTATTGCAATACTCACAGTGTCCGCATCCTTCATAAAACCACGCGACACTCGCGCGATCGCCGGGTTTCAGCGAGGTGACACCGGGACCGACTTCCGCCACGACGCCAATGCCTTCGTGTCCCAGAATGACGCCGGTTTTGTCACCGAAATCTCCGTTTTTCACGTGTAGATCGGTATGGCATACGCCGCAGCACTCCATTTTTAGCAAAGCTTCACCGTGGCGAAGGGGACGCAGCGTTTTCTCAGTAACATCAACCTGATGATCTTGTGTGACAACAGCAGCTTTCATAACCTTCTCCTTTTATTAATAGTGAACTGCATAGCAGGTAATAGCAGGTAAGGTGCTATTACCTCTTTAGGATTAATATTTCTGATGAGTTATGCAAGGCGGCAGAAATACAATGTAATAGTTTAGCCAGGATTATCCTGATAAATCCCCGTTCAATACATAAAGGTAGCTAATATTAGTAGCTTGACAAATAAGCAGGGAAAGGAATTCAGGTGTGTCGACAGACTCGCCAAAACTAAAGAAGAAAGTGATATCCGGCGGCATTCACCGCCGGGTACGTATTAAATGGAAGTCCGACGGTAGTCGCGGTATTCCGGTTTCCAGAAGTTATCGTCAATCGCCTGTTGCAGCGCTTCCGCAGAGGTTTTCACCGCTACACCTTGTTGCTGCGCCATTTTGCCTACGGCAAAAGCGATAGCGCGCGACACGACCTGGATGTCTTTAAGCGCTGGCAACACTAATCCTTCGCCGTTATTCACCAGCGGAGAATGTTTCGCCAGCGTCTCACTGGCTGACATCAGCATTTCATCAGTAATGCGCGATGCGCCGGAAGCGATAACCCCCAGACCGATGCCGGGGAAAATATAGGCGTTATTACATTGTGCGATCGGATAAACCTTATCTTTCCAGATGACCGGCGAGAATGGACTGCCAGTTGCCACCAGCGCGTTGCCTTCCGTCCAGGCGATAATGTCCTGTGGCGTGGCCTCCACGCGAGAGGTGGGATTAGAGAGCGGCATGACGATCGGGCGAGGGCAATGCTTATGCATCTCGCGGATGATCTCTTCAGTAAAGAGCCCAGTCTGGCCGGAAACCCCGATCAGAATATCCGGCTTCACGTTACGCACCACATCCAGCAGCGACAGCACGTCATTTTCGGTATCCCAGTGCTGGAGATTGTCGCATTTCTGCACCAGTTTTGCCTGGAACGGCAATAAATTAGGCATCCGGTCCGTCAACAGGCCGAAGCGATCGACCATAAAAACGTTCTGTCGGGCGGCATCTTCGCTTAAACCTTCACGCTGAGTCTGCGCGATGATTTGTTCAGCAATCCCACATCCGGCGGAACCCGCGCCGAGGAAAACGATTTTCTGCTCGCTAAGCTGACTGCCGGCAGCGCGGCTGGCGGCGATCAACGTACCGACGGTCACGGCTGCGGTGCCCTGAATATCATCGTTAAAGGAGCAAATCTCATCACGATAGCGCGTCAACAGTGGCATTGCGTTTTTCTGCGCGAAATCTTCAAACTGTAGCAGGATATCTGGCCAGCGCTGCTTAACGGCCTGAATAAACTCATCGACAAACGCATAATACTCATCGTCGGTAATGCGCGGATGACGCCAGCCCATGTAAAGCGGATCGTTGAGTAACTGTTGATTGTTGGTGCCGACATCCAGCACAACGGGAAGGGTATAGGCCGGACTAATGCCGCCGCAGGCGGTGTATAATGACAGCTTACCGATAGGGATCCCCATCCCGCCGATGCCCTGATCGCCAAGCCCCAGAATCCGCTCGCCATCCGTCACCACAATAACTTTAATGTTGTGGTTAGGCACATTCTGCAAAATGTCGTCCATATTGTGACGGTTCGGATAAGAGATAAATACGCCGCGCGCCCGGCGATAAATCTCAGAGAAGCGCTCACAGGCCGCGCCCACGGTCGGGGTATAGATAACCGGCATCATCTCTTCAAGATGGTTTTGCACCAGTCGATAAAAGAGCGTTTCGTTGGTATCCTGGATGTTACGCAGGTAAATATGCTTATCGATTTCTGTTTTAAACCCCTGATACTGGAGCCAGGCGCGTTCGGCCTGTTCTTCAATCGACTCGACGACCTCCGGCAGCAGCCCTGACAAATTGAAGTTGCGGCGCTCTTCTACGCTAAAAGCGCTGCCTTTGTTTAACAGGGGGAATTCCAGCAATACAGGGCCAGCGTAAGGGATATAAAGGGAACGTGCTTTCTTGGTTGTAGTTTCCATGTTACTCACTCTTTTTCGAATAACTGTCCCTGGCACCGTCGTTTATCATCATATATTGCCTTCCACCAGGGAACCGACCCTGAGTATAAAGCATTGTGAGACGTTAAGGTCATTCCTATAAACAAAAACACCATTGCAGATGCAATGGTGTTTAACGTCATTTCAGGACTGTACGATTACTTTTGGCTATCGGCGCGGCGCTTTCTGCCGGTTGGGTTATTCACCACGCTGCTGGTGTCGCCTTCAGTAACAACCTTACGCTGGTTGGAAATTCTGTAATCCAGTCCAAGTATATGACGAGCCTGACGGTTCGATTTCATGTTAACTCCTCAATCCTGTTGCTAGTTTTAAGGACAAATTCGCTTACGCGAAAGAAACGTAACCCCTAAGGTTGCCGATACAGCATAGCAGGTTTTACAGAGTCGGGTGCTGCCCGCTTACCACATAGTTGATGGTCTGCTGGTAGATGTCACTGAGGATGTCATTGTCGGAAGCCTCAACCCATTTGGTCAGCTCCATTAAAATATCATCTTCAGTGACAACGCCTAACTCCGCGCGTAATCCTTGCTCAATCGCGTTGACCAGGGCCGGTTGTGCTGCTGAGGTATTTGCTGAGTGATAAGTAAACATATAATGCCTCCGTGAACATGTATTTATTTAGTACGGCTCGCAGAAAATTAATTCGTATTCAGCATGGCAAATAATTTTGCGGCTGTGGTTAAGATTAGTCCTGGAGTTATTTTAACGCAAGGCGGAGCTCTAATTGCTTACCCCAGAAGAAAATATATTACGTTTGCCAATTACATATCCTCATACTAGTAGTGGTCAATTAATATACATTCAAAAGGCTACTTATTGCGATTTTTATCCTTTATTACAACGAGATGAGACAAATCTTGATTTGAATGAAAATATACATAATGGAATACGCCTCCGGAAGAAAAAGTAAGGATAAAAAGAAGGATATATTCTTTAAAGAAAGGGAGGCCTGTTGGTTTAATATTCATCACTGAAAAAGCATACAACTATTTTCTATATCTGAAGTGCGGGTAATCGACAACATGCTACCTCCATCGGCATGGACAACGCAGATTAGCAGCATGGTCTATACTTTATTTTTTGAGCCAACAGGAGAGCAAAAATGACAATCCATAAGAAAGGTCAGGCACACTGGGAAGGCGATATCAAACGAGGTAAAGGCACTGTATCAACAGAAAGCGGCGTGCTTAATCAACAACCGTATGGATTCAATACCCGGTTCGAAGGCGCGCAGGGAACCAACCCGGAAGAGTTAATTGGCGCCGCACATGCGGCCTGTTTCTCCATGGCGCTATCACTCATGCTGGGAGAGGCTGGATTTACGCCGACATCCATTGACACAACCGCTGACGTATCGCTTGATAAGGTGGATGCGGGCTTCGCCATTACCAAAATTGCGCTACAAAGCAAAGTTGCGGTAGCAGATATTGATGCTTCAACTTTCGATCAAATCATCCAGAAAGCAAAAGCCGGGTGCCCGGTATCGCAGGTTCTGAATGCGGAAATCACCCTCGACTACCAGCTTAACGCCTGATAACCTCGCCAGCCCGGTAACGACTCTTGTTTATCGGGCTGTTGAATATCGCTTTTTCTCCGTCTCTCATTTTCTTCACGCTATCGGGCGTTAAAAGTAAACAGAGCGAATGAAAATGTATCAGACGTCAGGAACCTCGAGAAGCGTCTTCTTACCGTGCCTTTGTTGGTATTCATTACAGGTGTTAATCATTTTCTTTGCAGCTCCTTTTAGTAAAGAAAGCATTAAATCATCATAATCAACGTAGAATCTGGTTGTTTCGGTTTCCGTTTTTATCTCCCCAATTGCTGCTATTTCAGTGGCTAATTTCAATTTTGCCGCATCGATATCTTTATTCGCTTGTTTCACTGTGGCTGATAAGCTAGTAAAGAAATTTTGCACTGCTTTTAGCCTGTCATTCAATTCTGGAATCAATTTCCCTTCAATCACGCCCGCAGCAATAGAATAGGAAATAATTAATCCAAACGGACCGGCGACTATGCCTGCTGCAGCACCGGCATAAGCTTCCTTACGAATTCTATCCACCTGTGACTGGAAATAACTACTTTTTTCCGAGAAATCATTAGTTAACTGGCTATCTAATGCCAGCAGTTTTCCTGAAGCGTTGTTGAAACTTTGTGAACTTCCCAGGAGAGATTTTTGCGCTTCATTCAGTTTATTGACGCCATCATCTAATATCCTGATGAGAATGTCTTTCTGCGCTGATGCTTTTTTCTCATTATATTCATCAAATAGTAAAATATACGCTGAGAGTAATTGCGTCACGACACCACACCATTCATAAACAGTTTGTGTCGCTTCAAAATACTTGTCCTGGCTGTCCATAAGCAAAACTTTAATATCACCAACTAAAACAGAAGCTTCCTGCGAGTACTCCTGTTTAAAACGGCTTAACTCTTTTATGGTTTCATCAAAAGTCTTCCAGGGGATGACCTGGTCGAGGTATTTGTTATAAAAATCTAATGCCCCATCTGCGGTTTCGATCGCGCTTTTAACTACCTCTACAGTTTGTTCTGCAAATATTCCAGTCATAATCATTTGCCTCTTTAAATATATAAATTGCAATTAAGCTATTGTTTTATAACTTATTCCCACCTATTACCTCCAGACAGCTTTTGTAGCTTAAGTTAGCATTCCAGAATGCTGGAAATACTGCCAACTTCCTGCTTATCTACGCTGGGTACGATTACTCTGCTGCATTTTCTCCAGAATACGACCAAAAGAAACTGTTTTGCTTCCTACTTTCACCATCCCATCTTCCGGTAAGTAGCTAAATTTGACGTACAGTATATTGTTGCTGGTTTTATCTTTTGGCTTCATAGCCAAAATGGCTTGCTGTAATGCTTTTAGGTCGGAGGGGATACCCACCGCATCGGTGATATCGGTACCGGGCACAAATTTCGATACCTGATCAACAGTTTGAGTCAATATATCCTGTAGCGGAAATAAGCCGGTAAAACGTTGTTTGGGTTTATATTTTGTCACTCCCATATAAATGTCAGGTAGACCTTTAATGTGGTTTTCAATGCTGCGAGTTTTATTTTGCAACATAAATTCGCTAATCTCTACCGGAGAGCCGATCAATACCAGCGGTTTCACTCCTGCACCTTTTTCGGAAAAGAGATAGTTGTTATTGCTGCTTTTTACTGCTTTCTGCAACTCGCCACGATCCATGATTAAGCTGTAATATTTACCTTCTTTCACAACAGGTTTGGGTTCACGCCACATATTGATATCGCTAGCTTGTGCCATACTGGATACCATCATGTAACCGAAAAACGCCAATGTTACGGATAGTTTCATTAACTTTACCTTTTTAATTAGCCAAAAAAATAGCACTCGTAAAAAGTATAAAGCCGTGGTTGCAACAAAACTTAAACGTCGCTCACTTCACCGATAAGCATTTATTTATCTTAATTATATAAATTTCCCTCCTAATAATACCTGAATTATTACCCTTTGGATTCAACTGCTTGCAGTTATAGTGCTAAATAACAATAAATCTACTGGAAGTATACAGTTTGTGTACGAAAGGTGTTTTTTATGATTACGGAAACCTGAAATTGTCCGACTATCTGTAAATGCTATGAAATTGTATTGTAGATCCGATTGCGCCCGGTGCTGATGACTACCGGGGCAATAGTGGTTGGTTTAGCCCTGATAGGGTTCGCCAGCGGCGTAGACGCCGCAAGCCGTTTTGGCCAGGGCTGGTGGTTGCCTCCGGAATGCTGACAGGCAATCTGTTTACGATGTTTGTTCTGCCCACCGTTTGTGTCTGGCTGGCGCGATTGCGACAGCATGTCAGAGCGAAGTTCTCTTTCATCAGCTCAACGTAGCGCATACCTCGTCATTTGCTATTGTCGTGGTCTACTTTTTCGCCCTAAAATCTGCTCGCCATGTTGCTTTATTCATCAAACATCAAAATCAGTCAACGTAAATATCAATAATAGCCATATCACGGAGGGTGATCTTTATTCCTGAGAGAGGAGGGGTATTATTTTCTGCGTTCTACATTAACGGGTTAACGCGCAGATGTAGAGGTTATTTATATAATTATTGGAGCAACAACAATGAATAAATTCTCCCTTGCTACAGCAGGTATTATCGTGGCAGCGCTGGTAACCAGTGTTAGCGTGAATGCGGCAACAGATACTACTAAAACAAACGTTACGCCTAAAGGTATGAGCTGCCAGGAGTTTGTTGACCTCAATCCGCAGACGATGGCGCCAGTCGCTTTCTGGGTGCTGAATGAAGATGAAGATTTTAAAGGCGGGGACTACGTTGATTTCCAGGAAACTGAGACGACAGCAGTGCCGCTAGCCGTTGAGCTTTGTAAGAAAAACCCGCAGAGTGAATTAAGCAAAATAAAAGACGAAATCAAGAAAGAACTCTCAAAATAAGAGTAAACTGATATCAAAACCCGGCCTGTGTGTCGGGTTTTACTATTTGTGACACCGTCACAAATAACATCTTCCATTTCTTCTACCAATCACGTGGTATTGCACTATTTTCATTAGAGCCCTTTCACTATATGGAGACCTAATGAAAATTTTACCGCTGGCACTCTTTATCATTCCTTTTCTGGCCGGATGTGGCGCCAATAATACGCCGCCGCAAACGCCTATTCCCGGGGAAAAAACATCTGCCAAATTACGTACCCTGGAAACAGGCGCGGCGGCTATTCAATCCAGACCACCTGTCGATGCCATCAGTACCTACCTTGACGGGTTCCATTTTTATAGCGGTGATAAAAACGGACAGATGGAAGCGCACCATTACGTTACCGTCCTGAACGAAGATGTCATGCAGGCGGTGATTTACGACGGCAATACGAAAAACGCGCGCCTGATGGGGGTGGAGTACATTATCAGCGAACGTTTATTTAAAACGCTTCCTCCCGAGGAGAAAAAACTGTGGCACAGCCACCAGTACGAGGTGAAATCCGGTAGCCTGGTGGCGCCTGGCTTACCGCAGGTCGCTGATAAGGCGTTGATGAGTAAGATTGTTAATACTTATGGCAAGACCTGGCACACCTGGCATACCGACCGGGATAAAACCCTGCCAATGGGTATCCCTGCGCTGATGATGGGCTTTACTGGCGACGGGCAGCTTGACCCCGCGCTGCTGGCCGATCGGGATCGCCGTCTGGGAATTGATACCCAGGCCATTAAACGCGAGCGGCAGGATCTGCCTGAACATCCCGTTATCAAGGGGGCTAACGCCTGGGAGCAGGGAGAAGTTATCCAGCTACAGCGTGTTCAGGGCGCTGGCGAACACGGGCGAGGCGATACCGCGCACTTCGGTACATCTGAGCAATCCCGACAATAATTCCACGCTTTTACACGCAGATACGAAAAAGAACGCCTGTTAAGTGACAGCGTCACGTAAAGATTAGCCCCATAGTCTATGCTTGTTCTTCGGATGTTGTAGAGGTTATGGGTTAAACGGAGCGACAAATGAGTTCAAAAATTTTTTGCAAAAGCTGGGGGGCTGAATATATCGCCGCTGATGTTGTCCGCTTTCGTCTTTGGGCCACCGGTCAGCAAAAGGTTATGCTCAGGCTTGCGGGTAAAGACCAGGAAATGCAGGCGAGCGGTGACGGCTGGTTTACGCTGGACGTCTCCGGGGTGACGCCAGGTACGGAGTATAATTTTGTACTCAGCGATGGCATGGTGGTCCCCGATCCGGCTTCCCGCGCCCAAAAAACTGACGTCAACGGTCCGTCATATGTGATTGATCCAGGCAGCTACGCGTGGCGCAACACCGGGTGGAAAGGTAGCCGTTGGGAGCAGGCCGTGGTGTACGAGATGCATACAGGCACGTTCACTCCGGAAGGCACCTTCCGCGCCGCAATAGCGAAGCTGCCTTATCTCGCTGAACTCGGCGTTACCGTTATTGAAGTGATGCCCGTTGCGCAATTTGGCGGCGAACGCGGCTGGGGCTATGACGGCGTACTGCTTTACGCGCCGCATTCAGCCTATGGGACGCCGGATGATTTCAAAGCGTTTATTGACGCCGCGCATGGGTATGGTCTTTCCGTCGTCCTGGATATTGTGCTGAACCATTTCGGCCCGGAGGGAAATTATTTACCGCTATTGGCGCCGGCGTTTTTCCACAAAGAGCGCATGACGCCGTGGGGAAATGGTATCGCCTATGATGTCGACGCCGTGCGGCGCTATATCATCGAGGCGCCGTTATACTGGCTGACAGAATACCATCTCGACGGCTTACGCTTTGACGCTATCGATCAGATTGAGGACAGTAGCGCCAGGCATGTGCTGGTTGAAATCGCACAACGTATTCGGGAAGACATTACCGACAGACCCATTCATCTGACCACCGAAGATAGCCGCAATATTATTTCTCTGCATCCCCGAGATCAGGATGGCAATGCGCCGCTGTTTACCGCCGAATGGAATGACGATTTTCATAATGCCGTCCACGTTTTTGCGACCGGAGAGACCCAGGCCTACTACAACGATTTTGCTGATGCCCCGGAAAAACACCTCGCAAGAGCGCTGGCCGAAGGATTCGCTTATCAGGGAGAAATTTCACCACAAACCGGCGAACCTCGCGGCGTAAAAAGTACCGGACAACCCCCGGTCGCTTTTGTGGATTTTATTCAGAATCACGATCAGATCGGTAACCGCGCCCAGGGCGACAGACTGATAACCCTGGCGGGTGCTGAACGAACAAAAGTATTGCTCGCCACGTTGCTGCTTTCACCGCATATTCCGCTGCTTTTTATGGGCGAAGAGTATGGCGAAAGCCGTCCTTTTCTTTTTTTTACCGATTTCCATGGGGATTTAGCCCGCGCCGTTCGTGAAGGTCGCGCAAAAGAGTTTGCCGATCATGCAGGGGAAAATGTTCCGGACCCGAATGCGCCAGAGACCTTTCAACGCTCAAAACTTAACTGGAAGCAACAGCACAGTGAAGAGGGTAAAGCGTGGCTGGCGTTTACCCGCGAACTACTGCTTTTGCGCCAGAAGCATATCGTGCCGCTGTTGTCCGCTGCCCGTGAGAGCTCAGGAACGGTATTGCAAACCGCGCCCGGGTTTATTGCCGTTAGCTGGCGTTTTCCGGGAGGAACACTGTCACTGGCGCTGAATATTAGCGCCACGACGGTATTGCTGCCCGATTTACCGGGTAAGACTCTCTTCGCCTGGCCGAATGAATCCACCGGGTCGCTTTCCCAACATTCTCTTATTGTCCGCTTAGCCCAGGGAGAGTCTGCATCATGATCCCAACTTCAACGTATCGTCTTCAGTTTCGCAATGGCATGACCTTCGATCGCGCTGCGGCGCTGGTGCCTTACCTTAAAAATCTGGGTATCAGCCATCTTTATGCCTCACCCATCTTTACCGCCACCAAAGCGTCAACGCATGGTTATGATGTCACCGATGCGAATGAGATTGAGCCTTCTATTGGCGGGCGCGAAGGATTTGAAAGACTGGTGGTTGAACTTAAAGCACAAGGTCTGGGATTGATCATCGATATTGTGCCTAATCACATGGCCAGCTCGCTGGAAAACGCCTGGTGGCGCGACGTGCTTGAATATGGCAAGGAGAGCCGTTACGCGCGCCATTTCGATATTGACTGGTCGCGCCGACTGACGCTGCCTTTTTTAGGCGACACGTTTGACGCCGTGCTGGAAAACGGAGAAATTGCGATCAAGCCCGATCCCGCTACGGGTAAACCCACGTTCGCCTATTATGATAACTATTATCCGCTTGCGCCGGCGACGTGGCAGGGGCGCGAGGCCGAAATACTGGCGCTTACCGATAAAGCCGCTATTGCTGATTTGCATGAGCGCCAGCCGTGGAAATTAATGTCCTGGCGCGATGCCGCTCGCTCGCTTTCATATCGGCGTTTCTTTGAGGTCACAGGGCTGGTAGGAATGCGGGTGGAAGATAAAACCGTCTTCGACGATACACATCGGCTGATTCTGGAGCTGGTCAGAACGGGGGCGGTTGACGGTTTACGTATCGATCATATCGACGGCCTTGCCGATCCGAAAGCCTATCTTGCGCGTTTACGTCAGGAAGTGGGGCCGGCGTGCTATATCACCGTGGAAAAAATTCTCGCTAAAGGCGAGCAACTTCCTGATGACTGGCCGGTTTCCGGCACCACAGGCTATGAATTCATCGCCTCGCTGGCGGAGGTGCTGGTTGACGATGCGCAGATAGACAATTTGCGCCAGGCTTACGAGACCGTTAAAGGCGCGCCAGTGGATATGCGGGCGGAATTACGGGCAGCTAAATTGCTGATGGTCGATCGCAATTTCGAGGGGGAATTTACCCGGCTGCTCGCGCTTGCGCTGTCGATTGCCAGCGAGCTACAGATCGCACAGGAAGAGAGCGTCGTTCGGCAGGCGTTACGCGAGTTATTAATTGCCTTTCCCGTATATCGCACTTACGGCACGGCAGAAGGGCTACCGCCGACCGATATTTGCCTGTTACATCGTATTGTGGAACGGGTAAAGACGCTTGAAAACCCTCCGCAGCCAGAAGCGCTTACATTTCTGAGCCGTCTTCTTACCGGCGATGTTCCCACCTCCAGCCAGGAGGAGGCGACACAGTTTCGCGTTCGGTTCCAACAACTCACCGGTCCGCTGATGGCGAAATCGGTAGAGGATACGCTTTTCTTTCGTCAAAACATGGGACTGGCGTTAAATGAAGTCGGCGCCGAGCCCGTCACGCATCACTTCTCCATTGAACGCTTTCACCATGAGATGAAAACCCGACAGTCGCGACAGCCTGATGCGTTATCCGGTACGTCGACCCACGATACCAAGCGAGGCGAGGATGCGCGAGCACGCCTGTATACGCTTACCGAAGCGCCGGAACAGTGGAGCGAATGCCTTGCCCGCTGGCGGCAGATGAACCAGACCCATGTCAAATTTTTGAATGATGGCACTGCGCCAAAATCGGCGGATACGTGGATGTTATATCAGGCGCTGACCGGTGTCTGGCCCCCGATGCTACAACCACAGGACGAAACAGGTTTAAACGCGCTGAAAACACGCTTTGAAGCCTTTGTGGAGAAAGCGCTACGCGAAGCGAAGCTACGTACCGATTGGGTGGACAGTAATGAGGCTTACGAAACGGCAATGCTTGATTACGCCCGTTATTTACTGGCGCCGGATAATCAGACATTTTTGCAGGATTTTTATCGTTCCTTGCAACCCTTCATCCGCGCAGGGCTGGTTAACAGCCTGACGCAGACCGTTATCAAATTAACCGCGCCGGGAGTACCTGATATCTATCAGGGGAGCGAGGCGTTGAATTTTAGCCTTGTCGATCCCGACAACCGCCGCGAACCGGATTTCGCCACGCTGGCGCAGCAGTTAGACCAGCTAACGCCGGGAGTTTTCTCGCGCGAAGAGAGTTGGCTGAACGGGCAGGTGAATCAGTATGTCACCGCTGCATTACTGCGTTTGCGTCAGCAGAATCATGAGCTCTTCCGTTTTGGCGACTATATACCGCTGCGGGCTGTTGGTCAGCGTGCCGACAAGGTCATCGCTTACGCCAGAGTCAATCATGATGATGCGCTGATTGTTGTTGCGCCCCGACTGGTGTTCGCCGAATGTGACGGCTTATTGTCACAATCGCATAGCGGTTTCTGGGCAGGAACCGACATTATTATACCCGGACAGCTTAATCAGCATCGTTATCGCAATGTGCTTACCCAGGAGAGGTTAATGGCTGGTGAACACCTGTCGTTGGCCTCACATCAGGGCGGCGTACTGGTTTTAATGAGCGACTGAGTTTATGTGTTGATGTGCCGTGACAGGACAACGTTTACCGTGGGTGGAGAAAGAGAATGACAACAAACAGGGCTTTTGAAATCAGATCAGGATACAACCATACGCTTGGCGCAAATTATGACGGCGAAGGTGTGAATTTCGCTATTTTTTCCGCCCATGCGGAACGCGTCGAGCTTTGTCTGTACGATCCGAGCGGGGAGCATGAAATCGCTCGTCTGGAGTTACCGGAATATACCGACGAAATATGGCACGGCTATGTCCCGAAGTTGCAGCCCGGCGCGCTGTATGGGTACCGCGTTTACGGTCCTTATGACCCGGAAAATGGTCATCGTTTTAACCCCAACAAGCTGCTTATTGACCCTTATGCCCGTGAGCTGGTGGGCGATATTCAGTGGAACGATGCGCATTTCGCGTATCAATTACTTCATGACGATAAAGATTTGACCTTTGATGACCAGGATAGCGCGCCATTTACGCCTAAATGCCGGGTGATTGATCCGGCTGAGGCGAATTGGGAGGATAGACAACGGCCTTCCATACCGTGGTCGAACGCCATTATTTATGAAACGCATGTAAAAGGCTTTACCCAGCTTAATTCCGCGATCCCTGAGCCTCTACGCGGTACGTTTGAGGGCATGGGGCATAAAGCCAGCGTGGATTACATTAAAAGTCTGGGTATTACCTCCGTCGAGCTTTTACCCGTTCACTGGTTCCCGGACGATCAGCATCTGCTCGATAAAGGACTGAAAAATTTCTGGGGATACAACTCGCTGGGCTTTTTTGCGCCGGCGACGCGCTACTATGGTCCAAAAGGTATTCAGGGATTCCGCGATATGGTGCGCGCTTTCCATGATGCCGGCGTCGAAGTGATACTGGACGTGGTCTATAACCATACGGCAGAAGGGAATGAACTTGGCCCCACGCTGTCATTTAAAGGTATCGATAACTTCTCTTACTATCGCACCATGCCCGATCAGCATCGCTATTACATTAACGATACAGGGACAGGTAATACCGTCAATACCTCTCATCCACGGGTACTGCAAATGGTGATGGATTCCCTTCGCTATTGGGCGGAGTCAATGCATGTCGACGGCTTTCGTTTTGATTTGGGCACCATTCTTGGTCGTGAGCCGGAAGGCTTTGATCAGAGAGGCGGCTTTTTTGATGCGGTAACGCAAGACCCGGTGCTGGCAAAACTGAAACTGATTGGCGAACCCTGGGATATCGGACCGGGCGGCTATCAGGTTGGCGGCTTTCCACCAGGGTGGGGCGAATGGAATGATAAATACCGCGATACGGTACGCGAATACTGGAAAGGTGACAACGTCACAAATGATTTCGCCGCACGCCTGCTGGGTTCCGGCGATCTCTATGATTTGCGCGGCCGTCGCCCCTGGTCAAGCGTTAACTTTATTACTGCCCATGACGGCTTCACGCTGAACGATCTGGTGTCTTATAACGACAAACATAATGAAGCCAATGGCGAAGATAATAATGACGGGCATAATGATAACCGCTCCTGTAACTATGGCGCAGAAGGACCAACCGACGACGAAGGCATCAATGCGATACGCGAGCAACAGAAACGCAATTTCCTGACCACCTTGCTTTTCTCGCACGGCACGCCGATGTTATTAGCGGGCGATGAGTTTGGCCGCAGTCAGATGGGCAATAATAATGGCTACTGTCAGGACAGTGAAATATCGTGGGTCCACTGGGATAATTTGCCGGAAACCGCCAATGCGCTACGGGAGTTTACCCGTCATCTGATTCAACTGCGCGCCACGCAACCGTTGCTGCGCCGGGAGAGCTGGCGTGACGGTCTGGAGATCCGCTGGTTTAACGCCGGCGGAGGGGCGCAGCAATCCGAACAATGGGATGAGGGATCGACCATAGGCGTATGCATTAGTCGTCCCGATCTCCAGCCGGAAGCGGGGATCTGGCATGACGCCTTACTGCTTTTCAATCCGTTTGAAGGCAGCGTACCGTTCCGTATTCCGATGTGGGGAGAAGGCGGCTGGGTACTTGAACTGACGACTGCCGATAACGCGCAGCAGGGAATGCGGATTACCGAAGAAATGGATTTCGATCTGGCCGGGCGCAGCATCGTATTATTCAGACGCCCCTGATAGTAAAACCGCGCTCCGGACCCAACCGGCCTTGATGGCCGGTTTTTTTACTGGCGCTCAGGCGATATCATGTCGCAGAAATAACACCGTTGTCAGTTTACCGCCCGAAAAATTCATCCGCCTGTTGGTATTCCTTTGATTGTCTTCACCGATATTCGCTTCAGGCCGTCTATTGCCATTTCAAGGTAGGTACGTGGACATCCCAGATTTAAACGGATAAATCCGCTGCCCGCCGGGCCAAAGCCGCTGCCCATTGAAGGAGCAATACCCGCGACATCCGCCATTACCCATTTTAGCTGTTCGTCATCCAGTCCCAGTTTTTTACAATCCATCCATAATAAATAGGTTCCCTGCGCCGGGACAATTCTTGCCCAGGGAAGGTGCTCTGTCGCCTGTTCAACAAACCAGCGGCGGTTTTCCGCCAGGTAATCCAGTAGCGAATCCAGCCACTGTCTGCTTTCATTCCATGCGGTAGTCGCCGCCTGAACGGAGAGGGCGTTAAAGACATCCAGCCCATGAGCGTCCAGACGAGACAGGAAACGCTGGCGAAGCGTAGGATCGGGAATGAGAAAATTAGAAATTCGCAACGACGATAAGCCAAACGTTTTGCTGGCCGCAGTGGCGGAGATGACCCGTTTATGCCAGCGCTCCCCTAAATGCAGTACCGAGGTAAAGGTTTCGCCGGGCAGCAATAGATCGGCCCATATTTCATCCGAGATGAGAGTGACATCATAAGCTTCACATAATAAAAGCAGTTGCTCCAGCTCGTTGGCCGACCAGCAACGCCCGGTTGGATTATGTGGATTACACAAAATCATCAGCGGAGGGCGCTCATGGCGAAACAGCCTTTCCAGTTGGCAAAAATCCATCTGGTAGCCGTCGTCCGGCGACTCGCTAAGGGGATTCTCCAGCAGTTTTCTACCATTAAGCGTGATTATTTTGGCGAAGGAGCCATAGTATGGTCCCTGTACCACTACGCCGTCGCCTGGATGCGTCAACATTTGCACTAAGAGCGCCAACCCTGGTACGACGCCTTCCACGCTGCATACCCATTCCTGTTTTAACGTGAGCTGGTGGCGTGACGAAAACCAGTGAAGCAGGGCGTTAAAATAGGCCTCATCACGTTCACTATAGCCAAATACGCCGTGCTCGATTCGCTGATGCAATGCCGCCTGAACCTCAGGCGGGCAGGCAAAATCGAAATCAGAAACCCACATCGGCAGCAGTTTCCCTGCGCCATCGCCAAAGTGACGCTCAATAAAATCCCACTTTACCGAACCAGTATTGTTGCGATTGATAATCTGGTTAAAATCCATCTTGTTTCCTTATTATTCCGTCACTGACGATTGCGGCGACTTTTCTGAGGCGGAGGCAGTTCTGGCAATACCAATTCCGCTAAAACCATAAATTAATGCGAAGAAGATTGCCGCATAGCATTGGATAGCCCAGGGCAGAAGATCAAGCGTGCTAACGCCCAGCGTGGTTGCCATGTAGACGCCAGCCGAGGTCCACGGCAGGAGAGGTTCGATAACGGTACCGGCATCTTCTATCGTCCGTGAAAGGTTTTTAGTATCCAGCCCCATACGACGATAGGCATCTTTAAACAGTTCGGCGGGAACTAACAATGCCAGTTTACCGTCGCTGGTCGCTCCTGTGACCAAAATTGTGGTGCCGATAGTGGCGGCAATGAGTTGACCAACGCTATGAATAATGGTCAGCAGTCGGTTAATGATGATCGTTAACGCGCCGGTTAACGTTAGCGCTCCGGCAAATGAAAAAGCGCAGAAAACTAACAGTATTGTTCCCATCATCGAGAACATTCCGCCCCGGTTTAGCAGTCGCGGAACATCGGCCACGACACCTTCTGCGCCTTGTGGGAACATGGCGATATCAAATCCATCAATGAAAGCGTCCAGTCCCTGTTTGATGCTCAGTCCCTGCATGATGACGCCGAGGAACAAGGCAAGTACGCAGGCGCTTAACATTAATGGGATGACAGGCTTCTTGCGAATTGCGCCCCACAGTACGATCACCGGCGGCAAAATAAGAACAATATTAAAATGGTATAGCGACTCCAGCGAGTGGATGATGTCCGTAACGCGCTGCGGCGTGGCCACCTCGCCCAGCATATTACTGTGTCCGGCGATAAGATAAACCACGGCGGCAAGCAGGAAACTTGGCAGGGTCGTCCAAAGTAAATGCTGAATATGCTCAAACAGAGTAGTGTCTGCGACAATCGCGGCAAAGTTAGTCGAGTCGGACAACGGTGAGATTTTGTCGCCGAAATAAGCGCCAGAAACGACGGCGCCAGCTGCTGCTGCAAGAGACACGTCCAGCCCGGCGGCAACCCCCATTAACGCAACGCCAACCGTCCCGGCGGATCCCCACGATGTACCGGTACAGACGGAGACCACGCTGGTTAAAAAGAAGGCTGCAATCAAAATATATTCCGGGCTTATGAGTTTTAGCCCCCAGTACACCATGTAGGGAATGGTGCCACTAAACATCCAGGTGCCAATCAAACCACCCACGCAGATGAGGATCATGATAACCGGCATTGCTTTAGCCAGCTTATCCACCACTGAGTTGATGATGTCTTCCCAACAGTATCCTTGCCACCATGCAATGCCTGCCGCTACCGCCGCAGAGCACAGAAGGAGCGGTTCGATACGTAGCCCCATGATGCCGTAACCGATAATCAACAATAACAACATGGAGATGACTGGGATTAGCGCTAAACCCAATGACAGCGTTTTCTTCTTGTTTTGTGATGCACTCATAATGGAGCTCCGGTCAGTAAGGTAGCTCAAGGGTAGGGGGATACGCTTCTCACTACTGTGATCCATTACTTTCGTCCATGTAACCGATTACATGAGAAGGGTTAATTTGATAGTCATCACAGTTTTTACTGTTGACGACGCATTCATCGTGAAAAATAGGGCGCGACAGAATCGCGGATCACCAGTTCGGCATTGAAATGATTGCTGCTGGGCGGCGGCGTAATGCCCTGGTATAACTGTATCGCCAGTTGCGCGGCACAACGCGCCATTTGTTCGACCGGATAATGCATTGTTGTTAACGCCGGATAAAGATACCGGGCCAGCACCACATCATCAAAGCCGACAATAGAGAGCTGTTGCGGAAGCTGAACGCCGCGTTGATGAAGAATACGCATAATGCCAGCGGCCATCACATCGTTAAACGTGACCGCTGCCGTAAGGGGAAGCCCGCTATTAATAAGTTGATGCGCGGCCCGCTCGCCGCCTTCTTCGTTAAACGGAACGCTAATCACCCAGCGAGGGTCTGGAGAAATACCATATTCTTCCAGCGCCTCACGGTAACCATCAAGGCGTTCCTGACGATCAATAATTGGCAAGTCAGATGTCACACAGGCAATGCGCCGATGCCCGTTCGCCAGGAGATATCGGGTCGCTTCCCTGGCGGCGCTGCGATTTTCCAGCCAGATACACCGGTTGGCCATACCGGCGATATAACGATTAACAACAACCAGCGCTGGAAAGTGGGCTGCGTAGCGCAGCAGCTCTTTATCCGGTAATCGGCTGGCGTGTACAACAATAGCCTCACAGCCTTGATTAACCAGAAAATCCAGTCCCGCTTTTTCCATTTCTTCGTCGTGGCCGCCGCTACATACCATCAAGCGATACTGCTGCTTACGAGAAACATCTTCTACGCCGCGAGCAAGGCGGGCAAAAAAAGGATCTGCCAGATTGCCGGTTAACAATCCGAGCATATCGCCGCTACGTTTCGCCAGCGCGATAGCGGCGGCATTTCGGCGATAATTGAGATCGCGCATGGCTTTCTCTACACGTTCGCGCGTGACGGGTTCAACCCACGCGGTCTGGTTAATGACACGTGATACAGTCGCGGTTGATACACCGGCCATGGATGCAACATCCTTTATTGTCGCCATGTTAAGCTCATATTTGTTCGTTTAAAGGGTATCAAAGCCATTGATTATCATGTTACGTAGAAATCAGTGCAATCACTGCGGCGCAGCCTGAATTTATAAACATTTTTAAAATCATCCTAAATCCTGGTAACTGCAAATTTTAGTAGCTACCTCAATGAGTTATTGACCACTGAATTTTCTACGATAACATGACTAACAATATACACATGATAAGAACCACTACACTGGGAAATCGTTGCGTGGTGGTTCGGAGATAGATGATGAGTAGTATTACAAAAAGCATACAGAATGAATATGTTTTATTGATGGAAAACGCTTTTTCTGAAAAATATAAATATGCATTCAGAAATTTAGAACTAAAAGAATTACGTAGATTCATCCTGAAAGAGCTAATTAGCTCTCCCGAGTTAGATAATCAACTTACAAACCTAATTGTGTTGCTAAATAAATTTTGGGATACTCACGCCGCGGCGCTTATAACAGAAGTTCGGGCGTCTAAAAGTTATCGATTATTACTTCCGATTCAACGCTTTGGTTATAACATATCTAATCATCTTAGATCTCTTGGAATTTATTTTGATAGCATCATAATGGTTGATCCATTACATTTTCCTTCTCTTAGCTCTCTGCATTCATTTTTGTCATTGCCACCAGATAATAGTTATGTCCGCATGCGCAGGTTGGTATTACTTGAACATGTTTCCAATCTATTTCGCGCCATCCCATTTATGACTATTGATGATGATTATCCAATTTTTCTAATCGTTCCTGAATTACTGGATTTTGATAAAGAACGCAATCATGAACAATCTGCCGCTTTTCTAAGCCAGCTCTTTTTTAAAGATAGAAAAATGGATTACGCTACTTATTTAGCGTTTCTTGAGCACTTTGGGAGAAATGAAGAAACATTCCAGAAGATCCTAACAAATAAAGAATTATTAAAAACATTGCTTAATAATTTCAATAACATCGAAAAAGAAGTCTGGGTTTACGATACAGATTTAAAGAGTTTTACAACAAGAGAGGTAGATCTTCTGGATTACGATCTGCCGTCAGCTATAGCAACCTTACTGGGTAAGGTTGAAGGTGCAATTTATGCACAACGATCAACTCAATTATCGGCAACACTATTAGGCATTGATCCGGTTATTTATAGTAACCATATGTTTTTACATGAATGGACTACGGAGCAGTTAGTCAAGGATTATGGTAAATTAAATCCTCTTTCTTCTGAAGAGCAAGCGATTACAATGGGCCTTTCAGCCGCGGAAGTAAAATTCCTTACTGCGCTTTCCGATCTGGAATTAAAAAAGATTAGAGAAAGAGGTCAACTGGAATCCTTAAGGCATGAACTAAGAATCTCAAGGCATGACTTGCAAGGAAAAACACCAGATCAAATGCAAGATGCGGCAAATAATTTTTCAAAACATTTAATCAATGTGGTCGAAGAGTATGGAAAGTCGCATGAATCAGCCATTAAGAATTCAAAGAAAAAAAAGATCTCATCTGGATTAATTTTTGCAGGAACAGCCACGTTAGGTATAGCTTCACTTGCCATGCCGCAATTGACATTACTTTCAGCAGCAGCAACGGGAATTGGCCTGGCCTTTGGAGGTAAAAGTCTGGCAGATATTTTTAGTGAACATAAAGCACATAAAAATGAAATCCAGATATTAGAAAAAACACCCGTATCGCTTTTGTATGGGGCATATAAAAAGAAATAGTAATACTGTGTATACCGTCTGGTAGCGGAAGTCTGGCATTTGATAGTTTTTGAAGCAATTGTCGTAAAGTTACTCAAACAATCACATTGTTCAGGAAAGCCTATGAGGAGATGGTTGAGAATAGGGGGTCTTCCGCTGATTCCCCGAACTATCCACCAGTTCATGCAAACGCTGTGCTAACTGGCCACTGTTTTTCCCCGGTAGCTGCTTCGACCGTCAGATTTTCCAGTGTATTGTCAGTATCATAACGACCTGGGTGCCGTCGAAAAATATCGTGCTGATTATAGGAGTAAAAAACATGGCCGCGTATGACATCGAAAAGGACATCGGGCCGCGGGTTCAGATTATCCAGGAGATACACGAATTAATTCTGGCGGGTGAAATGGAAGTGGCCAAAGGGATGCTGCGCACACTGATTAAAGTCACGTTCGGTTATCCTGCGATTTTTGACGAGGTTCGGCAGGAATGCCAAATCAACAATGCGCATGTTGTCGCCGGATGTGGATCCGGGTATCAAAGCGTTTATAGCCGTTGTCAGAGCTGCAGAACATCAGTCAGAAAAAGCAGCGGACCAGGGTAAAACCCACTGAGCCAAAAACCTGCGCGACGAACCGGTCACAGTGGCCGGTTTTTTTATGCCTGCGTGGCGTGTGCTGCGTGAAATCGTGTGCAGGATAAGCGGGTGCAAATCAACAGAATTCGCGCAGCGTCACGGCAGGGAAGGGATCAAACTTATGGGCCAGAAGTTTTTTGACATACACGAATCCAGCCGCTTTAACATGTCTTTTAAATGTTCTGGTGAATTTAACATAATATACATTATGCGCACTATAATTGTAGGGGCTCAATGATAATGTCTATTTGTGGCTCATTAGGAATGTCCAGGCTATAGTTCTCAGACCTGTATGCCTAGTCAACAACTCACTTTTCCTGATGAGGAGTTTTCTGTGGCTATACATGACACCGGGATGTTCACCGTGAAAGAAATCAACCGCCTCAAAATCCTTCAGGATGTCATCGACCGCAACCTGCGTCCTGGTCAGGCAGCCGAAATGCTCGGTATCACGCCGCGCCATTGCAGCCGTCTGCTGAAACGTTATCGTCAGTCCGGGCCACTGGGCATGAATAACCAGAGTCGTGGCCGCGTTGGTAACCATCTGTTGCCAACTTCACTGATAGATCAGGCACTCTGTATAATCCGGGAGCACTACCGTGATTTTGGCCCCACGCTGGCGCTGGAAAATCTGGAGGAAGTTCACGGTCTGGTTCTTGGCAAGGAAACTATCCGACGCCTCATGATAAAAGCCGGAATCTGGATCCCTCGCAGATAACGCGCGCCGAAAATTCATCAGCCTCGTTACAGGCGGCCTTGTACTGGCGAGCTGATACAAATTGATGGCTGCGACCACCACTGGTTTGAAAGCTGGGGTCGACCCTGTACTGCTTTGGTCTATGTTGACTATGCCACCAGTCGCCTGATGCACCTGCTGTTTGTGAAATCTGAATCCACAGATTGAGGACAGCGAGCACAGTCGCCGGGCCATCGGTAAATATATCGAAGTCTGGCATTATCCTGACGGGCATAAGGAACTGCGGCTGAATGGCGTTCTGCTCCCCTATTCCACCTTCGACCGGTTGTCGGAGGTGGACCCCGTCGCAATTGTTGATAATAAAAGACTGGGTCATGTGCTTGGAGTTGCGCGCCAGGCCCAGAGAAAACTGGACAATAATCGCTCACTTAAATAAAGAGATGTCGTAAAAATGCCAGCTCAGGCCTGCGCTGCGCCAAAAAATCAACTAACGGATTGAACCACTCTGGACGCTGCCACTGCGAAAAGTCAGGACAATTCGCTGTCGTCATCGGGCTATTCATCAATGGATGTTCAATCATTGGTGTACTTAACCCTTGACGTGCTCGCCAGTTTTTTACCGCCTGATATTCAAATGGCCAGAGTAATAGATCCTGACGCTGAATTTCATAGCCAGTCAAGCAACAATGCTTATCGCTATTATGAAAATCGGTCCACTCAAGATGCTTATCACATAGCGTAATTAATCCGGTGCGGACTAGTTCATCATCTGATGACAATAAAATGTTTTGGCAAAAGTCCAGATAGACAGGATCAACACGCACTTGCATTGCTTCCCAGTTGATTGTATCCCCCCGTTCACGCGCCATTATCTCCATCGCCAGGATACCCAATTTCTGTTCACGATAAAACGGAACAATTTCTTTCAATACGCCGCTTTGAAACCCGCGCTGAATGGCCGGATAGCAATAAGGAACTAAAGAGAATTGATTGCAGGCGAATAGTGTTAACCAACTCTCTCCCTGCTCGCTAAACTTCGTGGTATGTCCCCGCTCTTCCCGAATATCAAAATGATCACAAGCTAGCTCGATACTCCATAGAGCAAGATTAGTACAAAGCAATGAGTTATCTGCTTTCCCTGTTTTATAGCAACCATCAAAATAGAGCGTGCCATTAGCCTGCAAGAAACAAAATAATTGAGTACTGATAAGCACCATTAGATCATCTTCAGCTTGATAAATTTTATCCAAACGCTTCTGAACCAGTTCAGGATTGAGCCGATAATAGCGTTCAAAATACTCATCTTTCCACAATACATGTTTCTTAACATGGTTCACAACTTGTTTATAAGTGGGCATGGTGTCACCTAATAGTCCATTATTTTAGCGTTCAATATATATCTTTATAGAGCCTATAACTTGTTAGGGCATATAGCCTTGACAATATGGCGGAAAGCGAAAAGCAGCCCCCAGCGTGAATCAGTCATACAACCAGCGACCAGACCTGGCAGACTCAATGAGCATACCTATCGTGAACTCCGGCACCTGAGGAATATCGTTTTTGCGAAACGGATTAAGCAAATGCTTTAGCGGTGGTTCTGGCGGATAGTATGTTGTGATCGAGAAATTCCCTTTATCTACATTGAATGTCGTAAAAAAATCATCCATCAATGCCAGTGCTTCATCATCTTCCAGCCGTAGATCTGAATCCAAATCTGTTGACGGTGTCAGTTCTTTTTTCTTAAAGAGGTAAATTCCATCATGGCTTCTTACCAGTTCATAAATCCGCTGTTCAAGAGCATCACTTACCATATTTTATCGCTTCCTCTGGCAATACGGTTGTAATCCCTGCCTGTACGATATGCAATCTGCGACACGTCAGAGGCCAGAATAATCCATCCGACTGTTCAGCAAGGCCACCAAGTAAAATAATATCACCATCTGCAAGGCTGACTTCGGTTGTTACATCACGCTTGATAAGGGTTGGCGAGTTATTAACGCCGGTTTCAGTGGTCACAAGTTAGGTTCTGGACATCAGAGCTTAGCCTTGAAAAAACCGTCAGCTGCCCGCATCACTGACCGGGCTGGCGCTGAACCTCTTTCGGGAAAGATGCTTTTATTAGCACTATTAAAGGTGCTATATTTAGTCATCAACAGGAGGTAAATTATGGCATTTCAAATTTTAACGACTACTGCAGCAAGCATTACAGAACTGAAACGTGATCCAATGGGAACTTTCAATGCCGGAGATGGCGCTCCAGTTGCCATTCTTAACCGTAATGAACCGGCTTTCTACTGTGTTCCTCCGGCACTTTATGCTCATCTTATGGATATTCTTGAGGATGAAGAACTCGGTCGTATTATCGATGAGCGTGCGAATGAACGCGTCATTGAGGTCAACATTGATGACTTATAAGCTGGCATTTAACGAATCTGCACTAAAAGAGTGGAAAAAGCTGGGACATACTATACAGGAACAGTTTAAAAAAAAGTTACGTGAACGGCTTGAAAACCCTCGGGTTCCGGCTTCTCAATTACATGGAAGAAAGGATCAGTACAAAATTAAGCTGCGTGGTGCAGGATACAGACTGGTGTACAGCGTCGAAGATGAAATTATCACGGTAACTGTCATTGGTGTTGGAAAGCGTGAAAATGATGCCGTCTACAAAGTGACACAACACAGAAGCTAATCACTCAGGAAATGCTCTCTTTCCCCGTCAAGCGATACGACAAACAGGCTCAGTTCTTTTATGTGACTGCACCTTGACATATGTATTCATCCCTGCCCTTCATCCTGTATGATTAACATGCAATCACCAAACATATCGAACTGACATGACTGGATATCTTCTGAGGCATAGGCCTTCATGAGTAGATCAACCCCAGCAAACTGACCGGTTAACACCATATGCGTCGTTTTTGGCTGATGTAAGTTCGTTAGCAGGCAGTCAACCACTTTCAGTTGATAGCCTGGATGTATATAAAGCGCAGTCCAGCCAGAACTTGCTTTGAGGCAATTGTGTTCCCTCGAATACGCGGACTCCAGGCATCGTGTAACGGTAGTTCCTACGGCAAAAATACGTCCGCCATTTTGCTTCGCAGTATTAATGATATCCGCTGTTGCTTGCGGAACCTCGTAGTATTCTTCGTTGATAGTCACTTCCTCTACACATTTTGTTTGTATTTTTCTGTTGGACAACATTTCTGTTGATGCAACATGTAAAGTGATGAAGGATATTAACCCACCTTTATCTTTGATTTTTTGGATAACATCCCAGGTAAAATGAATGCCGGCAGAAGGTATTTCCAAAGAACCATACTTTTTAGAAAAAACGGAACGGTAAGCATCTGGATATTTATAAAATAGGCTGGAATCCACATACTCATCAAGACGCTCACCATGACTGGCTAAATAGCAAATTAAGGCCTCATGATTTTCTACGACGGCTCGGTACTGGCTCTCCTCGCTAAACTTTTGCTCTATCTTAATGGAAATTTCAGGGTTATCAACCAAATAGAAAACATCATTCGCGTTAAGTCTTTCTTTTAAAAGTCCGGAAATAATTACTCTATCATTTGGTAAAAATCCCTCTAAAACAATTTTAATTAATCTATTCCGTCTTGTTTTACAGATAAACATATGGTTTATTATAGTACTGTCGTTAAAACAGATTACATCACCTTCTTTGATATAATCTGTTATTTTACTAAAGTCTACCTTATGGATTTCCCCTTTACTCCGGTTGAGGACAAGCATTTTACACTTTTCCCTGTATGAATCATTGGCTATCCAATGAGGTCTGAGTGGGATAGTCATCTGATCGGTAATGCGAAAATCATATTTTTCGGTAAGCATATATTTACCCTTTGAAAAACCATTGATACGGCGATTGTTATATAGCCATATTCTGCAGTATACGTTGGCCTTTCAAAGGGTGAAAATTAACTCGATAAATGTTGTTGTTATATTTACTTTGCTGGCTATTTAATCAATGTCAGATACCGATATTAAGCTGGACGATCGGATTTGACCGCCCTTTTCTTTTGCTTATTCCGGCATTGAAGCATCGCTATCCATTGCATCGGCAAACTTTTGCATTAACCGAACAAAGACATCAAGTTCATCCTGAGGCCAGTCTTTAAAAACAACTTTGCCCATTTGCTCTCGCGCAGCGTCTATACGCTCCGTCATCGCCTTTCCTGTACGGGAGATAACGGCCTCGCGTATACGACGATCGATGGCATTATGCTGCCGTATTATCAACCCCAGCTTCTCCAGTTTGGCGACCTGTCGGCTTACCGTCGTATAATCACGACCGGCACGTTCGGCTAACTCAACAACGCCAATCGGCCCTAAACGTTCGATACTAATAAGGATCGAAAATAGCGCACGATCGAGTTGAATCCCCGCCTCTGCAATTAATTTCTCATCATTACGAGGCCGGTTAAGCGCGCTCACCACGCGAATCAACGCACCGTGAAGCGCCTTCATTTGCTCGGAAATATGTGTATCTTGCACATTTTTATTTTCTGACATAGCATGTCTCCTCTTATGTGCATAATACACATATCGGAGAGACGATGACAAGATACACCACTACAGATGTACTGATCTGCGGCGCTGGCGTTACCGGGCTTACTTTAGCCATCGAACTGGCGCGTCACGGGGTCTCATTTCGCCTGATTGAGAAAAGAACGACGCCTTTTATCGGCTCCCGCGGTAAAGGTATTCAGCCGCGAACGCAAGAAATCTTCGAGGATCTTGGAATACTCAATAAAGTGGTCGCCGCCGGCGGGCTCTATCCCCGACTACGAACCTACCGTCACGACGGAAGCTATGTAGATTCAGATATTGCGCATCATACAAAACCGACCCACGCCGAACCCTACCATCTGCCATTGATGGTTCCACAGAACGTGACAGAAACGATTATGCGAGAGCAATTAAAAGCATGGGGACATCGGGTGGAGTTCGGCTGCGAGTTACGACATTTTGCGCAAACCCCACGCACAGTCACCGCGTATGTTGCCGGGCCGGCTGGAGAAGAGGTCATCATCGCGCATTATTTGATAGGTGCGGATGGCGGCGGAAGCTTTGTCAGAAAGAAATTAGGCGTCAGCTTCCCCGGCCGTACGTTGGGAATCCATGCGCTTGTGGCTGACGCTTCACTTTCCGGTCTGAACCGGGATGTATGGCACCATTTTAACGATGGCGATATGGCGCGGATGATAACGATTTGCCCTCTCGCCGGCACGCAGCTCTTTCAAATCCAGGCGTTGTTGGCCCCGGACGACTCGCAGAATTTCTCAGCCGACGTGCTCACGGCTTTTCTTACTGAACGAATCGGGCGGACGGATGTTCGCATCCATTCGATTCCCTGGGTATCGAAGTACCAGATGAATGCGCGCATAGCGGAACATTACCGTGTGGGTAAGGTATTTTTAGCCGGTGATGCCGCTCATGTGCATCCGCCGACGGGTGGGCAAGGGTTAAATACCAGCATCCAGGATGCCTATAACCTGGGATGGAAAATGGCAGCCTCGCTGCGGGGCGCAGGAGAAGAGCTTCTCGATAGCTATGAACAGGAACGCCGCCCGGTAGCCGAATCACTGCTCCACCTTTCTACCCGATTACTTGACTCTCAAAAACAGGGTGGCATCAAACGAGAACGCGACGTTCAACAACTTGACATCCAGTATACCGACTCCCCCTTAGCCCACACGTTGCCCGAACGTCAGCATGGGTTACAAGCGGGAGAAAGAGCTCCGGATGCTCCTCTTTTGGGCGCCGGCGGCCAATCATTACGATTATTTCAGTTACTCCAGGGTCCGGACTGGAATCTGTTGGCCTACGAAACCCACGGTAAGGTCATCGATGCGCGGCGAGGTCTGCGTATTCATCACATTGGCGAGCAGGACGAGCTCATCGATACCCTGGGGCACTTCCGGGAGTCCTATCATCTGGCCCCGGGTCAATGCGTGCTGATCCGACCCGATGGCTATGTCGGCGCATTCTTTCACGGCAAACAGAGCAACGATATTGAAAATTATCTCTCTCGTTTTGCCATAGGGATTAAAGATGAATACTAATGTCTATGAGAACACCGACAGCGAAACTATCACCCCGCTCAACAAGCGTCATATTTTGCCTGTTTTCCTGCTTGTCGGCCTTTACGCCGCCAGTACAGCGGCTGTGATGTCGGTACTGCCTTTTTATATCCGCGAGATGGGCGGTTCGCCGCTTATCATTGGAATCATCATCGCCACTGAGGCTTTTAGCCAATTTTGTGCAGCGCCCCTGATTGGCCACCTTTCCGATCGCGTTGGCCGCAAGCGAATACTGATTGTCACGCTGGCTATTGCTGCGATAAGTTTACTATTACTCGCCAACGCGCAATGTATCCTGTTTATCCTGCTCGCCCGCACGCTTTTTGGCATTAGCGCCGGGAATTTGTCAGCCGCCGCAGCCTATATTGCCGATTGTACGCACGTCAGAAATCGGCGCCAGGCAATCGGTATCCTCACAGGCTGCATTGGTTTAGGCGGTATTGTCGGGGCAGGCGTTTCCGGGTGGCTATCGCGTATCAGTCTGGGCGCGCCGATCTACGCCGCCTTTATACTTGTCCTTGGGGCTGCCCTGGTCGCGATTTGGGGGTTAAAAGACCCTTCCACAACATCACGTACCACAGATAAAATAGCGTCGTTCTCTGCCCGCGCTATTTTAAAGATGCCAGTCCTTCGCGTCTTAATCATCGTAATGCTTTGTCATTTCTTCGCCTATGGCATGTACTCTTCACAATTACCTGTTTTTCTTTCTGACACCTTCATCTGGAATGGGCTTCCCTTTGGGCCAAAAGCGTTAAGCTATCTGTTAATGGCGGACGGGGTTATTAATATTTTCGTTCAGCTATTTCTGTTAGGTTGGGTGAGCCAATATTTTTCGGAGCGAAAGCTAATTATCCTCATCTTCGCCCTTCTTTGTACTGGATTTCTCACTGCGGGTATCGCCACGACCATACCAGTGCTTATTTTTGCTATCGTTTGTATTAGCATCGCTGATGCGCTAGCCAAACCCACTTATCTTGCCGCCTTGTCCGTCCATGTATCGCCTGCCCGACAAGGTATCGTCATCGGAACGGCACAGGCATTAATCGCAATCGCTGATTTTATATCCCCCGTATTGGGCGGATTGGTCCTGGGGTATGCCCTGTATGGCGTCTGGATCGGTATAGCTATCTCTGTCGCCATTATTGGTCTGGTGACGGCAATGATTTACCTTTCAAAAAGTTCAGTGCTAATAGTGAAACCAGAAACAGAATAATGTGACAACGTCACAAATATTATTGTTCCCTTCTTCCGTTATTTATCAAAAGTATTGTACTTATATTGAATGTTTAAGAGGTATTTATGGAAATTATGCTGGCTGGCATTTGCCCTTGTAACGCGCGGGGAAAGCATGAAAAAAATATATCTCGTTGTTATCGTACTGTTTTTTATTTCTACAAAAGTTTATACACTACTTCATAACAACATCTTCTTTTGTCGAAACAGCCCGGAGTGTGATTTGTCTCATGTTCTCCCCGACTACCGGGAGCAGATTTCAGGCACACCGCTAAAATATACCTTGATTAATATAGCTCCATTAGCACAGGTGGTAGTCAGACACTATGAGTTATTATCGCAACACTGGTCGCCAGATGACATGGTAACCCCTGCGCAATGGCGACATAACGTTGATATTTATATCCCTGAAACGGCAAAAGAGCACCATGCTTTGGTGGTTGTAAACAACGGAATTAATTATGAAAAAGGCGTACAAATCCCCAGTAAAGCTGGTGATTTCCCCCAGGAAACACTGGCAAGCATCTCCCGTGATACGAATACCATCGTAATATCAGTGAGTGATATACCTAACCAATATTTAACCTTTCAGGATGATAAAAAACCACTGAAAGAGGACGAGAGCGTTTCCCGAAGCTGGGCATTATTTATGGAAGCGCCGGAGCAACGTGAGTTAATGCCTTTAAATATTCCTATGGTCACTGCCCTATCGCAAGCGATGAGATTAGCAAAAAAGGAATTAACGCAATGGAATATAAATTCCTTTATCATTACAGGTATTTCAAAGCGTGGCTGGGCCACCTGGTTGTCAGCTATTGCCGATCCTGATGTTGAAGCAATTGTTCCCTTCGCCATTGATCTACTTGATATTGATGCTTCACTTGAGCATATTTATCAATCATACGGTGGAAATTGGCCCATTACATTCTACCCCTACTACCAGCAAGGCATAGATGAGAAAATAAAATCCTCCACATTTACCCAACTAAGGCAAATAATAGATCCGCTAAGATATCTCAACACTATTTATCAACCCCGCCTTGCAATACCGAAATATATTATTAATGCAAGCGGCGATGATTTTTTCGTACCAGACAATACTCGCTTCTATTATAGCAAACTTCCTGGCGTAAAATCATTACGTATAGTACCTAATATGAACCACTACTCAATTAACCAGTTCGCTGAAGAAAGCCTCGTTCCATTTATTAATAGGTTTCAAAGTAAAAAAACATTACCACAGTTGATCGGCCTTATTCACCACCATCTTCTTACGGTCTATTTCTCAGAAGCGCCGGTAAAAGTCGTTCGCTGGACAGCCAACAATCCAAATGCGCGTGATTTTCGTTATGCCTGTGGCATCCGCTATCAGCCGCTTACAATAGATATTCCCGCCAACAATAAGATCAGTATTACGTTAAATGAACCGAAGACAGGTTGGGAAGCTACCTATATCGAAGCCACTTTTAATGATGGCTATGTCGCCACGAGTCAGGTTTATATTACGCCCGATGAAAAATACCCACAGACAGCACCACCTTCCGTTAACGCCGCATGTCAAACGTTACCGGGGCGTGGATTAGGGGAAAACGATAGCCCCGATTGAATTTTCAAGTAATTGTCTGATTTTAAATAATTTTATCCATCACGCTTGCGATGGATAAAAATCCTCTGCGATAAATTTTTGTTATATTGATCACGTTCTAACCACAAGAGAGGTGATTTGAAAATAACCTTAAAATATTGTGGTCAGGCCGCTAGACCACAATAAGAGGATTAATCATGAAAAGAAAAACAATGGGATGGCTTATCGTTTTTCTTCTATTTATAGTTTACATGCTCAACTATATGGATCGTTCAGCATTGTCGATAACTGCCCCCTTGATCGAAAAGGAGTTAGGATTTAACGCCGCGGAGATGGGAATGATCTTCAGCGCATTTTTTATCGGATACGCCCTGTTTAATTTTATTGGTGGCTGGGCCAGCGATAAAGTTGGGCCAAAAACGGTTTTTCTCATCGCAGCGTTACTATGGTCTGTATTTTGTGGCTTAACTGGTTTAGTCACCGGATTGTGGACAATGCTTATCGTGCGCGTTCTTTTCGGTATGGCTGAAGGACCGGTCAGCGCTGCCGGAAATAAAATCATCAATAACTGGATTTCCCGAAAGGAGTCTGCCACGGCGATCGGAATTTTTAGCGCCGGTTCCCCGCTCGGCGGCGCGGTGTCCGGGCCGATTGTGGGCCTGTTGGCGTTATCCTTAGGCTGGCGCCCCGCATTTGGCATTATTTTCTTATTTGGCCTGGTCTGGGTACTACTGTGGTACTTTATCGTTAGCGATAAGCCAACAATGAGTAAACGCCTGGCGCCGGAAGAACGCATTGATTTTGAAAATCATGAGGACGTTATTTTATCTGATGATGGCCGGGCTACGCCTTCACTCGGCTATTACATGAAACAACCAATGGTATGGGCGACAACTCTGGCTTTTTTCAGCTACAACTATATTCTTTTTTTCTTCCTGACCTGGTTCCCAAGTTATCTGAACCATTCGTTACATCTCGATATTAAAGAAATTAGTATCGCCACGGTAATTCCCTGGGTCATCGGCGCCATTGGTATGGTGCTCGGCGGCGTCTGTTCTGATGTAATTTATCGGATTACCGGTAATGCCCTGCTCTCACGTCGACTTATTCTGGGCGTATGTCTGGCAGGCGCGGCGGTATGTGTTGCCGTTTCCGGTACCGTTAGCACTATTGGTAGCGCAATTACGCTCATGTCAGTTTCACTCTTCCTGCTCTATTTAACAGGCCCAATTTATTGGGCGGTTATTCAGGATGTTGTTCATAAAGATAAGGTAGGGAGCGTCGGCGGAGCCATGCATGGCCTGGCTAATATATCCGGCATTATCGGTCCGCTTGTCACCGGTTTTATCGTTCAATTTAGCGGTAAATATGACTATGCGTTCTATCTGGCTGGTGCTATCGCTATCGTTTCAAGCCTGTTGGTCTTCGTGTTTGTAAAAAGTAAAGGATTCAAAGCCAATGAAAGTCAAAGCTGTGTTCATTAATAAGCCTGGTGAAGTTGAAACCCGCTGGGTGGATTATCCCCATAAGAAAGAAAATGAAGTATTAATTAAGGTTGATGCTGCAGGCATTTGCGGATCGGATATCGGGGCTTTTCGTGGAACGAACCCACTGGTTACTTACCCAAGAATTATTGGGCATGAAGTGACCGGAATTGTTCTTCAGGAAGGCGCCGGAATGCCGGACAATATTAAAAAAGGCGACCGCGTGATTGTTGACCCTTATATTTATTGTGGTCACTGCTACCCTTGCTCTGTCGGCAGAACTAACTGTTGTGAAAATTTAAACGTCATTGGCGTGCATGTCGATGGCGCAATGCAGGAGGTGGTTACTCATCCCGCACATTTAATTCATAAAATTCCAGATAACGTGCCTTCTGAAATGGCGCCGCTGGCAGAACCGCTGACCATCGCTCTGCACGCGCTGCACCGGGCAAACGTTAAGGCCGGGGAATATGTTGCCATCATCGGCGCGGGGGCCATTGGTCTTATGGCGGCATTAAGCGCGCGACATTACAAGGCAACGCCTATTCTGATCGATATTGTGGAAGAAAGGTTACGCTATGCGCAAAAGCTTGGCGTTCCTTATGTACTGAACGCCGCTGACGATCAGGTTATCGACGCTATTAAAAATATCACCCACGGCACCATGGCGCAGGTCGTGATAGAAGCCTCCGGCGCAAATAGCGCTATTCGAAATACGCTTGATTTAGCATCTTTTGCTGGTCGTATTTCGTTTACCGGATGGCCAAAACAGGAAACGTCGCTGCCGACGAACCTGATCACCTATAAAGAACTGGATTTACGCGGCTCCCGCACCAGTGCCGGTGAATTTGATGAGGCATTACGCATGCTGTCAACGCTGGAGATTAATCCGCAAGATGTTGTCAGTAAGGTCGTCAATCTTGATGAGATCCCTGATGCAGTTAAAGAACTTGATCGCTATCCGGAGCGCTACTTAAAGATTAATGCTGTTTTCCATTGATTTACGGCAAGTTCTACCGCATGGCATGACCGCCATGCGGTGTTATTTACCGACAAACTTAGCCGCCGACAATCTTTCTCACATAGCGTAAATGTTCCAGAGATCCCTCATAGGCGCTGTCAGCATCAGACTGGCGCATCGCATCCACTATCGCTTTATGTTGTTTGTTGAGATTAAGTAAAACATTTCTGTCTCCAGACTGCTCATCAAGCCCGGCATAAGGGATATTAATCCGTTGTTCCCATAACATACGGGACATATCGAACAACACCCGATTACGGCTGGCCTCAGAGATCGCAAGGTGAAACTCTTTATCCAGCGAGTAAAAGCCGTGGACGTTATTATCGTTAATGGCTTGATCCATACGATGATAAATCGCCTCAATTTGGTTGATGACGTCAACGTTATCGTTTTGTGCGGCTAAGCGCGCGCAATGGCTATCAACCAGCTCGCGAGTAGAGAGAATTTCTTCGATGGTATAGTCGCTGGCAAGGTGTTTTTTATCTGAAACGATAACCCCATTACCGGACTGAATCACGATCCATCCGGAGATCTCCAGTACAATAAGGGCTTCTCGCAAGGAGGCGCGGCTCACGCCAAGCTGTTTTGCCAGTTCGCGTTCTGGCGGTAAAAAAGTTCCCGGTGGAAAAATATTATCATTGATCAGCTTAATGATGAGGTTGGCTATCTTCTGATAGAGCCTCTCCTGCCTGACCTCAGGTATAACCATGCGCCCTCCAATCCATATCCAGGGGATTTTGAATGGATTTAGCATACCATCCTGGCGCTGGTGATCGTGATAATTAATTACCGTGCATGATAAAGAGAAGCAACCGCCGGTAGTCTCCATTACCTTCGCTGAGACTACCGGGGAACCTAAACCGAGACGAGCGATTTATCCTTTAACGTTGATTTTCTCGAACACGGGCGCAGTCGCGTTCTTAAACTGAGAAAGAGACCAGGTTTTATAGTTGATATCATTGTAGCCGCGCACCATCATCTCACCGTGCGTTAAGTCAGACAGCGTTGTCCAGACCGTATATTCTGAGACCGGTTTGCGGGTGGCGTTGCCTTCCCCTTCACTCCCCATATAATCAACCGTAATATTTTTCGGACGATCGAAACGGCTCATAATATGCGCAAGCGTATTCATTGCATCGTGGGCGGATGTCGCTTGCGGCGCATATGTGGTGTAATAAACGCCGCGTATAAAACGGGAAACCGACGTATCGGACGATGGCAAGTCTGCAATAGCAATCCCGCTATCAGGCTGCATCACCTTTATCCCGCCCAGTGTGCCTGAAGAGCGGTCCACATTGGTTAATTGCGTATAGTTATTCAGATTTGTCAGATGCCAGGGGAATGCGGGACCATTTGTCATCACGCGAGTGGGATTGTCATAGACATGGAATTTGCCATTTTCCACTTCAACGACAATGCTTCCTCCTTTCTTGTCGTAAAACGCATAATGAAATGGCGATTTCAGATCGCCAAACCGATGCAGTTCCGGTGACCAGAATTTGCCCTCTTTTATTGCCTGTTTTACCTCGCCGACAGTAGCAAAACGGGCCAGCGCCCATTCTCCCAACGAGGTGACAGGAATTGCCTGTTTATATTCATTCGCGGGCAATGGCGGCAACTGCGCATTCATGATCATGTTTTCACTAAATGACAATCCCGCGCTATTCATGCCTTCAAGTATGTCTCTGCTATCGCCATCAGTAATGGTGGAAGTAATGGCCAGTATCGGATATTTCGCCTGATAGCTCACTCCCTGACTGCCATCCGGCGTTTTTTTATCAAACTGCGTTCCCGCCGGATAATACGTTAACCACGAGGGTAAATCCTGCATATATTCCAGCGTACGTCCATGAAAAATATCGCCTTGTTTATCCTGAATAGCAAGGGTTGTGCAGGCCTGTGCAGCCAGGGCGTATGAAAACAGCGCCGGAGCGATAAATAACATTGCTTTACTTTTTTTCATCATGCTCTCCTTGTTTGTAAAATGGATTGGATGAATATATTAAATTAAACCTATCAATGGTTATGCAGCACGTAATTAATTGTGATCTTATTTTACAAGCTAATAAATTTAACTGACGGGTTTAAAGGAGAGTTAAACACAGCGAACTAATATGAAACGCGTTATCCGTGTGACCATTTAAAAAAATCCCATTATGTTATAAATAAATCTTATCAACATTAAGAGATACCTTCACAACGCTATATTTACTCCACATCACCAATAACATTAAATTAATTTATGTTTTTGAGTAATGTGAGTAGCACACATGTAATCGGTTGTTACGAATTAGAAACATAATTGCTACTAAAACACGTTGAGAAAGACAAGAAATGCAACATATGATGCCCACACTAACTATAGTGGTTTGGGATAAACGTTATGCAAACACAAGATACATTTTATCAAGTTATGCGTAGACACGGCGTGACAAGGCGTAGCTTCCTCAAGTTTTGCAGCCTTACCGCAACGTCTTTAGGCCTGAGCAGTTCGATGATTCCTCAGATAGCTTATGCCCTGGAGAATAAACCGCGTACGCCAGTGATATGGCTGCATGGTCTTGAATGTACCTGTTGTACCGAATCTTTCATTCGCTCTGCGCACCCGTTGGCAAAAGATGCCATTCTGTCGCTCATTTCCCTGGATTATGACGACACCATTATGGCCGCCGCAGGGCAACAAGCCGAGCAGGCGTTGGCGGATGTGATGCGCGAGTACAAAGGAAATTATATCGTTGCCGTGGAAGGTAACGCGCCGCTGAATGAAGATGGGATGTTTTGCATACTGGCTGGTGAGCCGTTCCTGGAGAAGTTAAAACGCGTCAGTGCGGATGCTAAAGCGATTATCGCCTGGGGGTCCTGCGCATCATGGGGCTGCGTGCAGGCAGCCCGTCCCAACCCAACTAAAGCCACGCCGGTTCACAAATTAATTACCGATAAACCCATTATTAAAGTGCCAGGCTGCCCACCTATACCTGAAGTGATGTCCGCCGTTATCACCTATATGCTGGCATTTGATCGCATCCCTCCCCTTGATCGTCTTGGACGACCAAAAATGTTTTATGGCCAGCGAATTCATGACAAATGTTACCGACGCGCGCATTTCGATGCCGGTCAGTTTGTGGAAGCGTGGGATGACGAAGGCGCCAGAAAAGGGTATTGCCTGTACAAGATGGGCTGTAAAGGCCCGACCACCTATAACGCCTGTTCAACCGTTCGCTGGAATGATGGCGTGTCTTTTCCTATCCAGTCGGGTCATGGATGCCTCGGATGTTCGGAAGATGGATTCTGGGATTACGGTTCTTTTTACAGCCGGGCAACGGGCATTCCGCAAACCGGCATTGAGGCTACCGCCGATAAAATCGGACTGGGCGTTGCCGGCGTCGCGGGCGCTGCCGCCATCGCTCACGCCACGGTTAGCGCCATAAAACACGCCCGTAATAAAAACAACACGTCATCAGAAAACGCTCCGGAAGAGAAAAAATAATTATGGCATATCCTTATCAGACTCAGGGTTTTACGCTGGACAATAGCGGACGGCGAATTGTGGTCGATCCGGTTACTCGCATCGAAGGGCATATGCGCTGCGAAGTGAATATCGACAGTAATAATGTCATTACTAACGCCGTGTCGACCGGCACCATGTGGCGCGGCCTGGAGGTTATCCTGAAAGGTCGCGATCCGCGAGACGCCTGGGCATTCGTTGAACGCATTTGCGGCGTCTGCACCGGTACACACGCTCTGACCTCAATCCGTGCCGTAGAAAATGCGCTGGGAATCGCGATTCCGGACAACGCAAACTGTATCCGTAATATGATGCAGGCTACGCTACACGTTCACGATCACCTGGTGCATTTTTATCATCTGCACGCGCTGGACTGGGTCGATGTAGTTGCCGCCCTGAAAGCCGACCCGCATCAGACCTCCGCCATCGCGCAAAGCCTTTCCGCATGGCCGCTATCCTCGCCGGGATATTTCCGCGATTTGCAAAATCGACTGAAGCGGTTTATCGAGTCCGGTCAACTTGGCCCTTTCCGTAATGGCTACTGGGGACATCCGGCGATGAAACTTCCGCCGGAAGCCAATTTGCTGGCGGTCGCCCACTATCTTGAAGCGCTCGATTTTCAAAAAGAGATCGTAAAAATTCACACCGTTTTCGGTGGTAAAAACCCGCATCCTAACTGGCTGGTGGGCGGCGTTCCTTGCGCCATCAACCTTGACGAAACGGGCGCGGTCGGCGCAGTGAATATGGAACGCCTGAACCTTGTCAGTTCCATCATCCAAAAAGCTCGCCAGTTCTGCGAACAGGTTTATCTTCCGGACGTCTTGCTGATTGCCAGTTATTACAAAGACTGGGCAAAAATCGGCGGCGGGTTATCGAGCATGAACCTGCTGGCTTATGGCGAGTTTCCGGATAACCCTAACGATTATTCCGCCAGTAATCTTCTGCTTCCGCGTGGGGCTATCATTAACGGTCGTTTCGACGAAATTCATCCTGTCGATTTAACCGCCCCCGATGAGATTCAGGAGTTTGTCACTCACTCCTGGTATACCTATGGTAACGGCAATAACGATAAGGGCCTGCATCCGTGGGATGGTCTGACCGAACCGCAACTGGTCATGGGCGAACACTATAAAGGCACAAAAACCTTTATCGAACAGGTGGATGAGTCCGCTAAATATTCATGGATTAAATCGCCGCGCTGGAAGGGACATGCGATGGAGGTAGGTCCGCTGGCGCGTTATCTGATTGGATATCATCAAAATAAACCGGAATTTAAAGAACCTGTGGATCAACTGCTTAGTGTATTAAAGCTGCCTAAAGAAGCGCTCTTTTCTACATTAGGGCGTACTGCCGCGCGTGCGCTGGAATCCGTATGGGCAGGCAATACGCTGCAATATTTCTTCGATCGTCTGATGCGTAACCTCAAGTCCGGCGATACGGCGACGGCAAACGTCACGCTCTGGGAACCCGATACCTGGCCTACATCGGCAAAAGGCGTTGGTTTCAGCGAGGCGCCGCGCGGCGCGCTGGGGCACTGGATAAAAATTGAAAATCAGAAAATCGACAGCTATCAGTGTGTGGTACCGACAACCTGGAATGCCGGGCCACGTGACGATAAAGGTCAAATTGGCGCGTACGAAGCGGCGTTAATGGGGACTAAACTCGCCGTTCCCGATCAACCATTGGAGATTTTACGTACTCTGCACAGCTTCGATCCCTGCCTGGCCTGCTCCACCCATGTTATTGATAATCATGGAGGGGAGCTGGTCAGGGTTCAGGTACGATGACGACGATTCGGAGGTCTCAATGCATCTCAAAGAAATAACCAGCCAGGGGTACTATATCTATGAAGCGCCGGTCCGTTTATGGCACTGGATCACGGCGTTATCCATTGTCGTCCTGGCTGTTACAGGATATTTCATTGGCCGCCCCCTGCCATCGATTCAAGGTGAAGCGACCTTTATGTTTTGGATGGGCTGGATACGACTGATCCATTTTACCACGGCGTATATTTTTACTGTCGCGCTGCTGTTTCGTATTTACTGGGCATGTGTCGGCAATGAGTACGCCAGGGAGATGTTTCTGGTTCCGTTCTGGCGCCGCGCCTGGCGCAAAGGCGTTATCAGCGAAATCCGCTGGTATTTTTTCCTCGAAAAAGAGGCCCATCGTTACTATGGACATAATCCGGTAGCGGGACTGGCGGTAATGTTCTATTTCTGGATGTCCGTACTGATGGTGTGTAGCGGCTTTGCGCTCTATGGCGAAGGGCTTGGAACAGACAGTTGGGCGTATCAATGGTTTGGCTGGATGATTCGCCTGACTGGCAACGATAGCCTCGCGCTACATTTCTGGCACCGGCTGGGCATGTGGTTCATTATCGCCTTCGTCATTGCGCATGTTTATACCGCTATCCGCGAAGACATTATGAGCCGACAAAGCGTGATTTCCGTCATGATAAGCGGCTGGCGCTGGTTCAGGTGATAACAATGGCAGAAGTAACAATCTTAGGGCTTGGCAACCTGCTTTGGGCAGATGAAGGGTTCGGCGTCAGAGCGGCGGAAAAGCTGTTTGAACAGTATGCCGATAACGAGAAAGTTGACGTTGTTGATGGCGGTACGCAGGGGCTGGCGCTGCTGCCCTGGCTGCAACAGACCGAAAAACTGTTAATCATGGATGCTATCGATTTTGGTATGGCGCCAGGTTCGCTGGCGATGTTTCGTGATGAACAGGTTCCCGCCTATCTGACGGCGAAAAAACTCAGTTTACATCAGACCAGTTTTTCTGAAGTGCTGGCATTGCTGCAATTAACCGGCGGCCAGTTATCGGAGATTGTGCTGATTGGCGTGCAGCCGGAATGTCTGGATGACTATGGCGGGAGTCTTACGCCGCAGGTAAAGGCGCAACTGATGCCTGCGGTCTGTCTCGCGCAGGAAGTGCTGGCGCAATGGGGTATCACCGCCTCTTCAGCGGCCTTGCCCACTGAAAGACTCAATCATTACAGCCTGTGTATGGAACGCTACGAAGATGAACGGCCAGATGCGCAAAGCGCTTGCCGGGTCGGCGATATTCGGGTGCTACAGAGAGAGAAATCATAATGTGTATCGGCGTTCCTGTGCAGGTTATTTCACCCGGTCAGTGGTTCGCCAAATGCCGCGACCGACACGGCGAGCTTATCGACGTTGATATTCGGCTTGTGGCTCCCCCCTTAGCAGGCGCATGGCTGCTGACATTTGGCGGCGCAGCACGACGAGAAATGGACGAAACGGAAGCCGTTGAGGTACTGGCGGCGCTGGACTCGCTGGAACAGGCCATGCTCACGCAAAGCGATCCGCTGACCGGTTTTGCCGATTTATTGTCTCGCACGCCTGAATTACCGGAGCATTTAAAAAAATGACTATCTCACCCCAAAATCCTGTTTGTCCACTGGCGGATAAAGGCTTTCTGGTTACCGATGCGCAAACGCTCCCGTCGTTGATTAATGCGCATCCGACTCTGCTGGTTTTGCTGCAAAGCGACCCCAACAAACATCCGGAAGTCGCCGACAGTTGGGTCATTATCCCGGAGATCCTCAAGCAATTTCCGGCGACGTCTTATACCGCGGCATTTGCGGATAGCGAACAGAGTGAACTGATCGCCCGGGAGTATCGCATTCTGAAATATCCGGCGCTGCTTTTCTTTCGCCAGCACCGTTTTGTCGGCAGTCTGGCGGGATTATATAGCTGGCAAGAATACTCTCAGCGGGTGGCCGCATTGCTGACCACACCGGGCTATCGTCAGGATATTCCCGTTATCACGCAATAGAATGAAAGGTAACACACGTGAATCATTCCAGAACTATTCCAGTCGTTAATATTGCCGGACCAGGCTCGCAGCCAGAAGAGGAAGACTTTAACTTTCTTCCTATCCCCGCCGGCATTAATCTCCCACTGACGCCGGTTTTACCGGAACAGGCGCTGCCCGCTGAGCTTCGTGTTGCCAGACACATCCTGACTACGCTTATTCGCGATATGGATAACCCGGTGGCAACGCTCCCCTTTCCCCTGAGCTATAAGCTGAGTGCCACTGAGCAACAGAATAGCGGTTTGTTGGATCAACTGCTCGGCGAAGGTGAAATATCCGCCCGGGTACTATTACCCGATGGAAAAGAACAGCGTATTCAGGAGACGGTTTTTACGGGCGTCTGGCGTGTGCGTGAATATAACGCTGACCAGCAACGGGTTGCCGATGAAATTATCATTGGCCCGATCCCGGAGAGCATCTGGCAGACGCATCCGCAGCCGCCGATTACACCAGAATTGCCGCCACAACCGGCGGGATTGATGAATGGCGCCTTTATCGCGCATGAAATAGCCGAGCGAGTAAAACAGCCGGTAAAAGAGCCGCATATCATTAACTTAACGCTGTTGCCAGTAAACGATGCCGATCGCGAGTATCTGGATCATTTTTTAGGCGAAGGCTGTAGCGCTATTTTTTCACGCGGATATGGTAAATGCCGGATTGTAAGCACGCATTTTCCCGGCGTATGGCGGGTCAATTATTTCAATGATATGAACACATTACTGCAAGATATGATTGAGATAGCGGACATTCCTGATATCGCCGTTGCAGGCATCGACGATATCGAAGATGCCTACGCGGGGCTAAAAAATACGTTGGAATGGTTGAAAGAATACCCGGTCACAGAAAATGAGCCAGTGGTGCGCATGGAGTGCAAAGTATGTTGGTGGGTTTACGACCCTGCGCTGGGCGATGATGTATGGCAAATTCCACCCGGCGTGCCCTTCAGCCAGTTACCTGATTACTGGTGCTGTCCGGTTTGCGAAACCAGTAAGTCCGGGTTTATGGTGATCGATGAAGGTAATAATTCGTGCAAAGATTGACCGTCTATTCTCACCCGCTACGGATTATCTGGCAGGAGGCGCCGATCGGTCGTTTGTTACAGGGCGCAACACCGGTGTACGCAAAAACGCTTATTTCACGTTTGTTTACGTTGTGCGCTCAGGCGCACAGCGTAGCGGCGGCTTTACTGTTGTTTCCTGAAGAGAAGCCAGATATGCAGGCCGCACAACAAGAGCTGGCGCGAGAAACGCTCCGTCGCGCGTTGACCGACTGGCTCCCCCTGTTTAGCCACCGACAGGCAACCGCTGAAGAATGGGCGTTGTTACGTCGCGGAGAGTTATCCCCGCTGGCAAGCACAATCTTTTTTGACGATGATCCTCAGACCTGGCTTGCCGCTGGCGTAAAGGGCTGGGAAGCCTGGTTTTTGCAAGAGCGTTCTGAAACCGCCCGCTGGCTGGCGGCAGTACAGAATATCATTACACCTACACTACCGATGGCGTCGTCCCCGGACCATACGTTAATAGCCCATGGTCCCCTGGATGTCTCGCCTCTGGCTATCGAATATCCGCTACTGTCAGCCTGTTGTCTTAGCGGAAAAACGACTGCGCTACGTCTGCTGGCCCGCTGCATTACGCTCGCCCGAAGTTTGAGCGCCCTTCCTACCCTGCGCTGGAATCGTTTTGATGATGGCGAATGGAAAATAGCGGTAGTGGAAACCGCGCGAGGATGGTTAGTTCATCAGGCCAGACTGACGACGTCAGGCAATATTCTTGATTACCGTATTATCTCGCCTACCACACGTCACGCCCAATCTGACGGCGTCATTGCTCGCGAACTGGCCACTATTCCACTCTCATTGTGGTCGCAACAGTTACAGGTAATTGATCCTTGTGTCGCCGTAAATATTGTTGAATGAAGGAGCTGGCCCATGCATGAATTAGCCCTGGCGCAAAATATTATCGAATTGCTGGAGGAACAGGCAGTAAATCACCAGTTCAGCAAGGTAAAGCAAGTCTGGCTGGAGATTGGCGTTATGGCCTGTGTTGAGGTGCCGGCGCTGCATTTTGGCCTGGACGTCGCCGCTCGTCATACCCTTGCTGACAATGCGCGTTTCCACATTACTATCGCACCGGCGCAAGGTTGGTGTCTGTCCTGTAATCAACCCTTCACCTCTCAAACATCCACACTCTGTTGTCCATTTTGTCATTCAGGCAAAGTGCAGATAGATGACAGTAGCAGAATGCGCATTCGCGAGATCGAAGTCGAATAGTCAACGAATAGTCAATAAAAAAGGACGCCAGAAGCGTCCTGAAATAATAAAAGAATAAATTAACAATAATAAAGGTTAAGCAGTGACACAGTTTTGGGAAAAGGAGGGTATCCCTAAACTGTCTTAATCAGCAAGTTTTATCAAAACTCGTAGACTAAGCCGAGCGCCACGGTGTTGTCTGTATTAGGATTCGATGGGTTACCATCTTTTAGCAGATTGATTTTGTAGTCAACATACGCGGACATATTTTTATTGAAGTAGTAGTAGGAACCCACATCAATATATTTCACAAGGTCGAACGAACCCAGTCCATCAACATCATTGGCTCTGGATTGCAGGAACGCCAGTGATGGGCGTAAGCCATTATCAAATTGATATTGTCCTACCATTTCCCAGTTATCGGTTTTATGTGCAAAGCCGCCCAATGTATCGCCCATATAGGTCATATCATAAGTACGGGTGTAGTTTGCCGCCAGGTAAATATTATTGGCATCATACTTCACGCCGCCAGTCCAGGCTTCAGCGCGGTCGCCATTGTCGTATTTATCTTGCGTCATCTGATCAAGCGTGCGTTTGGAACTGGTATAGGCTGCCCCCAGGCTCACCCCCATGCCCAAATCATATGTCGCTGATGCCCCGAAACCATCGCCATTCTGGTACGCGATACTTTTTCTGGCATTATTACTTAAAGGATCGCCTTCTTTCGACAGGCCGTCATTTTTACCCTGATACTGCAACGCAATATTCAGACCATCAACCAGACCAAAGAAATCATTATTGCGATAAGTCAGAACGCCATTCGCGCGTCCGGTCATAAAATTATCGGAAGCTTCATACGAATCATTACCAAATTCAGGCAGTACGTCAGTCCATGAACCAATGTCGTATAACACGCCATAGTTACGACCATAATCAACAGACCCCATATCGGCAAATGCCAAACCAGCAAAACCGAGACGCGTCCAGCTTTGCGGGGAACCGCTGGAGTCACCATCTTCCGGACGATTGGCGTTGACCTGATACTCCCACTGTCCAAAACCGGTTAGTTGATCGGTAATTTGAGTCTCGCCTTTAATTCCCATACGGATATAAGATTGATCGCCATCCGTACTATGATTACTGGAAAAATAATGCAGGCCGTCGACCTTGCCATACAAATCCAGCTTATTGCCATCCTTGTTATAGATTTCTGCTGCGTTGGCGGCTCCAGCCATCATTACGGCTGCGGCTACCGCAGATAACACCACTACTTTTTTCATTTTATATGCCTTATTTGTCTTATTTTTGGACTTTCCGCAAAACCTGCTCGCGGAACTGTCCAGGACAATATCACTAACAATTACCGTGCGTTAAGTTTCAAAGTGTAATATTAGCTTGCTATGTATTAGTGATGTTAAAATGCAAGTTAAGCATGACTACATCAATGATATGCCCTGTTTTCTGCTGTAATAACAAGGGGGTTACCAGTAGAGAACTGGCTTACGGTCGGGGATGCCAGGGCGAGAATGGCACTGAACACTCGGCTGACATTCGTTAAGACGGAATCATAATCAAGTCAGTTGAGGCCACAGTCCTTCTTATTTTTGTGTATAATTTGTTACGTTTACATTTATTTCTAAATTAGCGTTATGAAAATATCAGTACTACTGAAATAGCACTTCTTCGCTTCGTGTATTTTTACTATGGTTAATTATCACATAGCGCAAACGGTCATTTGTGTATCACTATTCATAAGATTAACTATTTACCAGTGGTAATAAACATAAAAATAAGTCAAAGGACAACAACAATACTGAAACTCTAAATGTTGATATTTTGAGTCATGCCGTTACAAACAAATACGATATTCTTAATTGCACTACTCCCTTTTCGGGGTAGTTTTATAGAAGGATGTTTTTATTGTTCGTGAGCCATGTTCCTTTAGTATAAAAGTGAACGTAACAGGAAAGATAAAGCGTCTCAAAAACAGACCATATGGGTATAACTATTATGCAAAAAACGTCACTATTGTTTTCGACCGCCGCGATAACGTTAACTCTGATGGCGTCATCGGCATCAGCGGCAACGCCAACCGCCGCACAAAATGAAGTTACGTCGACTGTTAAACAAGAAATTACAGAAGGCATTAACCGTTACCTTTATTCAATAGATAAGGCAGACCCAACGTTAGGCAAGCAGCTTTTTTATGTTTCACCGGAAACCAGTTTTATTCATCCACGCGGTCACGAACGCGGATGGTCGCAGATCGCTGAAAATTTTTATGGCACCACTATGGGTAAAACCTTCAGCAAACGCACATTAAAACTGGACGCTCCCCCTGCTATTCATGTGTATGGCAATGCCGCCGTTGCAGAGTTCGACTGGCATTTTACCGCGGTACGCCGTGATAATGGGCAGACTCAACACACGACAGGCCGCGAAAGCCAGGTGTGGGCGAAGATACCAAACACAGGATGGCGAATCGTTCATGTCCACTACTCCGGTCCAGCCAAAACCGGCGTTGGAGAAGGCTATTAAGCTTTGCTCTTCAGGTTATGGCGCAGATGAACATTCTGCGCCAGTTAAGACGATCTCAGGTCAGTTGATAGCGTTTATCCGGTATCCGTTTTGCCGGAATATCCCTTTCATCATTCATTTGCAGTAAATCGATTTCTATCGCATTGCATATCGCATCCAGCGGTAAATCATTATTTTCAGTACCGAACGGATCTTCCAACTCTTCCGCCAACGCATCCAGCGCGATAAACGTATAAGAAATAAGCACCGAAATAAACGGCGTCATATAGTGCAGATCAACCACCAGTGCAAATGGCAACATAATGCAGAAAAGATAAACTGTACGATGCAAAATTAACGTATAGGCAAAAGGCACCGGCGTATTGGCGATGCGCTCACAGCCGGCCAATACTGACGACATATCATTTAAGCGGTTGTTGAGGCTATGAAATAAAATATCGGAAAGCTTTCCGCTGCGGCGGCGAATCGCCAGCCACTCTCCCATCAGCAATAAGATACGGTTAGCGGGGGAATGGGAAGCGACAACTTTCTGTAACGCCTCCTGGTCAAGATAGTTTCCCAGAACTTGCGTTTGAAGCTGTCGACGCAATGTCATCCGCAAACAGTGGGCAAAAGCGATTTGTAACCGAACAAAATCCTCGATACCGCGTTCATCAGGTAAGGTTGTTTTCACCTCACGCAGTATTGAGCGTGAAGCGATCATCAACTGCCCCCACAAATGTCGCGCTTCGACGTAACGCGCATAACAGGCATTATTGCGAAACCCAAGAAAAATGGCGATAGCGACGCCCAGTATGCTAAACGGCGCAAGGGTAAACTTAATACCCAGCATTGTGTACCAGGGCAGCATGATAATAACGGCGATAGAAAGAAGAAAGTTAAGGAGCAGTCGTGAAAAGATTTTAGATAACACGGAACCATGCCAGACAAATATCAGGCGAATCCAGTGCTGTTGTGGTCTAACGATCATGATTATCTTCAGCAGGTAAAAAAGCACTGTCATTAAACGTGATCCAGATCAAGGTTGCAAGCTTCTGGTGATACACGGATCCCCTGCCCTGTAGAACATTTTTTTGCACGGTGCTGACAGGCATTGAAAAAAAACAACCAAATGTATGTTGTAACTAAAAAGACACTTCAGCACATGAGATATATGACGGTCAACGGCTGCTATCAGTGGTATAGGGTGTTTTATCGGGGAAAGCGTCAGCAACGACGCACTGCCCTACCGCTGATTCATTTGTATGACCAGCCAGTAATGGATAACGCTGACAATATACTGTTGCTGCGCTTCGCTCAGCGGTTCTCCCTGAGGTATCTGGTGCCACTTCGCCAGGCACCCGCGACAGCAGGTTGCCGTCGCATGTTGCGCGATAAATACCGGATGGCCCCGCATCGGCGTTTGCTTACCATCATTCGCCGGGTGAGCTGGCGCCAGTCGCTGGGCGATGAAATCGGCGGCGTGTTTATCAATTACCTCCGCGCCTTTATCCCAGCAATATTGTCTTTCTTTTATCCCGAGACGAAAACGCGAACGAAATGTCGATCGCGCCAGGCGGGCAAAGAGCGGTTCAAGCGCATTCATCAGTATACCGAACGTCCTAACGTTTGTGTTAATTGTTCAAGCGCGGCGATACCTGCCAGAGAGTTTCCCGCAGGATCCAGCTCCGGACTCCAGACGGCAATCGCCATTTCATGCGGCACTATGGCGACAATACCGCCGCCCACGCCGGATTTAGCGGGCAATCCCACCCGCCAGGCAAACTCTCCGGCATTCTGATACATCCCGCTGGTCGCCATTAGCGCATTAATCTGCCGGGCCTGCATGGGGGTAACTACCGGCTCGTCGAGATGAAACGCCTCGCCCTGATTCGCCAGAAAGACAAACGTCCTCGCCAGTTCCATGCAGCTCATTTTCAACGCACAGTAGTGGAAGTAATTTTGCAACACGGTAGGCACATCATGATGAAAATTACCGAATGATTTCATCAGCCAGGCAATAGCGGCGTTACGGGCAGAATGCTCAAATTCAGAGCGCGCGACCGTAGCGTCATACGTAATATCCGATACGCCGCAAAGCGCGCGCACAACTTCCAGCATTCGCTGACGCGGCGCGCTAAGCCGCCCTTGCAACATGTCGCATACCACCAGCGCGCCCGCATTAATAAATGGATTACGCGGGATGCCTTGTTCCATCTCTAACTGAACCAACGAATTGAACGGCGAGCCGGAAGGATCTTTTCCGACGCGCTGCCAGATCTCCTCTTCCGGATAATGACGCATCGCCACCACCAGACTAAGCACTTTCGAAATAGACTGAATAGAGAAGCGTTCGTGCGCATCGCCCGCCTGATAATGCTGCCCGTCCACGGTACAAATCGCTATCCCCAGCTTTGAACCCTCGACGGACGCTAATGCCGGAATATAGTCAGCGACTTTGCCCTGGCCAATGAGGGGGCGAACGCGCTGTAAAATCGTCTCTAAAATTGCATTATCCATGGCCCTGGCCACAACATGCTCCTTGCTCGCAGGTCTGAAAAGGCCTGCGAGTATAGCAGAGGGCGCCATGCGACGTCAGGGCGATTAGACGCGGTTCTTCCAGACGGTCTGCACATTACAAAATTCGTGTAAACCAAAGTGCGAAAGTTCGCGACCAAAGCCGCTTTTCTTCACCCCGCCGAATGCCACACGCGCATCGCTGGCGCTGTACCCATTAATGAATACCCCGCCGCACTCAAGACGCGCCGCCATCTCCGCGGCCAGCGTATCGTCGGCGGTAAAGATCGTCGCCGACAGGCCAAACTCACTGTCATTCGCCAGCGCGAGGGCGTGCGCCGCATCTCTTGCAACGGTAATGGCGGCAACAGGCCCAAAAAGTTCCTGACGAAATGCCGTCATGTCAGGTGTGACATCCGCCAGAACGGTCGCGGCATAATAGTTGCCCTCCCCGGCGATTTTCTCACCGCCCAACAGTAGCCGTGCGCCTTCGGCGACGGAAGCCTGCACCTGTTGATGGAGTTCATCACGCAAATCAAAGCGCGCCATCGGCCCCAGGTCATTCTCTTCAACCAGAGGATCACCCATCTTTAATGCTGCGGCAGCCGCCACAAAACGATCGGTAAACGCCTGCGCAATGCCCTCTTCGACAATAAAACGTTTGGCGGCGGCGCAGACTTGTCCGGTGTTTTGATAGCGTCCGGCAACTGCGGCTTTTACCGCCAGTTCGAGATCGGCATCATTGAGTACAATAAACGGATCCGAGCCACCCAGTTCCAGTACGCACTTTTTCAGCGCCGCCCCAGCCTGAGCGCCAATCGCCGCGCCGGCGCGCACGCTACCGGTCACCGTCACCGCCGCGATTCGCGGATCGTTAATCATCTGACTCACGCCCTCATTATTGGCGTTCACCCATCCATAGACGCCAGCGGGAGTACCGGCTTCCGTCAAGATTCGGGCTATCATCTGCGCGCAACCCGTGACATTGGGCGCATGTTTTAACAAGTAGCTATTCCCCGCCAACAGTATCGGCACTGCCCCGCGTAACACCTGCCATAAAGGAAAATTCCACGGCATTATCGCCAGAATGACGCCCAGCGGACGGTATTCAATCACCGCCTGCTGATTTTCTACCAGCGTAGGCTCAGGATTCAGCATTGCCGGACCATGTTCCGCATACCAGTCGCATAACGCAGCGGATTTCGTCACTTCCGCACGCGCCTGCTTTATAGGCTTACCCATTTCACGCGTAATACATTGCGCCATCTCTTCTGCATGAGCGCGAAGCGCCTGACCAATATCGCGTAATGTTTGCGCCCGTTGCGCTACCGATGTCATTTTCCACTTTTTGAAACCGCTCGCCGCCAGACTCAGCGCATGTTCAATCTCTTGCGCGTTAGCCCAGGGCATTGCCGCCAGCGTCTGGCCGGTCGCAGGATTAACGGATAACGCCTGTGTTGCAGTCATCATGGTCATGTTCTTTCTCTCGTTATCAGGGGAGTTGTACCATCATGACGCCCTTTACCCTTTCTGAAAAATGAATAATATTAACCAGACTATTCACGAATTGAGAAAACCATGGACCTGACGCAACTGGAAATGTTTAACGCTGTCGCTCTGACGGGCAGCATTACGCAGGCGGCGGCAAAAGTGCACCGCGTTCCGTCCAACCTGACCACGCGTATCCGTCAGCTTGAAGCCGACCTGGGCGTCTCTCTGTTTATTCGCGAAAACCAGCGACTCAGGCTGTCACCAGCCGGGCATAACTTTTTACGTTACAGCCAGCAGATCCTGGCGCTGGTTGATGAAGCCCGTATGGTGGTTGCCGGAGAGGAACCGCAAGGACTGTTTTCACTCGGCGCGTTAGAAAGTACTGCCGCCGTACGTATCCCCGCGCTGCTGGCGGGTTATAACCAGCGTTACCCTAAAATTCAGTTCGCGTTAACGACCGGTCCTTCCGGCGCCATGCTGGATGGCGTGCTCGAGGGAAAGCTGAACGCCGCCTTTATTGATGGCCCGCTAATGCATCCGGGGCTGGAAGGTATACCGGCTTACCAGGAAGAAATGATGATCGTCGCGCCACACGGCCATTCCGTCGTTTCGCGGGCCAGCGAGGTGAATGGTTATAACATCTATGCTTTTCGCGCCAACTGTTCTTACCGACGGCATTTCGAAAACTGGTTTCATGCCGATGGCGCGACCCCCGGTACGATTCACGAAATGGAGTCATATCATGGAATGTTGGCGTGCGTAATTGCCGGTGCAGGTATTGCGCTGATGCCAGCAAGTATGCTCAACAGTATGCCAGGACATCATCAGGTGGAGGCCTGGCCGTTGGCGGAGAAGTGGCGCTGGCTTAGCACATGGCTAATGTGGCGGCGCGGGGCAATGACGCGCCAGCTTGAGGCCTTTATCGAGTTACTTAACGCCCAACTGGCGAGCGTCGACTGAAGACGAAACGGCCTGCGAAGTAAATGAGAAGCAGGTCACAAAATGATTGTCTTTTCGCCAGTAAACGTTTTAAGATCGCGGCCTCACCTTCTCGCAACTAACCCGAAATATTTTTATGACAATCAATCCAGTTTCCCGCAAGGTCGCGTGGCTACGGGTAGTTACGCTTGCTATTGCCGCTTTTATTTTCAATACCACAGAATTTGTGCCGGTTGGTTTGCTATCAGACATTGCTGAAAGCTTTCATATGCAAACCGCGCAGGTCGGCATCATGCTAACCATTTACGCCTGGGTAGTTGCCGTCATGTCGCTGCCTTTTATGCTTCTTACCAGTCAAATGGAGCGCCGTAAGCTACTCATTTGTCTGTTTGTTTTGTTTATTGCCAGCCACGTGCTCTCCTTCCTGGCATGGAACTTTACCGTACTGGTCATTAGCCGTATTGGCATCGCTTTCGCCCACGCTATTTTCTGGTCGATAACCGCCTCTCTGGCGATCCGCCTGGCCCCTGCCGGGAAACGCGCGCAGGCATTAAGTCTGATAGCGACCGGCACCGCGTTGGCCATGGTGCTTGGGCTGCCGATAGGCCGCGTTGTTGGTCAGTATTTTGGCTGGCGCACCACCTTTTTTGCCATCGGCATGGGCGCATTAATTACGCTGCTATGTCTGATTAAGCTTCTACCGAAATTGCCGAGCGAGCATTCCGGCTCACTAAAAAGTTTACCTTTGCTATTCCGGCGCCCGGCGCTGATGAGCCTCTATGTACTGACCGTCGTTGTGGTGACTGCGCATTACACAGCTTATAGCTATATTGAGCCGTTCGTTCAGAATGTCGCCGGGCTCAGTGCGAATTTTGCTACCGTCCTGTTACTGATCCTCGGCGGTGCCGGGATCATCGGCAGCCTCGTGTTTGGTAAACTGGGTAATCGCCATGCCTCGTCGCTCGTCAGTATCGCTATTGCCCTGCTGGTTGTCTGTTTGCTTCTGCTGCTGCCTGCGGCGGATAGCGAAGCGCATCTGGCCATACTGAGCATTTTCTGGGGCATCGCGATTATGGTGATAGGGCTCGGTATGCAGGTGAAAGTACTGGCGCTGGCCCCGGACGCGACCGATGTCGCAATGGCGCTATTTTCAGGCATCTTTAATATTGGTATTGGCGCTGGCGCGCTGGTAGGCAATCAGGTGAGTTTGCACTGGTCAATGTCGGCCATCGGCTATATTGGCGCCATACCCGCCTGTGCCGCGCTGGTATGGGCTGTGCTCATATTCCGCAAATGGCCAGTGACGCTGGAAGAACAACCGCATTAAGACATTCGTCTGCCGGGAACAGGTTTCCGGCAGACGAAAATGCGCCTTAGTGGTACGTTTTAATAATTTCCAACACGCCGTTGATAATAAATTGCACGCCCATACACACCAGCAGGAATCCCATTAAGCGGGAGATCGCTTCAATCCCCCCTTTACCCACCAGCCGCATAATAGCGCCAGAACTGCGTAAGCATCCCCACAGGATCACCGCCACGGCAAGAAAAATAATCGGCGGCGCAACCATAATGACCCAGTCGGGAAACTCGCCGCCATGACGCACCGTGGAAGCGGAACTGATGATCATTGCGATGGTCCCCGGTCCTGCGGTGCTTGGCATAGCCAGTGGAACAAACGCAATATTGGCCGTCGGTTCGTCTGCCAGCTCCTCCGATTTGCTTTTCGCTTCCGGCGACTCATGCGCCTTCTGCTGCGGGAAAAGCATTCTGAAGCCGATAAACGCCACAATTAACCCCCCGGCGATCCGTAACCCTGGAATCGAAATACCGAAGGTGTTCATGACTAACTGCCCGGCATAGTACGCCACCATCATAATAGCGAAGACATAAACCGAAGCCATATAGGACTGCCGGTTGCGTTCCGCACTATTCATATTGCCCGCAAGGCCAAGAAACAGCGCCACGGTGGTTAGCGGATTGGCTAACGGGAGCAGTACGACCAGCCCTAATCCAATCGCTTTAAACAAATCCATCATAATACTATCTCTTACCCATCAGCGTTTCATGAACCGGAAGTATAAAGTGAAATTGCCCAGGCGCGCCATTTCGCCAGTGTGCAAGTTAATATCCTCTACAACCTATAACCTGTAATTATCAATTAGTTACAAGTTATCACAGCACAATACCCCGGACGCCTTTTAGCAAATCGTGGCATCGGCCAATTCATTTAGTTGACTTATACTTGCCTGGGCAATAGTATCTGACGAAATTAATTACTTGCCGGGGCAACCATTTTGAAAAGCACCAGTGATCTGTTCAATGAAATCATTCCGCTGGGTCGCTTGATCTACATGGTAAATCAAAAAAAAGATCGCCTGTTAAATAACTATTTATCTCCGCTGGATATCACCGCAACACAGTTTAAAGTGCTGTGCTCGATACGCTGCGCGGGATGTATTACCCCGGTTGAACTTAAAAAAGTGCTGTCTGTCGATCTCGGCGCATTGACGCGGATGCTCGACCGCCTGCTGTGCAAAGGCTGGATCGAAAGACTGCCGAATCCTAATGACAAACGCGGCGTACTGGTGAAGTTAACGCCGGACGGCGCGGCAATTTGTGAGCAATGTCATCAACGACCAGGGCAAGACCTGCATCAGGAATTAACAAAAAACTTAACGGCGGACGAAGTGGCAACGCTTGAGTATTTGCTCAAGAAAATTCTGCCGTAGACAAAAAAGAGGTATGACGATGTCCAGACGCAACACTGACGCTATTACTATTCATAGCATTTTGGACTGGATCGAGGATAACCTGGAGTCGCCGCTCTCACTGGAAAAAGTGTCTGAGCGTTCAGGATATTCCAAATGGCACCTGCAACGGATGTTTAAAAAAGAGACCGGTCATTCATTAGGCCAATACATTCGCAGCCGTAAAATGACGGAAATCGCGCAAAAATTAAAAGAGAGCAACGAGCCCATTCTCTATCTGGCGGAACGCTATGGCTTTGAGTCACAGCAAACATTGACCCGGACGTTCAAAAACTATTTTGATGTGCCGCCACACAAATACCGGATCACCAATATGCATGGCGAATCACGGTATATGCTGCCGCTGAACCATGGCAACTACTAGTTTGTTTATGCGCCACGCGAAGAGCACCATGAAAATGCTGTTTCCCGCCCTGCCGGGTCTGTTACTTATCGCCTCCGGATATGGCATTGCAGAACAAACTTTGTTACCTGTGGCGCAAAATAGCCGCGATGTGATGCTGCTGCCCTGTGTGGGCGATCCGCCAAATGACCTTCACCCCGTGAGCGTGAACAGCGATAAGTCAGATGAATTAGGCGTGCCCTATTATAACGACCAACCCCTTTAACCTCTTTGCCCCGTTTTGCGGGGCATTTTTTTAGTACCGTCTGGCTATACGAGTTCGTCGCTATTACCTCGCGGCATGGTCTGAAATTAGCGCTTGTCTTCTTAGTAACATAATGCCTCATCCCCTGACGCGCGCAGTACGGCGCACACGAAATCCAAACACATTGATATAGAGTCCAGCCATAATCAGTACTGCGCCCGCAAGCTGCATCCCGGTCAACGTTTCCCCGAGTAACACCGCGGCGCTCGCCAGCCCGACTACCGGCACCAGCAATGATAACGGCGCCACGCGCCAGGTCTCATAGCGCCCCAGTAACGTGCCCCAGATGCCGTAGCCAAGTATAGTGGCGACAAAAGCCAGATAAAGCAGCGACAATATCGTCGTCATATCGATGGTAATAAGGCTTTGCGTAATGTGATCCGCCCCCTCCAGTAGCAGCGATGACAGCAGGAACGGCAGGATCGGGATCAGCGCGCTCCAGACCACCAGCGACATCACCGCCGGGCGCGGACTATGTTGCATAATTTTTTTATTAAAGATATTGCCGCAGGCCCAGCTAAATGCCGCCGCCAGAGTCAGCATAAATCCCGACATCGCTATATGCTGTCCGTTGAGACTGGCTTCAATCAATACCAGTACACCTATAATCGCCAGGGCGATCCCCGCCAACTGCTTACGTTGTAACCGCTCGCTAAAAACAAACGCCCCCAATGCCATGGTAAAAAAGGCCTGCGCCTGTAATACCAACGACGCCAGTCCTGCGGGCATACCAAACTTTATCGCGCAAAAGAGAAAGGCGAACTGCCCAAAGCTTATCGTCAGCCCATAGCCCAGTAACAGCGTAAGCGGGACTTTAGGCCGGGCGACAAAGAAAATTGCCGGAAACGCCACCAGTAAAAATCGTAATCCTGCCAGCAATAATGGCGGCATATGGTGCAGGCCTACTTTGATGACAACAAAATTGAGCCCCCATACGACAACCACCAGTAACGCCAAAAAACCGTCTTTACGCGACATTATCGGCCCCTGTCATTATTAAAATTTTGTAAAAAGGTAAGTTATCGGAAATCAGTGCGCCATAACAGGACTTTTCTTTTTACCGTGAGCATGGCATTGAACAACACACGATGGGCAAAATCCTGCGTTATGGTATGTTAAGACTACGCTATAGCGTATAGACATCATGCTTTTGCGGGCACGGTAGATTAAAACGTCCCGATACGTAACCTCCATTTCAGGCAGGAAAAATGAATCCAGGATTGAGACGTTCGACGTTGGCTCTACTCGCCTCATCGCTGTTATTGACAATTGGACGCGGCGCCACGCTCCCCTTTATGACCATCTATCTTAACCGTCAGTACGGTTTAGGCGTGGATCTGATTGGCTACGCGCTGACCAGCGCGTTAACGATCGGCGTCATCTTTAGTCTTGGCTTTGGGATTCTGGCGGACAAGTTTGATAAAAAGCGCTACATGTTACTCGCGATTATCGCCTTCGCCTGCGGATTTATCGCCATCCCAATGGTGCATAATGTCGTACTGGTTGTCCTGCTTTTTGCGCTTATTAACTGCGCCTATTCGGTTTTTTCTACCGTCCTGAAGGCCTGGTTCGCCGATAACCTCACCGCGACAACAAAAACACGGATTTTTTCGCTCAATTATACCGTACTCAATATCGGCTGGACGGTTGGCCCGCCGCTCGGCACGCTGCTGGTGATGCAAAGCATCAATTTACCCTTCTGGCTTGCCGCTATCTGTTCCGCATTTCCGCTGGTCTTTATTCAGGTATGGGTGACACGTTCGGTTGCCGCCAGCGAGGGGAAAAATGCCGCTATCTGGTCTCCCTCCGTTCTGCTGCGCGACAAAGCATTATTGTGGTTTACGCTTTCGGCATTTCTGGCCTCCTTTGTGGGGGGCGCCTTTGCGTCCTGTATCTCACAGTACGTTATGGTCGTTGCCGATAGCGGCTTCGCGGAAAAAGTGGTAGCCGTCGTCCTGCCGGTTAATGCGGTTATTGTGGTCAGTTTGCAATACGCCGTGGGCCGTCGACTTACCGCCGTCAATATTCGACCAATGATGACAACCGGTACCGTCTTTTTTATCGCCGGGCTCATCGGATTTATTTTTTCAGGCGACAATCTGTTTTTTTGGGGGCTTTCAGCGGCAGTATTCACGATTGGCGAAATTATTTATGCCCCCGGCGAATATATGTTAATTGACAACATTGCGCCTGCCGGGATGAAAGCCAGCTATTTTTCAGCGCAATCGCTGGGCTGGCTGGGTGCGGCGGTAAACCCGCTGGCCAGCGGCGTCATCCTGACGACGCTTCCCGCCTGGTCGCTTTTCGTTGTCCTGATAATCGCCATTGTGTTCGCCTGGGCACTGATGTTAAAAGGAATGCGGATTACCCCTACGCAACAGGCTATCACCTGTTAATTATCTGCAGCCAGTGATGTGCGCAGTTTCTGGCGCACCGGGTTAACCCTATATATTGCAGGCTAATTATCTGCTGTCGCTGCGGTAATTCAGGAATATTCCTAGGCGCTGACGAAAATATTCTAATGCTTTACCCTTCCAGTAAAATAAATACGCAAATCAGACTTTGCTTAAGTATAAATTAGTACTATAGTCTGTACGAGGTTTTTTAAAAAAGAGGATGCACGCTAAAATAAGGAGAAACGAGATGTTAGGCAGTATTAACCTTTTTATCGTTGTATTAGGAATTATTTTATTTTCCGGATTTCTGGCCGCCTGGTTCAGTCACAAATGGGATGATTAATGAACGGAGATAATCCCTCGCAGAGCCGGCCCCTTGCTGCATCGTTGCGCAAGGGGCCGCTTTTGTCTGGATGGCAGGCAAAAAAAACCGCCGGTTCACCAGCGGTAAATGCTTGCATGGATAGATTTGTGTTTTGCTTATACGCTACCGGGCAAATTCTTGCGAGGATAACGGATCGCTAACGACTGTAGCACCGTCAATATCAATGAAGCTTAAACGATACGCAACCAGACCTGAATAAGACATTATGGGACCTTTTGTCCCCAGGGCGCTTTTACAAGACCCATAGTATCAGGCCAGCCGCGTACCCCGTATGGCTGACCTGGAGATTGTCGGTAAGCGCGCGTTATTTTTGCAGTCGGTTCACGCGAACAAGCGGTTCCTTCGCTTTCTTGTCCAGACTACCGTTAATGTTGATCATTTGATCCGGCTGAACTTCCCGCCCATCAAATACGGCGGAAGGAATTATCACGTTAATCTCGCCGGATTTATCACGAAATACATAGCGATCGTCGCCTTTATGATCAATAAGGTTGCCGCGCAGCGAAACGGTCGCGCCATCATGCAGGGTTTTTGCCTGTTCGATGGTCATTTTTTCTGCATCATCCGTACCGCGATAACCATCCTCAATAGCATGAGGCGGCGGCGGTGCCACGTCTTTTTTTAATCCCCCTTGATCATCCGCTAGCGCGTAAGGCATTATCAGAAAACTTAAAAATGCAGCCACCTGTAGTTTCATGCTCTCTCCTTAATAACGTCTATTTGACGTATTAAGTCTGGCCGCTATTTTTAGTTTTTACAAACATGAATTTACCCGCAGAATATTAAGCAATAAAATCAACCCATCCGGATTAATATGCAACCGATATCAGCGCCGGTGAGCGCGAAAGCGTAACGGCGTAATAGTTAACTTGCCACATCGCTGAAGTCATATGCTTCAACGTCTGGATAGCAATTCAGAATAATCGGCTTTATTTTTTGAGGATAATGGCCTTACGCATAATCAATGACAGTCATCGCCGCAGAAAAGTAAGCAAGTTATGCAACAGCGGGTTTGTTGGTAACTGGATAAAATAATCATTCACTGACAATGTCATAAAATAAACATGCCATACTTGAGAAAAACGAACAGATTTCTTTTGTCTCTGGTAACGGAAAAATAAACGATGAGATTAGAACAGCACGATATTGTCACCCTTGATGAAGCCGAATCCGTCAATAGCCTGACAAAAAAACTTGGTGATTTACTGGTTAACCAGAAACTCCGTCTGACCACTGCAGAATCCTGCACTGGCGGGAAACTGGCTTCAGCATTGTGCGCAGCAGAAGATACGCCCTCATTTTACGGTGTGGGTTATGTCACCTTTACTGATGAAGCCAAAGCAAAAATCTTACGCGTACAACGCCACAGTCTTGCCGAACATACCGCCGTCAGCGAAGCGGTCGTTACTGAAATGGCACAGGGCGCTAAGGATCAGGCTGAGGTCAATATCAGCATAGCGATCAGCGGCTATGGCGGTCCGGGAGGCGGCGAAGATGGCACGCCGGCGGGCACAGTTTGGTTTGCCTGGAATATTAACAATACAACTTTTACAAGCCGACAACATTTCAACGGAGATTGTCAGGAAGTATTGGAAAAATGCGTACGCTTCGCCCTCGCTGAATTGCTTTTTCTGTTAACGAAGAAAGCATAAACAATAATTTCATCTGACCGGTCAGAATAACTCCCGGTCAGAATAAAAAAATGCGAGCCTATGGCCCGCATCGTATGTGCAATATTTCAGAATATATTTACGAAATATCAGGAGTAAAATTAATTGCCGGATTTCCGTCCGCCACTGTGGCTATTTTGGCCACCTTTTTTACCCGCTTCAGATGCTCGCTGTGGGTCGTTTTTAAAGTTCCCACCGCTATGCTGGCCGCCTTTACGACCTGCTTCTGAGGCTTTCTCTTTATCTTCTGCAAAATTACCGGAACCGCCGCGATGTTCTGCCATAATATAATCCTCATGATGATGTTGCGTTTTAAATATGATATGTCTTCTCATATCATGTGATACAGTTCTAAATCTAGTCGCCCTGTGCGCAGTGTCAAATTCATTTCTGCATTATTTACATAATACCACCACATAGCGGAAAATATATTTTTCGAAAACGTCAACAGCGAAGCGGTAATAAATCATTGGCAATCAAGCCACCACGGGAAAATAAGTAGAAAAATCCGAATGCACGCCCTCGTTATATTCAGACAACTTAACCCCATAAATTTAACTGGCTGTCATCAGAAGTGCAGGATTCATTTTCAGGCGGTTGTTCGACAGTGCCGAACAACCGTATCAACTTAGCGATCGAGCCCACGATATTGCAACATGGGGTCAATATGCGGTTCATGTCCACGCCAGGCTGAATAAAGCGTTTCTAAATCAGTACTATTCCCCCGGGAAAGGATAGCATCACGAAAACGCTGCCCGTTTTCACGCGTCAGGCCGCCCTGCTCTACAAACCATTGATAACCGTCATCCGCTAACATTTGCGTCCACAGGTAGGCGTAGTATCCCGCTGCGTAGCCGCCGCCGAAGATATGGGCAAAATAACTACTGCGATAGCGGGGCGGCACTGCCGGTAAATCAAGATGCTCGGCGGCCAGCGCCTGCTGCTCGAACTCAGCGACAGACTGCTCTGCTACGCTCTCCTCCAGCATATGCCAGCGCATATCCAGCAATGCGGCGCCGAGCAATTCAGTCATATCGTAACCTTTATTAAATAAACTCGCCTTGCGCATTTTTTCCTGTAAATCAGCAGGCATTTTTTCACCGCTGTCGACATGACGCGCGTAGCGTTCGAACACACGTGGATGGCTCGCCCAATGCTCATTAATCTGGGAGGGAAACTCGACAAAGTCGCGGGGCGTATTGGTACCTGAAAGCGTGGCATAGCGCTGAACGGCAAACAAACCATGTAACGTATGACCAAACTCATGGAAGAGTGTAATAACGTCGTCCCAAAGCAGTAATGCAGGCTGCCCATCAACCGGTTTCTGATAGTTACATACGTTGTATATAACGGGCCGGGTTTCATTGAGTGTGGATTGCTCGACAAAATTCCCCATCCACGCGCCGCCGCTTTTCGAGTCCCGCGCGAAGAAGTCGCCATAAAATAACGCCATGCCGACACCATCGGAATCGAAAATCTCCCACACCCGAACATCAGGGTGATACACCGGAATGTCAAAACGCTCGACGAAGGTGATGCCGAATAGCTGGTTGGCGGTCCAGAAAACCCCCTCTTGCAACACCGTATTTAAGGCAAAATAGGGCTTCAGTTGCGCTTCATCTAACGCATATTTTTCCCGCCGTACCTGTTCGGCATAGAACATCCAGTCCCAGGCCTGAACGGTGTAGCCGCCCTGCTCACCATCAATGACGTTCTGAATTTCCGCCTGTTCATTGAGTACACGCTGACGCGCTGGCGGCACAATGCCACGCATAAAGCTCAGTGCGGCTTGCGGCGTTTTCGCCATCTGATCGGCCATTTTCCATGCGGCATAATTGGGGAAACCCAGCAGTTTTGCCTGACAGCGACGAATCTCTACCAGACGCTGAACGATAGCGCGGGTATCGTGGGCATCTCCTTTTTCCGCCCGAGTCCATGACGCTGCGAATAAATTTTCGCGGGTCTGGCGATCGCGCAGCGTAGCAAGCGCAGGCTGTTGCGTCGTATTAAGGAGCGGAATGAACCAGCGCTCCTCCAGGCCTTTTTCACGCGCCGCTTCAGCAGCGACGGTAATTTCTTCCGGGCTTAATCCTGCCAGGCAATGCGCGTCATCGACCGCCAGCCCGCCCGCTTTACTTGCCGCCAGCAGACGCTGATTAAACTGACTCATTAAGGTCGCGGATTCAGTATTCAATACCTTCAGTCGCGCTTTATCCTCTTCGGCAAGCTGCGCGCCTGCCAACACAAAACGCTGATGGATCACATCGACCAACCGTAGCGACTCATCATCCAGCCCCAGTGAGTGACGCTGTTGCCAGACGGCATCCACGCGAGCGAATAACGCGCTATTCAGATAAATATCGTTGGAGAGCGCCGCCAGCTCGGCAGAAAAGGCCTCATCCAACCGCTGGAGTTCATCGTTAGTGTGCGCGGCCGTCATCGCGAAAAAAACGCTGGTAACGCGTGACAGAAGCGCCCCACTTTGCTCCAGCGCCAGAAGCGTATTCGTAAAGTCAGGGGCCGCCGGATGATTGACGATGGCCTCGATTTCCACGCGTTTTTGCCGCACGCCCTCATCAAAAGCAGGACGATAATGGCAATCTTTGATCCGATCAAAACGCGGTGCCTGATAAGGCAACATACTCTGGTCTAACAAAGGATTCGTCGACATTTTTCACTCCTGAAAATAGGTTGATCATAAGAGTAAGCTTCCCCCTATGCTGACCGCAACCGTGTTAACCAGGATTACCCTTTCATAAACGCCGCGTGCTATGGTAATACAACACAAAAAGCGTTGAGGAACTGTGTGATGATCGTTTTAGTAACTGGAGCAACCGCAGGGTTTGGCGAGTGCATTGCACGCCGTTTTGTTGAGAATGGACATAAAGTCATTGCCACGGGACGTCGTCATGAACGCCTGCAAGCGTTAAAAGATGAGCTTGGCGAGAACGTATTGACCGCCCAACTGGACGTGCGCAACCGCGCGGCCATCGAAGAGATGATGGCCTCTCTGCCTGCGCAGTGGCGCGATATTGATGTGCTGGTCAATAACGCCGGTCTGGCGCTGGGTCTTGAACCGGCGCATAAAGCCAGCGTAGAAGACTGGGAAACTATGATCGATACTAATAATAAAGGCTTAATTTATATGACCCGCGCCGTACTGCCAGGAATGGTCGAACGTAATCGCGGTCATATCATTAACATCGGTTCAACCGCCGGCAGTTGGCCTTATGCTGGTGGCAACGTCTATGGCGCGACGAAAGCCTTTGTGCGCCAGTTTAGCCTGAATTTGCGCACGGATTTACACGGCACGGCGGTTCGCGTGACCGACATTGAACCGGGTCTGGTTGGCGGTACCGAGTTTTCCAGCGTCCGTTTCAAAGGCGACGATGAGAAAGCGGGTAAAACCTACGAAAATACCACCGCGCTCACGCCAGAAGACATTACCGAAGCGGTATGGTGGGTGGCCACACTCCCCGCGCATGTGAATATTAATACCGTTGAGATGATGCCTGTTACCCAATCCTTCGCAGGGCTTAGCGTCCACCGTAGCTAAGGGGTTATACCCGGTCTGCGGGCCGGGTAATCCCTGGCAAACGTATCTGCAACCAGAAACATGATCGGTATAGACCACCACGGAAAAGTGGTAGAGTATCCGGGTCAACCGCCTAAAAAGTAAGAATGAATGACCGTCGAAACGCAGCTTAACCCTACACAGCCTGTCAACCAGCAAATTTACCGTATTCTTCGGCGTGATATCGTGCATTGTCTGATCCCGCCTGGCACGCCGCTATCAGAAAAAGAGGTCTCAACCCGTTTTAACGTTTCGCGTCAACCGGTGCGCGAGGCTTTTATAAAGCTGGCGGAAAATGGGTTGATTCAAATCCGCCCTCAGCGCGGTAGTTATGTGAATAAGATTTCGCTTTCTCAGGTACAGAATGGCTGCTTTGTTCGGCAGGCGATCGAATGTGCGGTGGTCCGCCGTGCGGCGGCGATGATCACCGACAACCAGTGCTATCAACTGGCGCAAAACCTGCACCTGCAACATATTGCCATCGAGCGCAAACAGATTGATGATTTTTTCCAGCTTGATGACGATTTCCACCAAAAGCTGGCGCAGATCGCCGATTGCCAGTTAGCGTGGGATACCATTGAAAATATCAAAGCGACAATCGACCGGGTTCGCTATATGAGTCTGGATCATGTTTCTCCGCCGGAGATGTTGTTGCGCCAGCACCATGATATTTTCTCCGCGCTGGAAAATCGTGACGGCAATGCGGTTGAGAGCGCAATGACCCAGCATTTGCAGGAAATTAGCGAATCCGTTCAGCTTATCCGTCAGGAAAACAGCGGCTGGTTTAGCGAAGACTAACTCCCTTTAACGTCGGGGTGAGACGCCTTCTCCGCTTTCTCACCCTGCACATTCCCGCCTAAAAAGCCGTGAGCTTGATCAAAAACAAAAAAAATCCGCAACGATAAGCGTATTTATATGTCGCCCGTCATGCGGGGAAACCTGCGGGCTTTGGCAGTAAGTTTGAAAGGAGAAAACACCATGATGACATACGATCGTAACCGTAACGCAATCACTACCGGTAGCCGGGTCATGATAAGCGGCACGGGTCATACCGGGATTATCAAAGCCATTGAGAGCGAAGGTCTGGATGCAGGTCAAATTCGCCGCGGCAAAACGGTGATTGTCGAAGGTTGTGAAGGTAAATTCGCGCCGGTCGAACTGATTCGTCTTGGCATGAACTGATACCACTGGCCGCTAAGAACCGCTCCGGCCTTCCCGGTAGCATAATGCTACCGGGTCTCTGTTACGCTATTTCAACCGCTCGGCATATTTCGCCACGCTCGCTTTCGCGCCATATGTCAGTAAACTGTCATAGGCTTCTTGCACTTTTTGCGTAAACCGCGCCGCCTGCGGCAAATCGTTGCCGAAAATTTCAGCCATTCCCAGCAGCGCCTTAACACGACTGGCGCCTTCTTCACTGTTTGCCACGGCGCGCTGAATAACCGGCAATAGCGGATCGCTAATGTCGATGGCCTTGCCCTGTTCATCCACGCCGCCAACGTAACGCATCCACCCCGCCACGCCCAGCGCCAGCAAATCAAAATCGCTATGATTAGCAAGATGCCAGCGAACGGAGTCCAGCATACGCTGCGGAAGCTTCTGGCTGCCATCCATCGCAATCTGCCAGGTACGATGACGCAGCGCCGGATTACGGTAACGCGCAATCAACTGATCGGCATAACGCTGTAAATCTACCCCCTGGACTTTCAGCGTTGGCGCCTGCTCGCGTAACATTAACGCCTGCGCGGTCAGACGATAGTTGTCGTCATCCATACAGTCATTAATATGCTGATAGCCGGCAAGATATCCCAGATAAGCCAGGAAAGAATGACTGCCGTTAAGCATCCGCAGTTTCATCTCTTCAAACGGAACCACGTCGGCGACCAACGTCGCGCCCGCGTTTTCCCACTGCGGACGACCCGCCACAAACGTATCTTCTATCACCCACTGACGAAACGGCTCACAGGCGACACCCGCCGGATCGCGCACGCCGGTCAGTTGTTCGATTTTATCCAGCGTCTCCGGCGTGACCGCAGGGACAATCCGATCAACCATGGTTGACGGAAATGTCACGTTTTGCTCGATCCATATCGCCAGTTCCGCATCCACCTCCCGGGCGTAAGCCGTCACAACCTGACGCGTCACATGCCCATTTTCCGGCATGTTGTCGCAGGACATCACGGTAAATGCCGGTAAGCCTGCGGCTTTACGACGCGCTAACGCTTCAACAATAATACCCGGTACCGTTAGCGGTTGATGCGGATTTTGCAGGTCGGCGGCAATCATGGGATGTTCCAGCAGAAGTTGGCCCGTGGCTGGCGAATGACAATACCCTTTCTCGGTAATGGTCAGAGACACAATCGCTATTTGCGGTTCGCACATCGCCGCCAGCACACGTTCCAGACCATCAACCTGGACATGCAACGCCGCTTTGACGACGCCCACCACACGCACCGTCCAGGCTTCCGCCGACATCTCCGCCACGGTATAGAGGTTATCCTGCTGCTTTAGATCGGCAATCTGCTGTTCGCCGCCAATAAGATTAACCTCATAATAGCCCCAGTCGCTATGCTGCTCCGCAGCCAGAATATCTGTATAAACCCCCTGATGCGCGCGATGAAACGCGCCAAAACCGAGATGGACCATCCGCGCCGCCAGCGCCGCGCGATCGTAATCAGGAAGCGTCGCCTTTGCCGATAAAAGCCTGTTTTGCATTTTATAACCTCTATATTCTGAAAGCGGAACAGTCGCAGAGTAACGCCTGCCCTGGTGCATTTGGATTTACGCTAATTAAACAAAAGTGACCGGACAGCATGGCCGAAACCGCATTAGCGTTCCGGCCATACCGTCGACACGATTTAACTCGTCTGGGTTGCGGAGTGGCGTAACTTCTCTGCCGCTGTCGCTTCCGCCGCATCCTCAGGCAGACTCAGGTCGCGATCTCTGACCTCCGGCATCAACAGCGCAGAAATCAGACCAATACACGAGTAGAGCACCAGCATAATTAAGATGGGCAGCCAGGAATCGGTCATGTTACAAAAGATCCCTGCGAGGACGGGGCCAAAGCCAACCGCCACCAGGCCCCCTGCCTCTTTTGAAATCGCCATCCGGGTGAAGCGATTACGCGATCCGAAAATTTCCGCCATGGTGATGTTTTCCAGCGCAAATAATCCCAGCACGGCAAAGTTATGAATAACAATGAGCGCCGCCATAATTACGCCAGGGCTATACGTTTTATCTACCACAATAGACAGCATCGGCCAGGCGAGGATAATCGCGGAGATATTCAATATTATATACGGCAGCCGACGACCGTATTTATCGGACAACCACCCCAAGAGTGGGATAGTGATAAAACCAATTACGGAACTTATCATTAACGCATCGGTTGGGATAGATTTGTTAAATAATAACGTCTGAACTAAATATCCGGCAAGGAAGGTTTGAATAAGCCCCGAATTCCCCGCTTGTCCAAAACGTAAACCGGTGGCCAGCCAGAAAGATTTGCTGGTAAACATCGCGCCCAATGTATTTTCTGACGCAGGCGTTAACGCTGGCGATTTTTCGCCTTCGCTTACTTTTTCGAATACCGGGCTTTCTTTCAGATTCATTCGCAGCCAGATCGCGAATATCATAACAACGACGCTCGCCAGGAAAGGAATACGCCATCCCCAGGCGATCAGTTGTTCGCGTTCAAGCGCAAAGAACATCACCGCCCAGATCGCCGTCGCGCTCAACGTACCGCAGTTGGTGCCCATCGCGACCAGCGAGGAAATGATGCCACGCTTTCCTTTCGGCGCATACTCGGCCAGCATGGTACCCGCGCCGGAAATTTCCGCCCCGGCGCCCAGCCCCTGTATAATTCGCAATGTTACCAGTAATACTGGCGCAAAAATGCCGATTTGCGCATACGTCGGCAGTACGCCAATCAGCGTGGTGCAGATCCCCATCATGGTGATAGTAATAAACAATACTTTTTTTCGTCCGATGCGGTCGCCCATTTTACCAAAAACAAAGGCGCCGATAATTCTGGCTATATAACCTGCACCATAGGTGCCCATTGCCAGAATAAGCGCCATCGCGGCAGACTGTTCCGGGAAAAATATCTCATGGAAGACCAGAGCCGCGCCTAGTGAATATAACTGAAAATCCATAAATTCAAGCGCGGTGCCTAACCAGCCAGATACGGCAGCGCGCACTAAATCCTGAGTCGATCGTTCATGTTTTATTTGTGTCATATAGGCAATCTCTAAGAGGTAAGATGCGTACCACTTACTCGCAATTATTTATATTATTTCGCAAACGTGAGTAAGACTTTGCAGCATTGACGCTGGTCTTTCTCGAAAAGCTCAATCGCGTCGGTGACATGTTGATAATCAAATGTATGCGTTATCAGCTTATCCGGATCAATAAGCCCTTTATTCAGCCAGTCAATCACGACCGGGAATTTATTGGCATTAAGACGCGATGAATAAATAGCCAGCTCTTTTCCGGTAATACCCTGCTGTACAATCTCACACGGGTCGCTGGAAAATCCCATCAGGACAATGCGTGCCGCAGGCGATGCGAGGGTAATCGCCTCTTGCAGGATAGCGGGATGACAGGCGGCATCGACAATCAAGGTCGGCTTTAGCGCCTTCTGCTGTAGAAATTCCGCCAGTGAATGTTGACCATTATTGAGGGTCCAGTCAGCGCCGCTCTGCTTCGCCATCGCTAAACGTTCTTCAATGCGATCAACGACTATGACGGTTTTAACCTGATAAACCCCTTTCAGCGCCTGTACGGTCGTCAGTCCCATCGGGCCTGCGCCATAGATAAGCGCCACGTCCTGTTCGGTTGGATTCACCTGCCCCGTCACATTTGCCGCAATGGTAAACGGCTCAACCATGACGGCATGATGGTCTGCGATGTTGTCCGGTATGCGATAAGCATTACGGGACGGCGCCACCGCATACTCGCTGAAACCGCCGTCACGATGCACGCCCAGCACCACCAGCGAGGTACACACATTGGGTTTACCGACTGAACAAGGGTAACAATGCCCGCAACTGATCACCGGATCGACGGATACCCGTTCTCCTATCCGGTCGCGATTGACGTTGTCGCCTACCGCGTCGATGACACCGAAAAATTCATGGCCTATGACACGGGGATATTTTGCAAAGGGATTATGTCCCCGATAAATATGACTGTCGGAACCGCAGATACCCGCCAGTTTCACTTTAATACGAACTTCACCCGGCGCAGGCTGCGGAAGCGCGCGCGTTTCGATAGTTAATGTATTCGGTTTTTCGATTACGATGCTTTTCATTTTTCGCTCCTTACCAGTTCCACAGTGTGCCGTCTTCCAGGCGGGCCACCGGCAAATAGGCTGGATCGTACGGATATTTCGCCGCCAGTTTTTCATCGAACTCAATGCCCAGTCCTGGCTTGTCGCCCGGATGCATATAGCCGCCCTCGAACGTCCAGTTATGCGGGAAAACCTCCAGCATCTGTTCGGAGTAGCCCATAAACTCCTGCACACCAAAGTTAGGCACCCACAGGTCGAAATGTAATGCAGCGGCCATACAAACCGGCGACAGATCGGACGGCCCATGCGAACCGGTACGCACCTGGTAGAGCGAGGCAAAATCGGCAATGCGGCGCATCCCGGTAATACCACCGGCATGGGTAAGCGTGGTGCGGATATAGTCAATCAATTGCTCTTCAATGAGCTGTTTGCAATCCCAGATACTGTTAAAGACTTCGCCTACCGCAATCGGCGTGACCGTATGCTGGCGGATGAGGCGGAAGCACGCCTGATTTTCAGCCGGCGTCGGATCTTCCATCCAGAACAAACGATAGTCTTCAATACATTTGCCAAAGCGGGCAGCCTCAATAGGCGTCAGTCGGTGATGCATATCGTGCAGAAGATGTTCATTAAAACCGAACGTATTACGCACGGCGTCAAACAGCTTTGGCGTAAAATCGAGATACTTTTCCGTTGACCACAACTGTTCTTCCGGCCACTGGCCTTTTGTCGCGGGCTCATAGGCCAGCCCCTTGCCTTTCGCCATGCCGTAGGTGGTTTTCATCCCCGGAACGCCGCACTGCACGCGGATTGCTTTGAACCCTTGCTCTTTATGACGCGCGTAGTCTTCCAGCACATCGTCGATGGTGTGGCCTGTGGTATGGCAATACACCATGACGCCTTCACGAGAAGCGCCGCCGAGTAACTGATACAACGGCATATTGGCGGCTTTGGCTTTAATATCCCATAGCGCCATATCAACCGCGGAAATGGCGGACATGGTGACAGGGCCACGGCGCCAGTACGCGCCTTTGTAGAAGAACTGCCAGATATCTTCGATGCGGCGAGCATCCCGCCCGATGAGCTGTGGGCACAGGTGATCGGTAAGGTACGAGGCCACCGGGAGCTCGCGTCCGTTCAGGGTGGCATCCCCCAGACCGGTGAGCCCGTCTTCCGTGGTTATCTTTAAGGTGACGAAGTTACGCCCTGGACACGTAACAAAAACTTCAGCCCCTACAATCTTCATTTTTATTCCTTACATCGCATTATGGGATGCAGGAAATTTACCCAACTGAGCTACTACCATACAAGTATATTGATGTAAAAAGCGCTGCCAGATCACAAAATGTTCTGGTCGCGCGGCAATGTTACGTACGTCCCCATCCGACGACGATAATCAGCATTCCACACAGCGCGATCAGCGCGCCGCACCAGTCATAAACCGTGAGCCGGACGCCATCGACAACACGTAACCACAGGAGCGCAGTACAGACATATACCCCACCGTAAGCCGCATAAACCCGCCCACTCGCCGCCGGATGCAAGGTCAAAAGCCAGACGAATAACGCAAGTGACGCGGCGGCGGGCAGAAGCCACCACACGCTGGCGCCGCGCTTAAGCCATAGCCAGGGAAGAAAACATCCAATGATTTCACAGAGGGCGGTGACAAAGAAAAGCAGAGTCGTCTTTAGCATGAGATTCATTTGGTTACGAAATGATAAGTGATAATACAACAGAATATCGTTACGGTTATCCGGCCATTCTTGTGTATATGCCAGGCATAAGGATTGGTGTAGAATTTACAGGTGGTTTACCGCTTTTTCCCCTCTAATGAAAGGATGTTGTGATGAACAATACGCTGAGCAAACGCCTGTGCCTGACGGCAATGCTTACGTTGGCGGCCGTTATATATACTACTTCCGCATTCGCTGAAACCAGTAAACTGGTGATTGAATCGGGAGATAGCGCACAAAGTCGTCAGGAAGCGGCGATGGAAAAGGAACAATGGAACGACACTCGCAGTCTGCGTCAGAAAGTGAATACCCGCGCAGAAAAAGAGTGGGACAAAGCCGATGCCGCCTTTGATAACCGCGATAAATGCGAGCAAAGCGCCAACATCAACGCCTATTGGGAGCCCAATACGCTGCGGTGTCTGGATCGTCGTACAGGTCGCGTTATTACGCCCTGATGCAGGATAACTAAAAGGAAGTGTAAGGATACAGTATGACAAGTGACTATAAGGTCAGACTGCGCCCGCTTGAGCGTGAAGATTTACGATTTGTCCACCAGCTTGATAATAATGCCAGCGTTATGCGTTACTGGTTTGAAGAGCCGTATGAGGCTTTTGTCGAACTGTCGGATCTCTACGACAAACACATCCACGACCAAAGCGAACGGCGCTTTGTCGTCGAATGCGACGGTGAAAACGCCGGGCTGGTAGAACTGGTGGAAATTAACCATGTGCATCGGCGGGCGGAATTTCAGATTATTATCTCGCCGGAGTACCAGGGAAAAGGCCTGGCGTCACGCGCGGCCAAACTGGCGATGGATTACGGATTTACCGTACTCAATCTCTATAAATTGTATTTGATCGTCGATAAAGAGAATGAAAAAGCGATTCACATCTACCGTAAACTCGGGTTTAGAGTAGAAGGCGAGCTGATTCATGAGTTCTTCATTAACGGCGAATACCGTAACACCATCCGCATGTGTATCTTCCAGCAGCAGTATCTGGATGAACATAAAACGTCCGGTTCTACGCTCCTGAAACCCACCGCGCAGTAAACGCGGCGCGGTAGTCACGGAGAATCGCACCGCGCCCGGTTTAGTAGTAATCGATACGATTTTTAATGGTGTAATGGTGGGATACTGCCGGCTTAACGCTCTCATCGACGATAACAAGCCGGCAGTCAACAGGGTTCGCGTACGCATCATATTCGCAGCTCTGTGTGACGTTGCCGACCTGTCGATCATCCACCCGGCTGACTGCCGTGTAATCCAGCTTTTTACGCGGGTCCGCGGAGGGTTTTGCCGTCACAGAGAGCGTATTCTGCGAGTTTATGGTTGTCTTACCTAGCGGATAACCTTCGCTATCATAGCGATACTCGACTTTCATCTCTTTGCCCGTCGCCGATACCACAAAACCGTTGTCGTCCGTTTCCCAGGTCACGCCCGCCGAAGGCAACGCCGCCAGCTGGCACTTCCCCTGTAACTGCACCTTTTTTTCCAGCGTCTGAGCATCCCGGTAATAATTGGCATCCAGCACGAGCGCCAGCCCCGTATTATTCTCCAGATCGTGTAACTCAAGCGTATCAAAACAGCCTTCCTGTGAAAGCGTACCGGTGACCTGCTTCGCCACTTCGCCATTCTCACTCATCAATGTCTGGCTGAAATCCTTTACCGGACCACGTAATGGATCAAAATCAAATTCGTTCGAAAAACTGGCCATTTCCGGCGTAAAAGTCTCAAGGGATTTCGGGTTATCACAACCTGCCAGTATCATGCACAATAACGTCAGTAAAAGGGGTTTCTTCACACGTATCACCAGGATGAAAAGATATTTATCATCATATTAGCAAATACAGTTATTTACACGAAAAATGCTAAGCTTAGAACATCGTCATTAATCACAGGAGTTCATGATGAAAATCGCAACTGCAATAGCCACTCTGGCGTTAGTCAGCGCCCCCTCGCTGGTGATGGCGGCACCGGGATCGTGCGAGAGAGTAAAAAGCGATATTGAACAACGTATCATCAATAACGGCGTGCCGGCGGATAATTTTACGCTCACTATCGTTCCTAACGACCAGGCCGATCAGCCGGACTCACAGGTGGTGGGCCATTGCGCGAACGACACGCATAAAATTCTTTATACCCGCACCAGCAGCGGCAATGCGCCAGCCAATACCTCTCCCGCTCAGGACGGTTCATCCGCCGAACCGCAATAACCTCCTCCTGCCCTCCGGGTCCGGAGGGTAACGCTCTTTGACATGGATTAATAATCCTTACTCCCAAAGGGGTAAACTCATTACATCATTAGCATGTTAATAATTTCGTTATAGTTATCAATATATAGCGAAATAATAACGACAATGGAGTGAGTGATGCCCGGAGAAAAGCAACAAACAGGCGTTAGCCGCAGGACGTTAGTGAAATCAGCGGCGCTTGGCTCACTGGCGCTGGCTGCCGGAGGCGTATCTTTACCGTTTGGGATGCGTACCGCGGCCGCGGCGGTGCAGCAGGCCATGCGCAACGAAGAAGATAAAATCGTCTGGGGCGCCTGTTCGGTCAACTGCGGCAGTCGCTGCGCCCTGCGTCTGCATGTAAAAGATAATGAAGTCTGGTGGGTTGAAACTGATAATACTGGCGACGATGTCTACGGCAATCATCAGGTTCGCGCCTGTCTGCGGGGCCGTTCAATCCGTCGGCGCATTAACCATCCGGATCGCCTTAACTATCCCATGAAACGCGTTGGCCGCCGCGGCGAAGGCAAATTTGAACGCATTAGCTGGCAGGAAGCACTGGACACCATTAGCGCCAGCCTGAAAAAGACCGTAGAGACCTACGGTAATGAAGCCGTTTATATCCACTATTCATCCGGCATCGTAGGCGGCAACATAACCCGCTCGTCGCCTGCCGCCTCGCCGGTGAAGCGTTTGATGAACTGCTACGGCGGTTCGTTGAATCAATACGGCTCATACAGTACCGCGCAAATTTCTTGCGCCATGCCCTACACCTATGGCTCCAACGACGGCAACAGCACGTCTGATATCGAAAACAGTAAACTGGTGGTCATGTTCGGCAATAATCCGGCTGAAACACGCATGAGCGGCGGCGGCATTACCTGGTTTCTGGAGCAAGCGCGTGAACGCTCAAATGCGCGCATGATCGTGATAGATCCGCGCTATACCGATACCGCTGCCGGACGTGAAGACGAGTGGATACCTATTCGCCCCGGCACCGACGCCGCGCTGGTGGCGGGAATTGCCTGGGTATTGATTAACGAAAATCTCGTTGACCAGCCTTTTCTCGACAACTATTGCATCGGCTACGATGAAAAGACCCTTCCGGCTGACGCGCCCCCCAATGGCCATTATAAGGCTTATATTTTGGGCCAGGGCGAGGACGGTATCGCCAAAACGCCGCAGTGGGCATCGCATATTACCGGCATCCCCGCCGATCGGATTATCAAACTGGCGCGCGAGATAGGTAGCGTCAAGCCGGCCTACATCTGTCAGGGTTGGGGCCCGCAGCGTCAGGCGAACGGCGAACAAACCGCTCGCGCCATCGCCATGTTACCGATTCTGACCGGCAACGTCGGCATTCATGGCGGTAATAGCGGCGCACGCGAATCCACTTACACCATTACCATTGAACGTCTGCCGGTCCTGGAGAATCCCGTTAAAACCGCCATCTCCTGCTTTAGCTGGACGGACGCCATTGCGCGCGGCCCGGAAATGACCGCCCTGCGCGACGGCGTACGCGGCAAAGATAAGCTGGATGTCCCGATCAAATTTCTATGGAACTACGCTGGCAACACCCTGATTAATCAGCATTCGGATATTAATAAAACCCATGAAATTCTTCAGGATGAAGCAAAATGCGAAATGATTGTGGTCATCGACAATTTTATGACCTCTTCCGCGAAGTACGCTGATATTTTACTGCCGGATCTCATGACCGTCGAACAGGAGGATATCATCCCCAATGATTACGCCGGCAATATGGGATATCTGATTTTTATCCAACCGGCGACGACGCCTAAGTTCGAGCGCAAGCCCATCTACTGGGTACTCAGCGAAATCGCCAAACGCCTCGGCGACGATGTGTATCAGCGGTTTACCGAAGGCCGTACACAGGCGCAATGGCTGCAATATCTGTACGCCAAAATGCAGGCAAGAGATCCGGCATTGCCCGCGTATGACGAGCTAAAAAAAATGGGCATCTATAAACGCAAAGATCCCAACGGCCATTTTGTCGCCTATAAAAAATTTCGTGAAGATCCGCAGGCCAATCCGTTAAAAACGCCGTCCGGTAAAATCGAAATCTACTCGAGCCAACTCGCTCACATCGCCAGTACCTGGGAGCTGGCGGAAGGCGACGTGATAAGCCCACTGCCGATTTATACCCCTACTTTTGAAGGATGGGACGATCCGAAGCGGAGCACCTTCCCGCTACAGCTGTTTGGTTTTCACTATAAATCCCGTACCCATTCAAGCTACGGCAATATTGATGTTCTGCAGGCTGCCTGTCGCCAGGAGGTGTGGATAAATCCGCTCGATGCGCAAAAACGCGGTATCGCGAATGGCGATAGGGTTCGCGTCTTTAACGATCGTGGAGAGGTGCGTCTACCCGCCAAAGTCACGCCGCGTATTCTGCCGGGCGTCAGCGCGATGGGTCAGGGCGCATGGCATAATGCGGATATGGCTGGCGATAAAATTGACCACGGCGCCTGCATCAATACGCTCACGACGCTGCGTCCTTCCCCCCTGGCAAAAGGGAATCCTCAACATACAAATCTGGTGGAAATCGAAAAAATCTAAGCCGCCTGCTCCGGGACGTTTTTACGCGCCCGGCGCTCCCCGTTTTGCGAACACAACGACATTTAAAACTCTTTTTTGGATGAGCATAGTGAGCTGTTATGAAAATCACCAACCCTGAGGCATTAATGGCGGCCAGTATCAGCCGACGAAGCCTGGTGAAAACCTCCGCTATCGGTAGCCTTGCGCTTGCCAGTAGCGCTTTCACCCTTCCGTTCTCCCGCATCGCCCACGCCGCAGCAGACCTCGCATCTGGCAATGTGGCAGAAAAAGCGGTCTGGAGTTCATGTACCGTTAACTGCGGCAGCCGCTGCCTGCTGCGCCTGCACGTAAAAGATGACACCGTATATTGGGTTGAATCAGATACCACGGGCAACGATGAATATGGCAACCATCAGGTACGCGCCTGCCTGCGCGGTCGTTCTATTCGTCGCCGGATGAATCATCCCGATCGCCTGAAATATCCGATGAAACGCGTTGGTAAACGAGGAGAAGGCAAATTCGAACGTATCAGTTGGGATGAAGCGTTGGATACCATCGGCGATAACCTGAAACGTATCCTCAAGGATTACGGCAACGAAGCGGTACATGTGCTTTACGGTACCGGCGTGGACGGCGGCAATATTACCAATTCTAACGTACCGTATCGCCTGATGAACGCCTGCGGCGGCTATCTCAGCCGTTACGGTAGCTACAGCACAGCCCAAATCAGCGCGGCCATGAGCTATATGTTCGGCGGCAACGACGGCAACAGTCCGGATGATATCGCCAATACAAAACTGGTGGTGATGTTTGGCAATAACCCCGCGGAAACACGTATGAGCGGCGGCGGCGTGACATACTATGTCGAACAGGCGCGCGAGCGCTCCAACGCCAGGATGATCGTGATTGACCCGCGTTATAACGACACTGCTGCCGGCCGCGAAGACGAGTGGCTGCCGATTCGCCCAGGTACCGATGGCGCGCTGGCGGCGGCAATCGCCTGGGTGCTGATTACCGAAGATCTTATTGATAAACCGTTTCTGGATAAATACTGCATCGGCTACGACGAAACCACTCTGCCCGCCTCGGCCCCGCGTAACACGCACTATAAAGCCTATATTTTGGGTCAGGGCGACGACGGTATCGCCAAAACGCCGCAATGGGCCGCGCAGATTACCAGTATTCCGGCGGAAAAAATCATTCAACTGGCGCGGGAAATCGGCTCGGCGAAACCGGCTTACATTTGCCAGGGCTGGGGACCGCAACGCCACTCTAACGGGGAGCAGACCGCACGCGCAATCGCCATGCTGTCTGTACTCACCGGTAACGTCGGCATAAATGGCGGTAATTCCGGCGTGCGCGAAGGCACCTGGGATCTGGGCGTCGAATGGTTTTCTATGCTGGAGAACCCGGTAAAAACCCAGATTTCGGTCTTTACCTGGACCGACGCTATCGATCATGGCGCGGAAATGACCGCCACACGCGACGGCGTGCGGGGAAAAGACAAGCTCGACGTGCCGATCAAATTTTTGTGGTGCTACGCCAGTAATACGCTGATCAATCAGCATGGCGACATCGCCCACACCCACGAGGTGCTTCAGGACGACAGTAAATGTGAAATGATCGTCGGCATCGAGCACTTTATGACCGCGTCGGCAAAATATTGCGACATTCTGCTGCCTGATTTAATGCCGACCGAGCAGGAAGATCTGATTTCCCACGAATCCGCAGGCAATATGGGCTATGTCATTCTTGGTCAGCCCGCCACCTCGCCGAAATTTGAAAGAAAGCCCATTTACTGGACGCTCAGTGAAGTGGCTAAACGGCTTGGTCCGGACGTATACCAGACCTTCACAGAAGGCCGCACGCAGCATGAGTGGGTCAAATACCTGCACGCAAAAACCAAAGCGCGTAACCCGGAAATGCCGGATTACGAAGAGATGAAACAAACAGGGATTTTCAAGAAAAAATGCCCGGAGGAGCACTACGTCGCTTTCCGCGCCTTCCGCGAAGACCCTGCCGCCAACCCACTGAAAACGCCGTCCGGTAAAATCGAAATCTATTCCGAGCGTCTGGCAACCCTCGCCGACACGTGGGAGCTGAAGAAAGATGAGATTATCCATCCTTTACCCGCCTATACGCCAGGCTTTGACGGTTGGGACGATCCGCTTCGTCAGCGCTACCCGCTACAGCTAACCGGCTTCCACTATAAAGCGCGTACCCACTCCAGCTACGGCAATATCGACGTCCTGCAACAGGCATGTCCGCAGGAGATCTGGATCAACCCGATTGATGCGCAAGCGCGCGGCATTCAGCACGGCGACACCGTGCGGGTCTTTAACCAGAACGGACAGATGCTCATTCCGGCAAAAGTCACGCCGCGCATATTGCCTGGCGTCACCGCTATCGGCCAGGGCGCCTGGTTAAATGCCGACATGTTTGGCGACAAAGTCGATCGCGGCGGCTCCATTAACATTCTGACGTCGCACCGACCTTCCCCACTGGCGAAAGGTAATCCGTCACACAGTAATCTTGTTCAGGTTGAAAAGGCGTAAGGAGTAACCGATGACAACCCAGTATGGATTTTTTATTGATTCCAGCCGTTGCACCGGTTGCAAAACCTGCGAACTGGCCTGCAAGGACTACAAAGATCTCACTCCCGACGTCAGCTTCCGCCGCATTTATGAGTATGCGGGCGGTGACTGGCAGGAAGATAACGGCGTCTGGCACCAGAACGTCTTTGCCTATTATCTCTCCATTTCATGCAACCACTGCGAAGACCCGGCCTGTACCAAAGTCTGCCCGAGCGGCGCGATGCACAAGCGCGATGACGGTTTTGTGGTGGTGAACGAAGAGGTCTGTATCGGCTGCCGCTACTGCCACATGGCCTGCCCGTACGGCGCGCCGCAGTACAACGCCGCCAAAGGTCATATGACCAAGTGCGACGGCTGTTATGACCGTGTCGCTGACGGCAAGAAACCGATCTGCGTCGAATCCTGTCCGCTGCGGGCGCTGGATTTCGGCCCGATAGACGAACTGCGCAAAAAACACGGTGAGCTGGCTGCCGTCGCGCCGCTGCCGCGCGCGCATTTCACGAAGCCGAATATTGTGATTAAACCCAACGCCAACAGCCGCCCGACTGGGGACACCACCGGTTATCTGGCCAATCCGAAGGAGGTATAAGATGGGAAGTGGATGGCATGAATGGCCGTTGATGATCTTCACGGTCTTTGGTCAGTGCGTGGTCGGCGCGTTAATCGTTAGCGGACTGGGCTGGCTGACGGCAAAAGACGATACCATCGCCCGTCAGCGCATCGTGCGTAGCATGTTTTTTCTGTGGCTGGTGATGGGACTGGGATTCCTCGCGTCGATTATGCATCTCGGCTCGCCGATGCGCGCGTTTAACTCGCTTAACCGCGTAGGCGCTTCCGCACTGAGTAATGAAATCGCCGCAGGATCGGTGTTCTTTGCCGTAGGCGGCATCTGGTGGCTGGTGGCGGTACTCGGTAAAATGCCCCCGGCGCTGGGTAAAGTGTGGCTGCTGGTCAGTATGGCGCTCGGCGTTGCATTCATCTGGGCAATGACGCTCGTTTATCAGATAGATACCGTGCCAACCTGGTATAATGGCTACACCACGCTGGCCTTTTTCCTCACGGCATTCCTGTGCGGCCCGGTGTTTGCGGCGCTACTGCTACGCATCGCGCGCGTCCCATTTTGCAGCGTGACGTTTGCCAGTATTAGCGGCCTGGCGTTGGTGGTGTGCGTGGCGGTCATCGTATTACAAGGGCTGTCTCTCTCAACCATTCACAGTTCCGTGCAACAGGCCAGCCATCTCGCACCGGATTACGGTATGCTACAGGTCTGGCGCATTGTCTTGCTTGCTGCCGGATTAGGCTGCTGGCTATGTCCGCTAATCCGTCGCCGCGAACCGCATACCGTTGGTTTGCTGCTCGGTGTCGTGCTGGTGCTGGCAGGCGAAATTATTGGCCGCGGACTTTTTTATGGCCTGCATATGACCGTAGGTATGGCCGTCGCAGGTTAATTTATGCGTGCGGGGCGACCCGCACCTTTCGGGATTGTTTGAATGACCACTTTTTTACAACGTGATGATTTTTCAGTAACGGCGCGTGTTCTTGGCGCGTTGTTTTATTATTCGCCGGAAAGCCACGAAACCGCTCCTCTGGTTCAGGCGCTATTAACCGACGACTGGCAGGCGCAGTGGCCGCTTGATGCCGAGGCGCTTGCGCCTGTGGCGGCTATGTTTAAGACCCATAGCGAAGAGTCGTTGCCACAGGCCTGGCAGCGTCTGTTTATCGGCCCTTACGCTCTGCCGTCTCCGCCGTGGGGTTCCGTCTGGCTGGATCGTGAGAGCGTATTATTTGGCGATTCTACATTGGCGCTACGTCAGTGGATGCGCGAAAACGGAATTCAGTTTGTAATGCAGCAAAACGAGCCAGAAGATCATTTTGGGTCGCTGTTGCTGCTGGCGGCCTGGCTTGCCGAGAATGGCCGTCATCATGAATGCGAACAACTCCTGGCCTGGCATCTGTTTCCGTGGTCGTCCCGCTTTCTGGACGTATTTATCGATCATGCCGGGCATCCGTTTTATCAGGCGTTGGGGCAACTGGCGCGTCTGACGCTGGCGCAATGGCAAGCTCAACTCATTATTCCCGTCGCTGTAAAACCGTTATTCCGTTAATCCCCACAAAAGGCAGGATTTTACCTGCCTTTTCTCCCATTGCGGCCTATTTTTATCTACAAAAAGTGACAACGTCACACCACGCTTCTATTTTTAAGATAATTCTTTATCGTGAATGTTCACCCTAAGCCGCATAAGGGCAAAACATAATTGTTAATAGATGTTTAACAGTGTTAAACATCACGCTCCGCTGGAATCCTTCCCAACCTGTTGCTATAGCTCAAAGCACCCTGCCGGAACATGGCATAACAACACGCGACTCTTAACGTCGCCATAACACATGCAAACAGGGAGACACACCGCAATGCACACCCTCACCCTAAAACGCGTACTTGGGTTCACTATCGTCATTTTGCTGTTACTGGCGCTGTTTATCTGGGGAATCGGTCTGGAGACGCTGAAAGCGCGTCAGGTCGATCTGCTGTATCTCGGACAACGGCATTTGATGCTGGTCTTTACGTCCATGTTTTTTGCTTTACTGGTCGGTATCCCGAGCGGGATTTTACTCAGCCGACCTGCGGCAAAAGGATTTGCTGAATATGTCATGCAAATCTTTAATGTTGGTAATACCTTGCCGCCGCTAGCCGTTCTGGCCTTAGCGATGGTGATTATCGGGATCGGCGATACCCCCGCTATTGTCGCGCTATTTCTGGCCTCCCTTCTGCCTATCGTCCGCAATACCTATGCGGGCCTCTGTTCCGTTCCCGCCTCACTGATTGAAGCGGCGAACGGGATTGGGATGACAAAATGGCAGCGGCTTCGTCAGGTAGAGCTACCTAATGCGTGGCCAGTGATGCTGTCCGGTATTCGCATCGCGACCGCCATCAATGTCGGCACCGCGCCGCTGGCCTTTCTGATCGGCGCCAGCAGCTACGGCGAGCTGATTTTCCCGGGGATTTATCTCAACGATTTTCCGACGTTGATCCTCGGCGCAACGGCCACGGCGTTATTCGCGCTGATTCTTGACACTCTGCTTGCCTGGTTTGGGCGACGCCTTAGCCCTCATACCGTCTGAACGCATAAATAACAATAAGGAGCGTTAAATGAGATTCAAAAAACACCTGTTGGGATGGCTTGCCACAACGCTGTTGTTCAGTAGCCAGACGCAGGCCGCGCCGCTGGTTCTCGCCACCAAAAGCTTTACCGAGCAGCATATTCTTTCCGCTATGACCGTTCAGTATTTGCAGAAGAAAGGCTTTCAGGTTCAGCCGCAAACCAATATCGCCGCGGTGATTTCACGTAATGCGATGGTGAATAAACAAATTGATATTACCTGGGAATATACCGGTACATCGCTGATTATTTTCAACCGTATCGATAAGCGCATGAGCCCACAGGAAACCTACGATACGGTAAAACGCCTGGATGCGAAGCTGGGCCTGGTATGGCTCAAACCGGCTGACATGAACAATACTTACGCGTTCGCGATGCAGCGCAAACGCGCCGAGTCGGAAAATATCACCACCATCTCGCAAATGGTGGCAAAAATCGAACAAGTCCGGCAGAACGATCCTGACCACAACTGGATGCTCGGCCTCGATCTGGAATTTGCCGGGCGCAGCGACGGGATGAAGCCCCTTCAGCAAGCCTATCAGATGCAGCTTGATCGCCCGCAAATACGACAGATGGACCCAGGGCTGGTCTATAACGCCGTTCGGGATGGGCTGGTTGACGCCGGGCTGGTCTATACCACCGACGGACGGGTGAAAGGGTTTGATCTGAAAGTGCTGGAAGACGATAAAGGCTTCTTCCCAAGTTACGCTGTCACGCCAGTGGTGCGTAAAGAGGTGCTGGAAGCCAATCCTGGCCTTGATGACGCCTTAAACACCCTTTCCGGCCTGCTCAATAACGATGTGATATCGACCCTAAACGCCCAGGTCGATATCGAACATCGCACGCCGCAACAGGTAGCCCATCAATTTTTGCAGGACAAAGGTCTGCTGTAAGGAGCGCCTATGGATACGATACATTATATGCTGGATAACGCAGGTTATCTCACCAGCCTTACCTTTCAGCATCTCTGGCTGGTCGCGCTGGCCGTCGGTCTGGCGATTATCATCGGCGTACCGTTAGGCGTTTTGATTGTACGCCACAAATGGCTGGCAACGCCGGTATTGGGCGCAGCCACGCTACTTCTTACCATTCCGTCTATCGCGCTGTTTGGGTTAATGATCCCGCTCTTTTCGCTGATCGGGCATGGTATTGGCGTTCTGCCCGCCGTGACGGCTGTTTTTCTCTACTCTTTACTGCCGATTGTCCGTAATACCCATACTGCGCTTGATAGTTTGCCGCCCGGTCTGCGTGAAGCGGGACGCGGCATCGGTATGACTTTCTGGCAACGGCTGCGCTGGGTCGAAATCCCAATGGCCCTACCGGTTATTTTCGGGGGTATCCGCACCGCGGTAGTGATGAATATCGGCGTGATGGCGATTGCCGCGGTGATCGGCGCTGGCGGTCTGGGGCTGCTACTGTTAAACGGCATTAGCGGCAGCGATATTCGCATGTTAATTGCCGGCGCGCTGATGATCTGTCTACTGGCAATTGTACTTGACTGGCTGTTGCATCGTCTGCAAGTCGTACTGACACCTAAGGGGATACGATAATGATAAAACTGGAAAATCTCACCAAACAATTTGTACAGAAAAAGGGTCAGCCGCTAAAAGCCGTCGACAACGTCAACCTGAACGTGCCGGAAGGCGAAATGTGCGTCTTACTCGGTCCCTCCGGCTGCGGCAAAACCACCACGTTAAAGATGATCAACCGGCTGATCGCGCCCAGCAGCGGTAATATTCTTATCAACGGCGAGAATACCAACGATATGGATACGGTAACGCTACGCCGCAATATTGGGTATGTTATCCAACAGATCGGCCTGTTTCCTAATATGACGATTGAAGAAAATATTACCGTTGTGCCGCGCATGTTGGGTTGGGACAAAGCACGCTGCAAGCAACGCGCCGAAGAGTTGATGGACATGGTGGCGCTGGATGCCAGAAAATTTCTGCATCGCTATCCAAAGGAGATGTCCGGGGGACAGCAACAGCGTATTGGCGTGATCCGCGCTCTGGCCGCCGATCCGCCGGTACTGCTGATGGATGAGCCCTTCGGCGCGGTGGACCCCATTAACCGCGAAGTGATCCAGAACCAGTTTCTGGATATGCAGCGTAAGCTAAAAAAGACCGTGATGCTGGTCAGCCATGATATCGACGAAGCGCTAAAGCTCGGCGACCGTATCGCCGTGTTCCGTCAGGGGCGAATTGTACAGTGCGCCAGTCCTGATGAACTGCTGGCCAAACCGGCTAACGAGTTTGTCGGGTCGTTTGTCGGTCAGGACAGAACGTTAAAGCGTTTGCTACTGGTCTCCGCAGGCGATGTGACCGACCAACAGCCAACCATTACCGCGCGGCCTTCCACGCCGTTAAGCGAGGCGTTCGGCATTATGGATGATCACGATATTCGCGCCATTACCGTCATTGACAACGACGGTAAGCCACTGGGATTTGTGAAGCGACGGGAAGCGCGGAAAGCCAGCGGAATCTGCGCCGATATCACCCATCCTTTCCGTATTACGGGCAAAGCGGAAGATAACCTGCGTATTGTGCTGTCCAGATTGTACGAAAGTAATACCAGCTGGATGCCGATCGTTGATGAAGACGGACGCTATAACGGTGAAATCTCTCAGGATTACATCGCCGACTATCTCAGCTCAGGCCGCACACGTCGGGCGCTAAATATTCACGAAAACAGCTAACGCTGCCGCCGGATGGCCTCTCGCTATCCGGCAATATCATTATTGTACGCAATATTATATCGCACATAGTGCTTTTGCGTCTGACGCCATTTCCCCGCAGAATAGGCTATCCTGAAACTCCCTGTTTACCTGCTCATGCATCGTTTACACGCTTACCCGGATCTGCGCGCGATGTTTCGTCGCCTGCTGATCGCTACGCTCATTGGTATTCTCGCGGCGCTGGCTGTCGCCGCCTTCCGTCATGCGATGCAATTGCTGGAGTGGATTTTCCTGAGTAATGACACCGGCAGTCTGGTGAATGCGGCTGAGGGGCTTTCGCCCTGGCGACGGCTGATTACGCCGGCGCTTGGCGGCCTGGCCGCTGGTCTGTTGCTGTGGGGGTGGCAAAAAATGAACCAACAGCGCCCCCATGCGCCCACTGACTATATGGAAGCATTGCAAACCGACGGGCAATTTGACGTTGGCGCCAGTCTGGTGAAATCGCTGGCCTCGCTGCTGGTCGTGGTCAGCGGCAGCGCAATTGGTCGCGAAGGCGCAATGATCCTCCTCGCCGCGCTGGCGGCATCCAGCTTTGCCCGACGCTTCACGCCGCGTGAGGAATGGAAATTATGGATCGCCAGCGGCGCCGCTGCGGGCATGGCGGGCGCTTACCATGCGCCGCTGGCGGGCAGCCTGTTTATCGCGGAGATCCTGTTCGGTACCTTAATGCTGGCTTCCCTCGGCCCGGTTGTCGTTTCCGCCGTCGTCGCCCTGCTAACCACCCATGTATTAAACGGTAGCGATTCACTACTCTATACCGTACATCTGACCGTTGATCTCCACGCGCGGGAGTACGTCATGATAGTCAGTACTGGCCTGGTCGCCGGTCTGTGCGGCCCATTGCTGATGTGGCTGATGACAGCCAGCCATAATAGTTTCTTACGTTTAAAACTGTCGCCGCCCTGGCAACTGGCGTTGGGCGGGCTTATTGTCGGATTACTGTCGTTACTCACGCCCACGGTATGGGGAAACGGCTATAGCGTCGTACAATCATTTCTGCTCTCCCCACCGCTATTCTCGCTGATTGGCGGAATTTTTGCGTGCAAAATCCTGGCGGTGCTCGCCAGCAGCGGGTCTGGCGCGCCGGGCGGCGTCTTTACGCCAACATTATTTGTCGGATTATCCATTGGAATGTTTCTGGGTCGGATATGGGGATTCTGGCTGCCAGGCTCGGATGAAATAGCGATTTTATTGGGGCTGGCGGGTATGGCGACGCTACTGGCGGCGACAACCCATGCGCCGATAATGTCCACCCTGATGATTTGTGAAATGACCGGCGAGTATCAGTTACTCCCCGGTCTGCTGATTGCCTGTGTAGTCGCGTCAGTGCTCTCGCGAACATTACGCCATGATTCTATCTACCGCCAGCACGCTGCCGAGCATTGACAAACGAATATACTGCCCCAGCTCACGCTGCTCGGCGCGCGGCAGGTACGGTAACTCGCCAATCAGCGGCGCTGGCAGTTTTTTCCCAAGCACATCAATAATTTCAGCATAATGCGCCAGCCCAGGATTGATACGATTCGCCACCCAGCCAATTAATGGCAGTCCATCGTTAGCGACAGCTTGCGCAGTCAGTAGCGCATGATTAATGCACCCCTCCTGAATCCCTACCACCATCAATACCGGTAACTGTTCCTGTACCACCCATTCGGACAATGGACGTAAATCATTCATCAAACTACGCCAGCCGCCAGTACCCTCCACAACCACGTGGTCCACTTTATCGCTCAGGCTCGCCAGACCGTTGGACAGCAAGGTGTAATTTATAGGACAGCTATGCGCGACGCTGCTTTCTTCTTCGCTTAACGCGATCGGATTAATCGCCTCATACGGCAACTCCAGCGAAGAGACGCTTTGCAATACCAGAGCGTCTTTGTTGCGCATCCCTTCTGCAGTCTCTTTGCTCCCTTTAGCGACAGGTTTATACCCTGCAACGCTCTTACCACCCGACGCTAACGCTTGTAGTAATGCGCGGGAAACCACCGTCTTCCCAACAGAAGTGTCTGTACCTGTAATAAAGAAACGCTTCAGCATCACTAACTCCACCGTTATGCTTCGAAAATATAAGCCAGGAAAATAATACAGTGGAGAAAGTCTAAGATATGGCAAGGGCAATCAGCTTGAGTTAGCGCAAATTTTTGTACAACAGTTAAAAAATGTTAACCCTGTAATAGACGAATCAACAAAGAGCCGTTATACATCGCGTCTTTTACCAACGCCGCCCCGGCCATCGTGCCCTGGTTGGTAAACTGCGTGCTTTCCACTACCGTATTCCTACTGTAGGCGGGCAGCGCCTGCTGACGGATACTGTCAGCAATGGCCGGAAAAAGGATATCAGCTGCTTTACTTAGCGGCGAACCAATAAGAATTTTTTGCGGATTAAATAAATTCACCATGATAGCCAGAATGCGTCCGACATGCGCGCCAACGCCGCTAATAATATCTTTTGCTAATAGATCTCCCTGCATCGCCGCCTGACACAGTGAATCAACCGTTAACGGCTGGCCGTGCAACATTGAACTCATCGACTGATTAAGCCGAAGCTGCGTAAGTTCCAGCACGCTATCGACGCTGGCGATGGTCTCCAGACAGCCATGATTACCGCAATAACAGCGCTTACCATAAGGATCGACCTGGGTATGCCCAATCTCTACCAGACTGCTACTGCCCGCATGAAGCAAATGACCGTCGGTGATAACGCCCGCCCCCACATTATGATCAATCACCACCTGGATAACGTCGCGCGCGCCGCGTGAGGCGCCAAAAAGCGCCTCTGCCATCGTCCAGGCGCTAATATCATGCTGAATGTAAACCGGTACGCCAGTGTGCCGCTCCAGCGCATCTCCCAAAGGCATCTCTTTGACATCTTCGTAATACGGCATCCGGTGCACAACGCCGTTTTCGGTATCGATAATGCCCGGTAACGTAATGGCAATAGAGGTCAGACGCTCCAGTTTCTGCTGATGGCGGGTAAAAAACCGATCAACGTGCGTAATAATTCGCTCAAGCAACGGCGTGGCTTCGGTTAACGGCAGCGGCAGACACTCTTCTACCACCAGTTTGCTGCTAAGATCGCGTAGCGCAAGGAAAATTTCGCCACGGCTAATACGAATAGATAAATAGTGCCAGGCTTCCGTTTCCACCATCAGCCCGACGGCGGGACGTCCACGACTGCCCGCCTCTTTAATTTCAAGTTCCTGAACCAAATGCGCTTCCAGCATTTCGCGAACAATTTTCGTAATACTGGCAGGCGCCAACTGCGCCAGACGAGACAGGTCAATTCGCGATACCGGTCCGAGCTGATCAATCAGGCGATACACTGCGCCAGCATTGGTCTGCTTAATTTGATCGATATGCCCAGGCTGACTATCAGCAACCACCGCTCACTCCCTTTATTTTCGCGCTCCGAAATAATCTGTGTGCTATGGTGAAACACTTCAATACTCGCCGTCAACTTTTTGCTTAGCCGTGTGATTAACTGCACATTTTCACCCTTTTTAAGCGTAATTAATCCCGTCGGGCAGCCAGTAATAGCAGTTGGCAAAACCGCTGTACGGCATGACTCTGTTCATGATGCTTTGGCCATACCAGCCACATTTCAGATACGGCGTCCTCTTCCGCCAGGGGAACCCAGCACATCTCGCTCATCTGTACACGCTTAAAGGATGCCGGCAGAATCGAGACACCCAGCCCCGCCGCCACCAGACCGATAATGGTCATTGCCTCGCCAACCTCCTGCGTGATGGTCGGCGACAGGTTATAGCGCCGCATCAGGCCGAGAATATCGTCGTAGAGGCCCGTCCCGACATGCGGATCGAAAAAGACGAAAGGTTCTTCCGCCAGTTCTGTCAGACTGACGACCGGCTTTTGCGCCAGTCGATGTTCGCGCGGGATCATGGCCATAAGCGGCTCATGCAAAATCACCTCGCGATTAAGTGTGTCGGGCAGCGGCGTATTCCGCAGCAAGCCAATATCCAGTACGCCTTCGTTGAGCGGCGCGATTTGCTCACGCGTATTCATTTCACGCGTTTGCATATGCACCCCCGGATAGGACTGGCGGAACAGCGAAAAGGTATGCGATACCGCCCGAATAAAAGGCGCTGAAGACGTAAAGCCAATACGGATTTCACCCGCTTCGCCCTGATGCAACCGCTCGGCGCGAGCGGCGGCGTCGTTTACCAGACTCAGGATGTGTCGGCTATCCACCAGAAACTGTCGCCCGGCGGCGGTTAACGCTACGCTGCGGTTGGTCCGCGCCAGTAATCGCGCGCCGACCTGCTGCTCCAGAATTTGTATCTGCTGACTCAACGGCGGCTGCGAGATATTGAGGCGCGCGGCGGCGCGACCAAAATGCAGCTCTTCTGCTACCGCCACAAAGTAACGTAAATGACGTAATTCGATATTCATATTTTTAACGTCTTATTTGAGACAATTAATATATTAGACAGAATATTTTGCTTTTTCTATGCTTTACATGTCGGTTATACCCGTCTCCTGTTGACGGAGATGTAAAGCAAGGATTTAACGTGAGTCGTACAACTATTCTCGATGACGCCACGGCGAGCGATATCGATGAACAACGCCATTCTCAGCCGGTTCAATTTATTAAACGCGGTACAGCGCCTTTCATGCGCGTCACGCTGGCCCTTTTTTCCGCGGGCCTGGCGACTTTCGCGCTCCTTTATTGCGTTCAGCCTATACTACCGGTACTTTCCCAGGAGTTTGGCGTCTCCCCCGCCAGCAGCAGCGTTTCACTTTCTATTTCTACCGCCATGCTGGCTATCGGCTTACTTTTTACCGGCCCGCTTTCTGATGCGATAGGCCGTAAACCGGTGATGGTCACCGCGTTGTTATTAGCTTCCTGCTGCACATTGTTATCAACCATGATGACCAGCTGGCATGGTATTCTGATTATGCGTGCGCTGATCGGTCTGTCGTTAAGCGGCGTCGCCGCGGTGGGAATGACCTACCTGAGTGAAGAAATCCATCCCAGCTTTGTCGCTTTCTCCATGGGGCTCTATATTAGCGGTAATTCCATCGGCGGGATGAGCGGGCGTTTATTAAGCGGCGTCATGACCGACTTTTTTAACTGGCGCATCGCGCTGGCGGCCATCGGATGCTTTGCGCTTGCGTCCGCGCTGATGTTCTGGAAGATTTTACCCGCCTCGCAACATTTCCGTCCCACGTCGCTACGGCCTAAAACGCTATTTATTAATTTCCGTCTCCACTGGCGCGATCGGGGGTTACCTCTGCTGTTTGCAGAAGGTTTTTTACTGATGGGCGCGTTCGTCACCCTGTTTAACTACATTGGTTATCGCCTGATGCTCTCCCCCTGGGAATTAAGCCAGGCCGTGGTCGGACTGTTATCCGTAGCCTATCTCACCGGCACATGGAGCTCGCCGAAAGCTGGCGCCATGACCTCACGCTATGGCCGGGGGCCGGTGATGCTGTTCTCTACCGCAGTAATGCTGGGCGGGCTTTTACTGACGCTTTTTACCTCGCTTTGGCTGATTTTTGCCGGGATGCTGCTTTTTTCCGCCGGCTTTTTCGCCGCGCACTCCGTGGCCAGTAGTTGGATTGGCCCGCGTGCGCGCCGGGCGAAGGGACAAGCCTCGTCACTTTATCTTTTCAGCTATTATCTGGGGTCCAGTATCGCCGGGACGCTAGGCGGCGTATTCTGGCATAGTTACGGCTGGAACGGCGTAGGCGGTTTTATCGCGCTAATGCTGGTGCTGGCCATCCTGGTCGGGACGCGGTTACATCATCGTCTTCACGCCTGAAAAGAAATAATCCGGCGATAGCAACGTGCGCTATCGCCGGGCTGGTTTCACGCCACGACTCACTGTTCACCATAGACCTGTCAGGCTTGATACGCCCATAACTTCTCTGATTGCATCCAGCGCCAGAAGCGTAAATACCACCCAGATTATCGGATTCATATACGGTGTGCCTGTTATTCTGGAGGGCGGATATTACCGACTCTGCGACCAAAAATAACGGCCGGTAACGTAAAGCTACCTATTATGGTGGGGGCTTACATCGCGTTACCGGGGGATTGTACATAGCGTTACATGCCGAAACCAATCACTCACGGAAGCCTTTTGATAACAGCGATATAGTCATTTCACCGGCCCCGCAGTGGGGTTGAATGAAAACCAAATCGAGGGTATCAAAATGAAAAAAGTATTAGCTCTGGTTGTTGCCGCTGCAATGGGTCTCTCTTCCGCAGCATTCGCGGCTGAGACTGCAACGCCTGCGAAAACCGCAGCGCCTGCCAAAACAACCCAGACCACCCAGCACCACAAAAAACAGCATAAAAAAACCGTTGAGCAAAAAGCGCAGGCGGCTAAAAAGCACCAGAAAAAAGGTGGTAAAGCGCCAGCCAAAACCACGTCAAAACCAACTACTCAACCGGCTGCGTAAGTCGTAACATGCTGCGGCGCGCCCCCGCGCCCGTTTTTACGGCGCTAAATTGTTCTGGTTTAGCGCCGCCTTCCGGGAGGGCAAAAAAGTGTCTCGCTACCGCTTTGAGCTCATTCTTATCGTGCTTATTTTATGCGCCGTTATTGCCACGCATTTCTATCTTTCCTGAGTGTAGTTATCTGATTTTACTCCCACTTTCTTACCGTCACGTCTATAGTAGTACTGAGGGTTTGTTGTTAATAATCATAATTACCCACCAGAGTGTGATATGCATAAAACCATTGCTGTATTACTGGGCATAGTGTGTTTTTTACCGGTTATGGCGAAAGCCGGGGGGGCTGAAACAGACGCCACGGATGCCAGCGACGTTAAAACGCTTTTTTTTAACCATGACGATCGGGTGCCCGTCGCCGATCCTACCCAATCGCCGTGGGATGCCATCGGGCAACTAGAGACCGCCAGCGGTAATTTGTGTACGGCAACGCTTATCTCCCCGCATATCGCCCTGACAGCAGGTCACTGCCTGCTAACGCCACCGAAAGGAAAACCAGACAAGGCGGTTGCGCTGCGTTTTGTGGCGCGAAAAGGAGTATGGCGCTATGAAATCCACGGCATTGAAGGCCGCGTTGAACCGTCGCTGGGCCGACGTCTGAAAGCGGATGGCGATGGCTGGATTGTGCCGCCTGCCGCGGCAAGCTGGGATTTTGGTCTGGTAATATTGCGCTACCCACCTTCCGGTATCACGCCAGTGCCTTTATTTACCGGCGATAAAGCGGCGCTCACTGCGGCGTTGAAAGCCGCAGACCGAAAAGTCACGCAGTCCGGTTATCCGGAAGATCATCTGAATGCGCTTTATTCCCATCAGGATTGCGTCGTGACCGGCTGGGCGCAGAATGCCGTACTCTCACACCAGTGCGACACGTTACCTGGCGACAGCGGCTCGCCTCTCTTATTGCACACGGATAGCGGATGGCAGCTCATTGGCGTACAAAGCTCCGCTCCTGCGGCTAAAGATCGCTGGCGCGCCGATAACCGCGCCATATCCGTCACCGGCTTTCGCGATAAGCTGAAAGCTCTGGCGCAGGATTAATGCGGGAATCGCTGCCTGACCGGCAGCGATCGTCTCAGGCAAATTTGATCATGACCATTCCGGCGAGCAGCAATATCACGCCAACCCAGCCTTTGGGATTTAAGCGCTGGCCGAAGAGCACCCAGCCCGCCGCCAGCGTGGCGGCAATACCAAAACCGCCCCATAGCGCATACGCCACCGACAGGTCTATCCCTTTAACCGCCTGGGAAAGCGCGCTGAAGGCGGCCAGAACAGCGGCAAGCGATAAGATGCCATAGCATTTACGGCGAAAGCCGTCCGAAAATTTCAACAGTACGTTAGCCGCGATTTCCAGCATTATTGCCAGCCCAAGCCAGGCGCCGTGTATCCATTCAAATTGTTGCACGAGCCGCCTCCTTCACCGGTTTGCCGGGTTTACGCGTCCCTGATTTGATCAATACGATGCCGGCGACCAGCGTCAGCAAGCCGGCAATCTTCATGGTTGATAATGCTTCATCAAATAGCAGCACGCTAAAAATGGTAATAAATAAAATGCCGATCCCTTCCCATAAGGCATACGCTACACCCAGGGCAATCTTTTTTACCGCAAAAGAAAGAAATATATATGACAGCGTGATCATCACCAGCATTAAAATAAAACCCGCATTGCCATTACCCACGCTAGCCCATTTCATTGAGAGCGTGCCGGTAATTTCAGTCGCGATAGCCAGAGCTAATAAAATCCAGTAAAACATGACACTTCTCCTGCATGAGAATATACTCTTTCGAGTCTGCTGCACGCAGCAAACTAAAAAATAAAATCAGTTAGCACAGCGCATTGCGCCAGCTCAGGCAGAAGTGAGAGACTAAAGTGCGTTACGCCAGTGCTGCTCGCCGATAAGCAGGAAAAAGGAGGTAGAGTGAAGATGCGTTTGCGTGGAGAAAAAAGCGCTGAACATATTGTCCATAATATTACAATTATCCGCAGTGTTGCTTCTCGTCATCGCGGATGATAATTGTCCTCGGTAGTTGAACACGCCTGATTTGTATCATAAGCCAGGAATTAACTCAAAATATTTTCACTTCTTTACCTGAAGTGTTTGATTTTAACCAGAACAGGTCGACCGACATCACATTATTATTCGAGTCGGCATCAGAAAACAGGGACTGATATGGCAAAACCGATCATCACGCTCAATGGTCTAAAAATCGTCATTATGCTGGGAATGCTGGTGGTTATTCTGAGCGGTATCCGCTTCGCCGCAGATATCATTGTTCCCTTTATTTTGGCGTTATTTATTGCAGTCGTTCTCAATCCCGTTGTGCAACGGATGACCCGATGCCGAATTCCGCGCGTTATCGCCGTATCATTGCTCATTGTGATTATTGTTATGTTAATGGTACTGCTACTGGCCTATTTGGGGACATCATTAAATGAACTGGCTCGTACCCTACCGCAATATCGCTCCTCATTGGTGATACCGTTGCAACGTATTGAACCGTGGTTACAGCGAGCAGGCATTGGCGTGTCGGTTGATGAGCTGGCGAAATATATCGATCCAAACGCCGCCATGACTCTGGTAACGAACCTGCTCACCCAGCTGTCCAATGCCATGTCGTCCATCTTTTTATTGTTATTGACCGTGGTATTTATGCTGCTGGAGGTTCCACAATTGCCTGAAAAACTGCAGCAGATGATGAGCCGTCCGGTGGAAGGCATGGCGGCAATTCAACGCGCGCTTGATAGCGTTTCCCATTATCTGGTGTTAAAAACAGCGATCAGTATCGTGACGGGGCTGGTCGCATGGGGCATGCTGGCCGCGCTGGATGTCCGCTTCGCCTTTGTCTGGGGTCTACTGGCCTTCGCGCTGAACTATATTCCTAATATTGGATCGGTGCTCGCTGCCCTGCCGCCCATTATTCAAGTGCTGGTATTTAACGGGTTTTATGATGCGCTGCTGGTGCTGGCAGGCTATCTGCTGATTAATCTGGTCTTCGGCAATATCCTTGAGCCACGAATCATGGGACGTGGTTTAGGCCTTTCAACCTTAGTGGTATTTTTGTCGTTAATTTTCTGGGGCTGGCTATTAGGTCCGGTGGGTATGTTGCTCTCCGTTCCGTTAACCATCATTGTCAAAATCGCCCTCGAACAGACCACCGGCGGGCAGAGTATCGCCGTTCTGCTTAGCGATTTAAACAAAAGATAAAATGCAATACATACACAAAATCATTCAAGATGCCTCGCGGCGGCAAGGGAAGAAATCCCCGGGAGCATAGATAACGATGTGACCGGGTTTTCTGAGCGCAGCCAACAAAGAGGCAGCTTAAAGGATGAAGTGTATAAAAACGGCCTCCGAAGAGGCCGCCGCACGTTTAAAAGATTAAAGCGCTTTCAGAATTGCATCCACGCTGGCTTTGGCATCGCCAAACAGCATTTGCGTATTCTCTTTAAAGAACAGCGGGTTCTGCACACCAGCATAACCAGTATTCATTGAACGCTTAAAGACCACGACATTCTGTGCTTTCCACACTTCGAGAACCGGCATACCGGCGATCGGGCTGCGGGGATCGTCTTGCGCCGCCGGGTTCACCGTATCGTTCGCACCAATCACCAGCACGGTATCGGTATCGGCGAAATCATCATTGATTTCGTCCATTTCCAGCACGATGTCATAAGGCACTTTCGCCTCTGCCAACAGCACGTTCATATGCCCCGGCAGGCGACCCGCCACCGGATGAATGCCGAAACGCACGTTGATACCGCGCGCACGCAGTTTTTCGGTGATTTCCGCCACCGGATACTGCGCCTGCGCCACCGCCATCCCGTACCCCGGCGTAATAATGACGGAGTGGGAGTTTTTCAGCATCTCAGCGGTCTCTTCCGCCGTGATTTCGCGATGTTCGCCAGCTTCCTGATCGTCGCCCGTTGAGGAGCCGTCAGTACCGAACCCACCAGCAATAACGCTGATGAAAGAGCGGTTCATCGCTTTACACATAATGTAAGACAGGATCGCGCCTGACGAACCGACCAGCGCGCCGGTCACAATCAGCAAATCGTTGCTCAACATGAAGCCAGCCGCCGCGGCAGCCCAACCGGAATAGGAGTTCAGCATTGAAACAACCACCGGCATGTCCGCCCCACCGATAGAAGCGACCAGATGCCAACCAAACGCCAGCGCGATAATGGTCATCAGCAGCAGCGCCAGAACCTGTAGACCCACGCTTTCGGTACGAACAAAAACCAGCAGCAACAGGAAAGAAACAACCAGCGCCGCCAGGTTCATTTTGTGACGGTTAGGCAACATCAACGGCTTAGAAGAGATTTTGCCGCGCAGTTTACCAAACGCTACGATCGATCCAGTGAAAGTGACTGCGCCAATAAAGATACCGAGGAAGACTTCGGTCAGATGAATATTCACCAGCACCGGCGCCAGACTGGCGTCATGGTACAGATAGCTGTTAAAGCCAACCAGTACCGCCGCCAGGCCCACGAAACTGTGCAGAATCGCGACCAGCTCCGGCATCTCGGTCATCTCAACTTTTTTCGCCATGCGGATGCCAATCGCGCCGCCAATAATCATGGCGACCAGAATCCATGCTACGTTGCCGGTATCCGGCCCGAAAATGGTCGCCAGCAACGCGATCGCCATCCCGGCAATACCGAAGTTATTCCCCTGGCGGGACGTTTCATGCTTTGAAAGCCCGGCAAGACTGAAAATAAACAGGATCGCGGCAACAATGTATGCAGCTGTAACTAATCCTCCAGACATGTGTTACCCCTTAGTTTTTCCGGAACATTTTCAGCATACGCTGAGTCACGGTGAAGCCACCGAAAATATTAATGCTGGCGATAAGCACCGCGATAAAGCTCAGGAAGCTGACCCAGCCGCCCTGACCAATTTGCAATAATGCCCCGACAACAATAATCCCTGAAATTGCGTTGGTCACCGACATTAATGGCGTATGAAGCGCATGAGACACGTTCCACACCACGTAATAACCAACCACGCAGGCGAGCGCAAACACGGTAAAATGGCCGAGGAACTCTTTTGGCGCGACATCGGCCAGCCAGCCAAAAAGAATGATCGCCAGCGCCATTAACGCATACTTCCGCCAGGGTGAAGCGGGCTTTTCCGGCTCTTTTGGCGCAGGTGCTGCTTTAGGCGCGGCCTGTGGCTGCGCGGAAACCTGGATTGGCGGCGCAGGCCAGGTAATGTCGCCGTCGCGAATCACCGTCACGCCACGGATCACGACATCGTCAAAATCCACGTTAATATTGCCGTCTTTCTCTTTGCACAGCAGCTTCAGCAGGTTAACCAGGTTGGTGCCATAAAGCTGGGATGACTGCGTCGGCAAACGCCCCGGTAGATCGGTGTAGCCAATCACTTTCACGCCATTGTCCGTCGTCACAACCTGATTGGCGACGGTATATTCGCAGTTACCGCCATTCTGCGCGGCCAGGTCGACAATCACGCTGCCGGCCTTCATAGAATCGACCATATCGCGGGTAATCAGCTTCGGCGCAGGTTTGCCCGGAATCAACGCGGTGGTAACAATGATATCTACTTCTTTGGCCTGGGCGGCAAAGAGCGCCATTTCCGCTTTGATAAACGCCTCGGACATCACTTTGGCGTAACCATCGCCGCTACCGGCTTCCTCTTTAAAATCCAGTTCGAGGAACTCAGCCCCCATACTCTGGACCTGCTCTTTGACTTCAGGACGAGTGTCAAACGCGCGGACAATCGCCCCCAGGCTGTTTGCCGCGCCGATAGCCGCAAGACCGGCTACGCCCGCGCCAATCACCATCACCTTCGCCGGCGGCACTTTCCCGGCGGCAGTGATTTGGCCGGTAAAGAAGCGCCCAAATTCATGCGCGGCCTCTACAATAGCGCGATAACCCGCGATATTCGCCATTGAGCTTAACGCGTCGAGCGATTGCGCGCGGGAAATACGCGGCACGGAGTCCATCGCCATCACCGTAACCTTACGTTCGGCAAGTTTCTCCATTAACCCAGGATTTTGCGCAGGCCAGATAAAACTGACCAGCGTAGTCCCGGGGTTCAGTAAAGCGATTTCCTCTTCTTCAGGCGCATTAACCTTGAGAATAATTTCCGACTGCCAGATAGCATTGCCGTCTACAATATCCGCGCCAGCCTGCGCAAACGCTTTGTCGTCAAAACTTGCCAGTTGACCCGCCCCGCTTTCGATAGCGACGCTAAACCCCAGCTTCAGTAGCTGCTCTACCGTTTTCGGCGTCGCAGCGACACGGGTTTCATTGGGTAACCGCTCTTTTGGTATGCCAATTCGCATAAATGTTCCCTTCCATCGGTATTTTTGATGATGGTTTGTCAGTAAGCGCGAGAAGCGTACGCCTGCCCGCGTTTGAGGTAAATGTTACCCCAGCAGAATAAAACCGTTACAAACTCTCTATAACCTACTGAAAATAACGCCTGTGATCTAGCGCCAAAAAACAGAATTTTTTATCAAATTTGCAAAACATGAACGATTCAGCCGCTAAGCAGCCATAATGCCTTGAAAATGGCCTGCGAGGGCTGATAATTCGCTCAAATTTGACAGTAAAACATCATTAAACCTCTGTCGATATCAAGAAATTAACATTAAATTAACTTATTAAATTCATGCGCTTCATGAGCTTAGCCGCCCGGACGCCGTTTTTTTCGACATATCGGTAAATGTTATCATCAAAGATAGGATACATGACACGATGCGTGAAAAATCCCGCAGACATCCATATGGTTTAAATGCAATAATCAGCCACGTTTCTAGTCAATAACAATACCAGTACCTGGTTTGCGCAAGGCGAAGGATTATTTTTATGAAGCTTAAGAACACTCTCCTGGCGTCGGCTCTGCTTTCTGCGGCTGCTTTTTCTGTCCATGCAGCAACAGAACTGACGCCGGAGCAAGCGGCTGCACTAAAACCTTATGACCGCATCGTTATTACCGGTCGTTTTAATGCTATTGGCGATGCGGTCTCCGCCGTGTCCCGCCGCGCAGATAAAGAAGGCGCAGCCTCCTTCTATGTTGTCGACACCTCGGAGTTCGGCAACAGTGGTAACTGGCGTGTTGTGGCGGACGTGTATAAAGCCGACGCGCCGAAAGCCGAAGCGCCCAAAAATCGTGTCATTAATGGCATCGTGGAATTACCGAAAGACCAGGCCGTACAATTAGAACCGTATGACACCGTCACCGTTCAGGGCTTCTACCGTAGCCAGCCGGAAGTTAACGATGCCATTACGAAAGCGGCGAAACAGAAAGACGCATACGCTTTCTATATTGTTCGTCAGGTGGATGCGAATCAGGGCGGAAACCAGCGCATCACTGCATTTATCTATAAACAAGATGCGAAAAAACGCATCGTCCAGAGCCCGGACGCTATTCCGGCAGACTCTGAAGCTGGCCGCGCCGCGCTGGCTCAGGGCGGCGAAGCTGCGAAGAAAGTCGAAATTCCAGGCGTCGCCACGTCAGCCTCGCCGAGCGCCGAAGTAGGCCGTTTCTTCGAAACGCAATCCACCAAAGGCGGGCGTTACACTGTCACACTTCCGGATGGCACTAAAGTTGAGGAGCTGAATAAAGCGACGGCTGCGATGATGGTGCCTTTCGACAGCGTTAAGTTCACCGGCAACTACGGCAATATGACAGAAATCTCCTACCAGGTCGCCAAACGCGCGGCGAAGAAAGGCGCTAAGTATTATCATATTACGCGTCAGTGGCAGGAGCGCGGCAATAACATCACCATCAGCGCCGACCTCTATAAATAAGGCGCGCGTCGCCATCAGGCTTCTCGCCGGATGGCGGCATACCTGCCTTATCAGGCCTACACGATCGTTCAACGGCAGGCCTGATAAGCCACCATCAGGCACTTTCTCGCGGGATGCCAGTTCCGTCAAATATCGCGATGAATCTCACTTTTCGCTTTTTTGGCGATAAATCTTATCCAGGCCGTTGCATGCGGTCCCTTCTCTCCGTAAAATCCCGCGCCTTAGTGGCTTTCACCATTTTTATGCGTTTTGCCATAATAATTATTCTTCCAATTTCATTTTTATAGCTGGATACCAATGGAAAAAAAACTGGGACTGAGCGCGCTGACCGCGCTGGTTTTAAGCTCAATGCTTGGCGCAGGTGTTTTCAGTCTGCCCCAGAATATGGCCGCCGTTGCCAGTCCGGCTGCGTTGTTAATTGGCTGGGCCATTACCGGCGTGGGGATACTCCTACTGGCATTCGCCATGTTAATCCTTACGCGCATTCGCTCCGAGCTTGACGGCGGTATCTTTACTTACGCCCGCGAAGGCTTCGGCGAACTGATTGGCTTTTGTTCTGCCTGGGGCTATTGGCTGTGCGCGGTCATCGCCAACGTATCCTATTTGGTTATCGTCTTTTCAGCGCTGAGTTTCTTTACCGATACGCCTGCGCTGCGTCTGTTTGGCGACGGTAATACCTGGCAGGCTATTGTTGGCGCTTCAGTCTTGCTCTGGATTGTCCATTTCCTCATCCTGCGCGGCGTACAAACGGCAGCCAGCATCAATCTGGTCGCGACTCTGGCGAAACTGTTGCCGCTCGGCGCGTTTATTGTGCTGGCTATCATGATGTTCAAACTGGATACCTTCACACTGGACTTCACCGGTGTTGAGCTCGGTATTCCCGTATGGGAACAGGTCAAGAACACCATGCTTATTACGCTGTGGGTGTTTATTGGCGTTGAAGGCGCCGTCGTCGTCTCGGCCCGAGCGAAAAATAAACGCGATGTAGGCCGCGCCACGCTACTGGCGGTACTCGCAGCGCTGGGAATATATCTCCTGGTCACGCTGCTTTCTCTTGGCGTTCTTGCGCGTCCGGAACTGGCGGAGATGCGTAACCCGTCGATGGCCGGTCTGATGGTGAAAATGATGGGGCCGTGGGGAGAAATTATTATTGCGGCGGGGCTGATTGTGTCTGTCTGCGGGGCTTATCTAAGCTGGACTATCATGGCGGCGGAGGTACCATTTCTGGCGGCAGCCTATAAATCCTTCCCGGGCATCTTCGCGCGACAAAATGCGCAAGGCGCGCCTTCTGCGTCGTTATGGCTCACCAATATCTGTGTGCAAATCTGTCTGGTGCTGATCTGGCTTACCGGTTCAGACTACAACACGCTATTGACGATTGCGTCAGAAATGATTCTGGTGCCCTACTTTCTGGTCGGCGCATTTCTGCTGAAGATTGCAACGCGTCCCCTCCATCGGGCGGTCGGTATCGGAGCCTGTATTTATGGCTTATGGTTATTATATGCGTCGGGCCCTATGCACCTGCTGCTGTCCGTCGTACTGTACGCGCCTGGATTACTGGTTTTCCTGTATGCGCGTCGGACGCACAAGCATGACAATGTATTAAATCGTCAGGAAGTCGTGCTGATTGGTTTATTGCTGGTCGCGGCGGTTCCGGCTACGTGGATGCTGGTGGGTTAACAACCTCCCCATCGTAATATCCGTCTGTATTACGATGGGGAAACCACGGTCTTTGCCAATATTAATGCCATTTAATCCAGCAAAAAATCAGCAGCCACGCGCTTAGCCCCCAGCAGACCACCGCACCGCCAAGCGCGACGGGCAGGCGCATCACGCCGCTGAAATACCATAGCGTTGCAAGATAAATGAAATAAGGAATGATCGACCACATGCTAAAGACGATGGTGGTACGCATCGCGTCGATGCCCCGCTCGCTGGCCACGATATAGTGCGCGATAAGCGCAAACGTTGGAAACAGAGGAATTAATCCGGCGATATAATAATTTTTCGTTTTTGACAGCAGACCAATCAATACGACGACCAGCGCCCCCAGGGCAGCTTTAATCACGAGTCCCATTACCTTGCCTTAACACGCTAATAACAACAGCGTGTAGCATAACGGAACCGCTCTCGTTTAGAAAAGATTTATGGAAGGGAAAACAGAGGCGGTGTATGTTGGCGTTTTCTATTCTCCATTTATAATATGAACCGCATTGTATTTGTTGAAGACGACGCTGAAGTGGGTTCTCTCATTGCCGCTTATCTGGCGAAACATGATATTGATGTCATTGTTGAGCCGCGTGGTGACCGGGCGGAGGATCTTATCCTCACCACTCAGCCCGATCTGGTTTTACTGGATATTATGCTTCCAGGTAAAGATGGCATGACGATATGCCGCGATTTACGCCACCGCTGGCAAGGCCCGATTGTCCTGCTCACCTCGCTGGACAGTGATATGAATCATATTCTGGCGCTGGAGATGGGCGCCTGCGACTACATCCTCAAAACCACGCCTCCGGCCGTTTTGCTGGCGCGTCTGCGCTTACACCTGCGGCAAAGCGAACAAACGCAACAGGCAAAAAGTCTTCAGGAGAGCGCGCTTACGCCGCATAAAGCGCTGCGTTTTGGCGCGTTAACCATCGATCCCCTTAACCGGGCGGTCCAGCTCAATGGCGATTTCATATCGCTCTCCACCGCCGATTTTGAATTGCTCTGGGAACTGGCGACACACGCCGGACAAATTATGGATCGCGACGCGTTGCTAAAAACGCTGCGCGGCGTCAATTATGATGGTCTGGATCGCAGCGTGGATGTGGCGATTTCCCGCCTGCGTAAGAAACTGCTGGATAGCGCTGCTGAGCCCTATCGTATAAAGACCATTCGCAATAAAGGCTATCTTTTTGCCCCTCATGCCTGGGACGAAACGACGGGATAAGTTAGCCGACAGATTTTACCTGCCTTTATCAAGTCATAGTGGCGATGCTCATCACCGCCACTGTTCAAAAAACAGACATTGTATACATGGATGCTATTTTTATTAGTCGGAACAGCCCCTTTATTACCGTTTTCTCTGCGTTGCGGTTCTTCATTACGTCTTTTTCGCCAAAAAAATTAAATTAAAAAAAACTCGAAGCCAGTTCACAAAATTGATAACAGAGTGTCTACCCGGCGCTATATTGCCATCTTTTTTCGCAAATTGTGAAATAAAACAAATCACAACCATGAATATATAATAACAAATATATTCACTATAAATATATGCGTTTCCGATAGTAACTTTTGTATTAATTAATAACATATAAGAAAAGTTAGTATTTGCTGAAATAATATTATTCAGATTAGGATGCCTTTGATTCAACGAATCTGTAGAAGTTCAATCTTTTGCAAATAAGTTAAGTTTTTAAGGATAAAAAAAATGAAAAGAAAAGTATTGGCACTTGTCATCCCGGCTCTGCTGGCTGCTGGCGCAGCACACGCCGCTGAAATTTATAACAAAGACGGCAATAAGCTGGACCTTTACGGGAAAGTAGACGGCCTGCACTATTTCTCTGATGACTCTTCTAAAGATGGCGATCAGACCTATATGCGTTTCGGCTTTAAAGGCGAAACACAGATTAACGACCAACTGACCGGTTACGGCCAGTGGGAATATAACGTTCAGGCTAACACTACCGAAGGCGAAGGTGCTAATTCCTGGACTCGTCTGGCATTCGCCGGCCTGAAATTCGGCGACTACGGCTCATTCGACTATGGTCGTAACTACGGCGTCCTGTACGACGTGGAAGGCTGGACCGATATGCTGCCTGAGTTCGGCGGCGACTCCTATACTTACGCTGACAACTACATGACCGGTCGTGCTAACGGCGTGGCCACCTACCGTAACACTGATTTCTTCGGTCTGGTAGACGGTCTGAACTTCGCGTTGCAATATCAGGGTAAAAATGAAAGCCAAAGCGCTGACGATGTAAATATCGGTACCAATAACCGTAATAATGGCGACGATATTCGTTACGATAACGGTGATGGCTTCGGTATTTCTACTACCTATGATATTGGCATGGGCTTCAGCGCAGGCGCTGCGTATACCACTTCCGATCGTACTAATGAGCAAGTCAATGCAGGCGGCACTATTGCTGGCGGCGACAAAGCGGATGCATGGACAGCTGGTTTGAAATATGATGCCAACAACATCTATTTAGCGACTATGTATTCTGAAACCCGTAATATGACGCCTTATGGTAAAACGGACACGGGTTATGCTGGCGGCGTAGCAAACAAAACGCAAAACTTCGAAGTTACAGCCCAATATCAATTTGATTTCGGTCTGCGCCCGGCGGTTTCTTTCCTGATGTCTAAAGGTAAAGATCTGACCTATAACAACGTTAATGGCGATGATAAAGACCTGGTTAAATATGCTGATGTAGGTGCTACCTACTATTTCAACAAAAACTTCTCCACCTATGTTGATTATAAAATCAACCTGCTGGATGATGACGACCAGTTCTATAAAGATGCCGGTATCAGCACTGATGATATCGTCGCGCTGGGTATGGTTTACCAGTTCTAATTATTCATTAATTCTTCTCAAGCCCGCCGTTTCGGCGGGCTTTTCTTTTTTCATTACCACCGTTCTAAAAACAGAACGCACTGTTCCCTGGGCACAGATTGAACAATTCTTGTTCGCTCTCTATGGTTTGCTTATCGCCCGACAAAAGGAACATGCTAATGATCAGTCTCGTCCCGCCTCTGCTTTCCAGAACCGCGCTTCTCTTTCTGCTCATGGCCACAGGCGCAGCCACCGCCGCCCGCCCGGCAGCGGATATTATTTTGCATAACGGTAATATCATCACTCTGAATGATGCCCAGCCGCAGGCCAGCGCGCTGGCGATTTCCGGCTCGCGGATTGTGGCGATTGGCGATGATACGGCGACAAATGAATGGCGCGGCGACCATACCCGTACCATCGATTTACAGGGTAAAACCGTGATACCCGGCCTGACCGATACCCATATCCACGCCATTCGCGGCGGACAAACCTGGACATTCGAAACCTACTGGTACGACAGCCCTTCGCTTAAAGACGCGCTGGATAAATTACGCGCCGACGCTAACCGTCGTCCCCACGATCAATGGGTAGCCGTAGTGGGATCGTGGATACCGGCGCAATTTGCAGAAAACCGGGCGCCGACGGTAGCCGAATTGAGCCACGCCCTTCCCGATCATCCGGCTTATATTCAGTATCTGTACGACTATGCGTTAGTGAATCAGCGCGGTATAGACGTACTTGGCCTTAACGACACCCCTCCTCCTGATTTAGCGGGAATCCGCGTAGAGCGCGACGCAAAAGGTAGCGCCACGGGGAAATTATTTGCTGACATCGCCGCGTTCAATCAGCTTTTTGCCAGCATAAGTAGTAACGCCGATCGTGAGGGTGGTCTGCGGCAATTTTTCGCTGATATGAACGCTCGCGGCGTGACCGGCATCATTGACCCCTCTGCCGGGCCTGCCGCCGCTTATGAGCCTTTATTTGCAATGCGAAACCAGGGGGATTTACCGCTGCGCGTGGGGTATCGCATTCCGGTACAGCCAGAAGCGAAAGGTCATGAAGCGCAGTGGTTCAGCAACCTGATGGCCTTTCGCCCGGCGCGTGCCGATGACGGGCAACTGGCTTTTCTAGGTCTGGGGGAAAGCCTGGTGGCCGGAATGAATGACGGCGTGCGGATGGCCCCAGGTTTTTCTTCCTCAGAGCAAGACAAAACCGCGCTTCGCCAGGTCGCGACGTTTGCGGCAAAACGGGGAATACCGCTTGAGATCCATGCATATACCGATGACAGCGCCGACGCGATATTGACGATTTTTGAGCAGGTAGCGCAGCAGTACGATCTGCGCCCTCTGCGCTGGTCTATTGCGCACCTGAATACCGGTTCGCCACAGACGCTTGAGCGAATGCGTAAGCTGGGTCTGGCATACACTGTGCAAATGGGGCCTTACTTTGAGGGGCTTGCCATCCGTGACGCCAATCCACCCGGCGCGACGGACAATTCGCCGCCGGTTCGACTGGCGCTGGATAAAGGGCTTGTCGTAGCTGGCGGTACCGATTCGACGCGTATTGGCATTGCCGGTGTCTGGCACGCTATCGAATATCATATCACCGGTATAGCGTCAGGCGGTTCCGTACGTAAACCCGCCAGCGAGCGGCTCACGCGTCTGGAAGCGCTAGCGTTATATACACGTCATGCCGCCTGGCTCGCCTTTGCCGAACAACACCGGGGCCAGCTTAGCGTCGGAAAACAGGCCGATCTGGCGGTACTCAATCAGCCATTTATGACGATGCCCGAAGACAGAATTGATACCATTCGCGCTGTTTTGACGCTTGTCGATGGACGCATTGTTCACGAAAGTCCGGACCTTAACGCCGGACAATGAGGTTGTCAGTTGACGCAAAGCCTGCTTTTATAACCCACCAGCGGCGCTGACGGGAAATCTTTTCCGTCAGTGCGCGATAGAGCTAATGTATTGAGATCCGGTGGGCGTTGATGAAAAAGCTGTTTGTGCAGTTTTACCTTTTGCTGTTCGTCTGTTTTCTGGTCATGACCTTATTGGTCGGACTGGTGTACAAATTCACCGCCGAACGCGCGGGCAGGCAATCGCTCGACGATCTGATGAAAAGTTCGCTCTATCTGATGCGCAGCGAACTGCGGGAAATTCCGCCGCGTGAATGGGGGAAAACGTTAAAAGAGATGGACCTGAACCTCTCTTTCGATTTACGCGTTGAACCGTTAAATCACTATAAGCTTGATGCCGCCACCACGCAGCGACTGCGTGAAGGCGATATTGTCGCGCTTGACGATCAATACACCTTTATTCAACGTATCCCGCGCAGCCATTACGTCCTGGCGGTTGGCCCGGTTCCCTATCTCTATTTCCTGCATCAAATGCGACTGCTGGATATCGCCTTAATGGCGCTCATTGCCTTTTCTCTCGCCTTTCCTGTGTTTATCTGGATGCGCCCGCACTGGCAAGAAATGCTCAGGCTCGAATCCGCCGCGCAGCGCTTTGGCGAGGGTCATTTGACTGAACGCCTGCACTTCGATAATGGTTCCAGTTTCGAACGTCTGGGCGTCGCGTTCAACCAGATGGCGGATAATATTAATGCTCTGATCGCCAGTAAAAAACAGCTGATTGACGGTATCGCCCATGAACTTCGCACGCCGCTGGTACGTTTACGCTATCGGCTTGAAATGAGTGAAAATCTGACACCGCCAGAATCACAGGCGCTCAATCGCGATATTGGTCAACTGGAAGCGCTAATTGAAGAACTGCTCACCTATGCGCGCCTTGACCGGCCGCAAAATGAACTGATGTTGACCGAACCCGACCTCCCCGCCTGGTTGCTCGCGCATTTGCAGGATGTGCAGAGCGTGACCCCGGAACGCGCCGTACACCTTGTCACATGTGTAATCGGCGATTATGGCGCGCTTGATATGCGGTTAATGTCGCGAGTGCTGGATAACCTGCTGAATAATGCGTTGCGCTACAGTCGTACCACCGTTCAGGTCAGTCTGTTACTCGACGGCAGTCAGGCAACGCTGATAGTCGAAGATGACGGCCCCGGCATTGAAGCGGATGCGCGTGAGCGCATATTTGAACCTTTTGTCAGACTCGACCCCAGTAGAGACCGGGCGACAGGCGGCTGCGGGCTTGGACTCGCCATCGTACACTCTATCGCCCTGGCGATGGGCGGTAGCGTCGTCTGTGACGAGAGCGAACTGGGCGGCGCAAAATTTAGCTTTCGCTGGCCGGTCTGGCACGCGATGCCCGACATGACCGCTGCCTGACGCATTTTGCACGCTGGTTGAGCGGCGGGAACTGTGCTATACAGATAGTATGTTGTAACTAAAGTGAGTAATACCATGTCACGCTACGATCTCGTTGAACGCCTGAATGGCACTTTTCGCCAGATAGAACAACACCTGGCGGCGCTGACGGATAATCTACAGCAGCATTCGCTACTTATCGCCCGTGTCTTTTCACTGCCGCAGGTGACCAAAGAGGCGGAACATGCGCCGCTGGATACTATCGAGGTAACGCAACATCTGGGGAAAGAGGCCGAAACGCTGGCGCTACGTCACTATCGCCATTTGTTTATTCAACAGCAGTCCGAAAACCGCAGCAGTAAAGCCGCCGTCCGCCTGCCTGGCGTCTTATGCTATCAAGTGGATAATGCGACACAGTTAGATCTGGAAAATCAGATACAGCGCATTAACCAGTTGAAAACCACCTTCGAGCAGATGGTTACGGTAGAGTCCGGTCTTCCCTCAGCGGCACGTTTTGAGTGGGTGCATCGGCATCTACCCGGCTTAATTACGCTGAACGCTTACCGTACGCTGACGCTTATCAATAACCCCGCCACCATACGTTTCGGCTGGGCAAATAAACATATTATTAAAAATTTAAGCCGGGATGAGGTTCTGAGCCAGTTGAAAAAAAGCCTCGCGTCGCCGCGCAGCGTCCCGCCGTGGACGCGCGAACAATGGCAATTCAAGCTGGAACGGGAATATCAGGATATCGCTGCCTTACCGCAGCAGGCCCGACTCAAGATTAAGCGTCCGGTTAAAGTACAGCCGATCGCCCGCATCTGGTATAAAGGCCAGCAGAAACAGGTGCAACACGCCTGCCCCACGCCGATTATCGCATTAATCAACACGGACAACGGCGCTGGCGTGCCGGATATTGGCGGGCTGGAAAACTATGACGCCGATAATATTCAGCACCGTTTTAAACCACAGGCGCAGCCGCTGCGACTGATTATTCCGCGACTGCACCTGTATGTGGCGGATTAACGTCCCGGCGTCATACTGCCAACCATCAACTCCGGACGTACCCAGGCGTCGAACTCCTCGTCGCTAAGGTATCCTAATGCCACGGCTGAGGCTTTGAGCGTCAGCCCTTCTTTATGCGCCTTCTTCGCAATCTCCGCCGCTTTATCGTAACCGATGTGCGTATTGAGCGCAGTGACCAGCATCAGCGACTCATTCAGCAACTGCGTAATACGCTCGCGGTTTGGCTCAATTCCTGACGCACAGTGTTGATTGAAACTCGCCATGCCATCGGCCAGCAGGCGCACCGTTTGCAGAAAATTATGAATAACCATCGGACGATAGACGTTGAGCTCAAAGTTGCCCGATGCGCCCCCCATATTGATGGCCACATCGTTACCCATTACCTGGCAACATAGCATCGTTACTGCTTCACACTGGGTCGGGTTCACTTTACCAGGCATAATGGAACTGCCTGGCTCATTCTCCGGGATAGCAATCTCGCCAATGCCGCAGCGCGGGCCGGACGCCAGCCAGCGAACATCATTGGCGATTTTCATCAGCGAGGCCGCCAGTCCTTTTAATGCGCCATGCGCCTGTACCAACGCGTCACAGGTCGCCAGCGCTTCGAATTTATTCGGGGCGGTAACAAACGGCGCTGCGGTAATCGTCGCCAGTTCCTCGGCCACGCGCCGGGCATATTCCGGGTGGGTATTAAGCCCTGTCCCCACTGCGGTTCCGCCGAGCGCCAGTTCCGCGACGTGCGGTAAACTGTGCTCAATGTGCCTGAGGTTATGTTCCAGCATGGCTACCCAACCGGAAATCTCCTGGCCTAAGGTGAGCGGCGTCGCGTCCTGCAGGTGAGTACGGCCAATTTTGACAATATCGGCGAAAGCGTGGGATTTATCGCGAAGCGTATCCGTTAATGCGGATAATTGCGGGATGAGGTGTTCGCGTAACGCCAGTAACGCCGCCACGTGCATGGCGGTTGGGAACACATCGTTTGAGCTTTGACTCTTATTGACGTCATCATTGGGATGCACCTTGCGTTCCATACCGCGAACGCCGCCCAAAATTTCACTGGCGCGGTTCGCTAACACTTCATTCATATTCATGTTGCTTTGCGTACCGGACCCGGTCTGCCAAATCGCCAGCGGAAACTCATCAGCATGTTTTCCCGCCAGCACTTCATCAGCCGCCTGGATAATCGCGCTGGCTTTTTCCGCCGCCAACAACCCTAAGTCCTGGTTGACCTTCGCAGCGGCGCGCTTGGTCAACGCCAGAGCGTGAATGAGCGAGACGGGCATTTTCTCCGTGGAAATCCGAAAATGCTCCAGCGAACGTTGAGTCTGCGCCCCCCACAGTTTATCTGCCGGGACTTCAATAGCGCCCATTGAATCTTTCTCGCGGCGTACCGTTACCATTACCTGCTCCTTACTCAAGTTGATGAGATCATGTGTCGACATTGCTCACATGTTTGCGGTCTTATGAGTATTAACGATAACAACACAACGGTGTAGACCGGATAAGGCGCTTGCGCCGTTCTCCGGCAAAATAGCGAATCATGTTACCGCCCCGCAGGGCGGCGACATTACTTAACGCAGCGCGCGCACTGCGATGACTGAATCTGCTGGAAGAAATCGTTGCCTTTATCATCCACCAGAATAAAGGCCGGAAAATCCTCCACTTCAATTTTCCAGATAGCCTCCATACCCAGTTCAGGATATTCCACGCACTCCAGGCGCTTGATACTACCCTGCGCCAGAACGGCTGCCGGGCCGCCGATACTGCCCAGGTAGAAGCCGCCATGTTTCTTACAGGCATCGGTCACCTGCTGGCTGCGGTTGCCTTTCGCCAGCATGATCATACTGCCGCCCTGCGACTGGAGCTGATCAACATAAGAGTCCATCCGTCCTGCGGTAGTCGGCCCAAGCGACCCGGAGGCGTACCCTTCCGGCGTTTTTGCTGGCCCCGCATAATAGATAGGATGATCTTTGATGTACTGCGGCAAACCTTCGCCTCTGTCCATCCGTTCTTTCAGTTTAGCGTGCGCGATGTCGCGGCCCACAATAATCGTGCCGTTCAGCGACAGGCGCGTTGATACCGGATACTGCGACAGTTGTTGCAGTATCTCGCTCATGGGACGGTTAAGATCAACGCGCACCGCCTCGCCCTCTCCCGCCTGGCGCAGCGCCTCTGGAATATATTTACCGGGATTGCGCTCCAGCTTCTCGATCCAGATCCCTTCCCGGTTGATCTTCGCTTTAATGTTTCGATCCGCGGAGCAGGACACGCCCATACCTACCGGACACGATGCCCCGTGGCGCGGCAATCGGATGACACGAATATCGTGAGCGAAATATTTGCCGCCGAACTGCGCGCCTAAGCCAAGATTTTGCGCCTCAAGCAACAATTCTTTTTCCAGCTCAATATCGCGGAAGGCCTGCCCGTGTTCATTGCCTTCGGTTGGTAGCGCATCATAGTATTTTGCCGAGGCCAGCTTAACGGTCTTCAGGTTCGCTTCCGCCGAGGTGCCGCCAATGACAAACGCAATGTGATACGGCGGACAGGCGGCGGTGCCCAGCGTACGCATCTTATCGACGAGATAATTTTTGAGCTTACCCGGCGTCAGTAGCGCTTTTGTCTCCTGATAGAGGTAGGTTTTATTCGCCGATCCGCCGCCTTTAGCGATACAGAGGAATTTATATTCATCGCCATCGACGCTGTAGAGATCGATCTGCGCCGGCAGGTTAGTACCGGTATTGACCTCTTTGTACATATCCAGCGCCGCGTTTTGCGAATAGCGCAGGTTATCTTCGATATAAGTGTTATATACGCCGCGAGCCAGCGCCGCTTCATCACCTCCACTAGTCCAGACGCGTTGGCCTTTTTTGCCGACAATAATGGCCGTACCGGTATCCTGGCAGGTGGGCAACACGCCCTTGGCCGCGATATCGGAGTTTCGCAGGAATTGCAGCGCGACATATTTGTCGTTTTCACTGGCCTGCGGATCGCGCAGAATATCCGCCACCTGTTGCTGATGCGCGGGACGTAGCATAAAAGACGCATCGTGGAAGGCCTGACGCGCCAACAACGTTAGCGCTTCCGGCGCGACTTTCAGGATCTCTTGTCCTTCGAATTCGGCGACGGAAACATGTTCGCTGGTCAACAAGTAGTACTCGGTATCGTCCTTTTTGAGGGGAAAAGGGTCTTGATAAAAGAAGGGTTTGTTTGACATTGTGCTCTCACTTACCGCTCGGTATGGTTATTCTCTGGGCAGGTGTTCCATTGCCCGACTCAAAGCGAGTAACACTATCCTACACAATTTTTTAACAAAAACTGAGACAAGTACGACTTTTTACGCCCGGAGGTTACTTCATGCGGGTTTCTTGGTTTAATACCTCCCATTGATCTCCACATTGAAACAGGGCTTGATAATGCAAAAACTCATTAACTCAGTGCAAAACTATGCCTGGGGAAGTAAAACTGCGTTAACGGAACTTTATGGCATCGCCAATCCGCAGCAGCAGCCAATGGCTGAACTCTGGATGGGCGCGCATCCCAAAAGCAGCTCGCGAATCACCACCGCCAACGGCGAAACCGTCTCCCTGCGTGACGCCATCGAAAAGAATAAAACCGCCATGCTGGGCGAAGCGGTAGCCAACCGTTTCGGCGAACTGCCGTTTCTGTTTAAAGTACTGTGCGCCGCGCAGCCGCTCTCTATTCAGGTGCACCCGAATAAGCGCAATTCCGAAATCGGTTTCGCGAAAGAAAATGCGGCGGGTATCCCCATGGATGCCGCAGAGCGGAACTATAAAGATCCTAACCATAAACCAGAGCTGGTTTTTGCCCTGACGCCTTTCCTGGCGATGAACGCGTTCCGCGAATTTTCTGACATTGTCTCTTTACTGCAACCTGTCGCCGGCGCGCATTCCGCTATCGCCCACTTTTTGCAGGCGCCGAACGCTGAACGTCTGAGCCAGCTTTTCGCCAGCCTGTTGAATATGCAAGGCGAAGAAAAATCCCGCGCGTTAGCCGTACTCAAAGCGGCGCTTAACAGCCAGCAAGGTGAACCGTGGCAAACGATCCGCGTGATTTCAGAGTATTATCCTGACGACAGCGGGCTTTTCTCTCCTTTGTTGCTGAATGTGGTCAAACTGAATCCCGGCGAGGCGATGTTCCTGTTTGCCGAAACGCCTCATGCTTATCTGCAGGGCGTTGCGCTGGAAGTCATGGCAAACTCCGATAACGTTCTGCGCGCTGGCCTTACGCCAAAATATATCGACATCCCTGAGCTGGTCGCGAACGTGAAGTTCGAACCTAAGCCTGCCGGCGAGTTGCTGACTGCCCCGGTGAAAAACGGCGCGGAGCTGGACTTTCCAATTCCGGTTGACGATTTTGCTTTTTCACTGCACGACCTGGCGCTTCAGGAGACGAACATCGGCCAACACAGCGCCGCGATTCTGTTCTGCGTTGAGGGTGAGGCGGTGTTACGTAAAGATGAACAGCGTCTGGTACTGAAGCCGGGTGAATCTGCCTTTATCGGCGCGGATGAGTCTCCGGTTAACGCCAGCGGCACGGGCCGTTTAGCGCGTGTTTATAACAAGCTGTAGCAACGTACTGAATTTTTTAACAACTCTTGCTAAGCTTATAACAGACGTAAAACTCCTCCAGGCGGTTTAATCCGCCTGGTTTCATTTTTATGGACAATTGATATGAAAAAAACACTGGTAGCTGCAGGTGTAGTAATTGCACTTGGCATCGTCTGGACAGGCGGCGCCTGGTATACGGGGAAAAAGCTGGAGAACCATCTTGCAGAAATGGTGACTCAGGCCAATGAACAGCTCAAGCGTACTGCGCCGGAGGCCGGTGTCGAATTAAGTTATCAAAACTACCAGCGTGGCGTGTTCAGTAGCCATCTGCAACTGGTTGTCAAACCGGTTGCCGGCGCAGACACTACCTGGTTGAAGCCCGGGCAAAGCATTGTGCTGGACGAGTCCGTTTCACATGGCCCCTTCCCGCTCGCCCAGCTCAAAACGCTCAATCTGATCCCTTCTATGGCGTCGGTAAAAACCACCCTGGTGAATAACGATGCGGCAAAACCCCTCTTTGATATCGCGAAAGGCGACACGCCCTTTGTTATCAATACCCGCATTGGTTATGGCGGCGATACCCGCTCCGATATCTCTCTCAAGCCGTTAAACTACGAGAATGCCGGTGAAAAGGTCGCCTTTAGCGGCGGCGAGTTCCAGCTTAACGCCGATAAAGACGGTAATGTGGTTTCGCTGTCAGGCGAAGCGCAGAGCGGCCTTGTCGATGCCGTTAACGAATATAATCAGAAGGTCCAACTCACCTTTAATAATTTGAAAACCGACGGTACCAGTAAGCTGGCAAGCTTTGGCGAACGTGTGGGCGACCAAAAGTTAACGCTGGATAAACTGTCCATCGCCATTGAGGGTAAAGAGATGGCGGTGCTGGAAGGGATGGAAATTGCCGGCAAGTCCGATCTCGTCAACGACGGAAAAACCATTAACAGCCAGTTGGATTACTCGCTTAACAGCCTGAAAGTGCAGAATCAGGATTTAGGCAGCGGTAAATTAACGCTGAAAGTCGGTCAAATCGACGGCGAAGCCTGGCACCAGTTTAGTCAGCAATATCATGCGCAAACGCAGGCGCTGCTGAATCAGCCGGACGTGGCGCAGAATCCTGAGCTTTATCAGCAAAAAGTCACTGAAGCGTTCTTTAGCGCTCTCCCCGTGCTGTTAAAAGGCGATCCGGTACTGACTCTGGCGCCGCTTAGCTGGAAAAACGCCAAAGGGGAAACCACGCTGAATCTGTCGCTGTTCCTCAAAGATCCGGCAACCACAACGGCACAACCGCAAACGCTGGCGCAGGAAGTCGACCGCTCCGTGAAATCGCTGGATGCGAAACTGGCAATTCCGATGGACATGGCGGTCGAGTTTATGACGCAGATAGCAAAGCTGGAAGGCTATCAGCAGGATGATGCGGAAAAACTGGCAAAACAGCAGGTGCAGGGGCTGTCCGCAATGGGTCAGATGTTCCGACTGACAACGCTGAAGGATAATACTATCGCCTCCAGTTTGCAGTACGCCAATGGCCAGATCACGCTCAACGGACAAAAAATGCCGTTGGAAGACTTTGTCGGCCTGTTTGGAATGCCGGCGCTTTCCGTTCCGGACGTTCCGGCGCTGCCTCAACAATAATCGCCTTGCCGGGTGTCGCGACGCTACACCCGGTCTGCGCCGAACGACGCGCAGCCTCTACTTTTGCGTTACCAGGCGAGCGGCTATCGTTTGACTCCGCACATGGTGCTCGTCGTGAGCAATACGCTGCAATATTCGTTCGGCCAGGGTATAGCCTATTTCTCGCGCCGGCGTACTGGCCCAGATAATCGGCAGGTCGTCGAGGGCGTTCTCCGCCACATCAGCAAACGCCGCCAGCGACACCTGCTGCTCGAAATAACGATCGACACCGCTCTCGCCACTCTGTCGTCCGGCTCTCAGCAGGCCAAACCACGCCCCCATCGCAATGGTTTCGTTGTAACAAACGACAGCGCTAATGGTCGGATTGTATCGCAACAGCGCGGTAATGCTTTCTGCTGCCTGTTTCTGACTGGAAGCGCATTCCACGACCCACTCGCTGTGAAACGGTAGACCGTATTTTAACAACGTCGCGCAATAGCCGCCCACGCGCTCCGCGCGGGTTAAAGATGCGCTTTGTCCTCCCAGCCAGGCGATGCGCTGATGGCCCTGACGAATAAGGTACTCCGTCAGGAGTTGCGCCGCCTGCATGTTGTCAGGCCGAACGGTATCCGCATCATCAAGATAGCTGGCGCGTGACGCAAACACCACCGGAATTCCTTGTGCGTCGGCCTGCGCTCTCAGCGCTTCGCTACTGCCCGCCGCACCGGCGATCACCATGCCATCCACGCCCTGATTAAGCAGCATGGTAAAACGCTGATTTAGCTGTTCGCCATCTTTCCCCCCGTGCAGGAGAAAAACCATACGGCCTTGCGCTTCCAGCGCTTCCGTTAACCCGGCGGTTAATTCGGCATAAAAGGGTGCCGATAAATCACGCACGATCAAACCGATAACGCCGCTTTGCCCGCCACGCAGCGCGGACGCCTGGCGGTTACGCACAAAACCCAGTTGTTCAATTGCCGCGTTTACGCGCTCGCCGGTCGCGACCGATATTCGCCCCTTGCCGCTCAGCACTAAGGAAACGGTGCTCACCGACACGCCAGCCGCCAGCGCAACATCGTGGATAGTGATTTTTTTGGCGATAGCCATGTCAACAAATCGCTCCAGAATCTGACAGATAAAACGTTTTACCTATCTGTTATCTTTATACGCGTTATTATCGGTCAGTAATGTGATTAATGCCGCACTAAAATTTGATAAAACGTTTTATCTTTTCGCCATCATAACCTGACACCGGCCTTTATTAACAAGGAGTCGTTAGATGACGACGAAAACCACGCCAAAAATAACGCTATGGGAATTTTTCCAGCAACTGGGCAAAACGTTTATGTTGCCCGTCGCCTTGCTCTCGTTCTGCGGCATTATGCTCGGTATCGGCAGCTCGCTTAGTAGCCACGACGTAATCACCCTGCTCCCCGTGCTGGGTAATCCCTTGCTACAGGCTATCTTTACCTGGATGAGTAAAGTAGGTTCTTTTGCCTTTAGCTTCCTGCCGGTGATGTTTTGTATCGCGATTCCGCTTGGTCTGGCGCGGGAAAACAAAGGCGTCGCCGCGTTTGCCGGGTTTGTCGGTTATGCGGTCATGAACCTTGCAGTCAACTTCTGGCTCACGGCAAAAGGCATTCTGCCGACCACCGATGCGGCGGTGCTGAAAGCCAATAACGTACAAAATATTCTGGGCATCCCCTCTATCGATACCGGCATCCTCGGCGCCGTTATCGCTGGTATTATTGTCTGGATGCTGCATGAACGGTTTCATACCATTCGTTTGCCGGATGCGCTGGCCTTTTTCGGCGGTACGCGTTTTGTACCTATCGTTTCCGCCGTTGTGATGGGGCTTGTCGGCCTGGTTATCCCGCTCGTCTGGCCGGTTTTTGCGATGGGAATTAGTGGACTGGGTCATATCATCAATAGCGCCGGCGACTTCGGACCGATGATTTTCGGCACCGGCGAGCGCCTGCTGTTGCCTTTTGGTCTGCACCATATTCTGGTAGCGCTGATTCGCTTCACCGAGGCGGGGGGTACGCAAGAGGTATGCGGGCATACCGTGAGCGGCGCATTGACTATTTTCCAGGCCCAACTCAGTTGCCCAACGACGCACGGCTTCTCTGAAAGCGCCACTCGCTTCTTATCGCAAGGCAAAATGCCGGCGTTTCTCGGTGGGTTGCCGGGCGCCGCGCTGGCAATGTACCACTGTGCCCGTCCAGAAAACCGCCCTAAAATTAAAGGATTATTGATTTCCGGTTTAATCGCCTGTGTTGTCGGCGGTACAACGGAACCGCTGGAATTCCTGTTCCTGTTCGTAGCGCCGGTGCTGTACGTTATTCATGCTCTGCTGACCGGACTGGGCTTTACCATCATGGCTATTCTCGGCGTCACTATCGGCAATACGGATGGCAATATTATTGACTTTGTGGTGTTTGGCATCCTGCATGGTCTGTCAACAAAATGGTATCTGGTACCGGTAGTGGCGGCGATTTGGTTTGCGGTTTACTACCTCATTTTCCGCTTCGCCATTACACGCTTTAACCTCAAAACACCGGGGCGCGAAGCGGAGATTGCCACCAGCATTGAAAAAGCGATCGCTGGCGCGCCAGGAAAATCCGGCTACAACGTGCCTGCTATCCTGGCGGCATTAGGCGGCACGGAAAACATCGTGAGTCTGGACAACTGCATCACCCGCCTACGTCTGTCCGTGAAAGATATGTCGCTTGTCGATGTCCAGGCATTGAAGGACAATCGTGCGATAGGCGTCGTACAGCTCAATCAGCATAATTTGCAGGTGGTTATCGGCCCGCAGGTTCAGTCGGTAAAAGATGAAATGGTTGGTCTGATGAATACCGTTCAGGCATAAGGAAGAGATATGTTCGATTTTTCACAGGAAGTTGACCGTCGCGGGACATGGTGTACGCAGTGGGATTATGTCGCCGATCGTTTTGGCGAGGCCGATCTACTCCCCTTTACGATCTCGGATATGGATTTTGCCACCGCGCCGTGTATCCTGGAGGCGCTAAACCAGCGCCTTTCCCACGGTGTGCTGGGCTATAGCCGTTGGAAAAATGAGGCGTTTTTAGGGGCGATTACCCACTGGTTTGCGACACGCCATCAGACCACGATAGATGCCCACTCCCTCGTATACGGCCCCTCCGTTATCTATATGGCGTCCGAGCTTATCCGCCAGTGGTCCAACGAAGGCGATGGCGTGGTAGTTCATACCCCCGCTTACGATGCTTTTTATAAGGCGATTGAAGGCAACCATCGCATCGTCACTCCCGTCCCGCTGGAGAAAGAAGGCAACGCCTGGTATTGCGATATGGCTAAACTGGAGGCGGCGCTGGCGCGTCCGGAAAGCAAAATCCTGCTGCTGTGCAGTCCGCAAAATCCCACCGGTAAAGTGTGGACGCGTGACGAGCTGGAAACGATGTCAACGCTGTGCGAGCGCCATGGCGTACGGGTGATTTCCGATGAAATTCACATGGATATGGTATGGGGAAACCAGCCGCATATTCCCTGGAGCAATGTCGCGCGCGGAGACTGGGCGCTGCTCTCCTCCGGCTCGAAAAGCTTCAATATTCCGGCATTAACCGGCGCTTATGGAATCATTGAAAATATTGAAAGCCGTGAACGCTACCTGGCCGCCTTAAAAGGGCGCGACGGCCTCTCTTCGCCAGCGGTGCTCTCGCTCACGGCGCATATTGCCGCGTATCAGCACGGCGCGCCGTGGCTGGATGCGTTACGCGCCTCGCTGGCGGCTAATATGCGCTATATTGAGCAGGCGCTGAATGGCGCCTTTCCGACGTTGAACTGGCAAGCGCCGCCATCGACCTATCTGGCCTGGATTGATCTCCGTCCACTCGGCATTGACGATCAAAAATTACAGCACACGCTCATTCATCAGGAGAAAGTCGCCATTATGCCCGGCGATACCTATGGCGCCGAAGGCCGGGGATTTGTGCGTCTGAATGCCGGATGCCCTCGCCTGAAACTTGAAAAAGGCGTCAACGGATTGATTAACGCTATCCGCACCGTTCGCTGATACTGTCTACAGGCGGGGGGTTGACCCTTTATCCTAAGATGCGATAACAGAGACGCCCCCGTGAGCTGACCGGGGGCGCGTTAAAGAGAATGATACAAAATTTCTCCCGCGCTCTCGCGAAGTTGCAACGTAATGACTCCGTTTTTGCAAAATTTCCAGAGGATTATCAATCTGTAGTATAATGGTGCGCACTTTTATTAAAAATTGAGTGCGCCCATGATTGATATTACGCTTCCTTTAACTGACATCCACCGCCACCTTGATGGCAACATTCGCGCCCAAACAATTCTGGATCTTGGTCGGCAGTTCAACATCGCCCTTCCCGCCCAAACGCTGGAAACGCTGATTCCGCATGTCCAGGTCACCTCAACCGAACCCGATTTAGTGAGCTTTCTCACGAAGCTCGATTGGGGGGTAAAAGTCCTGGCATCGCTTGACGCCTGCCGCCGTGTGGCCTTTGAAAATATTGAAGATGCCGCACGTAACGGCCTGCATTACGTCGAGCTTCGCTTTTCGCCCGGCTATATGGCGATGGCGCATCAGTTACCGATCGCAGGCGTGGTTGAAGCCGTTATCGACGGTGTACGCGACGGCTGTAACACGTTTGGCGTCGAGGCACGACTCATTGGCATTATGAGCCGTACCTTCGGCGAGGCGGCATGTTTACAGGAGCTTGATGCGCTGCTGGCGCACAGAGAGAAAATCACCGCGCTGGATTTAGCCGGTGATGAGCTGGGCTTTCCCGGCAGTCTGTTTTTGTCGCACTTTAATCGGGCGCGCGATGCGGGCTGGCATATTACCGTTCACGCTGGCGAAGCCGCAGGGCCGGAAAGTATCTGGCAGGCGATTCGCGAACTGGGGGCCGAACGTATCGGACATGGCGTAAAAGCTGTCGAAGATCGCGCGTTAATGGATTTTCTTGCACAGCAGCGTATCGGTATTGAATCCTGTCTGACCTCGAATATTCAGACCAGTACCGTCACATCGCTGGCGGATCATCCACTCAAAACCTTCCTTGAGCATGGCGTTCTCGCCAGTCTTAATACGGACGATCCGGCTGTTCAGGGCGTAGATATTATCCATGAATATCACGTCGCCGCGCCAGCGGCAGGATTGAGCCGCGAACAGATTCGCCAGGCGCAGATTAACGGTCTGGAAATCGCCTTTCTGAGCGATAGCGAAAAACGTGCGCTGCGCGAAAAAGTGGCCGCGGCGTAAGATTGCTTTATTGACACTAACGCTCTTCTCCGCCTGCGGTTTAATGCTATCCCAGGCGGAGAAATGCGACATCTCAGGCAAGACACAGCGTCGCGCGATGTTTTGCCGATTCCATGCCCAGTTCAATCAACTCCATAATTTGAATCGCCTGGCTTGCCGGCACGGGATTTTCACCGTTACCGTTTAACGCATCGCGGATAGCGGCATAATATGCCGGATAGTTACCCGGCAACGTAAGCCAGTTCTCTTCTTTGCGCGTCTCTCCCTCAACCAGGGTCAATACGCCGTCACGCATGTCGTATCCCCAGTCTTCCTGCGGTAAACGCTCGCCGTTTTTTAACCGTTCTTCCTGGGGATCGAGGCCATATTTTACATAGCTACCGCGCGAACCATGAACGATGTATCGCGCGGATTCCGCCGCGGCCAGCATCGTACCGTGCAAAATCACGCGGCGCTGGGGGTAGGATAAAATCGCGTGGAAATAATCTGTAGATTGCGCGCCCGGACGCAGTTGCGCTAAATCCACCGTCATGCTGACCGGCAGGCCAAAAAGTTGAATGGCCTGATCCAACAAGTGCGGCGCCAGATCGTACCAGATACCACTTCCTGGCCCGCCTTGCTCGCGCCAGCGGTCGCGCACCTGGGGACGGAAACGATCAAAGTGGGATTCAAACAAGGACACCTCGCCGAGCACGCCATCCGCCAGCAAGGCCTTCAGCGTCAAAAAATCGCTGTCCCAGCGTCGGTTGTGGAAGACGGAAAGTACCCGACCAGTGCTCCGCGCAAGCGCATCCAATTCTCGCGCCTGTGACAGTGTCACGGTAAAGGGTTTATCAACCACCACATGCTTACCGGCTTCCAGCGCAGCTTTCGCCAGCGGGAAATGGGTATCGTTGGGCGTCGGGATCACGATCAGGTCGATATGCGGATCGTTAAATAAATGTCGGGGCTCAGAGACCACGGAAACCGCCGGCCAGTCTGCTTTCACTTTTGTTTCATCGCTGCTGGACACCGCCGCAAGCTCTAGCCCTGGCGTTCCCATAATTAAGGGCGCATGAAAGGTTTTACTGGCGTAGCCATAACCGATTAACCCAACGCGGATTTTGTCATTCATCTCACTGCCTCCGGTTTTAGATATCGCTATTCCACACCATCGTGCGATTAGCCGCAATAGCGTCCTGACCATCAACGTAGCATCAAATGATTAACTTGTTACAGAACAGAGGCTGAAATCGTTTCCCTCCCTCTTGCCGACCGTTCGCCAGGAAAGTAACATTTACCCTCTGTGTTTATGGATAAATCAAAGCAAATGTCGTCAATAATGAATCGTCTTATTGAATTAACTGGGTGGATAGTTCTCGTTATCTCAGTCATTCTTTTAGGTATTGCCAACCATATTGACAATTACCAACCACCAGAGCCCACGGCTTCCGTCCAGAAGAAGTAAGCGTCAGATAATGTAAAGGCATTTTCGCGTGGTACGGTAAGCGGCGCCCCGGGGGGTGCAAAGAAAAGTCAAAAACCGGCAAAAAAAACGAAATATGTCCTATCTGGTCTGACGTTTATTGCCTGTTGTAGGAAAGCGCGTTAACCTTTCGCCCCAGGCGCCATGTGGCGCCTGACTCTTTACCGGTAAGAATATTCCCTTTTTACCTGCACCCCTGACCTCTTACTGGTGCGGTTTTGTTTATTTTTTATCAGTGACTACTCCGTTGGCATTATATTTAATATGGATCAACTTTATATGACTGTTCAGGATTATCTATTAAAATTCCGCAAAATTAGTTCGCTCGAAAGTCTGGAAAAACTGTTCGACCACCTTAACTATACCCTTACTGATGACATGGACATTGTTAATATGTATCGCGCTGCAGATCACCGCCGTGCCGAACTGGTTTCCGGAGGACGCCTGTTTGATGTAGGTCAGGTTCCGCAATCCGTCTGGCGCTATGTGCAATAAAGAAAGTAGCGTTTAACATCAAAAACCTTATAATGTTTGCCCCAAAATGAGCGGCATGACCGTTAACGCGTGTAACCCCGGAGAAGATATGACAACAACACCGCCACAACGAATTGGAGGCTGGCTTCTTGGCCCGTTAGCCTGGCTGTTAGTCGCGTTGTTGAGCACCTCGCTGGCGTTATTACTCTACGTTATGGCGCTTGCCACACCGCAAACGTTCAAGACGCTTAGCGGACAGGAAACCGGTAATTTACTGCTATGGGGCATTTCATTTATTACCGCTATCGCCATGTGGTACTATACCCTGTGGTTGACGATCGCATTCTTCAAGCGCAGACGCTGCGTGCCGAAGCATTACATTATCTGGCTGCTGGTGTCGGTGTTACTGGCGGTTAAAGCATTTGCCTTTTCGCCCGTCTCAGATGCCTTTGCCGTGCGTCAGTTACTCTTCCCACTGTTGGCGACGGCGCTCATTGTGCCTTATCTCAAACGTTCAGCGCGCGTCAAAACAACGTTTGTTAATCCGTAATAACCCTACAGTTAACCTGTTGTCGCCTGTGGTAGTTTGACAGATAATAGGCGGCTTTTTTATTTCAGGCCGAAACATGACTGATTACCTGCTGCTCTTTGTCGGAACTGTACTGGTCAATAACTTTGTACTGGTCAAATTCCTGGGCCTTTGTCCCTTTATGGGCGTATCCAAAAAACTGGAAACCGCCATGGGGATGGGCCTCGCGACGACCTTTGTCATGACGCTGGCGTCGATATGCGCCTGGCTTATCGACACCTGGATACTTATTCCGCTGGATCTGATTTATCTGCGGACGCTGGCCTTTATCCTCGTCATTGCTGTGGTCGTGCAATTTACCGAAATGGTTGTGCGGAAAACCAGCCCGGCGTTATACCGCTTGTTAGGCATCTTCTTACCACTGATTACCACTAACTGTGCGGTTCTGGGCGTAGCGTTACTGAATATTAATCTCGGTCATCACTTTCTTCAGTCGGCGCTGTACGGATTTTCCGCCGCCGTCGGCTTTTCATTAGTGATGGTTCTGTTTGCCGCCATCCGCGAACGCCTTGCCGTGGCGGATGTGCCCGCCCCTTTTCGTGGTAACGCGATAGCATTGATTACCGCAGGATTAATGTCTTTGGCCTTTATGGGCTTTAGTGGTTTGGTGAAGTTGTAATGAATACTATCTGGATTGCCGTTGGCGCCCTGACCCTTCTGGGTCTGGTGTTCGGCGCCATTCTGGGTTATGCCTCCCGCCGATTCGCGGTTGAAGATGATCCGGTTGTTGAAAAAATCGATGCGATTTTGCCGCAGAGTCAGTGTGGTCAGTGCGGCTATCCCGGCTGTCGCCCCTACGCCGAAGCCGTGGGTCTCCAGGGCGAGAAAATCAATCGTTGCGCGCCCGGCGGCGAAGCCGTCATGCTGAAAATGGCAGAGTTGCTAAACGTAGAGCCGCAACCATGCGATGGTGAAGAACTGCAGGCCGCGCCAGTACGTATGCTGGCAGTTATTGATGAAAATAACTGCATTGGCTGCACAAAATGCATTCAGGCCTGCCCGGTTGACGCCATCGTTGGCGCAACTCGCGCCATGCACACGGTCATGAGCGATCTCTGTACTGGCTGTAATCTGTGCGTCGATCCGTGTCCGACGCACTGCATCGAATTACGTCCGGTGAATGAGACGCCCGACAGTTGGAAATGGGATTTGAACACTATTCCCGTTCGCATCATTCCCGTGGAACAACATGCTTAAACTATTTTCCGCTTTCAGAAAAGATAAAATCTGGGATTTCGACGGTGGTATTCATCCGCCCGAAATGAAGTCCCAGTCAAACGGCACGCCGCTGCGCCAGGTGCCTTTAGCGCCGCGCTTTGTTATCCCTTTAAAACAGCACATTGGCGCTGAGGGCGAGCTGTGCGTTAGCGTCGGCGATCGCGTGCTACGCGGCCAGGCGCTTACCCGTGGACGTGGGAGAATGCTGCCGGTACACGCGCCCACCTCCGGGACGGTTATCGCTATTGCCCCCCACTCGACGGCACATCCTTCGGCGCTGGCGGAGTTAAGCGTCATCATTGATGCCGACGGCGAGGACCGCTGGATTGAACGCGAGGGCTGGTCTGATTACCGCGCCCACAGCCGTGAAGCGCTCATTGAACGCATTCATCAGTATGGCGTTGCCGGGCTTGGCGGCGCAGGGTTTCCCACCGGCGTTAAATTGCAGGGTGGCGGCGATAAAATCACCACGCTTATTATCAATGCCGCAGAGTGCGAACCTTACATTACGGCGGACGATCGTTTGATGCAGGACTGCGCCGCGCAGATTGTGGAAGGTATTCGCATCCTGGCGCATATTCTGCAACCGCGTGAGGTATTAATCGGCATTGAAGATAACAAACCGCAGGCTATTTCCATGCTGCGCGCCGTACTGGCTGACGCCCACGATATTTCGTTACGTGTGATCCCAACCAAATACCCTTCCGGCGGCGCAAAACAGCTCACCCAAATACTGACGGGAAAACAGGTTCCCCACGGCGGGCGCTCCTCTGATATTGGCGTGCTGATGCAAAACGTCGGTACGGCGTATGCCGTTAAACGCGCCGTGGTTGACGGCGAACCGATCACAGAACGCGTTGTCACCTTAACGGGTGAAGCGGTAAGCCGTCCGGGTAACGTCTGGGCGCGGCTCGGCACTCCCGTTCGTCATTTGCTTAACGATGCCGGGTTCTGCCCTTCTGCTGACCAGATGGTCATCATGGGCGGCCCGTTGATGGGATTCACCCTTCCCTGGCTTGACGTACCGGTCGTAAAAATCACCAACTGCCTGCTGGCGCCATCCGTGACTGAAATGGGAGCGCCTCAGGAAGAGAAAAGCTGTATTCGTTGCAGCGCTTGCGCTGACGCCTGCCCTGCCGACCTTTTACCGCAGCAGCTTTATTGGTTCAGCAAAGGGCAGCAGCATGACAAGGCTACCGCACACCATATTGCTGATTGTATAGAATGCGGCGCCTGCGCCTGGGTCTGCCCCAGTAATATTCCGCTCGTCCAATATTTCCGTCAGGAAAAAGCGGAGATTAATGCGATCAGGCTTGAAGAAAAACGCGCCGCCGAAGCCAAAGCGCGTTTTGAGGCTCGTCAGGCAAGACTGGAGCGCGAAAAAGCCGCCCGCCTTGCACGTCACAAGAGCGCAGCGGTACAACCAGCGGCAAAAGATCAGGATGCCATTGCCGCTGCGCTGGCGCGGGTAAAAGAGAAACAGGCGCAGGCCACGCAACCGGTGGTTATTCAGGCGGGTAGTCTGCCAGACAATAGCGCCGTCATCGCGGCCCGTGAAGCGCGTAAAGCGCAAGCGCGCGCTAAACAAGCGGCTCATCCGGTGGCTGACAGCGCGATACCCGGCGACGACCCGCGTAAAGCCGCAGTGGAGGCGGCTATCGCTCGCGCCAAAGCCCGCAAACAGGAGCAGCAGGCCGGAAGCGAACCTGCCGAACCGGTCGACCCGCGCAAAGCCGCGGTGGAAGCGGCTATCGCCCGCGCCAAAGCCCGCAAGCAGGAGCAGCAGGCCGGAAGCGAACCTGCCGAAGCGGTCGACCCGCGTAAAGCCGCAGTGGAGGCGGCTATCGCCCGCGCCAAAGCCCGTAAGCAGGAGCAGCAGGCCGGAAGCGAACCTGCCGAACCGGTCGATCCGCGTAAAGCCGCGGTGGAAGCGGCCATCGCCCGCGCCAAAGCCCGCAAGCAGGAGCAGCAGACCGGAAGCGAACCTGCCGAACCGGTAGACCCGCGTAAAGCCGCGGTTGCTGCGGCTATCGCCCGCGTTCAGGCAAAAAAAGCAGCACAGCAGCAGGTTGTTAACGAGGACTAAATGGTATTCAGAATCGCAAGCTCGCCTCATACCCATAACCAGCGCCAGACATCGCGAATCATGTTGCTGGTATTAATCGCCGCTCTGCCGGGGATTGCCGCGCAGACATGGTTTTTTGGTTGGGGAACGCTTTTCCAGATCGTTCTGGCTGCCATCACGGCGCTCGTCGCAGAAGCCATTGTCCTTAGACTGCGCAAACAATCGGTCGCCAGTCACCTGCAGGATTATTCCGCGTTATTGACGGGGCTTTTGCTGGCGGTCAGCATCCCTCCGCTTGCGCCCTGGTGGATGGTCGTGCTGGGAACCGGATTCGCCATTATTATCGCTAAACAGTTATATGGCGGGCTGGGACAAAACCCCTTTAATCCGGCCATGATCGGCTACGTGGTGCTATTAATCTCCTTTCCGGTGCAAATGACAAGCTGGTTGCCGCCTTATGAAATAGCCGCAACAACGCCCGATATGCTGGACACGTTGCGGATGATTTTTACCGGGCATACCGCCAGCGGCGGCGATATGACGCTGCTACGTATCGGTATTGACGGTATCAGCCAGGCGACGCCGCTGGATACGTTTAAAACGTCCTTGCGCGCCGGGCACTCCGTTGAGCAAATCATGCAGTACCCGATATACAGCGGTGCGCTGGCTGGCGTGGGCTGGCAGTGGGTTAACCTCGCCTGGCTTGTCGGCGGCGTATTCCTGCTGTGGCAAAAAGCCATCCGCTGGCATATCCCGGTCAGTTTTCTGCTGACGCTGGCGCTATGCGCCGCGTTAGGCTGGCTTTTCTCGCCCGCTACGCTGGCCTCGCCGCAGCTTCATCTGCTGTCAGGCGCCACCATGCTGGGCGCATTTTTTATCTTGACGGATCCGGTTACCGCCTCCACGACCAACCGTGGACGTTTAATTTTCGGCGCGCTGGCTGGGGTATTAGTGTGGCTGATTCGTAGCTTCGGCGGCTATCCGGACGGCGTTGCTTTTGCTGTCCTGTTGGCGAATATCACGGTTCCTCTGATCGACTACTACACGCGCCCCCGCGTCTATGGACATCGCAAAGGATAAACCATGTTGAAAACGATTCGTAAACACGGTATTACGCTGGCGCTTTTTGCCGCAGGCTCTACGGGATTGACCGCGGTGATTAATCAGATGACAAAATCAACCATCCACGAACAAGCGCTGCAACAACAGCATGCCCTGTTCGATCAGGTATTGCCGCCAGATCGTTACAATAATAATCTGCAAGAGAGCTGTTATCTGGTCGATGCGCCCGCCCTCGGCAAAGGCACACACCGTGTTTTTATCGCTCGCAAGGATGATAAACCCGTAGCGGCCATCATTGAGGCCACCGCCCCAGATGGCTATTCCGGCGCTATCCAGCTTATTGTTGGCGCAGATTTCAACGGTACCGTCCTGGGGACGCGTGTGACGGAACATCATGAGACGCCAGGGTTAGGTGATAAAATTGAGCGCCGTTTGTCTGACTGGATTACCCACTTTAGCGGTAAAACCATCAGCGGTGAAAATGATACGCACTGGGCGGTGAAAAAAGATGGCGGTGATTTTGATCAATTTACCGGGGCGACAATAACGCCGCGCGCCGTAGTGAATGCGGTTAAACGCGCCGGGCTGTACGCCGAATCACTGCCCGCTCAGCTCCCCCATTTAACCGCCTGTGGAGAATAGCCATGAGCGAAATAAAAGACATTGTTGTTCAGGGGTTATGGAAAAATAACTCTGCTCTGGTGCAGCTACTTGGCCTGTGCCCTTTACTGGCGGTGACGTCTACGGCAACCAACGCTCTGGGGCTGGGTCTGGCCACAACGCTGGTATTAACGCTGACCAACCTTACGGTGTCCGCACTACGTCGCTGGACGCCGGCAGAAATCCGTATCCCGATTTACGTTATGATCATTGCCTCGGTGGTAAGCGCAGTACAGATGCTGATCAATGCGTATGCGTTCGGTTTGTATCAGTCTTTAGGGATTTTTATTCCGCTGATTGTAACGAACTGCATTGTTGTCGGTCGCGCCGAAGCGTTTGCCGCGAAAAAAGGACCGTGGCTTTCCGCGTTGGATGGTTTTTCCATCGGCATGGGCGCGACAGGCGCGATGTTCGTGCTGGGTTCGCTGCGCGAGATCCTCGGGAATGGTACGCTTTTCGATGGCGCGGATAGCCTGCTGGGAGGCTGGGCAAAAGTATTACGGGTCGAGATATTTCACACCGACTCGCCTTTCCTGCTGGCGATGCTGCCGCCAGGCGCGTTTATCGGCCTGGGGCTCATGCTGGCGGTAAAATATCTTATTGATGAAAAAATGAAGAAACGCCGCGCCGAAACCGTGCCTTCCGCTGTTCCGGCAGGTGAAACAGGGAAAGTCTGATGAACAAAGCAAAAAGGCTGGAAATTCTGACGCGCCTGCGCGACAACAATCCGCACCCCACAACGGAACTCAATTTCACGTCGCCGTTTGAGTTGCTGATTGCCGTGTTGCTTTCCGCGCAGGCAACCGACGTCAGCGTGAACAAGGCTACCGCCAAGCTTTACCCGGTCGCCAATACGCCAGCCGCGATGCTGGAACTGGGCGTAGAAGGCGTGAAATCCTATATCAAAACCATCGGTTTATTTAACAGTAAAGCGGAAAACGTGATTAAGACCTGCCGTATTTTACTGGACAAGCATAATGGCGAAGTGCCGGAGGATCGGGCGGCGCTGGAAGCGCTTCCCGGCGTGGGGCGTAAAACCGCTAACGTGGTGCTAAATACCGCCTTCGGCTGGCCGACCATCGCCGTTGATACGCATATATTTCGTGTATGCAACCGAACACAGTTCGCACCGGGTAAAAATGTCGAGCAGGTAGAAGAGAAATTACTGAAAGTGGTGCCGAATGAGTTCAAAGTGGACTGCCATCACTGGTTAATTTTGCATGGCCGCTATACCTGTATTGCCCGAAAACCCCGCTGCGGCTCCTGCCTCATTGAAGACCTTTGCGAATACAAAGAAAAAGTCGATATTTGATATGCCCGGAGCGCGTCCGTCACGCCAGCGCGCTCCCACCTGCGGCCTGGATCTATTTTAGCCATCAATCATTCCAGTCTCTGTCCTTTTTCTGATGTAATGTGCTTTCGTTTTCCCTCCACGTCAGGTTAATCATTTTTTTAATCGCAAAAATTTCTATCTATCCGTGATCAGGATCACTTTGATAACTTCATGTGAAATTTAATGACATCTAAGGTTACATTTACAACCGGATAGACTGACGCCCTGTTTTCACTACAAAATATTACTCTGCCATTTTTTCAGATAATGGCCTATATCACTGCTTTTCACCTTAAATAGCAGAAGATATCGCCTTTCACCCAAACCAATGGCCTTTTTGCAGTGTAAAAATCTGCCATTCTTCAAATGAAGAAATTTAACGCTGGATAACATTTCTGACATCGGACGATTCAACCAGAAGAGTTATATGTAACAGATTATTACAAAGCTCTTGTCTGGAGAGGAAAGATAGTGAACATTACCTGCCGTTTCCCCTCCAATATAACAATCGGACGGATGAGTCTGACTCATCACGCGCCAGACAATCCCTGTTAATACGGGGCGTAAAAAAGAGGTAAAAGTGTCTACTGCAAACAAAAAACCAACTGAAAGCGTCAGTTTGAACGCTTTCAAACAACCGAAGGCGTTCTATCTCATCTTCTCGATAGAGTTATGGGAGCGTTTTGGTTATTACGGCCTGCAAGGCATTATGGCCGTCTACCTGGTAAAACAACTGGGTATGTCAGAAGCGGATTCCATCACCCTTTTCTCTTCCTTCAGTGCGCTGGTGTACGGCCTGGTCGCCATTGGCGGTTGGTTAGGTGATAAAATTCTGGGCACCAAACGCGTTATTATGCTGGGTGCCGTGGTGCTGGCTATCGGTTATGCGCTGGTCGCATGGTCTGGTCATGACGCTGGCATCGTCTATATGGGCATGGCGGCTATCGCTGTGGGTAACGGTCTGTTTAAAGCTAACCCGTCTTCCCTGCTGTCTACCTGTTACGCGAAGGACGATCCGCGTCTCGACGGCGCATTTACGATGTATTATATGTCCGTCAACATCGGCTCCTTCTTCTCTATGCTGGCGACGCCGTGGCTGGCGGCGCGTTATGGCTGGAGCACCGCGTTTGCGCTTAGCGTCGTCGGTATGCTGATAACCGTCGTTAACTTTGCTTTCTGCCAGCGCTGGGTGAAAAGCTACGGTTCCAAACCCGACTTTGAACCGATCAACTTCCGTAATCTGCTGCTGACAATCGTCGGTATTGTCGTTCTGATTGCGGTCGCCACCTGGCTGCTGCACAACCAGGATATCGCGCGTATGGTGCTGGGCGTAATCGCTCTTGGCATCGTCATTATCTTCGGTAAAGAAGCGTTTTCCATGCACGGCGCGGCTCGCCGTAAAATGATCGTCGCCTTTATTTTGATGCTGCAGGCGATTATCTTCTTCGTACTGTACAGCCAGATGCCGACGTCGCTGAACTTCTTTGCCATTCGTAACGTCGAGCACTCTATTCTCGGTATCGCGTTCGAACCGGAACAGTATCAGGCGCTGAACCCATTCTGGATCATTATCGGCAGCCCGATTCTGGCCGCTATCTATAACAGGATGGGCGATACGCTGCCGATGCCGATGAAATTCGCCATTGGTATGGTGCTGTGTTCCGGCGCGTTCCTGATTCTGCCGCTGGGCGCCAAATTTGCGAACGATGCCGGCATCGTATCCGTAAACTGGCTGATCGCAAGCTACGGCCTGCAAAGTATCGGTGAGCTGATGATCTCCGGTCTGGGACTGGCAATGGTCGCACAGTTGGTTCCGCAGCGTCTGATGGGCTTCATCATGGGCAGCTGGTTCCTGACAACGGCAGGCGCTAACATCATCGGCGGCTATGTCGCCAACCTGATGGCTGTGCCGAGCGACGTGACTGACCCGCTGATGTCCCTGGAAGTCTATGGTCGCGTATTTATGCAGATTGGCATAGCAACCGCCGTTATCGCCGTCCTGATGCTGCTGACAGCGCCTAAGCTGAACCGTATGACCCAGGACGATGATACCGCTGAAAAAGGCTCTAAAGCCGCTACAGTTTAATTTTCCGGGAAACAACATTCAGGCCGCTAACTGTGCGTTAGCGGCTTTTTTTTTGCTCGTCCCCGCACTACCATACTTTAAACCTCAGCAAAAAGGAGTTACCGATGAAACTGTTCTACAAACCGGGTGCCTGCTCTCTTGCTTCCCATATTACCCTGCGCGAAATTGGCAAAGACTTTACGCTTGATGGCGTCGATCTCGCAAAAAAACGCCTGGAAAACGGTGATGATTACCTGGCAGTCAACCCTAAAGGACAGGTTCCGGCTCTGCTGCTGGATGACGGCACACTGTTGACTGAAGGCGTCGCCATTATGCAGTACCTCGCCGACAGCGTTCCCGACCGCCAGCTTCTGGCGCCGGTAAGTAGTCTTGCTCGCTATCATACACTGGAATGGCTCAACTATATTGCAACGGAACTGCATAAAGGCTTTACCCCGCTGTTCCGCCCTGACACGCCGGAAACACTCAAACCCGCCGTTCGCGCCGGTCTGGAAAAGAAATTGCAGTATGTGGATGAGTCGCTTTCAGACGACCAGTGGATTTGCGGCCAGCGTTTTACCATTGCTGACGCTTATCTGTTTACCGTATTGCGTTGGGCCTATGGCGTAAAACTGAATATGGACGGGTTAACGCATATTGAAAGTTATATGCAGCGTGTCGCAAAAAGACCGACCGTTGCGGCAGCGCTTAAAGCGGAAGGACTGAATTAATGTCATGTTGCCGGATAGCTCGCTGTACCGCCATCCGGCCTCTTTTTAGCAGCAATAATTACAGCCGCGTTGCGCTGAAGTAATGTTCAGGGTTAGCGATCCTGTCCTGGGCCGCCACGACCTGCAGTTCGTACTCCTGCATCGTTTTGGTGGCGATCATAATCTCATAGACTGCCGCCGTAACGTGCTCCAGCGCCTGCTGCAACGTCGCGCCCTGCAAAAGTTTGACCAGCAATAAACCACTGGTGACATCGCCAACGCCAACCGGCTGACGTGAGCCGAAATCCACCAGCGGACGGCTAATATGCCAGGCTTCCTGCGCTGTCACCAGCAGCATTTCAAAGCGTTCTGAACTGTAACCGGCGCGGGCGAGATGTTTTACCAGTACAATTTCTGGCCCCTGAGCAATCAGTTCTCGCGCCGCCTGCACGGCGTCATTCACATTATTCACGCTATGTTTGCTGAGAATTTCCAGTTCAATCAGGTTAGGCGCGATCATATCGCTGGCGGGTAGCGCATAACGCACATGGAACTCTGCGACGCCAGGCGCCACGATACAGCCCTTTTCCGGATGCCCCATCACGGGATCGCAGAAATATTTTGCCTGCGGATTTGCCGCTTTAACATGGCGCACAATACCGAGAATGTGTTCTCCCTGCTCGGCAGATCCCAGGTAACCGCTAAGTACGGCGTCGCAGTGCGCTAACTGGCCAATGTCCGCAATCCCCTGGACAATCTCAGTCAGATGGCTGGGCGGCATGACACAGCCGGTCCATTTACCATATTGCGTGTGGTTAGAAAACTGAACGGTATTCAGCGGCCAAACATTCGCGCCAAGACGGCGCATGGGAAATTCGGCGGCGCTGTTGCCCGCATGTCCGAAAACAACATGGGACTGGATAGCGAGGATATTCTTCATTTTTTTACCTGAACATCAAAAATAAGGGAGTGATTTCTCACTCCCTGTTACTTAATGCCTTATTTCCAGCAAATCAGACAATAGTTCTTTTTGCCGCGACGTAATAAGGTATAGCGGCCAAACAGACGGTCCTCATCGTTAAAGATGTATTCAGGATCGGATTGTTTCTCACCATTGATAGTGACAGCGTTGGAGGCGATAGTCTTACGCGCCTGACCACGCGACGGCTGGAGTTCGGCGTCTACCAACGCCTGCATCAGGTCGGCGCCTTTTTCCATTTCAACCATCGGTACGCCGTCCTGCGCCAACTGCTCAAAGTCAGCTTCGCTCAGCGCGCTCAGTGAACCGCTGAACAGGCATTCAGTGATCCGTTTCGCCGCGACCAGCCCCTCTTCACCATGAACCAGGCGCGTCACCTGCTCGGCCAGCACATACTGCGCGCGCGGCGCTTTACCGCTGTTTTTATCTTCTTCTTCCAGGGCATTAATCTCTTCAATGTCCATAAAAGTGAAGAATTTCAGGAAGCGATAAACATCGGCATCTGCGGTGTTAATCCAGAACTGGTAGAATTTGTACGGACTGGTTTTCTTCGGATCCAGCCAGACAGCGCCGCCTTCGGTTTTACCGAATTTCGTGCCGTCAGCTTTGGTGATCAGTGGAACGGTCAAACCAAATACCTGATTCTGGTGCAGACGACGGGTCAGGTCGATACCGGAAGTGATGTTCCCCCACTGGTCAGAACCGCCAATCTGTAAGGCAACGCCGTGCAGTTTATTCAGACAAGCGAAGTCGTACCCCTGTAGCAGGTTATAAGAGAACTCCGTGAAAGAGATACCCTGATCGTCACGGTTCAGACGCTGCTTCACCGCTTCTTTGTTGATCATCTGATTAACGGAAAAATGTTTACCGATATCGCGCAGGAAAGTCAGCACATTCATGCTGCCGAACCAGTCATAGTTATTGGCCGCGATGGCGGAGTTTTCGCCGCAATCAAAGTCCAGGAATGGGGCAACCTGTTTACGAATTTTCGCCACCCACTCCTGAACGGTCTCTTCAGTGTTCAGTTTACGCTCGGCGGCTTTGAAGCTCGGGTCGCCAATCAGACCGGTCGCGCCGCCTACCAGCGCAACAGGTTTGTGCCCTGCCTGCTGGAAGCGTTTCAGGCATAACAATGGAACCAGATGCCCCAAATGCAAGCTGTCAGCGGTAGGATCGAAGCCGCAATAGAGCGCGATCGGGCCTTGCGCCAGTCGCTCTGCCAACGCGTCTTCGTCCGTCACCTGGGCTACCAGCCCCCGCTCTTGCAATTGTTTAATCAAGTTACTGCTTGCCATCAAAATCTCCATGTATAAAACGACTGCACCTTTGCCGGTACACGACTTTTCGCCAGACGCGAAAGAGACATAGCATAAAACGGCAGATTCATCCGCACCAGTGCTTAAAACAAGATTTTTGCATCTTTAGGGCGCAAGACGGTCGATTTTCCATGCGCCGTCGTCGCGTTGGTACAAAAAGCGATCGTGCAGACGATGTTCGCCGCCCTGCCAGAACTCCATCTGTTCGATACTCACGCGAAAACCGCCCCAGAAGCTGGGTAACGGCACTTCGCCCTGTTGAAATTTCTGCTTAAGCTCCAGGAATTTGCTTTCGAGGATACCGCGCGCGGAAATGCGGCTGGATTGTTTAGAGACCCATGCGCCAATCTGGCTGTCGCGCGGACGGCTGTGGAAATACCTCACCACCTCAAGTGTGGAGAGACGCTCGGCTTTGCCTGTCACCATCACCTGGCGTTCAAGCATATGCCAGGGAAATAACAGGCTGATACGCGGATTGTGCTCAATCTGATGCGCCTTGCGGCTTCCCAGGTTGGTATAAAAGACCAGGCCTTTTTCATCATAATGCTTGAGCAATACAATACGCTGGTACGGTTGCCCCTTGTCATCTACGGTCGCCACGACCATTGCCGTCGGATCGGCCAGTCTGGCGTCGCACGCTTGCCCAAGCCAGCGCTCAAATAAGGTTAACGGTTCAGCGGGTAAATCGCGGCGACGCAAGCCGCCTTTCGTGTATTCACGGCGCAGATGCGCGATCTGCTGCAATTGGTCGTTATCAGACATGGCGTTGATCAGAAATAATCAGTGGGTGGCGCTATTGTGCGCCCCCATACTGAAAATCTCAACGCTTCGGATTTTGTAACTGACAGTTATTAAGCACAATTCTGTCTCGTTTATAGACCGTGGCGCTCTCGCCTTGCGACCAGAAAACATAAATCCCGTCGGTATAACGCGCGCCCGAGGCCGAGATTCCTTGCTTCAGGGTCAGCAGCTTATTGTCATAAACAAAACTGACCTCTTCACGCGGGTTATTGACTTTAACGGTAAGCGGCTTCTCATCACACTGGTATTCCAGCGTATCCGTTTGCATACGTTCAACAAATTGTTGATAAACGCTACAGCCGGTCAGCAGCACAGGTAAACACATTATTGCGATCTTTTTCATAGGCATATCCCGAAAGCTCTCCTGCTTCTGGAAGGCAAACGCCCCTTCCTGACCTTGCTAGTTTACCGATATAGGGTCCGGGAAAAATTCAGTTAACTCTGAGTTATTGGGTTAGCCGGGTAAATAGCGCCTAAAACACTGGCTTCTGTAGCCCCCGTCACGGAAGGTAAATTTCCCGGCAGGCCCGCGAGCGTTCGCCAGGCAAGCCAGGCAAAGGCCAGCGCTTCCATATCATCGCCGCTGATCCCCGCCTTATCGGTGGTCGAAACCTCGATACCGGGCAACAGCGCCGCCAGACGGGCCATCACTAACGGATTCCGGCCTCCGCCGCCACAGACCATCAGCCGCTCGCAGCCGCCATTGAGCAGCACCTGTTGGGCGATGGAGACCGCCGTCAGCTCCGCCAGCGTGGCCTGTACATCGCGCGCGTCTGCGCCAGGGAAAGCCGTAAGATGACGCTCTAACCAGCCATAGTTGAAATATTCGCGTCCTGTACTTTTGGGCGCCGACGCAGCAAAGTACGGATCGCGCAACATCTTTTGCAGCAAGGGAAGAATAACCTGACCTTCTTTCGCCCATGCCGCGTCTTTGTCGTAGGGCTGCGCGCATTGTCGCCAAATCCACGCATCCATCAACATATTACCCGGCCCCGTGTCGTACCCGCGCACCGCCTGTCCGGGGAAAAGCAGAGATAAATTGGCGATGCCGCCGATATTCAGGACCATACGTTTTTCCGTCGGATGTCCCAACAGCGCGTGATGGAAAGCGGGCACCAGCGGCGCGCCTTGTCCGCCCAGCGCAATATCCCGCCGCCGAAAATCGCCGACCACTGTAATCCCCGTATGGGCGACGATGTGATTATTATCGCCAATTTGCAGCGTATGCGGGGCCTCGCCGGTCGGTTCATGCCAGACCGTTTGCCCATGACAACCAATAGCGACGATATCCCGCGGCTGCAAACGTTGTTGCGCTAACAGCGCATTAACCGCCTGTGCAAAAAGCCGGCCTAACTGGGTATCCAGCTGGCCGAGTTGCGAGAGCGTAAGCGGTTGTCCCTGGCAAATATCGAGAATGCCTTTTTTCAGATGAACGGGAATGGGCCAGGTGAGACTTGCCTGTTGCGCAACCATGGTTTCATCAATTGCCGCCAGTACAACATCCACGCCATCAAGGCTGGTCCCGGACATAACGCCAATAAAACGGCCCGATTTCATACCTCTTCCTTATTAAGCTGGGTTAAGCCTTAACACTCGGCATAACGTATTTTGCAATGCGATGCCCGCGTCACGTTTTTTGCCGTGCCGTCCACGGATATCAATAACCTATCTTTTCTTGCTTCCCACTTCGTTTAAGATTAGTTAATTAACTTCTGATTATGATTTTTACATTCTTTTGGCAGAAGATATGACCTTAACTGCATAAATGCCATATAATTTAGCTATAGGGATGCTGAAATAGCGTTTCGTGAAGAACAGGAGATGGGTAAATGATTAAACGTGTACTGGCCGTTTCACTGATGGGGTTATCCTTAGCGGGGTGTGTTAACAATGATAGCCTTTCGGGTGATGTTTATACCGCATCCGAGGCTAAACAAGTTCAGAATGTAACGTACGGTACTATCGTTAACGTTCGTCCGGTTCAAATTCAGGGCGGTGATGATTCTAACGTGATTGGCGCTATCGGCGGCGCGGTGTTGGGCGGATTCCTCGGCAACACTATCGGCGGCGGTACGGGTCGTTCACTGGCGACCGCGGCAGGCGCGGTGGCTGGCGGCGTAGCGGGCCAGGGCGTCCAGAGCGCAATGAATAAAACCCAGGGTGTGGAACTGGAAATTCGTAAAGACGATGGCAACACCATTATGGTTGTGCAGAAACAAGGAAATACGCGTTTCTCGGCAGGTCAGCGTGTCGTGCTGGCCAGCAATGGCAGCCAGGTTACTGTCTCTCCACGCTAAACCAGGCTTTACGTGTGGTCACATGGCCACACGTATGCCCCTGCACCTCAATCGTGAGAGTGCAATTCCATAATGTTGTGTTCAAGTTTGGCGATAAGTTTAATCAGAAGCTCAATCTCCTCTGAAGAAATCCCAGCCAAAATTTCACCGCGCGTTTTATGAATGACCGCTTCCATCTCAGCGATCAGCGGCTCCGCTTTTTCGGTCAGTTTAATGCGCTTAGCGCGACGATCGCTGGCGCAGGTTTGCCGCGAAATTAGCCCCTTATCTTCAAGTTGATCCAACGTGCGTACCAGCGATGGCTGCTCAATGCCTATCGCTTTAGCCAATTGAATCTGCGACTGGTCAGGCGGCAATTGATGAATATTGTGCAACGTGACCCAATGTGTCTGCGTCAATTCCAGAGGCTTGAGGCGATGGTCAATCAGAGCACGCCAAATGCGCACCAACCGTGCCAGATCAGAACCTAGTGGCGATTCCAATTTCATCTCCTTATAATTAGCTTGCTAAGTTATTATGCTGATTTTAGAATAGTGTGCAGTATTTGTATTCTCAAAACAAATGTATTGCTAAATTTGCTTACCAATAGACATTTTTTCAGACATAGTGCGCACCTGGCACCTGTAGCTTCGGTTTTGGCTAAAACTAAAGCATCGATGTCTGACGCAAAGGAACATTGCTTGTGAAGTGTATACTCAACGCCACAGGATTGCCCTTACAAGATCTCATGTTGGGAGCATCTGTTTACTTTCCGCCATTCTTTAAAGCCTTTGCGCTTGGGTTCGTTATCTGGTTGTTTATTCACCGACTCCTGCGTGACCGGATATACTCTGATGAAATCTGGCATCCCCTGTTAATGGATCTCTCCCTCTTTACGCTTTGCGTATGTCTGGGCCTCGTTTTACTGATCGTGTGGTAAATATGTCGTTAAAAACAATAAAATATTTTTCTACTCTCATTGTCGCCGTCGTCGCCGTTCTGGCCGCGTGGTGGTTATGGAATTACTATATGCAATCGCCATGGACGCGCGATGGTAAAATCCGCGCGGAACAGGTCAGCGTAACGCCGCAGGTTTCTGGCAGCATTGCCCAACTCAACATCAAAGATAATCAGTTCGTCAACGCCGGGGACGTTCTTTTTGTCATTGATAAAACGCCCTTCCATATTGCAGAACTTAACGCGCAGGCGCAGTTGGCCAAAGCGCAGTCCGATCTGGCAAAAGCGAATAATGAAGCCGATCGACGTCGACATTTATCGCGTAACTACATCTCTGCTGAAGATCTGGATAGCGCCAATCTGAATGTTAAAGCGATGCAGGCCAGCGTAGATGTCGCACTGGCAACGTTAAAACAGGCGCAGTGGCAGCTTGGCCAGACGGAAGTAAAAGCGCCGGTATCCGGCTGGGTGACCAACCTTTCCACGCGTACCGGTGATTATGCCAGTACCGGTAAGCCACTTTTCGCCCTGGTAGATAGCCATTCATTTTATGTAACGGGATATTTCGAAGAAACCAAACTACGCCATATCCGCGAAGGTGAACCTGCATTAATAACACTGTATAGTGGCAATATTAAGTTACAGGGTCACGTTGGCAGTATCGGGCGCGCTATTTACGACCAAAGCGTGGAAAGCGACTCCGGTTTAGTGCCCGATATCAAACCCAACGTACCGTGGGTACGTCTGGCGCAACGCGTACCGGTACGTATCGAATTTGACGCTTTGCCGCAGGATATCACGCTCGTCTCCGGCACTACCTGCAGCGTAGCCATTGGACAGCGGTAATGAAACTCTCCCTGCCGGCCCTGCGAAATACGCCCTGGTTTAAAGCGACCTCCGGCCAGTGGCGTTACGCGTTGCGCAATACCATTGCCATGTGTCTCGCGCTGACATTCGCTTATTATCTCAATCTGGATGAGCCCTACTGGGCGATGACTTCGGCCGCAGTGGTGAGCTTTCCGACCGTAGGCGGCGTAATCAGTAAAAGTCTGGGGCGTATTGCCGGGAGTTTACTCGGCGCGACCGCCGCGTTGATTATTGCCGGCCATACGCTGAATGAACCCTGGTTGTTCTTATTTAGCATGGCCGCCTGGATCGGTTTTTGTACCTGGGCCTGCGCGCATTTTACCAATAATGTCGCTTATGCTTTCCAGTTGTCCGGCTACACGGCGGCAATCATCGCGTTCCCGATGGTTAATATTGTAGAAATCACGCAGTTGTGGGATATCGCCCAGGCACGTGTATGTGAAGTTATCGTCGGCATCCTCTGTGGCGGCATGATGATGATGATCCTACCCAGCACATCGGATGGCACTGCCCTGCTCACCGCGTTGAAAAACATGCATGCGCGCTTGCTGGAACATGCCAGTCTACTGTGGCAGCCGGAGACTACCGACGCCATCCGCTCCGCGCATGAGGGGGTCATTGGGCAAATCCTGACCATGAACCTGCTGCGTATTCAGGCCTTCTGGAGTCATTACCGTTTTCGCCGCCAGAATGCATTACTAAATGCATTATTACACCAGCAATTACGGCTAACCAGCGTGATCTCCAGTCTGCGTAGAATGCTTTTAAACTGGCCGACGCCGCCGGAAAACAGCCGCGAAGTCATTGAACAACTCTTAGCTGAGTTGGCAAAACCGCGCGCGGACAGCTACACCGTGGCGCGGATTATTGCGCCGCTACGCCCGCAGGATGAACAGGATTATCGTCACCTCGCGTTCTGGCAGCGATTACGCTATTTTTGCCACTTATATCTGCGCAGCAGCCGCCAGTTATATCTGATCGAAAGCGGCGCGCCGGTGGATCAAATCCATATCCGCCGCACTCCCGGCCTTGCGCGGCATACGGATAACGCAGAGGCCATCTGGAGCGGCGTGCGTACCTTTTGCACGCTCACGGTGATTGGCGCCTGGAGTATTGGCGCGCAATGGGAATCCGGGCCCGGCGCATTAACCCTGGCGGCGATCAGTTGTGTCCTCTACTCCATCGTCGCCACGCCGTTTAAGTCGCTCACCTTATTGATGCGAACTTTAGTGCTGCTGTCCTTATTCAGCTTCGTGGTGAAATTTGGCCTGATGGTGCAAATCACCGATCTGTGGCAATTCTTGCTTTTCCTTTTTCCGCTGTTCGTCACGATGCAACTGCTTAAACTGCAGATGCCTAAGCTGGCGGGACTGTGGGGGCAGCTTATCGTTTTTATGGGCTCATTCATCGCCGTGACCAATCCGCCGGTGTACGACTTCGCCGACTTCCTTAACGATAATACCGCCAAGATCGTCGGCGTCGCGATTTCCTGGCTGGCGTTTGCGATTTTGCGCCCCGGTTCCGATGCCGTAAAAAGCCGCCGCCATATCCGCGCGCTACGCCGGGATTTCGTCGATCAGCTTAGCCGTCACCCTTCCCATAGCGAAAGCGAGTTTGAATCGCTGACCTATCATCACGTCAGTCAGCTCAGCAATAGCCAGGATGCGCTGGCGCGCCGGTGGTTATTACGTTGGGGAGTGGTACTGCTGAACTGCTCGCATGTGGTGTGGCAGCTGCGCGCCTGGGAGTCGCGTTCCGATCCGCTTTCCCGGGTGCGGGATATTTGTATATCCCTGCTGCGCGATGTGATGAGCGAGCGCGGCGTGCAGCAACGCCCGCTTGCCGTCACGCTACAGGAACTACAGCGTATCTGCGACACGCTCGCACATCATCATCAACCCGCCGCGCATGAGCTGGCGGCGATTATCTGGCGTTTACACTGTTCGCTGTCGCAGCTGGAACAGGCTCCAGCGCAGGGAACACTGTCTCCGGGTTATTTAATGACGCCGCAGGCGTAACGCATTCCGCCGCCGCCGAGCGGTTTCGGCTGATCGGACATGTTATCGCCGCCCACATGGATCATGAGCGCTTTATCTTTCACTTCATCAAGAGACTTCAGACGCGGCGCAGTAACCGGTTCGGTGGCGATACCATCATTATTAACGACTAACACCGGGAGGTCGCCCAGATGCCCCTGGCCTTCCGGTCCTTCATGCTTGCCGGTATTTTGTGGGTCCAGATGACCACCAGCGGCCTCTGCGGCAACTGCTTTGCCGTCTTTAATCGCGGGCTGGCAGCTATCTTTGGCATGAATGTGAAAACCATGCTCGCCCGGCGGTAACGCTTTAAGGTGTGGGGTAAATTTTAAGCCGCCTTCGGTTTCATCGATGACGACGGTGCCGATAGACTGTCCTACGCCTTGCGCCGTCACCAGGTTCATCTCTACTTTCTCGCTGGCGGCCTGCGCACCCGCACAGACCAGCAGCGTCACCATCGCTAAACTTAATCGCTTCATAAAACCTCCGTTACATGTGGTCGTCTGTTAAGTGTAAACCACTGGCGAAAACATGAACGGAAAGTCAACGAGTTGGCGATTACGGCACGTCATAACCCAGTGCCGCCTTGCGGATTCGGAACCACTGTTGACGCGACAATGACAGCATTTCCGCTTCTAGTGCGGCGCGTACGCGTTCGATTTTACCCGAGCCAATAATCGGCAGCGGCTGCGACGGCAAACGTAAAATCCAGGCATAGACCACCTGTTCAATAGAACTGGCGTTGAGTTCTTGCGCGATAACGGAAAGTTCCTGGCGCAACGGCTGATAAGCCTCATCATTAAACAGCCGACCGCCGCCAAGACATGACCAGGCCATCGGACGAATACGCAGTTGCTGTAATTGATCTAATGTGCCGTCCAGCAACAAAGGCTGGTGAACCGGCGAGATCTCCACCTGGTTGGTCGCCAGGGTGAACGGCAGGCGCGATTGCAGCAACGTAAATTGCGCTGGCGTAAAATTAGAAACGCCAAAATGGCGCACTTTGCCGCTTTGATGCAGATGTTGAAACGCCTCGGCGACGTCATCCGCATCCATTAACGGATCGGGACGGTGAATTAACAACATATCCAGATAATCTGTCGCCAGATTTTTTAATGACTGTTCGGCGCTCAGAATAATATGGCGGCGATCGGTAATATAATGACCGAGCCTATTTTCCGCTCTGGCGGTGGTCGCAATACCGCATTTGGTAACGATTTGCAGTTTTTCCCGCAAATGCGGCGCCAGCGTTAGCGCCTCGCCAAACGCCGCTTCGCACTGATAACCGCCATAAATGTCCGCATGGTCAACGGTGGTGACGCCCAAATCCAGATGTTCTTCGATAAAACTCACTAACTGACGCGCGGACATATTCCAGTCCATCAAACGCCAGTAACCCATGACAAAACGCGAAAACTCCGGGCCTTGTGGAGCGATGGTGACACGCTGAACCATAACAGATTCCTCATAGAGAATAATGAGGTTGAGTATACGCAATTCCGCGTTTAAAAGAGTGAAGGTTGTTGAGGATCTTCCGATGGGAGAGGCTTATTTGTGCGTATTTTACGCAAGAAACGCTGGCGACAAAGCCGTAGTACATTTTGTTTCTCGGCATCGCTCATTTTTTGCCAGTTAAACCGTTCGTCGCGGCTGCGCATACAGCCCCGACAAAAGCCACGCTCATCAGACTGGCAGATACCGCGACATGGGCTTGCTACAGGAAAAAACTCCAACTGCTCGGCCACATCCCCTCCTCAACGTTTGGCGCTTATGACTATTGAAGACGCTAACTGACATTATGGCAACTCTGCTTGCAGTAGACCGACTGGTCTACTATACTGCCTGTCATGAATAAGCAAACCGAACACGATACCCGCGAACATCTGCTGGCCACCGGCGAGCAGCTTTGTATGCAACGGGGTTTTACCGGCATGGGGCTTAGCGAGTTGCTCAAAACCGCCCAGGTGCCTAAAGGGTCGTTTTATCACTACTTTCGCTCGAAAGAAGCCTTCGGCGTCGCCATGCTTGAGCGACATTACGCCTGCTATCATCAGCGTCTTACGGCGCACTTCACCTCCGGTCCCGGTAATCATCGCGATCGTCTTCTCGCCTGGTATCAGGAAACGTTAAAGCAGTTTTGCCAGCAAGGCGCCATTAGCGGTTGCCTGACGGTGAAACTGTCAGCGGAGGTCTGCGATCTGTCGGAGGATATGCGCTCTACGATGGATAAAGGGGCGCAGGAGATCATGGCACTGCTTGCACGCGCGCTGGAAGATGGCCGTAATAGCCACTGTTTACATTTCACCGGCCAGCCGTTGCCACAGGCGCAGGTACTTTATGCCCTGTGGCTGGGCGCCAATTTGCAGGCCAAAATATCCCGTAGCGCCGCGCCGCTGGAAAATGCGTTGGCGCATGTTAAGACCATCATTGCAACGCCTGAGCAGTAACAGGCGTTTTTATTTCCTTTATTACAAGACGACCGGTCTACTTATATCAGGAGCCACTATGTCATCAGCAAAACTGTTTACCCCCCTCAAGGTGGGTGCCATCACGGCGACAAATCGCGTATTTATGGCGCCTTTGACGCGTTTGCGGAGTATTGAACCGGGCGACATTCCTACGCCGTTAATGGCGGAATATTACCGTCAACGCGCCAGCGCCGGATTGATCATCAGCGAAGCCACACAAATCTCCGCACAGGCGAAAGGCTATGCCGGCGCACCGGGATTACACAGCGATGAGCAGATCGCCGCCTGGAAAAAAATCACTCAGGGAGTCCATGCCCAGGGCGGCCATATGGCGGTGCAACTGTGGCATACGGGCCGTATTTCACACGCCAGCCTGCAACCAGGCGGACAAGCGCCCGTCGCGCCATCCGCTATCAATGCGGGAACCCGCACCTCTTTGCGTGACGAAAACGGCCAGGCCATCCGCGTAGAGACTTCCACGCCGCGCGCGCTGGATACTCACGAGATCCCCGGGATCGTCAACGATTTCCGCCAGGCTATCGCCAATGCCCGAGAGGCAGGCTTCGATCTGGTGGAGCTGCACTCCGCGCACGGTTATCTGCTGCACCAGTTCCTCTCACCGTCTTCTAATCACCGTACCGATCAGTACGGCGGCAGCGTAGAGAATCGCGCCCGTCTGGTGCTGGAGGTGGTTGATGCCGGCATTAAGGAATGGGGCGCGGACCGTATCGGCATCCGCCTTTCTCCTGTCGGCACTTTCCAGAATGTCGATAACGGCCCGAATGAAGAAGCTGACGCCCTTTATCTGATTGAAGCGTTAGGCAAACGCGGCATCGCTTATCTGCATATGTCTGAACCAGACTGGGCGGGCGGCGAACCGTACAGCGACGCGTTCCGTGAAAAAGTGCGCGCGCGTTTCCACGGTCCCATCATCGGCGCTGGCGCCTATACGCCAGAAAAAGCGGAAGATCTGATCGAAAAAGGGCTGATTGACGCCGTGGCGTTTGGTCGTGATTACATCGCGAACCCGGATCTGGTAGCGCGTCTGCAATGTAAAGCGAAACTCAATCCACAGCGTCCCGAAAGTTTTTATGGCGGCGGCGCGGAAGGCTACACTGACTACCCTACTCTGTAATTTCATTGATAGCGGCCTCACATCGCCGCTATACTTTGAATATCTTGACTATTTTAAGGACAACGAAAATGCGTTTATTGCATACTATGCTGCGCGTCGGCGATTTGCAGCGTTCCATCGCTTTTTACACTAACGTTCTGGGCATGAAATTGCTGCGTACCAGTGAGAATCCGGAATACAAATACTCGCTGGCCTTTGTGGGATATGGTCCGGAAACGGAAGAAGCGGTCATCGAACTAACCTATAACTGGGGCGTTGAGAGCTACGACATGGGCAATGCGTATGGGCACATCGCGCTGAGCGTTGACAATGCTGCTGAAGCCTGTGAACGCATTCGTCAGAACGGCGGCAACGTGACCCGTGAAGCGGGGCCGGTAAAAGGCGGTTCGACCATCATCGCCTTCGTTGAAGATCCGGATGGCTATAAAATCGAATTGATTGAAGCTAAAGACGCAGGCCGCGGTCTGGGTAACTGATCCCCCGCCGGGCGCAGGTCACTGCGCCCGTTGTTTTACTGCATCCCGGCGTAAAATTTGCCATAATACGCGCTGCATTTTTTCGTATTAAGAGACTCAGATGTCCGATAACGCTCAACTTTCCGGTCTGTGCGACCGTTTTCGTGGTTTTTATCCTGTCGTCATCGACGTTGAAACTGCAGGATTTAACGCTAAAACCGATGCGCTGCTCGAAATCGCCGCCATCACGCTGAAAATGGATGAACAAGGCTGGCTGATGCCGGACATGACGCTGCATTTCCATGTAGAGCCGTTCGCTGGAGCCAACTTACAGCCGGAAGCGCTTGCGTTTAACGGTATCGATCCCTCTAACCCGCTACGCGGCGCGGTGAGTGAATATGAGGCGCTACACGCTATTTTCAAAATGGTGCGTAAAGGTATCAAAGACAGCGGTTGTAGCCGCGCCATTATGGTCGCGCATAACGCCACTTTTGATCACAGTTTTATGATGGCCGCCGCAGAGCGCGCCTCGCTGAAACGTAACCCGTTTCATCCGTTCGTCACCTTTGATACTGCGGCATTGAGCGGACTGGCGCTGGGACAAACGGTGTTATCAAAAGCGTGCCTGGCGGCAGGTATGGAGTTTGACGGTGAAAAAGCCCATTCCGCTTTGTATGATACCGAGCGGACAGCGGTGCTGTTTTGTGAAATCGTCAATCGCTGGAAGCGCCTGGGCGGCTGGCCGTTACCTTTGCCGACGGACAAATAACGAGGCTAACAACGCCGCTCTTGCTCACGATGGCGGTAAAAAAGCGACCTTTACAGGTCGCTTTCCCCTTTCACAGATTACTCTGCGTCCGGCTCCTGAGTTTTATATTTTGCCGCAGTTTCTTTAATAAGCTGCTGCAGCTCGCCACGCTGATACATTTCAATCACAATATCACACCCGCCGACCAGCTCACCGTCCACCCACAGTTGTGGGAATGTCGGCCAGTTGGCGTATTTCGGTAATTCAGCGCGAATATCCGGGTTTTGCAGGATATCAACATAGGCAAAACGTTCCCCGCAGGCTGAAAGCGCCTGAACGGCCTGCGCAGAGAAACCACAGCTTGGCAGTTTCGGTGAACCTTTCATATACAGGAGAATCGGGTTTTCAGCGATCTGGCGCTGAATTTTTTCGATAGTGGTGCTCATTGTCTCGCTTCCTTAAACTACTTTTACGACCGAAGCCTGTCATTGTAACGGGTCAGGCTGGCAACGGAAAATAACATTTTCATCATGCCTTATTATTTTACCGTCTGCGGGAATAAGTTGTATACAAAATATCTTTTAAGCGGGTTGCCGTGCAGTGATTTGTAGATAACGCGTTTGTGTTTAGCATTAATTGCTATTTTTTTACATCTGTTAACGAAACACAGCTTCAGAAACCAAAAGCAATTACCAATCTGTGCTTTTGTAGATTAGAATTATCAGGTTTTGTAAATCATACGCAGGCATGAATCGCCTGCCTTTAACAGAGGATTGCTCAGTGGCGCGGATAAACAAAATCTCGATCACGCTCTGTGCTTTACTTTTTACTACTCTCCCCTTTACGCCAATGGCCCATGCTTCCAGGCAAGCCAAAGCGACGCCTGCTGTTTCTCATGTCACGAAAACGGCAGATAAAAAGAAAAGCACAACGAAAAAGATCAGTAAAACCAGCAAAAAAAACGTAAAAAAAACCTCAAAAACCAGCCGTTCTTCTTCCGCTTCTACGCCAAAACGTACCACCGCCTCCACAAAATCTCGTCATACGACGCATCGTCGTAACAGAACCGCGCCCACGTCAATCGCCGCCCTCGACGTAACGGAAAAATGCACGACGCGTAAAGGCCGTAAGCCGCACTGCGTGAAGGGGAAAGGAACATTGCCGGTCTCTATTGCCGATGCGCATCGTGCAAAAGTACAAAAAGCGACGAAAACCGCGATGTCCAAACTCATGAATCAGATTGGTAAACCGTATCACTGGGGAGGCGCGTCGCCGCGCACCGGTTTTGATTGCAGCGGTCTGGTTTATTATGCCTATAAAGATTTAGTGAAGATCCGTATCCCCCGAACGGCGAATGAGATGTATCACCTGCGTGACGCGGCGCCTATTGAGCGTAGCGAGTTGAAAAACGGCGATCTGGTGTTCTTTCGTACGCAGGGGCGCGGCACCGCCGATCACGTTGGCGTCTATGTCGGCAACGGTAAGTTTATTCAGTCTCCACGCAGCGGTCAGGAAATTAAGATCACCTCACTGAACGAAGAGTACTGGCAACGTCATTATGTCGGCGCCCGTCGGGTGATGACGCCTAAAACAATTCGCTAATATTTTATCCTGTCGTTTAACGACAGGATAACTTCTTCTTTTGCGCCACCGCTCAATTTGCTACCCTATCCTTACGCGCACCAGGGTTATTGTGCGTGCGCAATATTAATAATAAGGAGAGAAGCAATGTCGTTCGAATTACCTGCATTACCGTATGCCAAAGATGCTCTGGCGCCGCATATTTCTGCTGAGACGCTGGAATATCACTATGGCAAACATCATCAGACTTACGTGACCAATCTTAACAATTTGATCAAAGGCACGGCATTTGAAGGCAAATCGCTGGAAGAGATCGTGCGCACTTCCGAAGGCGGCATCTTTAATAACGCCGCTCAGGTGTGGAACCACACCTTCTACTGGAACTGCCTGGCGCCAAACGCTGGCGGCGAACCGACCGGGAAACTGGCTGATGCTATCGCGGCATCTTTTGGCAGCTTCGCGGAATTTAAAGCGCAGTTCACCGATGCCGCTATCAAAAACTTTGGTTCCGGATGGACATGGCTGGTAAAAAGCGCTGATGGCAAACTGGCTATCGTTTCTACCTCAAATGCCGGTACGCCGCTGACTACGGATGCAACGCCGTTGCTGACGGTTGATGTGTGGGAACACGCGTATTACATCGACTACCGCAACGCCCGTCCAAACTATCTGGAGCATTTCTGGGCGCTGGTTAACTGGGAATTTGTTGCGAAAAATCTCGCCGCATAAGCCTGAGTACGCAGAAGGTACGCCTTCTGCGTTTTAGAGAGGGATAGAATAGAGGAGACGCCCACCCTCAGAAGAGAGGAAATCAGTGCAGAGCGGCCGTTAATCCACCTGCGACAATCACGCCCAGAACAATCAGCGTAGTAATCAACGAAAATTTCAGGTCGGTACTCATCAAGTTTTCTCCTTTTTATTCCCACACAAAAAGTGATATAGCGCATTTTTGCACATTCCCGCACAAAAATCTCTCATGTTTTATATTGATAACTGTTTTTAACGCTTCCCCTTTTCCTCAAGATCAGACAAAATTCCAGGCTTACTGAATTAGCGTAACGGCCATTGACCCCTTCCTGACGTTCCGTGTCGTTTTTCCGGCGTGCCGCAACCCTGATGTTGCGATTAGGGTGTGTGTAGGCAAACGTTTACCTGGCGTTTCTCAGGAGCTTAGCGAGGGTCTGGAGTGAAATGTAATGGCAACAATTAAAGATGTAGCGAAACGAGCAAACGTTTCCACTACAACTGTATCACACGTAATCAACAAAACGCGTTTTGTCGCTGAAGAAACGCGTAACGCGGTCTGGGCGGCAATTAAAGAGCTGCACTACTCTCCCAGCGCCGTCGCGCGTAGCCTGAAGGTTAACCATACCAAGTCGATAGGCTTACTGGCGACCAGCAGCGAAGCGGCCTATTTTGCCGAAATTATCGAGGCAGTTGAAAAAAACTGTTTCCAGAAAGGCTATACGCTGATTTTAGGCAACGCCTGGAATAACCTGGAAAAACAGCGCGCCTACCTGTCCATGATGGCGCAAAAGCGCGTGGATGGCCTGCTGGTGATGTGTTCTGAGTATCCAGAACCTCTGCTTTCCATGCTGGAAGAGTATCGCCATATTCCGATGGTGGTGATGGACTGGGGTGAAGCGAAGGCCGATTTTACCGACACGGTGATTGATAACGCCTTTGCAGGCGGCTATATGGCGGGTCGTTATCTGGTTGAGCGCGGCCACCGGGATATCGGCGTTATTCCCGGCCCGCTGGAGCGCAACACCGGCGCGGGCCGGCTGGCAGGCTTTATGAAAGCCATGGAGGAGGCGCTGATCAACGTGCCGGACAACTGGATTGTTCAGGGCGACTTCGAGCCGGAATCCGGTTACCACGCGATGCAGCAAATTTTATCGCAGTCACATCGCCCTACCGCCGTTTTCTGCGGCGGCGATATTATGGCGATGGGCGCGCTTTGCGCGGCTGACGAAATGGGGCTTCGCGTACCGCAGGACGTTTCGGTGATCGGTTATGACAATGTGCGTAACGCCCGTTTCTTTACCCCGGCGCTGACGACGATTCACCAGCCCAAAGACTCTTTAGGCGAAACCGCATTTAATATGCTATTGGATCGCATCGTCAATAAGCGTGAAGAGTCACAGTCTATTGAAGTTCATCCACGCCTGGTTGAGCGTCGCTCGGTCGCTGACGGCCCGTTCCGCGACTATCGGCGTTAGTCCCCGCAGTCGGGAGCCTCTTCTGGCTCCCGCAGCCACTCCCGATTCAACGTTTCGCTATCGCCCAAATAGTCCAGCAGCCATGCCAGCGCGGGCGAGGCCTCGTTTTGTTGCCACGTCACGCAACAGGCCGCATCGGGAAACGGATTCTCTAACGTCAGCGCCACCCATTTTCCGCTGTCTATCCACTGTCGGGCAAAATGCGTCGGCACCATTCCCACGCATAGTCCTGCCGACAGGCAGGTTGCCGATGACTCCCAGTCCGGTACGACGACCCTTTTTTGGTTATCCAGCAGCCAGGTTATCCGTTTCGGTAAAGTTCGCGAAGTGTCTTCCCTGACCAGCGACGGCCAGTTGCGCAGGGTATCGTCGCTTAACGGCCCAGGCATTGACGCCAGCGGATGATCGCTTGCCACTACGCAGCTCCAGCTCAGGGTCCCCATATCCCGAAAAGCGTAACGCCCCCCTACCGGAATCGCCTGCGTCGCCCCAATCGCCAGTTCGACACGCCCGTCGGAGAGCGCGTCCCAGACGCCGTTAAACACCTCCTGAAAAACCAGCAGTTCCACATCGTCAAAATGGCGATAGAAATCGACGATCATCTGCCGGGTACGTTCTGGTCTGACGATATTGTCCACCGCAATAGCTAACTGCCCGCGCCAGCCATTAGCAATTTGCTGACACTGTTGGCGAGTGATCTGCATTTTTTTGATAACAGAACGCCCTTCTTTTAAAAACCAGACGCCAGCAGGCGTCAGTTCAACATCACGGTGACGTCGTACAAAAAGCGGTACGGCCAGCCACTCCTCTAACTGACGAACGGTGTAACTGACTGCTGAAGGCACACGGTGCAGTTCCTGCGCCGCCGCGCTAAAACTGCCATTGCGCGCCACGGCGTCAACCACTTCAAGCGAGTATTCCGACCACATAATTTGCCTACAAAAATTTTGAATTCACTGGACAAATATTAACGTTTCACAACCGTAATTTCACTCCCTACACTCTGCGACAATGTCTGTCTGATAAGAAAGAGAAACAAATATGCAACCTGGAAAAGGTTTTTTAGTCTGGTTAGCCGGCCTTAGCGTGCTGGGATTTCTGGCTACGGACATGTACCTGCCCGCGTTTGCCGCCATACAGGCGGATTTACAAACGCCTGCCGCCGCTGTCAGCGCCAGCCTCAGCCTGTTTTTAGCTGGCTTTGCCGTCGCGCAACTCCTCTGGGGACCGCTATCGGATCGTTATGGCCGTAAACCGATTTTACTGCTGGGGTTATCTATCTTTGCACTCGGAAGTCTGGGGATGCTGTGGGTAGAAAGCGCGGCAGCACTGCTGACGCTGCGCTTCGTGCAGGCCGTCGGCGTTTGCGCGGCAACGGTAATCTGGCAAGCGCTGGTGACCGATTATTATCCTTCGCAAAAAATTAACCGTATCTTCGCCACGATCATGCCACTGGTGGGATTATCCCCGGCGCTTGCGCCCTTACTGGGAAGCTGGATACTGACGCATTTCTCATGGCAGGCGATTTTCGCCACCCTGTTCGTGATTACGTTGTTGCTGATGTTGCCAGCGCTGCGCTTAAAACCATCGGTAAAAGCGCGTACCGAGGGACAGGATAAACTCACTTTCGCGACGTTGTTACGCTCTAAAACCTATCGCGGTAATGTGCTGATTTATGCCGCCTGTTCCGCCAGCTTTTTTGCGTGGCTAACAGGGTCGCCGTTTATTCTCAGCGCGATGGGTTACAGCCCGGCAGTGATTGGCCTGAGCTATGTTCCGCAAACCATCGCTTTTCTGATTGGCGGATATGGTTGCCGCGCGGCGCTACAAAAATGGCAGGGCTACCAATTGCTTCCGTGGCTGTTAGGGCTGTACGCGCTGAGCGTTATCGCCACCTGGGGAGCGGGCCTTCTGAATAATGCCTCACTGGTGGAGATCCTGATTCCTTTCTGCGTAATGGCGATTGCTAATGGCGCCATCTACCCTATCGTCGTCGCGCAAGCGTTACGCCCTTTCCCTCAAGCCACGGGGCGCGCTGCGGCGCTACAAAATACGCTGCAACTGGGGTTATGTTTCCTGGCAAGCCTGGTGGTTTCATGGCTCATCAGCACGCCGCTGCTGACCACCACCAGCGTAATGCTCTCTACCGTTGTTCTGGCGGCGTTAGGCTATAAAATGCAGTCTCATGCAGAGTGCGATGAGACTGGGTTTCCTCATGCCAATGTCGCCCACGACAAGTCTCACTAAAAGCTTGTTAACCGCTGGTAATTAGCACGCTAACAATTTTCGGTTGAATCATCAAAAATTGCGGCCTATACTGATTCACGGTTGTTTATATTACGATAATTATTAGGCATTAACGGGAACCGGAGCGTTCCCGATTCACCATGGATGGCCTTTTCGGCAAGGGTTCCTCCCTTCCTCTGTTCTACGTCGGATAACTGGCTCACGGAATTGCCCGTGGGATTTCTCACAAAGCCAAAAAAGCGTCTACGCTGTTTTAAGGTTCTGATCACCGTCCAGTGATGGAGAAGCTATGAGTTCATCGTGTATAGAAGAAGTCAGCGTACCGGATGATAACTGGTACCGAATCGCCAACGAATTGTTAAGTCGCGCGGATATTACAATTAATGGTTCCGCCCCGTCTGACATTCGTGTTAAGAATCCCGATTTTTTTAAACGCGTCCTTCAGGAAGGATCGTTGGGGTTAGGTGAGAGTTACATGGATGGCTGGTGGGAATGCGAGCGTCTGGATATTTTCTTCAGCAAAGTCTTACGTGCCGGTCTTGAAAATCAACTCCCCCACCATGTTAAAGATACGCTCCGCATCCTCGGCGCGCGTCTGATTAATCTACAAAGTAAAAAACGCGCCTGGATTGTCGGCAAGGAACATTACGATCTTGGTAATGACCTTTTTTCCCGTATGCTCGATCCCTATATGCAATATTCTTGCGCCTACTGGAAAGATGCCGATACGCTGGAAGCGGCACAGCAAGCCAAGCTGAAATTAATTTGCGAAAAGCTACAGCTACAACCGGGGATGCGTGTGCTGGATATCGGCTGCGGCTGGGGCGGCCTGTCGCAATATATGGCGACCCATTATGGCGTTAGCGTGGTGGGCGTAACGATCTCCGCTGAACAACAAAAAATGGCGCAGACGCGTTGCGAAGGTCTGGATGTCTCCATTCTCCTCGAAGATTATCGCGACCTTAACGATCAGTTTGACCGAATCGTCTCTGTCGGTATGTTCGAACATGTCGGGCCAAAAAACTACAACACCTATTTTGAGGTCGTTGACAGGAATTTAAAACCGGATGGTCTTTTCCTGCTCCATACTATTGGTTCTAAAAAAACCGATCATAATGTCGATCCGTGGATCAATAAGTATATTTTCCCCAACGGTTGTTTGCCGTCTGTTCGTCAAATCGCCGAGGCCAGCGAATCACACTTTGTAATGGAAGACTGGCATAACTTTGGCGCCGACTATGACACGACTCTGATGGCGTGGCATGAGCGCTTTATCAATGCCTGGCCAGAGATTGCGGGCAATTATAACGAGCGCTTTAAACGTATGTTCAGCTATTATCTCAATGCCTGCGCGGGTGCGTTTCGCGCGCGTGATATCCAGCTTTGGCAGGTGGTATTTACGCGCGGCGTTGAAAACGGTCTGCGCGTTCCTCGCTAATCATCGCCCCCGCATTTCATGCGGGGGAATCTTATTTTCCGTTAGCCAATGTCGGCCTGATTTCTGACCGCATTTTCTCGTGCAGCCAGTACGCGTTCTACGGTATCGACAACCGCCTGCGTTTGCGGATCGATCTCGATATTCACACGCTCACCCAGTTTTTTTCTGCCAAGCGTAGTACGTTCCAGCGTTTCCGGAATGAGATGCACGCAGAAGCGCGTTGGCGTTACCTCGCCGACGGTCAAACTGATGCCGTCGACGCCGATAAAGCCCTTGTACAGGATATACTTCATCAGGGACGCATCCTGCACTTTAAACCACACCTGATGGTTATTTTCGGAGGTCAGGATTTTCGCGATCTCCGCCGTCGTAATAATATGCCCCGACATCAGATGTCCACCGATTTCATCGCTGAATTTGGCGGCGCGCTCTACGTTGACCTCATCACCTACCCTCAACGCGCCCAGATTGGTGATGCGCAACGTTTCTTTCATCAGATCAAAGCTTATCTGGTTGCCGTTTATTTCAGTCACCGTCAAACAGCATCCGTTATGCGCTACCGACGCCCCCGTCTCCAGCCCCTCCAGCATGTAGTCCGGTAACGTCACCACATGGGTGCGAAAGTTGGGTTTTTCATCAATCGATACCAGTTTCGCGGTACCCTGTACGATCCCCGTAAACATATCTTCAACTCCTGAAATAAATAAAAGCAGAACTGTTCAGCACAATAGCAGGTGGAAAAACAGCTTGCCAGCAATGCGCCGTTAACAACTGTTTTTTCGCTGGAGAAATAGTAATACCCCGCTACAATAGACTGAAATTTCCCCTGCTATTTCTTTTGGCTGCCACTACGGCGGCTTTTTAGTCTTTCATATAACAACAAAATAAAAGGTGAATACGTGCAGAAGTATACCAGTGAAGCGCGTCAGTTATTAGCGTTAGCGATACCGGTGATCCTTGCGCAAGTGGCACAGACCGCAATGGGATTCGTCGATACCGTCATGGCGGGAGGCTATAGCGCTACGGACATGGCTGCCGTCGCTATCGGCACCTCTATCTGGCTTCCCGCCATTTTGTTTGGTCACGGCTTACTGCTGGCCTTGACGCCTGTGATTGCGCAACTCAATGGCTCCGGCCGTCGTGAGCGTATCGCGCATCAGGTTCGACAAGGGTTCTGGCTGGCGGGCTTTGTCTCCGTGCTGGTGATGATCGTCCTGTGGAATGCCGGATACATTATCCGCTCTATGCATAATATTGATCCGGCGCTGGCCGATAAAGCCGTGGGTTATCTTCGCGCGCTGCTGTGGGGCGCGCCAGGATACCTTTTCTTTCAGGTAGCGCGAAACCAGTGCGAAGGTCTGGCCAAAACCAAACCGGGTATGGTGATGGGATTTTTGGGCCTGCTGGTAAATATTCCGGTGAACTATATTTTTATCTATGGCCATTTTGGTATGCCGGAACTCGGCGGTATCGGCTGCGGCGTTGCGACCGCGGCGGTCTATTGGGTGATGTTTATCGCCATGCTTTCTTACATTAAACACGCGCGTTCAATGCGTGATATTCGTAATGAAACAGGCTTTGGCAAACCCGATAGCGTCGTCATGAAGCGCCTGATTCAACTAGGGTTGCCGATTGCGCTGGCGCTGTTCTTTGAAGTGACGTTGTTTGCGGTCGTTGCGCTGCTGGTTTCGCCATTAGGTATTGTGGATGTCGCGGGTCATCAGATTGCGCTTAACTTTAGCTCGCTGATGTTCGTGCTGCCGATGTCGCTGGCTGCGGCGGTAACGATTCGAGTGGGTTATCGTCTGGGCCAGGGCTCAACGCTGGATGCGCAAACCGCAGCGCGTACCGGTTTAGGCGTTGGCATTTGTATGGCTGTGGTTACCGCGATCTTTACCGTTACTCTGCGTAAGCATATTGCTTTGCTCTACAATGACAACCCTGAGGTCGTGGCGCTTGCCGCGCAATTAATGCTGCTCGCTGCGGTTTATCAGATTTCCGACTCTATACAGGTTATCGGCAGCGGTATTCTGCGCGGTTATAAAGATACGCGTTCCATCTTTTTTATCACCTTTACCGCCTACTGGGTGTTAGGTTTACCCAGCGGTTATATCCTGGCGTTAACGGATCTGGTGGTTGATCGTATGGGACCGGCGGGCTTCTGGATGGGGTTCATCATCGGCCTGACCTCGGCGGCGGTGTTAATGATGCTACGGATGCGCTATCTACAACGTCAGCCGTCCGCCATCATTTTGCAGCGCGCTGCGCGATAATACGACGATAGCCGTCGCATGGCGGCTATTTTCTCGACATGTTGCATATTTCCACCGCAATCAGGTGATTTCAGGAAGAAAATTGCGATTTCCCTCTTGCCTCATTGCGGTTGTGACGCTAATATTCGTCCCCGTTGTCACCTACAACGTTGCGTTCATAGCTCAGTTGGTTAGAGCACCACCTTGACATGGTGGGGGTCGTTGGTTCGAGTCCAATTGAACGCACCATCATTTTAATGCGTCTGTAGCTCAGTTGGTTAGAGCACCACCTTGACATGGTGGGGGTCGATGGTTCGAGTCCATTCAGACGCACCAATCCATTATCTTGTTTAATTTTAAAATACGCTATCTGGTGCTTGTGCCAGGCTAAAAGCGATTATTTTCAGTCTCTCACCTTTATCGTCAAGCGCTGCTCTATACTGTATTACCCCTCTTAACCTTCGCAGTGGCCTGAAGAAGCATACCAAAAGCATTTATGGTGTTTCGGTAGAATGCGCATAATCTATCTTCATCACCATACGTAACAAGGCTGCAACGGGTTCAAATAACGTTTCAGGAATTTTATCTCCACGTTCCACTTCAAAAAATAATGAGCGGGCCAGCTCAACATTTTCAACAACGGGGATGCAGTTGCGTTCAGCGATGTTAACAATATAGTTAGCTTGAGCATCACTACCTTTTTCCAGAACGCGTGGTATTGGCATATCGGTGGGATGATAGCCAAGACAAACCGCAATATGCGTTGGATTACGCACTACCGCAACAGATTGTTTAACCGATTGAGCTAAACTCCCACTTTGTATTTCACTCTGCATTTCCCGACGCCGTGTCTTCATTTGAGGGTCTCCCTCCAGATCTTTATGCTCCTGTTTTACGTCATCTTTACTCATTTTTAGATCTTTTCTAATCTTATAATATTGAAAAGAATAGTCCAGTATGCCAACGACGATATAAAAAGCCATCACCCCTACCCATAACCATTTTATTAAAGAAGAAACTACAAGCAGGCCACAGGCTAACCCACAGTACGGTAGCGCCCGAAAAGTACTGGCATAATAATAAAAGAAAAAGGCAAAGATAAGAGATAACATGATAACTTTCAGGCTGGATTTACATAATTCCACTACGCTATGTAAAGAGAATATCTGCTTAAAATTACTTACCGGATTTATATGCTCACTTTTAAAACCAATGGCCTTACTGGCAATAACCACCCCCACCTGAAGAAACACGCTACCCACAGTAGCAACTATTACCCCTGCGCCCAGAAACAGCAGTGCAGAAGTCAATGACTCTATCAAAGCATGAGTCAATTGCGTTAATGCATAAGAAAATGGTTTATTTACTAATTGTAATGTGAAAGTTATTGACGCAATCAGTATCAAAATCATCTTTTCAGTAAAGAAATGAAAATACAAATAAAGCGCAATCAGCTGAAATAATGATGTTATTTCAATGCTTTTGACGACCTGCCCTTCCTTACGGCCATCACGTAATTTCTTTTCTGTAGGTTGTTCTGTTTTCTCGCTCATACAGATGGAAACCAGTCTTTTAGATAAATATAAAATTTATCACTTTCAACCAAATAGTGATGAAGAGCATAAGGGAATGAGATCAGGAGCGTGAGTAGAACCAATATACTTTTGAGCGGCATTGAGAAGAAAAACACATTCAATTGCTGTGCCGACCGATTTAAAAGACCTAAAGCCAGATCGGCTAATACCATACATATTATGGCAGGAACAGAGAAGCTGATGCATAATTGATAAAGCGTTCTCCACTCTGCCTGGATATATTTTAAAAATTGCCGGTCAAATAATAAAGTACGCCCTGGCGGTAAATATTGGTATGACTCATACAGAATGTTTAATATAAACTCCATGCCGCCGCTTATAAAGAAAATAACACACAAAAACTGGCTGAAAAGCAAGCCAAAAAGTGAGGTTTCAGCTTCCATTGTAGAATTGAATATCGTACCCATTGTCGCGCCACGTAAAGTATCAAGCAGAAACCCCGCCATATCAACGGCCCAAAAGGGAACCGCCGCACAAAACCCAATTAAAAAACCAATAATCACCTCTCCGGTGACTAACCCTAACCAACTGTAATCTTTACCAATATGCATCATAATCTTCTGCTGGTAAATGATTGGTAATATCGGAAAGGTAAGTGACATAAGCACGCCATTACGTAAAAGTGCGGCCCCTAAACTGCCACTTTTTAATAAGGGAAGTAATAAAGAAAGGCTCAATGGTCGAATAAAAGCCACAGCCAATGCAATAAGCCACTCATTTACCTGTTGTGCCATTCAACCATGCTCTCCAATTCGTAACATTATCTGCCGGGTATAATTCAACAGGATACCGCTAAGCCATGGGTAGCTGACCATTAAAGTTATTGCAATTGCCAATAATTTAATCATAAACTGTAGCGTTTGGTCCTGTATTTGAGTCAAGGCCTGAACAAGGCTTACGATGACACCAACTACCGATGCCACCAACACTACCGGCATAGACGTAAAAAGGACGATCCATAAAAGTTGCGTTACAAATTGCGTCAATTCAGAATCATTCATGAAAAGCTCTGTACCAATTGCGCCAGTGTCAGATCCCAACCGCCTGCCAGTAAAAATATTAGCAGCTTAAACGGTAATGAAATGGTCATCGGCGACACCATCATCATCCCCATAGCCAGCAGTATATTTGAAATAAGCAGGTCAATAGCCAGAAAGGGAAGATAAATAAGTAATCCAATCCGAAATGCCTGCGTTAACTGACTCACCGTAAATGCCGGAATTAATATGAGCAAAGAATCAGGTTTTATCTTTCTTTTTATGTCTTCAGGCCAGGTTCGTTTTATCAAATTCCGAAAATAATTGGCTTCCTTCTCTTCAGAGTTTTTTTGCAAAAACTGTCGATAAGGCGCTAATGCTTTACTGTCCCACTCAGACGTCCAGAAAGGAGCGCCAGCGACCTGAACCGGATGCCAGCGCTCTTTTACAGCTAATAGCGTCGGCCCCATAATGAATAAGGAAAGTACAAGCGCAAGGCCATACAATGCAATGTTTGGGGGAACTTGTTGAATACCCAGAGCATTTCGTAAAATCGAAAATACCACCGCCAGTTTAAGGAAAGAGGTTCCCATGACGATAATGAGAGGCAGTATTGAAAGCAGAAACAATATACCAATCAGTTGCAAAGGCGAATCGGGTAAAGACATACTGTATCTCTCATGACACGACCTGGAACGCTATTATATTGTTCGCATATTATTTTTCTTATCAGGTTTACGCTGTATTTTTGGAAAGATACCAACGTGTAATACGCACCATAAATTCATTGCCACAGGCAATCAACTCACCTTGCCCAATAATACGGTCATTTACTCTTATCGTCACCTCTGGCGCAAAACATCCACCTACAGGCAAAACGTCTCCCGTTTTAAGTTGTCGTAATTGTCCAATTTCCAGACTCGCACGTCCGATCTCAAAGAGCACCTGTTGTGGTATCTGCTCAAGTTCGACTGAAGACGTTCCGTCACTCTTTGACATTGGGCTCCCTGACGCAAGTAGCGTTTCGATATCCTGGACTAATTCGTCAAATTTCATCGTGTTATCCTCTGTCAGCAATACCCTTGCGTAGATTCCCCCTGGTAGTTGAATAGCAAAAAAACCGAGTCTGATGTCGCCAAAGCAATGAATCCGAACGCCCATGCCGATTTCGATAGACTCAAGTTCAATTAATGTAAGCTGGCACCAGCCTGAATATACAGGGACTACAATAGGGGGAGCAGGATAAATCTGTTGACGCTCAGCAGAAAGCTCTCCGACTATATTGCGCAAAAAACCCGTTGGCCATGTAAAAATAATGCTATGGAACTCATGTTCTTCAACTATCCATTTAATATGCAACGCTAGCTGATGTGGTAGATTACTGCAGGATGTTGGCGGTTCGTTCTGACAGAGGGTGGCATCACTGGCTTGCAATAACGGCGCCAGCCCCCATTCAGCTATTCCATATAGCAATTCAGGATCGATAGCCGATCGATTAGCGGTGCCAATTACCCCTTCACACCAGCGCTGCCAGCATTGTTCTGCAATCCACACCCTACCCAGCTCATTATGATAATTTATGGTAAATAATATCCCTTGCTGTACTGGATATTGTTGCATACTCAATGTCAGCTCACCAATGGTAGCGCCTTGCGTTGGAAGCATCTCCACCCACGGACGCTCTTCATTCGCTATTCTTAACATAGAATATCTCCAGGGAAATTATATACCCCATATGCAGCAACTGAGACTCCAGCCACTGCTTTAGCGCTTTCATCGAACGGTAAATTTCATGATGAGGGACATTGATTTTTAGCTGGATTAGCCCCCCTGATTCACATACTTCACACTCTACACCGTCAAGATAACCGCCACTAACACGATAACGTTGCGTGAAAACCACGTTTTTATGCAATGCTGCAGGAGGATTATTCTCACCAATGGGTAATGCCTGGTGCATGAGTTGTTCAAAGTCCATACGTTCCGCCTCCGCCTCGTTATCATCCTGATAAGACTGGCATGGCAACCCAAGACTTCCCTCAACTTTGGTAATACGCATCGCTTAATACCATAGTAATTTTTTCTTTCTTTTTCATAAGCGCATTAAAATTCTTCTGTAATTCGCTTCGCCGGGAGACAAGCTGCTGATACTGATTTTCTAACTGCTGCCGTTGCGTCAAAAAGCTCTGCGCCTGAGTGAATAACCCGGCCATTTGTTGTTTCTTATCCAACAATAAATGACAAGATAACGTACCTTGCCAGCCCATTAATTCTTTCAGTCTGGTAGACACTGCTAAAGCGCGCGTCTGGCAAATCTGCTGTTCAGTAATAATCGCCTGTTGCTGCTGATAAAGTACGGTAAGTTTGCCGCGTAATTGCTTTTCACGCCGCGCGATTATCTCCAGCAAAGTTTCCATGATCACTCGGTGAGTATTTGGTGTAATTTTTCTATGAGTAGCTCGGGTCCGCATACTTCATCCTTACTTTGTCGCAAAAATGTGCAAATATCCGGATAGGTATCAATGGCTTTGTCAGTATCAGTATCAACTCCTCGCTGGTATTCCCCAATGCGTATTAACAGTTCAACCTCCTGGTAAAGCGCCAGGCACCGTCGCAATATCGCCGCCAGTTGACGATGCTCATGGCTGGTAACGACTGGAAAAACGCGGCTGAGCGTTGCCAACACGTCAATGGCAGGATAATGCCCCCTCTCTGCAAGCCGCCGGGATAGCACAATATGTCCGTCAAGCAGTGAACGGACTTCATCCGCCAACGGCTCATTCATATCATCGCCTTCCACCAGTACCGTATAAAATGCGGTAATACTGCCTTTTTCCCCCATTCCTGTACGTTCTAAAAGTCGTGGCAATGCACTAAATACGCCTGGCGGATATTCTCCAGAAACCGCGGTCTCTCCGGCGGCCAGAGCGATTTCCCGTGCGGCCCTGGCATAACGCGTCAGTGAGTCGGCAAGCAAGACGACTCGCTTTCCATTATCGCGAAAAAATTCTGCTATCGTGGTGGCCACAAACAGCGCCCTCACGCGCTCTAAGGCGGGTCTGTCAGAGGTTGCGACAACAATGACACAACGTTTTCGGGTCTCTTCAGACAGTGTAAAATCGATGAATTCGCGGACTTCTCGTCCACGCTCACCAATTAACACCAGAACATTGCTGTCTGCGTCTGGAGCATTACACAGCATCGCCAGAAGCGTGCTTTTCCCCACGCCAGGAGCAGAAAAAATACCCACTCGTTGCCCTTCGCCACAGGTCGCAACACTATCAATAGCGCGAATCCCCGTCATTAATGGTTGAGTGATAGGCTGTCGAACCATTGCGGGAGGAGGCATTGCATCATAGTCTTTCCAGCAGACGTCGGGCAGTTCGCAGCCATCAAGGGGACGACCAAAACCATCAATGACTCGCCCTAATAACGCTTCGCCCACGGGAACCTGATGGCGTCGCCTTAAGGCCATCACTTGCTGCCCGCAGTGAAGCCCGATAGTACTCGTAAAAGGAGATAGCAAAGCTTTGCTGCCATTAATCCCCACGACTTCAGCAAGTTCTTCTCCAGGCTTTATACAGCACAACTCGCCCATAAATACCCCAGGCAACCACGCATTTAACAACGTTGCGCTGACATCCTGAATTCGGCCCCATCGACAATAACCATCGGGGGGCGGATATTTCAGCCTCAGACGTTGCATCAATTCATTCTTCATTGTCCGCCAACTCCTCTTCGCTAAGGTCAATACTTTCTACCACTTGTATAAGGCTCTCCTCTCCTAATTCCTGCCATGACAAAATCGGTACGTCGAACAAGGTGGCTTCTGTAATTTTTCGCAAGAAACGTCGGGTGTCGACAGAAGTGACAATGAATAATTTGGTTGACTGCTTCAGCGCCTGCTCGATAAGTTGCAGGATCTGCGTCTTATGACGAGACGACAGCGCAGTATAGGTCCCCATTGCCGTCTGGCGAATGGATTCACGCACGAGGTTCTCAATACCTTCGCCTATCCGCAAAATCGGCAGCGGTTTTCCTTCCGGATTAAGACGACGCAGAATATGACGGCGAAGCGCGATACGGACATATTCTGTCAACATCAGGACATCTTTTTCACGTGGCGCCCAGTCAATTAAGGTGCCGAAAATAAGACGTAAATCTCTAATAGAAACCCGTTCTGATACAAGCCGTTGCAAAGTTTCAGCGATTTTATTAATGGGTAACTGGCGCTGAAGCTCTTTCACCAGCTCAGAGTAGTTTTTTTCCATCGCATTCATTAGATAACGCGTTTCCTGAACACCAATAAACTCTCCCATATGGCGAAGCAGGACACATTTTAATAAGGCAGAGATACGTTGGCTGCCCGCGAAAACGTCCAGTCCAAAACCTTGCGCCTTATGGGCCATGTCTTTTGTAAGCCAACAGATCTGCCCCATCCCGTTCGGTAACGTCTGGCTGTCACCCACCACACTAGCGTCCGCGCCTATCAATAAATAATCCGCCTGGGCGGGAATAGATAAACTAAATACGGGTTCCTGATATAGCAGTACCGTCAATTTTTCGGTGGGTTCAGGCAAAACCTCAATGTTCACCTCAGGGAGAGGGACGCCAGTATCCTCAAATAAAAACCATCTCATGGCGTCAATATCACGAATCAGGTCGGCAGAATGTAACGTCGGGGTAAGACGTAAGATTAGAGGACATGCGCCGGGAACCATACTATCTTTTTCCGGTGCTTCGACGCCATTTGCGGAAACCACAGACTTTTTGCGGCGAATGAGGATAATTGGCAATGCTAACAACGCTGAAAAGAAAGCGAGAGTGATAAAAGGAAAGCCAGGAATTAAAGCGAGGAGCATTAAAACCACAGCGGTTAATATGAGCGACTGAGGTTGTCTGGCAATTTGAGAACTCAACTCTGTCGCCAGGTTCTGGCGTTTCTCACCCGGAACACGGGTGACAATAATTCCCGCGCTAAGGGAAATCAGCAGCGATGGAATTTGCCCACATAAACCATCTCCGATTGAAAGTACGCTATAAGTGTGAACAGCCTCACTCATCGACATATCATATTGCACGATAGCGATAATGATACCGCCGATAATGTTCACCAGAACAACAATAATACCGGCAATCGTATCGCCTTTAACAAATTTCATCGCACCGTCCATCGCACCGAGAAAGCGGCTTTCCTGCTGGACGTGCTGTCTTAATGTACGGGCATGGTCTGCATCGATAACTCCGGCACGCAAATCGCCATCGATACTCATTTGTTTGCCTGGCATCCCATCAAGCGAGAAACGTGCGCTAACTTCCGCCACCCTCTCGATACCTTTTGTAATGACAATAAACTGCACGATAGTAATGATGGTAAATACGACCAACCCAACGGTGAGATTTCCTCCTACGACAAACTTACCGAAAGCATCCACAATATTACCGGCATTATGTTGTAACAGTACCAGCCGTGATGTGCTGATTGTGAGTGACAAACGATATAATGTAGTAATAAGTAATAAAGACGGAAATACCGATAAATCGAGAGGGTCACTAAGATAAATAGCAATTAAGAGCAGGATCACTGAAAACATAAGGTTGATAGTAATCAGGATATCAACCATCCAGGTCGGTAAAGGTAACAGCATCATCACAATAGCGATTAATAACACCGTCGCCAGAACCATATCCTGCCGACCCGCGCATACACTGAGCCACTGTTGCGCCCTGATTCCCTCACCTAACCATGAACGCATTGCGACTCCAGAAATTTTATTTGTCGATGATGTAATCGTAACCAGAGCTCGGCGGAGCTGGAAAGAGGAGGAGAACAGCTCATTGCAAGCCCATCGCGCAACAAAAATAATCGCTGAGGAATACCCTGGAACGCTGCAGGTTTCCAGTGAGTTAAGGCTTTAAAAAGCAGATCTTCGTCTAAGAAGGTTTGCTTGAGTATCTGACATAAGTGAATACGACCGTTATGATAGTTTAGATAGGTTTCATATTGTCCTTGCCGCCAGAACATATTGGTTGCTAAAGGCCGTTCAGCTAATCCTGCTAATTGAATAAAAAGCTGAATATTACGTTCAGTAATGAGATCCCAATCCATCCTGCCGCCTCATGATGAGCCAGAACGCCAATTTACCTAAATATTGAAAGCCAGGTATCAGAATAAAACCTGATTTACCTTTACTTCACGAAGCGTTTCGAGAATTTGTTCACGTTGATCTTCGTCGTTAAAACAGTTATCGGGTATCAGCATAAACTGCGCATCAAGTTGTTGGAGTAACCGATTGAACATCTTCGATGAAGAAACTATAGCGGTAAGTCTATCAAGCAACCAATCACTGAAAAGCCAACGCTCACAAATGATATCGAGTAGTAGCGGCAGTAATGTATTAGGCGGCAACTGGCAAATCCACTCCTCACGCTGGCACTCTTTTTCAAGGCCAAGGAATAACAACAAACGACGCAAACGTACTAATGCTGCGGCCAAACGACTTTGCTCCGAGGGTTCGATGCATATGCTAAGTTCAAAGGCTATTGCTCTTAGCAAAATACGGACCCGTTCACAGCGATCCGGCCAGTCTGCCACGCGTCTGAACCACTGCGATAAGGGCATTTCATCGTTGTCTATCGCCTGTTGCATAAAACGCTTCAGCGAGGACAGCGTAGCGGTATCCACTTCGCCAAGTTCCAGTAAACTAAAAACGGCAAGTTCCCATCCCTCCTCCGCTGTAAGCGTATCCAGTTGCGATTGCAAATCGCGTTTTTTCTTTTTTGACAACCCGCCGGCAGTAAGCGCCATTGCAAGAGCGATAATTTGATACGCATTCTGTAAATCAGGATCACTATTCTCTTCGATAAGCGGACGCAACGTTGCCCCATTATCCTCCTGTATTTGTTTTATCAAACGCAGCAAAGCCTGCTGTCTGCGCTCCAGTTTCTCAGCATCCGTGAATTTATAACTTTCGCGCAGTTTACCACTCAGCGCCATTCCTATTTCTTCCATCGTCTCATAGAGCGCTGCCCCCGTCGTTTCCTGTAACTCCTGGAGAGCTAACATTGAAGGCGAAATAACCTCTTGTTCCTCTATAACCTGACCAGGGGTAAATGCTGTAGGGGGCGTCATTTTTATCTCATTAATTTTAATATTCATCGCTACCTCTTTTATCTTCACCATTACGTAACCATTTCAGTAACGCGTTGAAATGACGAGAAAGTGAAAATTCAACGGCATATCGTGTTGAGGAAAGTTCAGCCTGATCGGGAGAGAAACCAGGCTCGATAATCAACGTAAACCGCTTGCCAAAAGTTTCACGCATCAATGCCTCTTTTTCAGGATGAATACGCAAATAAAGCGCTCCCTCTTCCGCCATAGCCGTGGCCTGGCGTGCCAGACGATGGCACATAACACTGTCTACCGACTGTTGGTCGAACCAGGCCAACAGAACCTGTTCTATACTATTTTTAATATGATGCGCTGCTTGATCGACCAATGAACGAAATTGATTTTCATCGTCTTGTAAATGTTTTACATGCTGTTCCAGCCATTCCACTTCCATTTTTTCCAGCGTATTTTTACGCAACCACGCTAGTTCTTGTTGCTGCTCAACTTTCTGTTCACGCTGATAACGATAGGCGTCTCGGATGATTTTTTCAGCCTTACGGTAAGCGGAGCTCACAATAGCATGTGAAACGCTCTTAGCTTGTTGTTCTTGTGCAAATAAAGTTAATTGTAATGTTATCCACGGTGACTCAATAATATTTCGAGCGGGTAGCTTATGGTTAATTTCCGTCAGAGGAAGTGAAGTAAAACTCATAGCAAATGCTCCATGAAGATAATCTCGGTAAGAGAAGTCTTCGGCCAAAGTATACGCTGCGGAGGGGGTAATAATACTAATAGCGCATGTAAAACCGCATCGTCATGCGCTTCCCGATTAAGAATGGCGGTACCGATCTGCAATGCAGTTTGTTGCATCACTTGCGGAGGAAGTAATTTGCCATCTTTTTGCCCCAACCAACCATATAGCTGCCAGATCTCATCCTCGCTAAACCACTGTAGAAGCAATTGCCGATACTCTGGTAGCATAAAATAGTCACTACACCTGAGTTTGAATAATCCCAGCCCAAAGGCAAATGCCGATATACGCGGCGCAAGACGAACCTGCCGTTTTTGCCTGTCATTTAAACAGGCTGGAATAACAGAGCTTCCCCTTAGTCTATTTAACGCTCTGTCAAGAAGACGATCCAATTCGGGCCGATCGCCATAACGCCAGCAGTTTGAAAGATGAAAGCCCAGCTTATCCAGCCATTCCGGTACAGCGTAACGAGCAGGTTGCCAGAAATAACGATAAAGTTGCAACACCTCGGGATCAGGTCGGCTCAAAAACGGCGTCTCAGGCAAAAATAGCCGATCAGGATGCCCACTCCTAATAACAGTCCTGTCAACGATAACATCAACTGATAAGGGTATTTCATCAACCACTTCTCCACCTTCCCTTTATTGGCGTTGATCACGTCCATAATCCAGAATGTTTGTCTCGCGGGTACATCAGGTACCATTCTGAATTCAGCAGGCTGCATCAAGATACTAATCTTACTGTATTGCAACCCAGGGATTGACATCTCTATTAAATCTTTAATTTTTACCCGAAAGGCCTCCATATTGACCTGAGGTGAATATTTTATAAATACGGCAACTGAGCTCGGAGAAGCGTTACTTCCCTCATCATAAGTCGGTAGCGCAATGGTCACTTTTGCATTAATCACGCCCTCCATCTGACTCAGCATTCCTTCAATTCTTTGTTCTTTTAAAAAATTAATCTTCTGCTGTTCTTCCTGGGGTGATACCACTAACTGATTAGCCGGAAACATCTTATCCGCCGTTGTAAACTGCCTATGCGGATAACCGTTAAGTCTAAGTAGCTCAACCGCATTAATAAACTGCGACTGCTCGACACGTAAGGTTACACCATCCTCTTCCTGCTTTTTTTCCGCATCAATATGATGCTGCATAAGTAATGCCAGCATTTGATTCGCCTCATCTTCTGGCAATGAGCGATAAAGATCCACATCACATGCCGTAAGAAAGAACGTAAGGACAGTAAGAAATACTATACGATGAACCTTCATGTCATATTATCCAGCTTATTAAGCGCTTGCGATGCTGCGCCTGATATTCTGGCAAGATAATCGACGCCTACCGTTAACTGCATATAATCCATTTGTCTGGTCAACATAACCTGCGGTAATAAAGCACTGGCGTTACTGGTGGATGCATCATCTTTCAGCAATTGTTCAAAAAAATTAATTTGCTCCTGGCTCGGTTCTGCAGAGGACTTTACATAAGATTGAGTGCTTACAGGCACTACGCTCATATCAGAAATATTCAATTTTCAAACCCCTCATTTGGTGCAGGAAATAACAGACGCAGCGCCATAGCCTCTGGCAAATCAATATCCGATAAAATTTTCGCGGCTTTTAGCGGCTCATTTAAACCCGCCAACAGTAATGCCAGACATACCAACTGTAATTTTTTATCCGGAACAATAACCGTTAGCGCTGGTAACATCGCATGTACCTGGGAAATCAGGCTATGGTTAACGCCCGCAAACATGATTTCCAGCAGCAACCGTCGAACATCGTCGCTAATAACTTCAGATTTTAGCAATGATTCCACTAAGCATATCCTTGATCATTTTGATCAGTGAACTTTCGTAATTAATAAATGTAGAATACTGCTGTAAGGCAAATTGCGCTTTAATCATCGATTCTGGGTTTAGCAAATCATTACCATTCATTTTGTCATTAATGGCCTGACCTGCCTGGTGCGCCATTTGGGAGAGCATATCCACTAATTGTGCAATATCCATAATGCTTTTCCTTAAAATAAATACATCGTAAGGATACTGGCAACATAGCAAAATTTTGAAAGCAATGAACATCCGGTATATACCTGAAAACGATTACTCCGGCGCACGTTGTTCTGGCGTCACCTGAGCCAGCAAACGATATAATGGGCTGCTGACCTGCATACCGGTCATTGCCATCCCATCCATACCGAAGCGAGTAAAACTCATTAGTCCATAGGTAATATCATTAAGACGCTCTAATAAATGAGGCTGTAATCCCAAACTACCACTCCAGTATGAATGCGTCATTACCGTCGCGGTTAAGGCTAATCTACCTCCCAGGGAGACGGCTTTAGCAATCGCCATACTTTTGCGTTGATTGGCGAAACAATTAGCAATATAAAAAACGGCATTGCCTATACTGTCGTGAGCCATAGGCAAATGATGTTTATGATGGTAGATAAGACAGGCGACATCCGCGATGGCAATAGCAAGGCCAATCCCTGCCAGGGCTACGAGCGGCGCGCCTCCACCACTTAGCACTGTTAATGCTATTCCAGCGGAACAGCATAAAATCTGTCCGCCCAAAATGACCGTTTGCCAACTAAAAATTTCTTTTGGAAAACACTCTATCACTCGTTTCGCAAGTCCGGCCAATAACCGCTCTTTTCCTTGTTGAGGACCTATTCTACCACTCTCCATATTGGTTTCCGGATGTGGCAATGAGGGACATGGAGGTGATTCCTCAGGCGCGTTAACAGGACGTTGCCCTGCTACCTGAGCATTTGGGCTAACAGGTTTCATGGTTCTCCCCGAGATGTATGACCAGAACTGTCCATTAATGCAGGTGCAGTAGCAGATTGACAGAGCGATGCCATTTGTTCCGCCAATAACGCACTGGGATCGGCATGAAGTTCATCAACAGAATTTTCCTGATCGTCGCCAGAGGGGCGGGCAAGGCAATAATCCAGTACCGCACCTATCGCCGTCAGGCTAACGGAGGTAATTACACTCCCCATGTCCAAAGAGGCTGCTATATTTTCAGCCGTGGGCAGTGGAAACTGTAGGGGTAAAACCAACATAGAAATAGCGATTCCTGAACGTATTAATAAAGAAAGACAATTAGCAAGAGTGTTAGCGCAGTTAAGACTTGCCCCACATTTTAAGGCCAGCGCACTGACCACAAGAGCAACGCTATCACTGGCGGTTTGTAACGGCTCCTTTTGCTGACATATCAATTGATAATTATGATACGCACAGCAAGCATCCCCAATAGCAATCACGAGCGCCGCCCCCGCAAGAATAGCAATGGGTAATCCTGCCCCGCCAGAAATTACCGCTGCAGCAACCGATAACCCAAACACGACTGTCGCACCCAGCGCACGAATAGTGTATTGCATAAAATGTATCGCATAATCCTTCTGCTGCCTTATTTGTTCAGGCGTAAGCAGCACCGGGGCTGCGGGGGTGCCAGGGGCTGGAATTTCAGGGGGAGGAAACGATACCTCCTTCGCTTGTATATCGGAAGGAGGACTATTACCATCGACTATATTACTTGCCGCTGACGGAATATGAATTTTCATATTTCGTTCTGTTATTTAAGCAATAAGAGTATCAACCATTATTTGCGCATTCTGGCGAATCTCACTCCATGAGGCATCCGCATAACTCATCTTGATTGCGGTTTGAAAAGCCTCTCTCGCCAACCCGGGTTCCCCCATCATTTTGAGACAGACGCCCGTTTGGTAAACCGGCTCTGGATGGCTGGCATCCAGCATCAAGGCATGTCCATAGAAATTAATGGCCGTCGTGTATTCTTTAAGCATCATCCAGGTGCCAGCTAATGCAATATGGGCACGCCAACTCCATGGCTGGGCCATCACCAGCCAACTAAAATCGATTACGGCGCGCGAATAATCCCCCTCCTGCCATGAGGCGTAACCACTGGCATAAACGGTTTCCGGATCAACGGATAATAGCTGTTTCAGAATGTCTTCGGGTATTTTATTTTTCTGATCTTCTTTCATCATCATACCTATTGATTGTTATTTTCACGTGATAATGATTTACGTCAGGAAGGTTATTTAAAAACGTCGCTGGATAAGATGCTCGGCGGATAAAACTGTCCAGTTATCGCCATCAAGCTGTGTAAAGGTCGCTCCCATTACTGTCAGGATGCGCAATAATTTCCTGCGTAGCATGGCTTTTTTTTCATCCAGAACGTCGGTGATTATCAACATCTTTAAACATGTTAACTGCGGGTGATGCACAAATATCCCGCGTAAAAGTCCCAGTAAGCGAAACAATTGCTGTGGTCGAGGTTGCCCGGGCGTCAGGCGCCTGAACTCACAAATAATCATTTCTTTTGCCTCAATACGATAGATCACCAGGTAAGGCGATAATATAAACTGTTGCCCAAGTAATATGGCGGTCTCCCCTAAATATGCAGGCTCAGTAAACACCTGATGCCGACGCAACCATTGCTCTATTTCTTGCACCATGTTTACCTCGTTAATGCCCGGAGTATTTCAGCAAGAACCGCGACCAGTGACGACCCCACGCCCATGATTTGTTGCATAATTTCAGTTGCTTTCTCCATAATTTCCGTCAGGGATTTATTATAAGATTGGGCCCCATTTTGTTGCAGGTCGGCAATCGCTTTATCCTGATCACTTTGACGTTGCGCTACACCAGCCCCCAGGCCCATGACGCCCCCAGCTGTGTGGCCTACGGCTTGACCCGCTATAAGACCGGTTTCCCCGCCTACAGCCCCTAATCCTATCGTCAGCACGCCCGACAATATTGCGCCACCCGCAGTAATCATTGATGCTCTAAACGCTTCATCAATTGTTTTCATTTGCGTCTGTAAAACATTGACTTGCAGTTCCCAGCCCAGCCGTTGTTTTACTACGTTATAGCTGCGCATGATATCGCGCAACTTTTTGGCAAGCTCCATTAGCTTCGTCCAGATATCATCAAATAACAGAAGCATTGATTCAGTACCCATTCCCTCCCTGGAGGGAGCTTGACTGGAAGAAGGCGTTAACAAGGAAGGTGCTGGTAATACCAGTGCTACGTTACTCGCTTCCATATTTTTATCCTCAGATTAAGCGCGACAGCCAGCTATTCTCGCCTGAACGCTACTATAGTGATCAATGGTATCTAATACATCTCTAAGCGCGGCACCGCTACTCTTATAAAGCTCCTCTAAGCGTTTTTGTTCTATCTTTTTTTGGTCTTCCGTTTGTTGCATTATGAAATCCAGAAACCGTTGCTGAGTTATTAATTGCTCTATTTTCTTTTCGAGCTTCGCTTTTTCTGTGTTAACCATGCCAGTATTCATCTGACTGGCGCCCTCGGTTGCACATCTGATAGCCTGTAAGCCTTTAAATGAACAATCACTCAGTAAGGCATACAGGATTTTTTTGAACATATTCCAGAGAACTTTATTACGAAAATTTTTTAACAGAAACTTTCCCCCTTCTTGCGCACATTTTTCCAGGGCTTCTTTTGCCGCTTCTTTTGCCATGGCTTTCACCCCCTCTTTCGTAAAACTTTTTCCCGCATTTTTTGTCATATTATTTTCTACCTTACGAGAAAACTCAGCAGACTCCTCTTCCATCTCGCCCGGCGAAACCATTTCACGTTCAATCGCCTCAAATTGTTTGGAAAACTTTTCGCTCACCTCTTCGCCAAACTTTTCAGCCAACTCCTCTATTTCTGCTTCCCCTGCACCAACCATACGCTCAACCATTTCTTCGCCTAAGCCGGAGTCAAGCACTTTTGCAGCTGCGCCAGATAAGCCTCTCGTCGCCATAAAAGCACGACCAATCTGGAAAACATCCAGTGCCATCGCGACGACTTCACAACCAACTTGAATTTTACTTGCCACGTCAATAATCGCCTGACAGGTATCGTGGTCAGCACCGCACATCATTGCCGTTTCGGCTCCGGCTTTAACCATTCCTGCACAACCTGCGGCTATATAAGCTACGCCGCTAGCCATTTCTGCGGGATTACCGGACAGAAAACCTTCCACAACTTTTAAGGCGCCAATCACGGTTTCAAATATGCCAGTAAGCCAGTCAAAAATAGCGCCAAAAATGCCCGCTTTACGCGCTTTATCCTCCTGCTCTATCGCTTTCTGGATCTGCTCCTGATACTCCTTTACCTGCTTATTACGCAATGCATTTTGCACCTCAGTTGCCCGCTCAAGCTGTTGGCATAACGATTGGGCGTTATTACCAAAGACGTTGAGTATTAATGTCGTCATCATCATTGATAAAACAGCGGGATTGGTCTGCAAAAAGTCAGGCAATGATGGACGCTTATGATTTCCGGGTACGGCATCAAGCAGTTGCTTCAACGCATTGCTTGCCTCCTGAAGACTAATTTTCCCTGATAGCAGAGACGTGGCGTTGCCATCGCCAAAAGTAGAATTCACACGATGCTGGCGCTTTCCCAGCGAACCCGAGGAAACGCAACTGACATTGCTTAAGTGATGATGTGTTAAGGCGGTTACTCCTGCGGCGCTATCGCTATTACTGTGAATTCGATTCATTTTTAGCTCCTGTCAGAAAGTTGCTGTAACATCTTTTCTGCACGCAATCGGAGGATTTGATGTTCACTGACCTCGCCGCAAATACGCACCACGGCCTTTAACGCTTTTATTGCATAACAAACGTTATCACACGCGAGGTAGCATTCCGCTGCGGCCCATGGCGCCTGCGGCGCATCAATCTTAATTTGTGCCGCGCGTCCATAAGCGTATATCGCTTCCCCCCAATGTTTTTGAGCCTGGCAGCATTCCCCTAACCGAAACCAATAGTCAAATGACCAGGCATCATATATCGTCAGCAATTGAAAAAGTCGCGCTGCGCCGGCGAATTCTTTTACCTCCATAAGCTGCATGGCATAGCGATACAGAGTATTAAGCGGCAGTGTAACATCGTCATCCAACAACATACGCAGCGAGCCGCCACGCCGGAAAAACCGCATCGTGTCATGTGCCTGTTGTAGGGTCGGGTCTTTTTTCATGAATACGTTTTCTGCGCTATCATACTGGAAATCTCCCCCCACTTACTGATAAGCCCCGTCAGTTGGGTAAGGACAGCGTTAAGCTCCTGAGACATTTTTTGAATTATTATCTGCCCCTGACTCATAAGATCGGTATTCCGGTTGGCATCGTTATCCAAAGCCGCTTTGACCGCCTGTAGACCACCTTTATCCAGCTTCCCATGATCGCCATATTTAGCCATATAATCCTCAATGGTCATACCATCGATGAGAATACCATTATCATGCATGTATTTAATTACGTCCTCAGGCACCTCCTCTTTGGTTTTAGCATCTCCCTTGGCTGCTTTAGCAATCACCTCATCCATCTCATTTGACTTTTCCTGGGTATTTCTGGCACGTTCAGCGTTCTTCTGGACTTCAATAAATTTATCGTTTGCAATAGCCTGAATAACCATAAGGAGAATAAGCAAAACACCATACCCTTCGGCAAACGGATTTTGCTGGGATAAGTCATCCTGCCCCCCGGTATCAGTGTTGCTAACGCCGAAACTATTTTTAAACACAATAGGGTTTTGACTTCCCCATAAGATGTTTCCTGAAGACATTATGCTTTACCTTTTTGTTTTTCCTGACGGTATCTCCACCGGGGCTTGAGCATTAAGTTGTTTCAGTCGTACTTCAAGTTGTTTAAACAAACTTACTATTTTCTTTAAATCCTTCTCGGCCTCCTGGTTAACCCCGGCAACGCCTTGTGGAAATAGGTTATGAAGAATACTCTCTGTCTCTCTGCTCTTTTTGGGGCTCTCTGCCCTTTCAGCAAGCTGTTGACTCACCTTAGCCCGGATTTGGTGAAATTTTTTAAGACAGTGATTTAGCTGCATGTAACTTTGCTCTAAATCACGATATTCACTAAACGCAGCCTTTTTCTTTATCATCATTCCCCTCCATATACACGATAGATAATTAACGTGCTAACTAAGAGCCTATCCCATTAGGGCTATTTTACTTGCCATTTTGGACCTGGGCAGTGCTCAAAATCCTCACGTACTACGTGTACGCTCCGGTTTTTGCGCGCTATCCGTGTCCAGGCTGGCTGCGCCAATTAACGCCTGGTGGGATAGGCTCTAAGATATTTTTACTTTACTCTTGCTCACTCACTACAAGTGCGCTGTTATGGTAACGATAATAAATAATGTTGATGATATTTTCGGCCTGCTCGATCGCTTCAAGCAATAAGGTGTTTTGCTGATATTGCTGCGGATCCTGTAACCTACCGTTGTTCTCTTCTAACTGTTTCCGGGCAGCCCTTAATTGTAAAATTATGCCTTTGGCCTCTTCACGCGAATGAAGCAGCAAATCTTCTAACCGGGTCAGAGTTGTCATTTTCCACTCACTTAAAATCTAATGAATAGTTAATCAAAGTATCATTATGTTTAATCGTTACCACATCGGCACTCAGATGGACAATTTCTCCCCCATTGGGTAACAATGCCCCTACACGTAAACGCTCTTTATTCGTCAGTAATAAGTAATTACCATGGCGACTCTGTACAAAGCCAGCCACTGGCGCAGGCAGATACTTGCTTTCATCATGAGAAGGCGCAATATCTTGATAAATTAAAGAAAGAGCGGGGTCCTTTTTCTTTAATGCTGCTAACGTTTCTTGCAAAATGCGTTGATGAGATTCATCCAGTACACCACTGATAACAAAAGAGCGCCGCATTGGCGTAACATTGACAAGCCCCACTAAACCGTTCTCTATTATCGCAGAAATAATATCATCCCCCTGAGACTGATGAGAATGACTAATCTGCCAGTGCAATAAGCCGGGAATATCTGCAAGTAATGGTTGAACCTTACGCCATTGCTGATCCATTTGTATATCATCATGAATTAACACGCTCCCCGGCCCTTCGCTGGATACTTCAGCATGCGGGTAACCCATTTTTATCAAAACATCCTGCACTTCTCGTATCAATAAGTCATCACAGATTACACCATCCCGATACATGACCCCCCATGATTCGAGAGTCGCTCTCACCTTTTGCATCTGTTCGCTTGACGAGCAATAACCGGACAACTGCAGGCTTCCATCTTCTTTCCATTGTGCCCGCACATAATGAATATTGCTTTTGTCTAATAAAAACTTAACCCGCAAAGGTAAGTCATTTACCGTTTCAGGCTGACCACTAATACTTAACAGGACACCCATTCCACCGATGAAAATCAAGAATACGCCAGCCAACCACCAGTACCCTGATCTGGAAACGGGTATTTGATAATCAGCAAGTTCACAATCCTGTTTACCAAACGCGATAGCCACTCCCGCAACCTGCAAAACCCCACTGGATGGTAGCGGCTTATTTGGATTAAATCTGCGGCCATTAACTCTAACTCTGGCTTTCCCGGCATCAACAAATAAACTATCTGCCTGTTCTCTCAGAATAATTTTTTCATTTATAGCCAGCGGAATACAAATATCGCATCCCTTCTCCCCCAGTGACAGGTTACCTTCATTCAGCCATACTTCCCGGCCTTGTAAAACGTGACCTAAAAAACGTATTTTCCAGGAACTCTTTGGATTAACCATGAGATATGCCATTATTTACTACTGAGGCTTTAATCAAAAAAAGCCTGATTACACTATGTACTTGAGTCGTATCATTGCGAAACAAATGACCTACGACAGGAATATCGCCCAATAAAGGGATTTTGTTTTGCGAGTGGATTTGTTTACCTTGTTTAAACCCTCCCAGCAATAGGCTTTGTCCGGCCAATAATGTGGCTTGCGAAGCAATTTCAGAATTTTGCACTTCGGGTAGCGGATCTGCTTCGCTTTGCGTATCACTTTGTTGTCCATCCTGAATATTAAGATTAAGCATTATTTTTTGCGTGCCATTGTCATTTAACAAGCGAGGTGTAACGCGCAACAAAGAACCCGTAGTGATGGATTCAAGTTTAGCCACTTTTTCTCCCTGCAGTTTGGTATAGAAAGTAATATTTTTATCCAGCACAGCCTGGATATTATTTAAAGTCACCACAGATGGCTGGGAAAGTACATAAGCCTGAGAGCTTTTTTCCAGTGCATTCAAACGCACCATAAAGTTTGAGGTATCGCTGATTACCGTTGAAAAACCGCTAGCACCACCGTCATTCAAACCTGTATTGAACGCAATTTTCTTGCCACCCAGCGACACTGCCGTTCCCCAGTCGATGCCTAACTGGTTAATATCTCCAGCATTAACATCGATAATTTTCACCGAAATCTCTATCATCTGCTGGCGTTGATCTAATTCTGTGATGAGTTTCCGATACCCGGCCATATTGGCCGCATAATCACGAACGATCACTGCATTCTGGCGTGGGTCGGCAGCAAACATGGGCAATGCCTGTGTAGCGGGTGAACCATTGGTCGTCGATGACGCCGGTACGCTGGTTTTACTCATCTCACGCAATACACTCACGACCCCTGGAACCACGACGGACTGATCGCGATATTGGTATTGGGTATCCATCGCAGTGGCATACTTAAGCGTGTATATACTTACACTCACCGCACTGTCTTTTCGTTTGATTAACGCATTATCCAGCACTGAAGCTAATTGACTAATACGAGTCAGACAGCTGGGAACACCACTCACCTCCACAGCTCTGGTACCGGTAATTTCTTTAACCTCGCATCCCGGTGATGAAAGGATATTCTGGCTGCGTAAGTAATGAATGAACCGTCCAGTAGATAAAATATTGAAAGTGATAACCTGATGTTTTAATAACGATGCAGGATATACATATAACATGCTACCATCAAACCAGGTAAGCAAATCATATTGTGCTGCCAGGTTATTCAAAATATCGACCGGTGGTCCAGGCGGAATTTTTCCACTAAATGTAGCTGTTATCAATGGGCTAATAGTAATAGCCGTATCATAGTTCTCTGAGAGCAGATGTAAAACCTCTGCTAATGGCATTTGTCTGGCATAAAGGGTGAAGTCATTACCTTTCCATGATAACTCATCACTCTTTGCTGTATTGAGTATAAATAGTAAAATTAAGATTAAACGTTTATTTACTACCATTTTATACCCCACCCGAATAAAGTTTATGGTGATTGCGTATTACATTTTTTAAAATGCAAGTTAAAGCCAGGTGTTTTTCTATCTCAATAGCAATAAGCTCAGAGCTACTACTTGTGGTATAATAACCGTTTAACCATCCCCCATCCGCTGTGAGCTGTATAGCATAATCATGGACGTCCGGGTGTGCTGCAAGCAGTAGTGTCACATAGGCAAGACAAGGCTTAGGTAAGCTTTCCAGGTCATTTAAGAACAAAGAAATAGAAAATGCTTCTGAGAAAATTTCTCCTCTGGCAGGATGCCCATCAATAGTCATTATCCAGGATCGGCTATTACCTTCGGCCTTGATATCCTGAATTAATGGAATGCCTTTTAAAACTGCCAGCATGAATCCCTCCTCAGACATAAATGGGAGTTTCTATCAAATTCGCTCACAACCACATCCGTAAAAAGCCTGATTCACATTTATTTCGACTATACTCTTCTTGTACAATATCAGGATGCTGTCTACATATACCTTGTCACAGGCGATTCTATCATTCGGATTTTCCGATAAATTCACAATTACACTTTCAGCATTGACATAAAAAATTACAATTTGAAAAATTATTTATTAAATAAACTGTTACGATGTTTTTACATCGCCACCTTATTAAAAAGTAATTGTAGTCATCGACTGGGTTATATATGAAGAAATTTATCTTCCTAATGATAACACCATCGATTAATCTTCTGATGAAACTATATGTACTGCGATAGTGATCAAGTGCCAAAGATTTTGCAACAGGCAACTGGAGGAAAGCATTATGAATTTGCTCAATCTCAAGAATACGCTGCAAACATCTTTAGTAATCAGGCTAACTTTTTTATTTTTATTAACAATAATAATTATTTGGCTGCTATCTGTGCTTGCCGCAGCTTATATATCAATGATTCAGAAACGGCAGCATATAATAGAGGATTTATCCGTTCTATCCGAGATGAATATTGTACTAAGTAATCAACGGTTTGAAGAAGCTGAACGTGATGCTAAAAATTTAATGTATCAATGCTCATTAGCGACTGAGATTCATCATAACGATATTTTCCCTGAGGTGAGCCGGCATCTTTCTGTCGGTCCTTCAAATTGCACGCCGACGCTAAACGGAGAGAAGCACCGTCTCTTTCTGCAGTCCTCTGATATCGATGAAAAAAGCTTTCGTCGCGATAGTTTTATTCTTAACCATAAAAATGAGATTTCGTTATTATCTACTGATAACCCTTCAGATTATTCAACTCTACAGCCTTTAACGCGAAAAAGCTTTCCTTTATACCCAACCCATGCCGGGTTTTACTGGAGTGAACCAGAATACATAAACGGCAAAGGATGGCACGCTTCCGTTGCGGTTGCCGATCAGCAAGGCGTATTTTTTGGGGTGACGGTTAAACTTCCCGATCTCATTACTAAGAGCCACCTACCATTAGATGATAGTATTCGAGTATGGCTGGATCAAAACAACCACTTATTGCCGTTTTCATACATCCCGCAAAAAATACGTACACAGTTAGAGAATGTAACGCTGCATGATGGATGGCAGCAAATTCCCGGATTTCTGATATTACGCACAACCTTGCATGGCCCCGGATGGAGTCTGGTTACACTGTACCCATACGGTAATCTACATAATCGCATCTTAAAAATTATCCTTCAACAAATCCCCTTTACATTAACAGCATTGGTGTTGATGACGTCGGCTTTTTGCTGGTTACTACATCGCTCACTGGCCAAACCGTTATGGCGTTTTGTCGATGTCATTAATAAAACCGCAACTGCACCGCTGAGCACACGTTTACCAGCACAACGACTGGATGAATTAGATAGTATTGCCGGTGCTTTTAACCAACTGCTTGATACTCTACAAGTCCAATACGACAATCTGGAAAACAAAGTCGCAGAGCGCACCCAGGCGCTAAATGAAGCAAAAAAACGCGCTGAGCAAGCTAACAAACGTAAAAGCATTCATCTTACGGTAATAAGTCATGAGTTACGTACTCCGATGAATGGCGTACTCGGTGCGATTGAATTATTACAAACCACCCCTTTAAACATAGAGCAGCAAGGATTAGCTGATACCGCCAGGAATTGTACACTGTCTTTGTTAGCTATTATTAATAATCTGCTGGATTTTTCACGCATCGAGTCTGGTCATTTCACATTACATATGGAAGAAACAGCGTTACTGCCGTTACTGGACCAGGCAATGCAACCCATCCAGGGGCCGGCGCAAAGCAAAAAACTGTCATTACGTACTTTTGTCGGTCAACATGTCCCTCTCTATTTTCATACCGACAGTATCCGTTTACGGCAAATTTTGGTTAATTTACTCGGGAACGCGGTAAAATTTACCGAAACCGGAGGGATACGTCTGACGGTCAAGCGTCATGAGGAACAATTAATATTTCTGGTTAGCGATAGCGGTAAAGGGATTGAAATACAGCAGCAGTCTCAAATCTTTACTGCTTTTTATCAAGCAGACACAAATTCGCAAGGTACAGGAATTGGACTGACTATTGCGTCAAGCCTGGCTAAAATGATGGGCGGTAATCTGACACTAAAAAGTGTCCCCGGGGTTGGAACCTGTTTCTCGCTAGCATTACCCTTACAAGAATACCAGCCGCCTCAACCAATTGAAGGGACACTATCAGCGCCGTTCTGCCTGCATCGGCAACTGGCTTGCTGGGGAATACGCGGTGCCCCCCCCCACCAGCAAAATGCGCTTCTCAACGCAGAGCTTTTGTATTTCCCCGGAAAACTCTACGACCTGGCGCAACAGTTAATATTGTGTACACCAAATATACCAGTAATAAATAATTTGTTACCTCCCTGGCAGTTGCAGATTCTTTTGGTTGATGATGCCGATATTAATCGGGATATCATCGGCAAAATGCTTGTCAGCCTGGGCCAACACGTCACTATTGCCGCCAGTAGTAACGAGGCTCTGACTTTATCACAACAGCAACGATTCGATTTAGTACTGATTGACATTAGAATGCCAGAAATAGATGGTATTGAATGTGTACAATTATGGCACGATGAGCCGAATAATTTAGATCCTGACTGCATGTTTGTGGCGCTATCCGCTAGCGTAGCGACAGAAGATATTCATCGTTGTAAAAAAAATGGGATTCATCATTACATTACCAAACCAGTGACATTGGCTACCTTAGCTCGCTATATCAGTATTGCCGCAGAATACCAACTTTTACGAAATATAGAGCTACAGGAGCAGGATCCAAGTCGCTGCTCAGCGCTACTGGCGACAGATGATATGGTCATTAATAGCAAGATTTTCCAATCACTGGACCTCTTGCTGGCTGATATTGAAAATGCCGTATCGGCTGGACAAAAAATCGATCAGTTAATTCACACATTAAAAGGCTGTTTAGGTCAAATAGGGCAGACTGAATTGGTATGCTATGTCATAGACATTGAGAATCGCGTAAAAATGGGGAAAATCATCGCGCTGGAGGAACTAACCGACTTACGCCAGAAAATACGTATGATCTTCAAAAACTACACCATTACTTAATATTATCTTAATTTTCGCGAGGGCAGCAAAATGAAAGAATATAAGATCTTATTAGTAGACGATCATGAAATCATCATTAACGGCATTATGAATGCCTTATTACCCTGGCCTCATTTTAAAATTGTAGAGCATGTTAAAAATGGTCTTGAGGTTTATAATGCCTGTTGCGCATACGAGCCTGACATACTTATCCTTGATCTTAGCTTACCTGGCATCAATGGCCTGGATATCATTCCTCAATTACATCAGCGTTGGCCAGCAATGAATATTCTGGTTTACACAGCATACCAACAAGAGTATATGACCATTAAAACTTTAGCCGCAGGTGCTAATGGCTATGTTTTAAAAAGCAGTAGTCAGCAAGTTCTGTTAGCGGCATTGCAAACAGTCGCAGTAAACAAGCGTTACATTGACCCGACGTTGAATCGGGAAGCTATCCTGGCTGAATTAAAGGCTGACACTACCAATCATCAACTGCTTACTTTGCGCGAGCGTCAGGTTCTTAAACTTATTGACGAGGGGTATACCAATCATGGGATCAGCGAAAAGCTACATATCAGTATAAAAACCGTCGAAACACATCGGATGAATATGATGAGAAAGCTACAGGTTCATAAAGTGACAGAGTTACTTAACTGCGCCCGAAGAATGAGGTTAATAGAGTATTAACCAGGGGCATCCGATGGTATTAAGCATTGGTCATATTTTGATGAGCCTTACGCCACGCAGTATTGCTCATCATCGACAAAATCCATACGGATGCCCTGGTATGCCGCACCATTTATCACTACCTTAGTCTTCATTTAATCATGATATAGTAGAATCCCCTTATTTAACGGGCTTTACCATGTCGTATTCTATCGGCGAATTTGCCAGACTATGCGGTATCAATGCCGCCACGCTAAGGGCATGGCAGCGACGCTATGGTTTATTGAAACCGCAGCGTACTGATGGCGGGCATCGCTTATACAGCGATGACGATATTCGACAAGCGCTTAGCATCCTCGACTGGGTGAGAAAAGGCGTACCGATAAGCCAGGTCAAACCCTTACTGTCGCGTCCGGTCATTCGCCTGGGCGATAACTGGATAACGATTCAGGAGACGATGCTTCAACATCTCCACGAAGGGCGAATTGACGCGCTGCGGCAGTTGATTTATGACTGTGGCCGGGAATATCCCCGCGCAGAACTGGTGACCCATTTATTGCGTCCGTTGCGCAGCAAAGTGTCCGCGCATCTTCCCGCCGTGATGACGCTGCGCGAAATACTGGATGGCATCATTATTGCCTACACCTCTTTTTGCCTTGAAGGCGACAGAAAAGCGCCTGGCAACAATGCCTTTATTAGCGGATGGCATCTCTCGGATCACTGTGAAATCTGGCTGGAAGCGTTGACTCGTACCGGACAAGAGCTGCGGCTCAATGTGCTTCCCTCTCCACCAGCCATGCTGGCGCCCGAGCTGTTCGCCCAGAGAAAATGGTTCCTGGTGACCACCGGAAAGCTCACTGCCGGGCAGAAAAAACAGCTTGCCCAGTGGCGCAACGTGGTCGCTTCGCTGGAGGTTATCACACTATAAGCGCTGAAATAGATTTCTTCCCCTCATTCTATCTTATTGATATTTAACTACGTCAAAAAAATCCCCGCGAAAACTTAGACAAAAAAACAAAGTTGTGTAAGTTTTAAATCAGCGTGAGATAACATTTTGCACCATTGGCGTCAGTCGTCGTACTTTCAATAAGGGGGAATCATGAATAACAAACCCGTAGTCGGCATTAGCGGATGTCTGACTGGCGCCGCGGTACGCTTTGATGGCGGACATAAGCGTATGGATTTTGTCATGAACTCTCTGGCGCCGTGGGTGGACTACAAACCGATCTGCCCGGAGGTGGCGATCGGCCTGCCCGTGCCTCGCCCTGCGCTGCGTCTTATCCAGACGACCTGTGGCGACATTCGGATGCGCTATAGCCATGCCCCGCACGATGACGTCACCGAGCGAATGAATGCCTTTGCCGATCGGTTTCTGCCAACAATAGGCGAACTGGCGGGGTTTATTGTGTGTGCAAAATCGCCCAGTTGCGGAATGGAGCGCGTTCGCCTGTATGATGAAAAGGGTAACAGGGGCCGCAAAGCTGGCACGGGGCTGTTTACCGCCGCGATGATGGACAAATATCCCTGGCTGCCGATAGAGGAAGATGGTCGCCTGCACGATCCGGTACTACGCGAAAATTTCATCGCACGTATTTTCGCGCTACATGAATTAAATGCGCTACGCGCGCAGGGCTTGAGTCGTCACAGTTTGCTCGCGTTTCATAGCCGATACAAACTTCAGCTTCTCGCCCACCACCAGGCCGGCTACCGCGAAATTGGCCCTTTCGTCGCGCGTCTGCATGAGTGGGACGATCTGGATGCCTTCTTTGTCCGATACAGAGAAAAACTGATGGCTATCCTGCGCCACCCCGCTTCACGTAAAAATCACACCAATGTGCTGATGCATATCCAGGGCTATTTTCACCGCGCGTTGAACAGCAGGCAACGCGCGGAATTACGCGAGGTGATTCTCGGCTACCGGGCGGGCCGACTACCTATCCTGGCACCGTTAACGCTGCTGAAGCACTATCTGGCGGAACATCCGGATGACTATCTACGCAGCCAGAATTATTTTGAGCCGTACCCTGATACATTAGGGCTGCGCTTAGCCATCACCTGATAACCCTGCGCATCGCTAACGGCGGGTAACCAGCCCGCCATGGTGACAATCGCGACAATTCAAAGGCGATTTCGTTATTGCCACCCTGATAGCGGCTATGACCGCGCCAGAGCGTTAATCACGGTTTCCATAGCCTGTTTTTCTAACGCGCTACGTTGGATGCGTTGATTCGCCAGCGCGGTTCTTAACACGCCCGCAATAACAATATATTTAGGCTCCTGCCCCAGATCGCGCATTTCCAGCACGACCTTGCCCACCACCCGGCACATCTCGCGGTACAGTTCGTCATCTTTTGTCGGTTTTGTCATACGTTTTACTCGTCGCCAGCTCAAACCAACAGAATATAACAGTCTTCTCAATTAAACAAAATTTGATGCAAATCAAAGAAATAACGCAGTTTATTATTCATGGCTCATACGTTGTTCGTATTCTGGTCTCTGGCGAGGCCATTTTTTCGAAACGCCTAATCAGTTCCGCCAGGCTACCGGCCTGCATTTTTTCCATGACTCTGGCGCGGTGCACCTCTACGGTACGCACCGCGATATTCATCGCTTCCGCAATTTCCCGGTTCATAAACCCTTTTGCCACCAGGCTGGCCAGCTCACGCTCTTTCGGCGTCAACTGCTGGTAACACAGTATAATCTCACGGCGCGCCACCGCTGCCGATGAAACCGTCAGCGCACGCTCCAGCGCCGCCTGTAGCGGTTTTACCGATACCGGTTTTTGCAGAAAATCGACGGCGCCGCGTTTCATCTGCTCCACGGCCATCGGTACATCGCCATGCCCGGTAAGAAAAACAACCGCCAGGGTACTTCCGCACTGGCGCAACGCATCATGAACGCCCTGCCCATCCAGTACCGGCATTCGCATATCCAGTAATACGACCCCGGCCTGATACAGACTGGCCTGCGCCAAAAAATCCGCCCCCTGCGTCCAGCATTTTACGTCATATCCCAGACTTTCCAGTAAAAACGCGCACGCGTTAGTGACCGCCGTATCATCATCCAGTAGATGAATTGTCGCCATCCCTGCCCCCATGTTCATGTAAGAAATGTATCGTGACCACCGTTCCCGACAGACCGTCCGGCGCGGTCTGGTTCCTGATGCTGATATCGCCCCGCCCATACCGCACCAGCCGCTGGCAAATCGCCAGCCCTAAGCCCATCCCCTCTTTACGGGTGGTCATAAACGGCTGAAACGCCTGACGTAATAGTGCCTCATCGATTCCCCCGGCGTTATCCTGTAAAACAATACTGATGCCGTTTTCAGTGCGTTCAGCAACGACCCATAAATGGGTGGCGCCCGCCTGAGCCGCATTAAGAATGATATTCGCCAGCACCTGTTCCAGCAGCACTGACGGCAGCGTTACGCGCAGCGCAGCGCTAACCTCGGTATGCAGAGTCACTGTCGGAAATTGTTGCGCCATACGCAACAATTGCCAGACATGATCAATCGCCTCGCGAATGGCTATGGCCTTCCACGCTTCGGTTAGCACCGGGTTGCCCTGCGCCTGGCTGACCCAGTGACGCAGGTTACGCAGAGTATCCGCACCGCGTTGCGCCTGCTGGTCAATCTGCTCCAGCGCCGGCAGCAAGGGATGCTGTTCATCTGCAGCGCGCAGTCGAATCAGGCACCCCTGGGCATAATGTCGAATCGCGGAAAGCGGCTGATTAAGCTCATGGGCAAACCCGGAGGTCATTTCACCCAACACGCTCATTTGCCGGGCGGTTTCCAGCGCCCGCTCATGCTGATGAAGGACTACGCTATTACGTTCCAGTTGCTTTCCACGTCGACGCACCAGCAGCATGACCCAAATATAATTGAGCGTGAGCAACAGGAACGCCAGAATCACGCCGCCGACCATTAGCTGGTGCTGGATTAACCAACTTTTGACATCCAGCCACAGTCGACGCTGCTGAGGGTGCTGACGAACATCACGCAGCAACGCTTCCACCTGACTGGTCGACGCTGGCGCGCCCCAGTGAAATGACGCAGCGGCGGGCGCGTTGAATAGCGCTCGCGTTACGCGATCCGCCAGCGCATCGCTTACCGCAGGTAGCGCCGCGAACGACCAGTCAGGATATAACGGCGTACTGGTTAAGCAAGGCAGGGGCGTCGGTCGGGAAAGCAGCGCGATAAAGTCCTTTTTATTAATCAATCCTTCCTGATCCATATTTTCTAACAGACACACTGGCACAATTGCCGCCTGCACCGCTTTTTCGCGCAGCATATAGATTAAGGCATCGCCAGGAAATCCGGTAAAACGAAGATGAAAATCGCGCTCCGGGCGTAAGCCCGCGTCGCTGAGCGCTTTATAGCCTAATAAATAGCCGCCAAACGCCTGAGCATCAATCGCGCCGACTGTCTTACCGATGAGATCATGCGCCGTGGTGATGCCGCTATCGCGCCGGGTCAAAATCACGCTGCCAATAACATTACTCACCGCTTTCCCATCGCGCGTGGAGCGCAGGGAAGCTAACCAGCGGAGCGGCGCATGGCTGTTCAGTTGGACAAATTGCGCCGGGTTGGTTATCACAAACTGCACGGTTCCCTGGTTAACGGCTTCCTGCATTTGATGCAGATCCAGCGGCTGGATATGAAAGGTTTCGCCTGGAAGCTGTTGGCTTAATGTCTTTGCCAACGGTTGCCAGTGGCTGCGCGTAGACGCCTCGCCGCGCATGGCCAAAATACCGATACTCCACGTCCCTGCCCACGCGCCATGACAAAGTAGCCCTACTGCCGCCAACACCGCCAGGCGCCTTACGGTTTTACCTCTCACCCCAATATCCCTGTCAATTATGTTGTTTTAGATCAACAACAAGCCGGGTATGTGGTTAACCACAATAGAGCACACCCCGTCTCGATTTTTACACTGTAAATCATCAACATTTTTTATTCATTACACATGAACCAACATCGTGACAAATGTTTCATTGTTGGCAATGTGGACGGGAGTCAATATGGACAGCAGTAAACGGCAATTTCTCCAGCAGCTCGGCGTCCTGACCGCTGGCGCCTCGCTGGTTCCGCTGGCTGAAGCGAAATTTCCTTTTTCGCCGGAGCGGCATGAAGGCTCTCCCCGACACCGTTACGCCATGCTTATCGACCTGCGGCGTTGTATCGGCTGTCAGTCCTGTACCGTAAGTTGCACTATTGAAAACCAAACGCCGCAGGGCGCGTTTCGTACGACCGTGAACCAATACCAGGTCCAGCGTGAAGGTAGTCAGGAAGTCACGAATGTGCTGTTGCCGCGTCTGTGCAACCATTGCGATACCCCCCCCTGTGTGCCGGTCTGCCCGGTACAAGCCACCTTTCAGCGGGAAGATGGCATTGTGGTGGTGGATAACAAACGCTGCGTCGGCTGCGCCTATTGTGTCCAGGCGTGTCCTTACGACGCCCGATTTATCAATCATGAAACGCAAACTGCCGATAAATGCACGTTTTGCGTCCATCGTCTGGAAGCCGGGCTGTTACCCGCTTGCGTAGAGTCCTGCGTCGGCGGCGCGCGTATTATTGGCGATATCAAAGATCCCCATAGCCGCATCTCCACCATGCTTCATCAACATCGCGACGCTATCAAGGTATTAAAGCCGGAAAACGGCACGTCGCCCCATGTTTTCTACCTGGGTCTGGACGACGCCTTTGTCACCCCATTAATGGGCCGTGCGCAGTCCGCGCTTTGGCAGGAGGTCTGAATGACGCATTCACTCATCATTGAAGAAGTGCTGGCTCACCCGCAGGACATTAGCTGGCTGCCGTGGGCGGTACAATATTTCTTTTTTATTGGCATTGCCGCCTGCGCCGCACTGTTTGCCTGTTATCTTCACTGGCGGAAAAAAGACGCCGCAACAGAAGAAAATCGGGCATTACTGATTGCCATTACCTGTGCGATTACCGCACCGCTGGCGTTGACGGCGGATCTGCACCAGACCGCCCGCGTCTGGCATTTCTATGCCTGGCCGACGCCCTGGTCGTGGATGCCCTGGGGAGCGTTGTTCCTGCCGCTGTTTACCGGATTTCTCGCGCTGTGGTTCCTGGCGCAGCAGATAAAACGATTATTCAATAAAAGTTACAACGTCACAAAATGGTTGGCGTTAGCCAGCGCGCTTTGCGCGGTGGGCCTGTTGATTTATACCGGCCGCGAAGTCTCCGTTGTGCTGGCGCGCCCAATCTGGTTTAGCTACGCCTTCCCCGTGGCGATGTTTCTTAGCGCCTTACAGGCGTTCTTCGCGCTGATGATTGTCGCCGCCCGACGCGACTCGGTAAGGCTGCCAAAAATATTGTGGGGACAACTCTGGACGCTGGCGGCGCTGGGGCTGGTTGTGGCCATGTGGGTTAGCGGCGATACGCTTTCCGGCACGGCAATCCGTCAGTGGATTACTGTCGCCCTGTCAGCCAAATATTACGCTGTCGGCTGGCTAGCGCTGTGGGTATTCACACTACTGTTCTGTAGCCTGGCGCTACGTCATCCGTTATCGCAGCTAAGACGCGTCCTGCTGGTTCTGAGCGCGCTGGCGCTATGTTGGCTGATGCGCTGGACATTGTTGATTCAGGTACAAACCGTACCCAAGTTCAACGCGCAATTTAACCCTTACTCGTTACCAGGCGGAACGGATGGCTGGCTGGCTATTCTCGGCACCTTCGGCCTGTGGATAGCGCTACTGATTATTATTCGTGAAACGCTGAACGGACTCACCAGGAGATTACAACATGGCTAATTTAACCCGTCGTCAGTGGCTAAAAGTCGGTCTCGCCGTCGGTGGGATGGTCACTTTTGGTCTGAGCTACCGTGATGTGGCGAAACGCGCAATTGATGGCCTGTTAAACGGGACGTCCGGCAAGGTAACGCGCGACCGCATCTTTGGCAATGCGTTAATTCCGGAGGCGCAGGCGCAAACGCACTGGCAGCAAAATCCACAACAAACCATCGCCATGACGCAATGCTTCGGCTGTTGGACACAGTGCGGTATCCGCGCCAGGGTAAATGCCGATGGCAAAGTGATACGCATCGCCGGCAATCCCTATCACCCCTTGTCGCAGGAACACCCGATTGACTCATCCGTGCCTTTTAGCGAAGCCATGGAGCAACTGGCGGGAGAAAGCGGTCTTGACGCCCGCTCAACCGCCTGCGCGCGCGGCGCCACGCTGCTGGAAAGCCTGTACAGTCCGCTGCGACTGCTTGAACCAATGAAACGCGTGGGTAAACGCGGCGAAGGGAAATGGCAGCGCATCAGCTTTGAGCAGCTTATTGAAGAAGTCGTGGAAGGCGGCGATCTGTTTGGCGAAGGTCATGTGGACGGACTGCGCGCTATTCATGCGCCGGATACGCCAATTGACGCAAAGCATCCCAGTTTCGGGCCCAAAACCAATCAGTTACTGGTCACGAATACCAGCGACGAAGGCCGCGATGCGTTTCTGCGTCGTTTTGCGCTAAATAGCTTCGGCAGCAAGAATTTCGGCGCGCATGGCGCCTACTGTGGACTGGCTTACCGGGCCGGCTCCGGGGCGCTGATGGGCGATCTGGATAAAAACCCGCATGTCAAACCCGACTGGGAAAACGTGGAGTTTGCGCTCTTTATGGGCACCTCCCCGGCACAGTCCGGTAATCCCTTTAAACGCCAGGCGCGTCAGTTGGCGAGCGCCCGGCTGCGTGAGAATTTTCAATACGTCGTGGTCGCCCCCGCCCTCCCCTTATCAACGGTGCTCGCCGATCCTCGCGGTCGCTGGCAACCGGTCATGCCCGGCAGCGATTCGGCGCTGGCAATGGGGATGATCCGCTGGATCATGGATAATCAACGTTATAATGCTGATTATCTGGCGATTCCCGGCGTACAGGCGATGCAGCAGGCCGGCGAGCAAAGTTGGACCAACGCCACGCACCTGGTCATTGCGGATGAACTGCCGACGCTTGCCGGACAACACCTGACGCTACGCCATCTTACGCCCGATGGCGAAGAGACCCCTGTCGTACTGAATACCGACGGCGAGTTGGTCGATGCCTCCACTTGCCGACAGGCACGGCTTTTCGTGACGCAGTACGTTACGCTCGCCGACGGCCAACGGGTCACGGTGAAGAGCGGGTTGCAACGCCTGAAAGAGGCGGCAGAAAAGCTCTCGTTGGCGCAATACAGCGAACAGTGCGGCGTGCCGGAAGCGCAAATTATCGCGCTGGCGGAAACCTTTACCAGTCACGGACGTAAAGCTGCGGTCATCAGTCACGGCGGCATGATGGCCGGCAATGGGTTTTATAACGCCTGGTCGGTCATGATGCTTAACGCGCTGATCGGCAACCTCAGCTTGTCCGGCGGCGTCTTTGTCGGCGGCGGCAAATTCAACGGCGTTAGCGACGGTCCCCGCTACAACATGAACAGTTTTGCCGGAAAAGTGAAACCGTCAGGGTTAAGTATTGCCCGTAGCAAAACCGCTTATGAAGCATCGGAAGAATACCGCAACAAAATTGCCGGCGGGCAATCTCCTTATCCAGCCAAAGCGCCGTGGTATCCCTTTGTGGCAGGCCAGCTTACCGAACTGTTGACCTCCGCGCTCGAAGGCTATCCTTATCCGCTTAAAGCCTGGATTTCCAATATGAGCAACCCGTTTTACGGTGTTCCCGGTCTACGCGCCGTGGCGGAAGAAAAGCTAAAAGACCCTCGCCGACTGCCGCTCTTTATCGCGATTGACGCCTTTATGAATGAAACGACGGCGCTGGCGGATTACATTGTGCCGGATACGCACAATTTTGAGAGCTGGGGCTTTACGGCACCCTGGGGCGGCGTAGCCAGTAAAGCCACTACCGCCCGCTGGCCGGTTGTCGCCCCCGCCACTCACCGAACGGCGGACGGGCAACCTGTCTCAATGGAAGCATTTTGTATTGCGGTAGCAAAACGGCTCCATCTGCCCGGCTTCGGCGACCGGGCGATAACCGATCCGCAGGGCAATACTTTTCCACTGAACCGGGCGGAAGACTTCTATCTGCGCGTAGCCGCTAATATCGCCTTTATGGGCAAGACGCCGGTCGCGCTGGCAAATCAGGAAGATATTTCGCTTACCGGCGTCAGCCGCATTCTGCCAGCAATTCAGCACACGCTTAAAGCTGATGAGGTCGGTCGCGTGGCGTTTATCTACTCGCGTGGCGGCCGGTTTGCGCCCGAAGATAGCGGCTATACGGAGCAACGATTAGGTAACGCGTGGAAAAAACCCTTACAGATCTGGAATGCAGATGTCGCCGCCCACCGTCACGCCATCACCGGGGAGCGTTTCAGCGGTTGCCCGGTCTGGTATCCGGCGCGTTTGTCAGATGGTCGTGCGATTGACGACCAGTTTCCCATTGGGCAATGGCCGCTGAAACTGATTTCATTTAAATCAAATACCATGTCCAGCTCAACAGCCGTCATCCCGCGCTTACACCATGTGAAGCCAGCAAACCTGGTGGCGCTGAATCCGCAAGACGGCGAGCGTTATGGACTGCAACATGGCGATCGGGTACGGATCATTACGCCGGGCGGTCAGGTCGTGGCGCAAATCAGTTTGTTAAATGGCGTGATGCCAGGCGTCATCGCCATCGAACACGGATATGGCCACCGCGAGATGGGCGCAACGCAGCACTCTCTGGACGGCGTGCCTATGCCGTATGATCCACAAATCAGGGCAGGCATAAATCTTAACGATCTGGGCTTTGCTGATCCGACAAGAACCATTACCAACACCTGGCTCGACTGGGTTTCCGGTGCGGCAGTACGTCAGGGGCTGCCGGCAAAAATCGAGCGTATATAACCCCAGGGCCGGAGAGCGATATCGTCTTATTTCGTCGAGGGTAGCGACTGATAAGCGAACGCTGTCCGGCTGCATATACTCACTGAATCGTGCAAGCCCAACTATTTTACGTTCACCCCGTCATATTACATAGAAAATATATGACAACACTCACAAAACTATTTTCCCCTTCTGTAAGCAATTAATATTTAACACATTGACTGCGCTTCTGATTATTGACATTCATTTGGGGTTACTTCCGGTTGACCGCATAATCTGTGATTGAATTCACCGCATGACAACATTGCCATAAATACAATTCAACTCACTACCCGGAGGCAATATGTTTAAAGAAGAAAGACGTCATGCCATCATTAATTTACTGATAAAGGATAATAGTGTTAGCGTCAGTAAACTTTCAGACCTTTATAAGGTTAGCCAGGAGACTATTCGTTCCGATCTACGCTATTTCCAGAAATCAGGTATGCTTCAGCGTTGCTATGGCGGAGGGATTTTAAATCGTGACGCGCTGAGTAAGCTTATCACTGAAAATAAGATTGATATTTCCAGCACTATCGCCACGCCAATCCATCAGGATGCAAAACTGCGCCGGGAAAACACAAAAAAAGCAGGCAAGGTGTGTGTTTTAGGCTCCTTCAATATTGATGTTTCAGCAACCGTGCCGTGGTTTCCACAAAGCGGAGAATCCATTCTGGCCAGTCAATTTGGATTCTATCCTGGCGGTAAAGGAGCCAACCAGGCTTTAGCGGCGAACAATGCCGGCGCTGCGGCACATTTTATTTTTAAAGTGGGCAAAGATCAGTTCAGCGCATTTGCTATGAATCATATTATTCAATCAGGTATCGCCTCATACAGCGCGTATCAAACAGATAAAGCGCCCACCGGTAGCGCATTGATCTATGTCTCCGCCGTGGATGGCGATAATATTATCGCCATCTACCCTGGCGCCAATATGATGCTCACCACGCAAGAGATTAACGAGCAACACCGTTATATCGCCGAGTCTGACGTTATGTTAATGCAGCTCGAAACGAACATTGAAGCGTTGACTGAATTTATTCGCCTGGGAAAACAAGAAAATAAAATGATCATGCTGAATCCTGCCCCCTATACGAAACAGGTGACGCATTTATTATCTGATATTGACATCATCACGCCGAATGAAACTGAAGCCTCTTTTTTATCCGGCGTAACCATTACTGATATTAATGATGCGAAAAAAGCCGGAAATATTATTCTGCAATCCGGGGTGAAAAAAGTCATCATTACCCTTGGCGCCCGTGGCTCTCTGCTCTGTGAGCACGCCCGCACGTTGTATATTCCTGCGTGGAGCGCCGTGGTAAAAGATGCCGCTGGGGCCGGTGACGCTTTTAATGGCGCCTTAGCCGCCGCGCTGGCGCGACAAGCAGATATGGTCGCAGCCATTCAATATGCCTCCGCTTTCGCTTCTCTGGCGGTGGAACAAGTCGGTGCGTCGAGTATGCCTCAGCACTTGCAGGTTTTACATCGAATGCGTACCCAATCTAATAAAGTCATTCACATTAATTAACAGGTGACATAATGAAAATTTTATTTATTGGCGAATCCTGGCACATTCATATGATTCACTCTAAAGGTTTTGATAGCTTTACATCGAGCAAATACGAAGAAGGCGCAGACTATTTATTATCCTGCTTACGCCAGGGTAATATCGATGTGGACTACATGCCTGCCCATATTGTGCAAACTCATTTTCCACAAACCGCCGAAGCATTAGCCTGCTATGATGCGATCGTCATCAGTGATATCGGTAGCAATACGTTCCTGCTACAAAACAGAACGTTTTATAATATGGACATTATTCCTGATGCGTTACAACTTATCACGGATTATGTTGCTGAGGGCGGCGGTCTGTTGATGATCGGCGGGTATTTATCCTTTACGGGAATAGAAGCAAAAGCCAATTATAAAAATACGGTTCTGGCGGAGGTATTGCCGGTTGATATGCTGGATGTAGATGACCGCGTAGAACTACCGCAAGGATGTAAAGCAATAAATACTGCGGTAGAGCATGTTATTACCCAGCCATTTAGCGAATGGCCGCCGCTGTTGGGTTATAACAAGCTTATCGCCAAAGAAAATAGTCAAATCCTTGCTGAAATTAATGGCGATCCACTGTTAGTTATGGGTACTTACCATAAAGGGAAAGTATGTTGCTTTGCCAGTGATTGTTCACCGCACTGGGGAAGCCCGCAGTTTCTGCAATGGGAACATTACGCCACCTTCTGGTGTAATGTTTTACACACAATAAAAAAATAATATTACCCAGGCGAATATAAATTTCGCCTGCCCTGCCACACACTGAGTCATTAAGAATATGAATGATACTTATCTCTATGGCGAAATGTTTTCTGAAAACATATTGACAAGCTATCGGATTTATGGAGACAGAAAATCATTACTCACGCCGCTCATTATCCTTCATGGCGGCCCTTCTGGCGGCTTTGATTATTTATTAAATTATCGCCGTCTGGCTGATGACGGGCGCATGGTAATATTTTACGATCAATATGGTTGCGGTCGTTCAACGCATTTTCCTCATGCCGACGCGTCTTTCTGGACTATTGCGCGTTATCTCCGTCAATTAACCCAATTAATTCATCACCTGGGTATTGGACACGGGTATTCGATACTGGGACATTCCTGGGGCGGAATGCTTGCCGCAGAGCACGCCTGCTTACAGCCTGCCGGGCTTCGCGGGACGATACTGGCCAGTTCGCCGGCCAGTATCGCCCTGTGGCAACAGGAAGCCATACGGCTCTTTAACGCTCTGACGCCAATGTCCGATGACGATATCAAAAACGTCATTATGCCCGCCGTCATTTATCAAAACCCACCGGAACAGCTGGTCGCTTATTATGCCAGACACGTTTATACCCTCGCGGAAGAAGCCGTTCATGTTCAGCGATCTAATGCGCAGTTCGCCGCCGACCCTACGGGTTATCACATTTTATGGGGAACCAATGAACTGGCGGCAAATGGCAAACTTGCCGACTGGGATATTACGCCCCATTTGTGCCAGATACGCTGTCCTGTTCTGGTACTACGCGGCGAAAACGATCAGGCAACCGAGCGCGTCGTCTCGCCGCTTCTCTCTCACATTTCAGACTGCCGCGCGGTCACTATTCCCGGCAGCAGCCATAACCCACATGAAGAAAATATCGCGCCCTGCCTCGCAGCGGTAAGCGCGTTTTTACGCGACCTGGCATAAAAAGCCATTAAGGTATTTATCATGAAAAAAGTCAAAAAATTGTCTCTTACCGATTTAGTGCTTTATGGTCTGGTGTTTATGGTGCCTATCGCACCAGTCTCTCTTTATGGCGTCGTTTATAATCTTTCGCACGGTATGGTTGCGCTGGTTTATATTATTGGCGCGATCGCGATGTTTTTTACCGCGTACAGCTACTCTACCTTATCGCAGCATATCTCCTCGTCGGGTTCGGCCTATGCGTATGCTGGCGTATGTATTAATCCCGCCGTAGGGTTTCTGACCGGATGGATATTATTGCTGGATTATCTTTTGTTCCCTACGCTTGTGGCAGTGCTGGGCGGCGTCGCGGTCCACGCTATTTTACCGCAAATCCCGGTCTGGGTCTGGCCGTTGATTTATGTGGCTATTGGCACCGGAATCAACTATCTCGGGATACAGCAAACGGCGAAATTCGATAAGTTACTGGTCTTTATTCAACTCGGTATTCTGGCGATTTTCGTGCTACTCATTGTCCGTCTGATGATGCAGGACAGTAGTCAGATAACGCTTTCCTTCCGGCCTTTTTTCGATTCACAGTGGTTCACCCCAGGGCTCATCGCGACGGCGATTTCGGTGGCTGCGCTGAATTTTCTCGGCTTTGACGCTATCAGTACATTAAGTGAAGAAAGCGAAGGCGGGGGACGCGCCGTCAGTAAAGCAACGCTGTTGGCGTTAGTTTTGGCGACGGTATTGTTTATTATCGTTGTAGCGTTTGCGGCTTTCGCCACCGGTAATGTCGACCGCTTCGCGGAAGGTAATGCGACGAATGAAGCATTTTTCACCATTGCCGGCAACGTTGGCGGTATCTGGCTCAAAGTGGCGTTTTCCATCATTGTGGCGTTTGTGTGCGCCGTCGGCAACATTATTACCGCGCAAACGGCGGTGTCCAGAGTGCTATTTTCAATGGGGCGTGACCGAATGTTGCCTGCCTTCCTCGCTCACGTCCATACCACGCGTAAAACGCCAGATTATGCCATTCTGTTTACCGGCGGCGTCACCCTGCTGCTCAGCTACCTGTTTTCCGGCAAGATTGAATCTATCTCCACGCTGGTGAACTTTGGCGCGCTTTTCGCCTTTTTTGTCGTGAACCTGTGTGTGTTTATCCTGTTCAATTTCCGGATGAAAGCCCAGCGGCGCATTTTCGCCCATGTCATTTCGCCGATCATGGGGATGATCGTCATCGGCTACGTCTGTTTAAACATGAACATTCACGCTCTGGTACTCGGAATTAGCTGGGCGGCGATCGGGATAGCGATTCTGTGCTATCGAAAAGCGCATAACCAAAACATCGCCATCGACCTGGAAGGCAAAAAGTTGCTCGATTGACATTATGCGCAACAATACCCGCTGTTGCGCAACGCCGCCCCTGTTCGGGCGGCGTCATCACCAGCGACATCGTAAACAGCGTAATAACAAACCGTTGTGGATCTGCACAGATGTCTTTTGAAACAGGGTTTTCATTTTCCTTTTCTGTAAATTTCAGCGTATAATGCGCGCCAATTGTCTCTTGAATGGTTTCAGCGCATTGGACTGTAAAACTCAACGACTAAAATTATCCCCTTCCCGTTGGGCTGAAACGCGAGCACACATTCCTCTGCACGCTCTTTCGATGTCACCTATCCTTAGAGCGAGGCATCATCACTTTAGCAACACAGGCTTAGCTTCCGGGCCGTGCGCGCCCGAAGCCAGATTTCCATATCCTCCTCAACTTAAAGACTAAGACTGTCATGAAAAAGACGAAAATTGTTTGTACTATCGGTCCGAAAACCGAATCCGAAGAGATGTTAAGCAAAATGCTGGACGCGGGCATGAACGTGATGCGTCTGAACTTCTCTCATGGCGATTATGCAGAACACGGTCAGCGTATCCAGAACTTGCGCAACGTGATGAGCAAAACCGGTAAAAAAGCCGCTATTCTGCTTGATACTAAAGGGCCAGAAATCCGCACCATTAAACTGGAAGGCGGTAACGACGTTTCGCTGAAAGCGGGTCAAACCTTTACTTTTACCACCGACAAATCCGTGGTCGGTAATAATGAAATCGTTGCCGTCACCTATGAAGGCTTCACCAGCGACCTGAGCGTTGGCAATACCGTCCTGGTTGACGATGGTCTGATCGGTATGGAAGTGACCGCCATCGAAGGCAATAAAGTCATTTGTAAGGTGCTGAACAACGGCGACCTGGGCGAGAACAAAGGCGTTAACCTGCCGGGCGTTTCTATTGCTCTGCCGGCGCTGGCTGAAAAAGACAAACAGGACCTGATCTTCGGTTGCGAGCAGGGCGTTGACTTTGTTGCGGCGTCCTTTATCCGTAAACGTTCTGACGTTGTCGAAATTCGCGAACATCTGAAAGCCCACGGCGGCGAAAACATCCAGATTATCTCTAAGATCGAAAACCAGGAAGGCCTGAACAACTTCGATGAAATTCTCGAAGCTTCCGACGGCATCATGGTTGCGCGTGGCGACCTGGGCGTAGAAATCCCGGTTGAAGAAGTAATCTTTGCGCAGAAAATGATGATCGAAAAATGTATCCGCGCACGTAAAGTCGTGATCACCGCGACTCAGATGCTGGATTCTATGATCAAAAACCCGCGTCCGACCCGTGCAGAAGCAGGCGACGTTGCGAACGCCATCCTCGACGGTACGGATGCGGTTATGCTGTCCGGCGAATCCGCAAAAGGGAAATACCCGCTGGAAGCCGTTTCTATCATGGCGACCATCTGCGAACGTACCGACCGCGTCATGAACAGCCGTCTGGACTACAACAACGACAGCCGTAAACTGCGCATTACGGAAGCAGTATGCCGCGGCGCGGTAGAAACCGCCGAAAAACTGGAAGCGCCGCTGATCGTGGTAGCGACCCAGGGCGGTAAATCCGCTCGCGCCGTGCGTAAATACTTCCCGGACGCCACCATCCTGGCATTGACCACCAATGAAGTGACCGCCCGTCAGTTAGTACTGAGCAAAGGCGTGGTATCGCAGCTGGTGAAAGAAATCAATTCTACTGATGATTTCTACCGTCTGGGCAAAGATGTCGCCCTGCAAAGCGGCCTCGCCCAGAAAGGCGACGTCGTCGTGATGGTCTCCGGCGCGCTGGTTCCAAGCGGCACCACTAACACCGCCTCTGTTCACGTACTGTAATAATTGTTGTGTGAATTAATTTGTTTAAAAAAGCGCCCTTCCGGCGCTTTTTTTATTTAATCGATAGCCACTATTAATAAAAAAATCAAATCGGATTTTACTATCTAATTGCGGATTATCTAAGAAGAATCCGATGGAAGCCCCCTGTTTTCTTTCGGTTTTTTAGGGACTTTCATGCATTTCGATGCTTCTTTGAGCGAACGATCAAAAATAAGTGCATTCCCATCAAAAAAATATTCTCAACATAAAAAAGTTTGTGTAATACTTGTAACGCTACATGGAGATTAACTCAATCTAGAGGGTATTAATAATGAATCGTACTAAACTGGTACTGGGCGCGGTAATCCTGGGTTCTACTCTGCTGGCTGGTTGCTCCAGCAACGCTAAAATCGATCAGCTGTCTTCTGACGTTCAGACTCTGAACGCTAAAGTTGACCAGCTGAGCAACGACGTGAACGCAATGCGTTCCGACGTTCAGGCTGCTAAAGACGACGCAGCTCGCGCTAACCAGCGTCTGGACAACCAGGCTACTAAATACCGTAAGTAATAGTACCTGCGTAATAAAAATGGCGCACATCGTGCGCCATTTTTTTGTCCGTCGTTTGCTGCGAAGGCTACTGCGTCGCGCGCGTTTGCCCCTCTTCCCCGACAAAACCGTTCTGAGCGGATTCGACTGCGGTCGTATTTACCGCTGGCGTCTGCCCGGCGCTCACGCTGACAGGATACCCGGCTCGCCGGTATAGCGCCTTATCGACCAGGCGACTATCCACCCCTTGCGCGTTTCTGAACGCGGTAAATTCCGCAGGCAACACGTAGGGCATCGTCTGCACGTTTTGCTCTTCTTCCGGCGATAGCGGCCTGTGTACCTCTACATAACGAATGCCATTCGGCTCGACAGAGAATTTCACCGGCTGGTTAATCACTTTTACCGGCGTCCCCGTTCTGACCTGCGCAAATAACGCCTTGATGTCCGGCGCGTTCATGCGAATGCAACCGGAACTCACGCGCAGACCCACGCTATCCGGCGCGCTGGTGCCATGAATGAGATATTCCCCATTACCGTGCGCCAGACGCAGCGCATAGCGTCCCAGCGGGTTATTTGGCCCGGCAGGGATCACCGGCGGCAGCGTGATCCCCCGCTCAAGCGAACGTTGGCGTATGCCCGCCGTCGGCGTCCACGTCGGGTTGGGGATCTTTTGCCCTATCCGGGTGTCCATGACGGGAGTTTCCAGTCCCTGCAAACCGATGCCGATGGGATACACCTGAACGCGGTTTTCTCCCGGCGGGTAATAATACAACCGTAGCTCCGCGAGGTTGACGATAACGCCTTCCCTGGGCGCATCCGGCAATAGCATCTGCGAGGGAATGGTAATTAGCGTACCGGGCTTAGGCACCGGCGCAATCGTATTGTTCGCTTCAAGAATGAGCATCGCCGCCGTATCAAAACGCCGGGCGATAGCCTGCAGGTTTTTATCACCTTCCTGTACGGTATAGGTTTGATTCTGACCAATAAGACGGCTGCCTTCGGGCGGTAATGGATAATCAACCGCCCAGGCTGCCTGTAACGCGCTATACGCGCCGATAATAGTTAGCGTAATGAAAGACGCACGTTTCATACCAAACCTCCTGTATTCCTGGTGATGCCCTCTGCGACGACTGGTAGCGCTTCGCTTATCAGAACAACAAAATATACGCTCTGTCCACTCTGGATAAAGCGACGTCGCCGTCCGACAAAGGATTTGACATCAGGTAGAACGCTGTCTGTACAGTTTAGCTAAGAGTCGCGGCCTTAGCGCGAATTGCGCGAATCATTGCTTCCAGCCCCTGAGAACGAGAAGGCGTGAGGTGCTGCGTAAGCGCCATTTTTTCGAACCATGGCCGGACATCAAAATGCACAATATCCTGCGCCGTCATCTGGTGGTACAAAATAAATACCACCGCCATAAGGCCTTTAACGATCGCCGCGTCGCTGTCGCCCTGCAATTCGATAATGCCGTTGGCGTTTCGCCGCATCACGATCCACACCTGGCTCTGACAACCATGAATCGTATTTTGCGGATTACGATCCTGCGGATTTAACTCCGCCAGGCGCTGCCCCAACTCAATAATATATAAATATTTCTCTTCCCAATTAGCGCAACGCGTAAAGTTACGCAGCAATTTTTCTTTATCCGGTAGCGCAGCCATAAAACCTCACTGTTATCCCAATAAGCGGTGGATACGCGTTAATCCTGCCACCAGTCGGTCCACTTCTTCATGGGTGTTATACATCGCCAGCGAAGCCCGGCACATTGCTGGCACGCCATACCAGGCCATGAGCGGCATCGCGCAGTGATGCCCCGTTCGTACCGCGATACCGTAATTATCAAGAAAGCTGCCAACGTCGTAAGCATGGTGTTTACCCAGATTAAACGCGATGACGCCCAACCGCTGCGCCGGGCCATATAGCGTGATATCAGGCACCTGCGCCAGTTGCTCCAGCGCATAGCGCATCAGCATCTGCTCATAATCGCCAATCTTATCCAGTCCCAGCGACGTCACATAGTCAATCGCCGCGCCCAGACCGACGATGCCGCCAGTATTCGGCGTTCCCGCCTCAAAACGCCAGGGCGCTTTCGCCCATGTCGTTCCCTGCGTCAGGCTGACGGTCGAGATCATCGACCCGCCCCCTTCCCACGGCGGCATTTCTTGCAGCAACGCCTCTTTAACATACAGAATGCCGATGCCGGTCGGCCCGTAAAGTTTATGGCCGGAGAAAACGTAAAAATCGCAGTCCAGCGCCTGGACGTCAACAGCATGGTGCATCACGGCCTGGGCGCCATCCACCAGCACTTTCGCCCCATGCTGGCGCGCCAGCGCAATCATGTCCGGCAGTGGGTTTTCCGTCCCCAGCACATTGGAAACGTGGGTAATGGCCAGCAGTCGGGTCCGGTCATCGAACAGCGCAGCTAAGGTCTCCAGCCGCAGCGTACCGTCAGGATGCAATGGGATCACGCGCAGTTCGGCGCCTTTGCGCTCGCACAGCATCTGCCAGGGAACGATGTTGGCGTGATGCTCCATCTCGCTGATAATAATGTTATCCCCGGCGCGAATATTTTCCGTTCCCCAACTGTTGGCGACAAGGTTAATGCCCTCCGTCGTACCGCGCACGAACACCAGTTCTTCTGCGGAACGGGCGTTAATAAACCGCGACGCCTGCTTACGCACATTCTCCATGCTTTCGGTCGCCTGCGCGCTTAACGTATGGATACCTCGATGTACCGCAGCATAGCCGTGACGGTAGAAGGCAGATTCAGCATCAATCACCTGATTAGGTTTTTGAGCGCTGGCTGCGCTGTCCAGGTAAGCCAGCGGCAGGCCGTTAACTTCTCGCTGCAGTATGGGAAAATCCGCCCGTACTTTTTCTACAGGAAATGTCATACCAGGCCTCCGGGCAGTCGCTGGCCGATTCGCGTCAGCACCTGCTGTTTAAGGGCGCTATCATGGATAGCTTCCGTTAACTCTGCGGCAAACGCGTAAAGAATCATGTGCCGCGCCTCCTGCTGCCTGATGCCGCGTGATTGCAGATAAAACATCTGCTCATCGTCAATACGCCCGATCGTCGCGCCGTGGCTGCACTTCACGTCATCGGCATAGATCTCTAATTGCGGTTTGGTATCGACTTCAGCCAGTTTCCCCAACAACAGGTTATTATTGGTCATCTGGCCGTCGGTTTTAATGGCGTGTTGCGCCACGTTAATCAGGCCATTAAAGACCGCGCGTCCTTTGTCGCTGACGATGGTCTTGTGCAACTGGCGGCTGTTACAGTAGCCTTTGTTATGTTCCAGCCATGTCCGCGTATCGCAGACTTCATTTTTCACCGGCATCGCCAGACTATTCAGTCGAAGCGTCGCGTTTTCACCATTCAGTTGTGAGCTGCTGTGGTGACGTAGTACTGCGGCGCCCAGCAGAAAACTGTGGCTAAACGCCGAGGCGTCTGTCGCCAGCAGAAGATCGTTATGCGCAAAGTGATAGCTGGACGCATTTTCAAACGCCAGTTTGATATGGCGCAGTTGCGCATTGTCTGCAACGTTCATCGTCAGACGCGCGCCGGTAAAATGTTTTGCCGCTGTAAGGCTGACATAATGCTCAATAACCGTCGCTTCCGCGCCTTCCGCCAGCGCCAGATGGTGGCGATAATGCGCGGTATTCAGCTCGTCGCCATCCACGCCCTGCGTGATATGCATTAACAGTAGCGGCCTGGTCGGACGCTGATTTCGCCGTACCTGTATATACGTGACACATTGCGCCAGGCTTTCCGTCAGATGCAGAAAAACCTCGGGATGTACCGGCGCGGCAAGCGTCTGGCGCTCATCCCTGACGCTAACGTCAAATCCGCTGTTTTGCGTGCTATCACTGAGCTCTGGCATAAACCGACCATCGACAAACACCAGCCGCACGGCATCGATTTGCAGCGCCAACGCATCACGCTGTGCGGCGCTGATAGTCGCACACTGCTGGATAAACTGGCTATGGGTTAAGCCCTCCAGCGGCGTGTATTTCCAGTCTTCATGTTTACGCGTCGGCAATCCCAGACGTAACATCTGTTGTAAATGTTGTCTTGCCTGCTCAGTTCGACTTTCTCCTTTTTCTTCAAAGAGATGCTGCCATTGCTGTAGCGCTTTACTGCTGTTCGGTAAGCCAGCCATAACCCTGCTCCTCCAGTTGTTTGACCAGAGTAAAATCGCCGGATCGGACAATTCGCCCCTGATAGAGGACATGGACGTAATCAGGCTTGATGTAGTCCAGTATGCGCTGATAGTGGGTCACGATAATAAAAGCGCGTTTATCGTCGCGTAACGCGTTGACGCCTTCCGCCACAATTTTCAACGCATCGATATCCAGTCCGGAGTCAGACTCATCAAGGATGCACAGTTCCGGCTCCAGCACCGCCATTTGCAAAATATCATTGCGCTTTTTCTCCCCGCCGGAAAAACCGACGTTTACCGAACGGGTCAGTAAATCTTCCGGCATTTTCAGCAATGCGATCTTTTCTTCCATCAGATCCTGAAAATCAAAGCGATCCAACGACGCCTGCCCGCGGTAGGCGCGCACGGCATTCAGCGCGGTTTGCAGGAAAAACTGGTTACTGACGCCAGGGATTTCTACCGGGTACTGGAAGGCCATAAAAATCCCTTCGCCCGCCCGTTCCTCCGGCGACAGTTCAAGCAGATCTTTACCTTTGAACGTAACCGAGCCGCCGGTGACCTCATAATCTTCACGTCCCGCCAGAGTGGCGGAGAGCGTGCTTTTCCCGGAACCGTTCGGCCCCATAATGGCATGAACTTCGCCGGGGCGAATCTCCAGATTCAGGCCACGCAAAATCGCTTTTTCTTCCACACTGACCTGTAAATCTTTAATGCTTAACATGGTTTTTCCTTCATCATTAACCGACGCTGTGCTCAAGGCTAATCGCCAGCAGTTTTTGCGCTTCAACGGCGAACTCCAGCGGTAGTTCCGAGAAAACGTCTTTGCAGAAACCGTTGACGATCATCGAAATAGCGTCTTCTTCGCTGATGCCGCGTTGCAAACAATAGAAAAGCTGATCTTCACCGATGCGTGATGTCGTCGCCTCGTGCTCCAGCTGCGCGCTGTTATTGCGGCATTCAACATACGGGAACGTATGCGCGCCGCAGTCCGCGCCAATCAACATGGAGTCGCATTGGGTGAAATTTCGGGCGTTGGTTGCCGTCGGCATAATTTTTACCAGCCCACGGTAGCTGTTCTGGCTGTGGCCGGCGGAAATGCCTTTTGAGATAATGGTTGAGCGCGTGTTTTTACCGATATGGATCATTTTGGTGCCGGTGTCAGCCTGCTGATGTCCACTGGTCAGCGCAACGGAATAGAACTCGCCGATAGAATTATCACCGCGCAGGATACAGCTCGGGTATTTCCAGGTAATCGCCGAACCGGTTTCAGACTGGGTCCACGACATCTTGCTGTTTTCCCCTTCGCACAACGCCCGCTTGGTCACAAAGTTCAGAATGCCGCCCGTGTTGTTGTCGCCCGGGAACCAGTTTTGTACGGTGGAATATTTTACTTCAGCATCTTTATGGATGATCACTTCCACTACCGCGGCGTGGAGCTGATAACTGTCGCGTACGGGCGCGGAGCAGCCTTCGATATAACTCACATAGCTGCCTTCATCCGCCACCAGAATCGTGCGCTCAAACTGACCGGTTTTCTCAGCGTTAATGCGAAAATAGGTGGATAACTCCATTGGGCAACGCACGCCTTTGGGAACATAGATAAATGTCCCATCGGAAGCGACTGCCGCATTCAGCGCGGCAAAAAAGTTATCGTTCCCCGGCACGACGGTGCCAAGATATTTCCTGACCAGGTCAGGGTGATCGTGTATCGCTTCGCCAAAAGAACAGAAAATAATGCCCTGTTCCGCCAGTTTTTCACGGTATGTGGTCGCTACGGAGACCGAGTCAAAAATCGCATCGACGGCGACCTCTTTCCCTTCGCGAACCGGAACGCCAAGCTGCTCGAAGGCGTCTTCAACCTCTTTACTCAAAAAGGTATTCGCGCCCGTTTGCTGTACGGCTCCCGGCTGGGAAACGCAGTTATCGTCGCAGTTTCCGCATGATGGCGCAGAGTAATAGCTGTAGTCCTGATAGTTCAGTTTATCGTAGTGCGCCTTCAGCCAGTGCGGTTCATCCATGTCCAGCCAGGCTCTATAGGCATTGAGACGAAATTCCAGCATCCACTCAGGTTCGTTACGCTTTGCGGAAATCGCGCGCACCACCTCTTCGCTGATGCCTTTTGCCAGTTCATCAGTGGGTAATTGCGTGAAAAATCCTTCTTTGTAATTAAGGCGTCCGCCTGTCCAGATGCCGACCTCTTCCGTTGCTTCAGTATTACGAGACATAGTACCGCCTATACCCCAAAACTTTCGCCGCAGCCGCATTCGTTCTGGGCTTTGGGGTTATGAAATTTAAATAACTGGTTCAGCCCTTCCTGTACGTAATCCACTTCTGTTCCGTCAATAAAAGGCATCGCCTGTAACGGTGCGAAAAGCTTTGCGCCTTCGGCTTCAAAAACCAGATCGTCTTTATCCGGCTCCCGAACGGTATCCAGAACATAGCCGAATCCGGCACATCCCGTCTGTTTTACGCTTAACCGCACGCCCAACATGCCCGGCTGCTTTGCTGCCAGTTCACGTATGTGCGCAGCCGCCGCTGGCGTTAACGTCAGCCCTTGCCAGGGGAAGTCCTCCGGGTTAAACGTGCCTGAATGCAATTCCATAGAGTTACCTCGCGTTCTAAATCACCAGGATATAACAGCATGTTAGTGATAATGATTATCACTTCAACCCCTTAACCGCAGGGGCTTTCCAACAAATGGTCATATTGAGCGCCTTTTATTAAGCATAGACCCTGTCCGCCAGGTCATACGACAGACAAAAAATCGCTTAACATTTTGATAAGTAATGATTTATAAGACATTAACCGTTCTGACAGGTCAAAAACGAAAAGATGTATAGAAAATGACTATTTAATTAATAGGCTGTCGACATTGCCGGGCGGCGAGGTCAGAACCCCATTTTTTGTATGGATACCTGGCGTTGCGCTCTTTATAATCCGCTGCGGTTCTATAACTCAGTTTGAGCTATAGGTTTATGTAAACTCTTTCCGGCATTTCAGGTGCTGAATGAGGCAAGAGGCTTAAAATATGGTTGTTACGCTCGCGTATATCGCACTTTTTTTGGTTTTCTCGTGGGTCATCTTGAGAATTAATCAAAAAAGCGATTCCCTGTCGAAAAGCGTTTTTATCGCTATCTTTTTAGGGGCTGTTATTGGTTTATCCCTGCATTTTATTTCAGCAAATCACACTAAAACTATTATCGAATGGTATAGCATCGTCGGCAATGGTTACGTCCACCTGCTAAAACTGGTCGCTATACCGCTAATTTTTATTTCTATTCTTTCCGCCATCAATAAACTGGAAAATAGTGCCGGCATCGGAAAAATGTCGCTGACGATCGTCGGATGCATGTTATGCCTGGTGATGGTTGCCGGTTTTATCGGATTACTGACCGCTCATGTGCTGGGGCTTGACGCCAGCGCTTTTGTGCACATGCCGTCAATGTTAACTACGGAAGAAGTCAATAAGACTGCCGCGGTGTCGATTCCCCAGTTAGTGACATCGCTGATTCCGACTAATATTTTTCTTGATCTTACGGGGGCCAGAAGTGTTTCCGTTATCGGCATCGTTATCTTCACGCTAATAGCGGGGATCGCTCTGTTAAAGGTCAAAAAAGAGGCGCCGGAAGAAGGTCAGAAATTAAGCGCAGGCATTAACGCTATTCAGATCTGGGTCATGAAGATGGTACGTATCGTTATTGCATTAACGCCCTATGGCGTCATGGCATTAATGACTACCGTATTTTCATCATACCACTTTGAACAATTCGCCAGCTTACTTGGTTTTATCGGCGCCTGTTACATCGCGATTTTTATGATGTTTATCGTGCATGCCATCTTGCTGATCCTCAGCGGTAATAATCCAGCGCGTTATTTCAGAATGGTGTGGCCCGTCTTAACCTTTGCGTTTGTTTCCCGCAGCAGCGCAGCCTCTATCCCGCTGGCCATTTCCGCCCAGGAAAAATTTGGCGTACAAAGCACCATTGCCAATATTTCCGCCTCGTTTGGCTCCAGTATGGGGCAAAATGGCTGCGCCGGGATTTATCCGGCTATTATGGTAGCGATGATTGCGCCCACCATCGGCATTGATCCGCTCTCGCTACATTTTCTGGCCGCGATGTTGCCTGCCATTGCGCTAGGGTCTATTGGCGTAGCCGGCGTCGGCGGCGGCGGTACGTTCGCGGCGCTGATTGTCCTGTCGACGTTGAATTTTCCCGTTGCGCTGGTCGGTATTTTTATTGCCATCGAACCTATCGTTGATATGGCCCGCACGGCACTGAACGTTAACGGATCGATGATGTCAGGTGTGCTGGCTAACCGTATTTTGAATAATCATACGGCTGACGACATGCCAGCGGTTATTGACAGACCTTAGTTTTTTACGCGCCCGGAAAAGAAAAACCCTTAAGTCTGTTCAATACAGGCTTAAGGGTTCCGGCCCCATCCGGCGCTTATCTCCGGCACTCTTAATGGCTTAGCTCTTGAAGGGGCATAAGAATAATCTCATAAAGAGCGCGCGCCTTTTTAGCACAAATGGCGATCTGTATTTTTTTTAAACAAAATCAAGGGGGTTATCTATTACCGGGGGACAGTGTCTGGTGAGATTGCCTGGTAACATAGCCGGATGGCGGCTAACGCCTTATCCGGCCTACACAGACTTTATTAATGCACGCCCAACCGCCAGGCGAAATAGATCTCTTCTTTCAGTTCGGTTGCAGAGAGGGTGAGGAGATCGGCAAACTCTAACTCCAGCTGTTTTAAACGCTTCAAATACTGCGCGGGAGAAAGTTCGGTTTTATCACGGCGTAAAAATTCAATCGCCAGTTGGGTTGGGTCTAAATCAGTAGACATATCATCCTCGCTTATGTGTAAACGTGCACAGTATATCACCTTTTTCTGCGCACATTTTGACCAAAAGCAATATGCATCACACTTTTATGGTGACAACGTCACACAATCGCCGTAGTAAGGCGCGAAGAACAGCACAGACATCCCTGTTCATCAAAGATCTCTATCTGCCAGACCTGATGGCGAGCCCCGGTATGCAACGCTTTACAGACGCCTCGTACGCGCCCCTGACGCGCCGACCGTACATGGTTGGCATTCACCTCCAGCCCCACCACCTTTTGCTCCCCCTGCGTACACAGATAGCCTGCGACCGAGCCGATACTTTCCGCCAGCACCACAGACGCTCCGCCATGCAGCAAGCCGAACGGCTGTTTGGTGCGATGATCGACGGGCATTGTCGCTTCCAGCGTATCGTCCCCAATACGCTCAAAGCGGATATCAAGCAGGCCAACCATATTCCCTTCCCCCATCGCATTAAGCGCATCGAGGGTCACTTCACGTTTCCAGATCAACCTATAATCTCCAGTAATGCCTGCAACGGGTGACGCACGCCCGTACCTTCAATGCGTTTAACCTGGCTTCGGCAGGAATAGCCGGTTGCCAGGCAGCGGTTTCGCGGTAGACGTTGCATCGCCTGATGCCAGGATAGCTCATAAATTCCCAGCGAATTTTTATGATTGGTGAGTTCATGTCCATAAGTGCCCGCCATACCGCAGCAGCCTACGCTGACATTTTCCAGCTTCGCGCCAAAATGGGCAAAGATGGCGGCCCACTGCGCAGGCGCGCCGGGTAAAGCCGTGACTTCCGTACAATGACCAAAAAAGTACCACGGTTCGCCGCTCACCTCGACGGACAGTCTTGCATTTATTTCCTGCGCCAGCCATTCATTCACCAGCAACACATGAAAATCGCCGCGCTGTTCGCCCAGCGCCAGTTTGTATTCGTCGCGATAACACAGAACCAGCGCCGGATCGACGCCCACCATCGGCATCCCCAACGCGGCGATCCGATTAAGGAACTCAGAGGTTTTTTTCGCCGTTTTCGCAAAGCGACTAAGAAAACCTTTAATATGCTGCGCCTTACCATTCGGCGAGAACGGTAACAATACCGGCTTCCTGCCCAGTTTTTCCGCCAGGCGAATAAAGTCCGCTACGACCCGAGCGTCGTAGTAGCTGGTAAACGGGTCCTGAACCACCAGTACCGTTTTCGCTTTTTGCTCGGCGCTCATGCGCTCCAGTTGCTCAAGCGTCATATTGGCGGACGGATGGCCCACCAGTTGCTGTTGCAATGAAGGGGCAGAAAGCAGAGGTAAATCCACCATACCGATATGTTTTTTCGCCAGATTGCGAACCACCGGTTGGTTAATAAAAAAGTTAAAGGTCTTTGGCGCACGCGCCATCAGCGGCGCGTAGGTCTCGACCGTCGCCACCAGATGATCGCGTACCGGACGCAGATAACGCGTATGGTAAAGCTGTAAGAAACGTGAACGAAACTCCGGAACATCGATTTTAATTGGACACTGGGTCGTACAGGCTTTACACGCCAGACAGCCGGACATGGCCTCTTTAACTTCATGGGAAAAGTCATACTCGCCTTTGCGTTTGTGCCAACTATTCCGGGTGCGGGCAATCAGCGTGCGTAAGCTGGCGCGTTTTTCTGGCAACTCCTTTTCCAGCTTCAACGGATCGACGCCGCGATCGGCCAATAGACGGAGCCATTCCCGCACCAGCGTCGCCCGCCCTTTCGGCGAGTGGATCCGGTTAAGGCTAATTTTCATCGACGGGCACATTGGGCTTTTCGCATCGAAATTAAAGCACAGGCCGTTACCATTACACTCCATAGCGCCGCGCCAGGTCTGCCGTACCGCCAGCGGGATTTGCCGATCCCAGGTGCCGCGTTTTACCGCATCCACCTTCATCATCGGCGCCTCTATCCCTTGCGGCGGACAGATTTTACCCGGGTTAAGTCGATTATGCGGATCAAAAGCCGCTTTTATTTTGCGCAGCTCGCCATACAGAACTTCGCCGAAAAAGGCCGGGCTGTATTCCGCACGAAAACCTTTTCCATGCTCGCCCCACAACAGCCCGCCGTATCTGGCGGTCAGCGCGACGACCTCATCGGAGATCTGTTTCATCAACAGTTCCTGCTGCGGATCGCACATATCCAGCGCCGGACGCACATGCAGCACCCCGGCATCCACGTGGCCGAACATGCCGTAACTTAAGCCATGACCATCCAGCAGGGCGCGAAATTCGGCGATGTAATCGGCCAGATGTTCAGGCGGCACGCAGGTATCTTCCGCAAAAGGAATCGGTTTGGCAGCGCCTTTCGCATTACCCAGCAGCCCTACCGCTTTTTTACGCATCGCGTAAATACGCTCAATACCCGTCAAATCGGTACAAAGTTGCCAGCCGATCACGCCCGCTTCCGCACGCGCCATCAGGCCATTCAGTCGGTGGCACAGCGCCTCGACCTGTCCGTCAATAAGCGCTTCATCGTCACCCGCGAATTCCACGATATTCAGGCCAAGCATCTCTTTATCCGGCACATCGGTAATCAATTCGCTAACGGAGTGCCAGACAATATCTTCCCGCGCGAGGTTAAGGACTTTGGAATCGACCGTCTCGACGGATAAGGCGCGCGCATCAACCATAAAAGGGGCGTTACGCAGCGCGGAATCAAAGGAGTCGTATTTTACATTTACCAGACGGCGGACTTTGGGTATCGGGGTAATATCCAGCCGGGCTTCAGTAATAAACGCCAGCGTCCCTTCCGACCCCGTTAAGATGCGGGTAAGATCGAAGCGGGTCATGTCATCGTTAAAGACGTGGCGTAAATCGTAGCCTGTCAGGAAACGATTGAGCTTTGGAAAGCTATCGAGGATAAGTTGACGGTTTTCCAGGCAGGACTGATAGACGGTCTGATAGATGCGGCCTGGCATCGTCGTGTTTTCACCCAGCGTCCGGGCAAGCTCTACGGGCATCGATTGCGTGTCAAGGATATCGCCCCCCAACAATACGGCCCGTATGCCTAAGACGTGATCTGACGTTTTCCCATAGACCAGCGAACCCTGACCAGAGGCATCGGTATTAATCATACCGCCAAGCGTGGCGCGATTACTGGTGGAAAGTTCCGGCGCAAAAAAATAGCCATACGGCTTTAACGCCTGATTAAGCTGATCTTTTATCACCCCCGCCTCTACCCGCACCCATCCCTCTTCAGGATTAATTTCAATAATGCGGTTCATATAGCGGGACATATCAACAATGATGCCCTGGTTTAGCGCCTGGCCATTCGTGCCAGTACCGCCGCCTCGCGGGGTAAATATCAGCGACATAAAGCGCGGCTCCGCCGCCAGACGGGCAAGAAGCGCGACATCCGCCGTAGAACGGGGAAACACAACAGCATCGGGAAGAAGCTGGTAGATACTGTTATCGGTCGACATTGTCAGACGGTCGGCATAGCTGGTTGCCGTATCGCCCGTAAACCCTTGCTGCTCCAGCGCCTGCAAAAAATTGAGCACCAGCTGAACGACGCCGGGTGCCTGAGAAATTTGTGGAATCATTATATTGACCTTTTCCTGCGGTCTATGTTGTGAACGGTGGCGCCCAACCCGGCGAGCGCGAGCGGTCTACGCACAGGAAGGGATGCTTAATCGTTTGCGTGTTGCGTTATTTGTTGTATCACATTTTTTTCCTGTGCGCCCAACAGAATTACATGCAGAATCGGCCTGTTAAAAACCGCTGAAATTGCTCATCATTATAGGGTGTGGTTTGCATGTTCACGTCGCGCCAACGTTCTGGCGCAAAGACAAAGGTGAAAAGTATTTATGGTAAATGTTCGTCAGCCCAGGGATATTGCGCAAGTGCTGCTATCGGTGCTGTTTTTAGCCATCATGATTGTGGCTTGTTTGTGGATAGTACAGCCTTTTATTTTGGGGTTTGCATGGGCAGGTACGATTGTTATCGCGACCTGGCCCGTTTTGCTGAAATTACAAAAAATATTGTGGGGCCGCCGCTCGCTTGCCGTACTGGTCATGACGCTGCTGTTAGTGCTGCTCTTCGTTATTCCCGTCGCCTTGCTGGTGAACAGCATTGTCGACGGTAGCGGCCCGCTCATCCATGCAGTGACCGGCGGCGATATGACGCTACCCGATCTGGCATGGTTAAATAATATTCCGTTGGTTGGCGCCAAACTGTATGCCGGATGGCATAGCCTGCTGGATATGGGCGGTAGCGCTATTATGGCGAAAGTGCGGCCTTATATCGGCACAACCACGACCTGGTTTGTCGGTCAGGCGGCGCATATCGGACGCTTTATGATGCACTGCGCCCTGATGCTGTTGTTTAGCGCCCTGCTTTACTGGCGCGGCGAACAAGTGGCGATGGGAATACGCCATTTTGCCTGTCGTCTCGCGGCTAAACGCGGCGATGCGGCGGTTCTGCTGGCTGCCCAGGCGATCCGCGCCGTGGCGCTTGGCGTGGTGGTCACCGCGCTGGTACAGGCGGTACTTGGCGGCATCGGGCTGGCGATTTCCGGCGTGCCTTACGCTACCCTGTTGACGGTAGTGATGATCCTTTCGTGTCTGGTTCAGTTGGGGCCGTTACCGGTATTGATTCCAGCCATTATCTGGCTTTACTGGACAGGCGACACCACCTGGGGCACCGTGCTGCTGGTTTGGAGCGCCGTCGTCGGCACTCTGGATAACGTGATTCGCCCGGTACTCATCCGCATGGGTGCCGATTTACCGCTGCTTCTGATCCTTTCCGGGGTAATCGGCGGCCTGATTGCATTCGGTATGATTGGTCTGTTTATTGGACCGGTGCTTCTGGCCGTGACCTGGCGTTTGTTCTCCGCATGGGTACATGAAGTTCCGGCGCCGACGAATGAACCAGAGGAGATCCTTGAAGAGCTGGATGACATCGAGGAAGCCAACAAGCAGTCATAATCCCGTCGGGCGGCATTGCCGCCCGATGCTTTAGCGACGTTTATCAATTCAACGCACACCTCATTTTGATTCGCCCGTCTGTTCCCCGCCGCATCTCATTTCTGTCGCAAATCCGTTACAGTTTTTAAACTATTGAGACGAATCTGATCGACGCAAAAAGTGCTCATGCCTACTATTAGCACACGGTTATAAATCAACACATTGATTTATAAGCATGGAAATCCCCTGAGTGAAACAACGAATTGCTGTGTGTAGTCTTTGCCCGTCTCCTACGATGGGCTTTTTTTTTAACTTTTTTCGCTGCATTGTTACATAAGCCAGCTCCCGTTTCCCTTCAACACCGCGATATCTGCAACGAACAAATAATATTGCACAAAATAGTGTGATTCTGTTCAAGTCGAAACGGTGTCGGTGGTGCTATTTATAGCATCACTTTTTTCATATAAAAGCCTAAAAAATGATGAACGCGTTAGAACTACAAGCACTACGGCGTATTTTTGATATGACGATTGAAGAATGCACAATCTATATCACCCAGGATAATAATTCGGCAACCTGGCAACGATGGGAAGCTGGCGACACTCCCATCTCTCCAGAAATCATTGCCAGGCTGAAGGAAATGAAAGCCAAGAGACAGCGACGAATTAACGCCATTGTTGACAAAATAAATAACCGCATCGGCAATAATACAATGCGTTACTTCCCTGATTTATCTTCTTTTCAGTCCATTTATACAGAGGGTGATTTTATCGAGTGGAAAATTTATCAATCTGTTGCTGCCGAACTTTTCGCACATGATCTGGAGCGGCTGTGTTAGACGTAAACTTTATCGCCGCATCGTATTGATACCGGATAAAAAACCACACAATCACGACATTGACTTGTCACCCTATCCAATATGCTTCCTGCCTGTGTATACCACTGTAACGTTCAGGCGGCATCTCTGAGTCAGATAATATGAAAAATCGTTATTTCCCTACCGCTGTAGGGTTGTATTTTAATTACTTTGTACATGGCATGGGGGTTATCCTGATGAGCCTGAACATGTCATCGCTTGAACAGCAATGGCATACCAGTGCCGCAGGCGTATCTATTGTGATCTCTTCGCTTGGTATTGGCCGGCTAAGCGTTTTGTTAATCGCCGGTATGCTTTCCGATCGCTTTGGTCGCCGTCCTTTTATCATTCTGGGGACCGCCTGTTACCTGATTTTTTTCATTGGCATTCTTTATGCTCAGACGATTTTTGTCGCTTATGCCTGTGGCTTTTTAGCGGGTATGGCCAACAGTTTTTTAGATGCAGGTACCTATCCCAGTTTGATGGAAGCCTTCCCTCGCTCCCCCAGTACGGCAAATATTCTGATCAAAGCATTTGTCTCTGGCGGGCAATTCTTGTTGCCCATTATTATCAGTTTATTAGTCTGGGCTAATATGTGGTTTGGCTGGTCCTTCCTGCTTGCCGGGGCAATCATGCTTATTAATGCTCTGTTTTTATTACGCTGCCCTTTTCCACCCTATCCTGGTCGGATATTGAAACCCAAAATCTCGCAAGCGCCTGCTGCAGGCGTACATCATTGCTCCCTCATCGATCTGATCAGCTACACCCTTTATGGCTATATCTCGATGGCAACCTTTTACCTTATCAGCCAGTGGCTGGCGCAGTATGGACAGTTCGTCGCAGGAATGTCGTATACCCAATCCATCAAACTGTTAAGTATTTATACCTGCGGCTCGCTACTGTGCGTTTTTATAACCGCCCCGCTGGTCAGAAAAACAATTCGCTCTACCACATTATTGATGTTTTATACCTTTATCTCTTTTATTGCGCTTCTGACGGTCTGCCTGCATCCTCAGGCCTATGTTGTTATGATCTTCGCATTCGTCATTGGATTCTCTTCCGCCGGTGGCGTAGTACAAATCGGCCTGACGCTGATGGCGGCCCGTTTTCCACAGGAGAAAGGTAAAGCGACCGGCATTTATTACAGCGCCGGCAGTATCGCGACGTTCACTATTCCGTTGATCACAGCGCGGATTTCAGAAATGAGCATTGCACATATTATGTGGTTTGATACCGGTATCGCCGCAGCGGGATTTCTCCTCGCACTGTTCATCGGTTACCGAAGTCGGGCTGAATCACAACATCACGCTGAAGCAGCGTCAACTGCGCAATAAATGTTAGCGTGCCAGTTGCAATATTATTGCCTTGCTATGCAAAATAAAACGTTAGCCATTATCACCGGGAAACAAAAAATGTAATTTTCGTGTTAATTATTATTCATTATCTTCACACTTATCAGAAAAATTGCGATGAGCATCACGAGTTATATGTATTAAACAACAAATTCGCAGCAATTTTTATATTTCCTGGCTAACAAATGAAATGCTATCAATGCAATAAACCTGGCATTTTAAACGCCATGTTATGTACATATAACGACAGTACCGAATTATAGTGTTACTGAACAATCGCTGCATGTAGTAAAGCAGTAATAAGCAGGACATTGAATCAAACCATTAGCAAGGAGCTGTGAACAAATGTCTCAGAACAAGGCTCGCAACATGCCATATTTGCTGGCTGTTATCTGCATTTATTTTAGTTACTTTCTCCACGGCATGAGTGTTATTACACTAGCCCAGAACATGACCTCCCTTGCACATAAATTCTCTACGGATAGTGCCGGTATTGCCTATTTAATCTCTGGCATTGGTCTTGGCCGTCTGGTCAGTATTTTATTCTTTGGCGTACTGTCCGATAAATTTGGCCGTCGGGCAATAATACTGCTTGGCGCCGTACTATATATGCTGTTTTTCTTCGGTATTCCCGCCAGTCCTAACCTGATGATCGCTTTCATATTAGCGGTGTGTGTCGGCGTGGCGAACTCCGCGCTGGATACCGGCGGATACCCTGCATTAATGGAGTGTTTTCCCAAAGCATCGGGCTCGGCAGTTATTCTGGTTAAAGCGATGGTCTCTTTTGGGCAAATGATTTACCCCCTTATCGTCAGCGCCTTGTTAGTCAACCATATCTGGTACGGCTACGCGGTGGTAATCCCCGGTATCCTTTTCGTCCTCATCACGTTGATGCTGTTGAAAAGCCGTTTTCCCAGCCAACTTGTCGATGCCAGTATTGCAAAAGAATTACCCCAGATGAACAGTACTCCCCTCGTCTGGCTGGAAGGCGTAGCTTCCGTTTTATTTGGCGTCGCCGCGTTCTCAACCTTCTATGTGATTGTGGTCTGGATGCCTAAATATGCGATGGCCTTCGCCGGAATGGCGGAATCCGACGCGCTGAAAACCATCTCTTATTACAGTATGGGATCGTTGGTTTGCGTGTTTATTTTTGCCGCATTGCTGAAAAAAATGGTTCGCCCTATCTGGGCCAATGTTTTCAATGCCGGGCTGGCGACACTCACCGCTGCGGCAATTTACCTGTATCCCTCTCCACTGATCTGTAATGCTGGCGCCTTCGTGATTGGTTTTTCCGCTGCTGGAGGTATTTTACAATTAGGTGTATCGGTAATGTCGGAATTTTTCCCTAAGAGTAAAGCTAAAGTCACCAGTATATATATGATGATGGGGGGCGTAGCTAACTTTATTATTCCACTGATCACCGGTTATCTCTCTACTATTGGCCTGCAATATATCATTTTGTTAGATTTTGCCTTTGCACTACTGACATTTATCACCGCCATTATTGTATTTATTCGCTATTATCGCGTATTTAAGATCCCGCAAAACGATGTCCGATTTGGCGAGCGTTATTTCCAGTAAAAATGTTAACGATGCGCAACAGGCATGCGCCCTGCTCTGCACTGTCCACTTATTAAGGAGTATAAAATGGATGTTACCGCAAAATATGAATTAATTGGTCTTATGGCGTATCCTATCCGTCATAGCTTATCGCCCGAAATGCAAAACAAAGCGTTAGAAAAAGCGGGGCTACCGTATACCTATATGGCTTTCGAAGTGGATAACACGACGTTTGCCAGCGCCATTGAAGGACTGAAAGCATTAAAAATGCGCGGTACGGGCGTCTCCATGCCAAACAAACAGCTCGCGTGTGAGTATGTCGATGAATTAACGCCAGCAGCAAAACTGGTTGGCGCTATCAACACCATTGTTAACGATGACGGCTATCTACGCGGCTACAACACGGATGGTACGGGCCATATTCGGGCAATTAAAGAAAGCGGTTTCGATATTCGGGGAAAAACCATGGTGCTGCTCGGCGCGGGAGGCGCGGCTACCGCCATTGGCGCCCAGGCAGCCATTGAAGGCATTAAGGAAATTAAACTGTTTAACCGTAAAGATGACTTTTTCGAAAAAGCGGTTGCCTTTGCGAAGCGGGTGAATGAAAACACCGATTGCGTCGTTACCGTCACCGATCTTGCCGATCAGCACGCTTTTACTGAAGCGCTTGCCAGCGCAGATATTCTGACGAACGGCACCAAAGTTGGCATGAAACCATTGGAGAACGAATCCCTGATCGGCGATGTTTCCCTGCTCCGCCCTGAATTGCTGGTCACCGAATGTGTTTATAATCCGCATATGACAAAGTTATTGCAGCAGGCGCAACAAGCTGGTTGCAAAACAATTGATGGTTACGGCATGTTGTTATGGCAAGGAGCCGAACAGTTTGAACTGTGGACAGGAAAAGCGTTTCCATTGGACTATGTGAAGCAGGTGATGGGATTCACAGCCTGACCGGTAAAATTATAATTGCGACGAATGACAATGAAGGGTACCAAATGAAAACCGTAACTGTAAGAGATCTCGTGGTTGGCGAAGGCGCGCCAAAGATCATTGTGTCGCTAATGGGAAAAACCATTACCGATGTGAAATCGGAAGCACTCGCCTACCGTGAAGCGGATTTCGATATTCTGGAGTGGCGCGTTGACCATTTTGCCAACGTGACAACGGCGGAAAGCGTACTTGAGGCCGCCGGCGCCATCCGGGAGATTATTACCGATAAACCCTTGCTATTTACCTTCCGCAGCGCGAAAGAAGGCGGCGAACAGGCGCTAACCACCGGACAGTATATCGCTCTGAATCGTGCAGCGGTTGACAGCGGTCTGGTCGATATGATCGATCTTGAGCTTTTTACCGGCGACGATGAGGTGAAAGCCACCGTCGGCTATGCTCATCAACACAACGTTGCGGTGATCATGTCTAACCATGATTTTCATAAAACGCCCGCAGCGGAAGAGATTGTTCAGCGTCTGCGTAAAATGCAGGAACTGGGCGCCGATATTCCGAAGATCGCCGTCATGCCGCAGACTAAAGCCGATGTCCTGACCTTACTTACCGCCACTGTAGAAATGCAGGAGCGCTATGCGGATCGTCCGATTATTACCATGTCAATGTCGAAAACCGGGGTAATATCTCGTCTTGCCGGCGAAGTGTTCGGTTCTGCAGCAACGTTTGGCGCGGTGAAAAAAGCATCTGCGCCGGGACAAATATCGGTAGCCGATCTGCGTACCGTATTAACTATATTGCACCAGGCGTAATACTTTATCGTGTGGCGGAATATTCTCTTTCTGCCACAATAAAATAAATAGTTATCTGACATGAATATGTTCCATATTCATTGAAAGCCGCTGTCTTTATTACCTTAACACGGTTATATCGATATTGCTTTCAGGGATAATAGTGGAGTAAATATGAAACTCAATAAGCCATCACGCATTAATGGCCGCGTTCCCGTGCTCTCTGCACAAGAAGCAGTAAATTATATCCCGGACGAGGCCACTTTATGTATTCTGGGCGCAGGCGGCGGCATTCTCGAAGCGACAACATTAATTACCGCACTGGCAGATAAATATCAAACAACCCAGTCACCACGAGATTTATCTATTATTAGCCCTACCGGATTAGGTGACCGCGCCGATCGCGGCATCAGCCCGCTGGCGCAGGAGGGACTGGTAAAATGGGCGCTATGCGGACATTGGGGGCAATCTCCCCGTATTTCTGAACTGGCTGAACAAAATAAAATCGCCGCCTATAACTACCCACAAGGCGTATTAACCCAGACGCTGCGCGCCAGTGCCGCACACCAGCCGGGTATTCTGAGCGATATCGGTATTGGTACCTTTGTCGACCCTCGCCAACAGGGCGGAAAATTAAACGACGTGACTAAAGAAGATCTCATTAAGCTGGTAGAGATCGATAATAAAGAATATCTTTATTATAAAGCGATAGCGCCTAATGTGGCTTTTATCCGCGCCACCACCTGCGACAGCGAAGGCTATGCATCATTTGAAGATGAGGTGATGTATCTTGATGCGCTGGTGATCGCCCAGGCCGTTCACAATAATGGCGGTATTGTAATGATGCAGGTGCAGAAAATGGTAAAAAAAGCCACGCTGCATCCAAAATCCGTGCGTATTCCCGGCTATCTGGTGGATATTGTGGTTGTCGACGCCGACCAGACGCAACTGTATGGCGGCGCGCCGGTGAACCGATTTATCTCCGGGGATTTTACTCTTGATGATAGTACCCAGCTTACCCTGCCCCTTAATCAGCGCAAGCTGGTAGCCCGACGCGCGCTGTTTGAAATGCGTAAAGGCGCGGTAGGCAATGTGGGCGTAGGCATTGCCGACGGTATTGGTCTGGTCGCTCGCGAGGAAGGCTGCGCCGATGACTTCGTGCTGACCGTAGAAACCGGCCCGGTGGGCGGTATTACCTCTCAGGGCGTGGCCTTCGGCGCCAATGTCAATACCCGCGCGATCCTCGATATGACCTCACAATTTGATTTTTATCACGGCGGTGGGCTCGATGTCTGCTATTTAAGTTTTGCCGAAGTGGATCAACACGGTAATGTCGGTGTACATAAATTCAACGGCAAAATTATGGGCACCGGCGGGTTTATCGATATTAGCGCAACGTCGCAAAAAATTATTTTCTGCGGAACTCTGACGGCCGGAAGTTTAAAAACTGAAATTACCGATGGCAAATTAAATATTCTGCAGGAAGGTCGCGTGAAAAAATTCGTCAGCGAACTGCCGGAAATTACGTTCAGTGGAAAAATTGCGCTTGAGCGCGGGTTAGATGTGCGTTACATCACTGAACGTGCGGTTTTCACTCTCAAACAAGATGGCCTGCATTTAATTGAAATTGCGCCTGGCGTCGATCTGCAACGGGATATTCTTGACAAGATGGATTTTTCACCGGTTATCTCACCAGATTTAAAACTGATGGACACAAGATTATTTACCGATAGCACTATGGGATTCACGCTTCCTGACGCAACACATTAAAAGGAGTACAAATATGGATTTTTCATTAACTGAAGAACAAGAACTATTACTGGCCAGTATTCGCGAGTTAATCACCAGCAATTTTCCGGAAGAGTATTTCCGTACCTGCGATCAAACGGGCACCTATCCCAAAGAATTTATGCAGGCGCTGGCGGAAAACGGTATTTCGATGCTGGGCGTCCCGGAAGAATTCGGCGGCATTCCGGCTGACTATGTAACGCAAATGCTGGCGCTGATGGAAATCTCAAAATGCGGTGCTCCGGCCTTTTTGATTACCAACGGCCAATGCATTCACAGTATGCGCCGTTTTGGTTCCGCAGAACAACTGCGTAAAACAGCAGAAAGTACTCTGGCCACCGGCGATCCAGCATATGCGCTAGCTTTAACAGAACCTGGCGCGGGATCTGATAATAATAGCGCCACAACAACCTGGACGCGTAAAAACGGCAAGGTTTATCTTAACGGTCAGAAAACGTTTATCACCGGTGCAAAAGAATATCCTTACATGCTGGTTCTGGCGCGCGATACGGAGCCAAAAGATCCTAAAAAAGCGTTCACGCTTTGGTGGGTGGACTCAAATAAACCGGGCATAAAGATTAATCCGCTGCACAAAATTGGCTGGCACATGTTGAGTACATGCGAAGTTTATCTCGATAATGTCGAGGTGGACGAAAGCGACCGGGTCGGTGAAGAAGGCATGGGTTTCCTCAATGTCATGTACAATTTTGAGATGGAGCGTTTGATTAATGCGGCGCGCAGTACAGGTTTCGCCGAATGCGCATTTGAAGATGCCGCCCGTTACGCCAACCAGCGTATCGCCTTTGGTAAACCCATCGGCCATAACCAGATGATCCAGGAAAAGCTGGCGTTAATGGCCATCAAAATCGAAAACATGCGCAATATGGTGTTGAAAGTCGCCTGGCAGGCCGATCGGGAAGAGTCACTGCGTACCAGCGCCGCGCTGGCTAAACTGTACTGCGCACGCACAGCGATGGAAGTGATTGACGATGCGATTCAGATTATGGGTGGGCTTGGTTATACTGACGAAGCCCGTGTCTCCCGCTTCTGGCGCGATGTTCGCTGCGAACGTATCGGTGGCGGCACGGATGAAATTATGATCTATGTGGCAGGACGCCAAATTCTGAAAGACTATCAGAACAAGTAAGGATCGTACCGGAACGTCTTATTCGGCCTGACTGCTTTACGGCATCAGGCCGAATAAATCAGATAAATTTCGCCGTCAGGTATTTGGCAGCAAATACGCCTGCTCAACCAGACTATTTTTAAATTGCTTACGATAATCGTTGGGAGAACATCCTACATGCCGCATAAACAATTTGGCAAAATGGTCCACATTTTCATATCCTACCCACCATGAAATTTCTGCCAGTGGCGACTCAGTGTTTGTCAGCGCAAACTTGGCCTCGGTCATACGTCGTTGAATAACATAGTTGATAGGGGATATATGATATTCTTTGGCAAATTCATGGCATATATAACTGACGCTGGCGCGAAATTTTTTCGATAGCTGGTCAAGCGTGATTTTCTCACGATAATTATTATTGAGATAAACAAGTACATCCTTAATTAATACATCTTTTTTAATGTAGCCTTGTTCAGAACGATAGGCATTTTTAAAATTTTCATAGTAAAGTGCGGTCAGAGTGTAAGCAAATGCATCGTATACAGAGGAAGCCAATACGTTTTTCCCCTGCGGAAGTAACACGCTTAATTCATTAAAGATACTTTTAATGACCTCTTTTCCCTGAACCACGGAAACCACCGGACAGGAATGACTCTGCAATAGTTGGTTTTCTTCCCAACCTGGAAAACAAAACCCATACAGCGCACAGGTATAGGTGGTAGCCGGCGAATTGCTGTCGGATGCTACAGCGTGTAGCCGCCCCCGCTCAACGACGACAATATCGTCCGCATGCGCGACGTAGAGTGAAGAGTCAATAATTAACCTGGCTATCCCTTTTTTGACGTAAATAAGCTCTGTTTCATTATCATGCATATGATGACCAGACTCCCAGTTTGGATCATCGCTAATCACAAAACGTGAAAATCGAGGGGTCTTGTCCTGTTCAAAAATCGTCTCCGCGGCGGAGTCAAAACAGCGCTGATACATAATAACCTCTGTCAGGTTTAAAAAGATAACCAGGATAAAATAAAGCGAGCGTCAGTGTTGTACAACCGTGGAGATTACCAGCAAAACAAGATTATTCGTTCCGAATGCAAGATATTATGTTCTTTTGCAGACAGCTCAGATTACCTGTCGATAGCGTATTATCAGACAAAAATACATAGCCGACATATCTTTGATGTTTTCTTTTAACCTTACAGAAACAACATCGCACGTTTCATGTTAAAAAATGATGATATGCTTCGCACTTATTATTCTCACTACCGTATTTATATTTTTATGACGCCCTTTTCAGATGGTTGCTAACGATTCTCTGTTCGCAGATTTTTCGTGCAAGATTGTTGGCAAGGAAAACAGATTGACCCATCGAAAACCTCTTCCGACTGCCGCAGACTATTTTCAGTCAGATTTACGTTACTTATCCGCACGCGACTCACTGGAGATGCAATGAAAATAATAACCTGCTTTAAGTTGGTGCCTGAAGAACAGGACATTACCGTGACCCCGGAGCATTCGCTCAATTTTGATCGTGCCGAGGCCAAAATCAGCCAGTTTGATTTAAATGCAATTGAGGCCGCCGCGCAGTTAGCTGGCGATGGCGACGAGATCGCCGCGCTCACCGTCGGCGGCTCTCTGTTACAAAATTCAAAAGTCCGCAAAGATGTGTTATCCCGCGGGCCAGATGCGCTTTTTATGGTTCAGGATGCGCAGCTGGAGCACGCCCTGCCCAAAGAAACCGCGCTGGCGCTAGCATCCGCGGCGGAGAAAATCGGCTTTGACCTGCTGCTCTTTGGAGAGGGCTCCGGCGATATTTATGCCCAACAGGTGGGCCTGCTGACTGGCGAACTCCTGAAACTCCCCGTCATCAACGCAGTAAGCCATATCCAACGCGACGGCGACAAAATCATCGTTGAACGCACACTGGAAGAAGACGTTGAAATTATCGAGCTCACGCTGCCCGCGGTGCTTTGCGTGACCTCAGATATTAACGTTCCACGCATCCCGTCAATGAAAGCCATTCTCGGCGCCGGGAAAAAAGCCGTTACGTCGTGGCTGGCGAGCGATATCCACTGGACCCCAACCACGCCAATGGCGGAACTGGTCGCCATCTCGGTACCGCCGCAGACAGAACGCAAGCATATCATTCTCGATAACGATTCGCCGGAAGCCATTACCGCACTGGCCGACCATTTGAAAAAATCCCTGAACTAAACCCAACGGAGAAAAATTATCATGAATCATTTAGCTAACGTATGGGTATTTAGCGATAACGTAGAGCGTTATGCTGAATTAATGACCGGCGCGCGGCAGTGGGGAGAAAAAGTTTACGCCATCGTGCAAGGAAACACGGAGATCGACTACGTGAAAGCGCTTGGCGCTGATGAGATAGTCATTCTTGAATCGCATACGGATTTGCAGCGCGTGGAAAACTATGCCGAAACGCTGGCCTCGTTATTAGGCGACCAAAATGGGCTGCTGCTCATGGCGGCGACCAAGCGCTGTAAAACGCTGGGCGCCCGGCTGAGCATCCAGCTTGACGCCGTGATGGTGAACGACGCGACGTCTATTGACCTCCTCGACGGGACGCTACACGCAGAGCATCGCATGTACGGCGGACTTGCTTTCGGCAAAGAGAAATTAAACAGTCCGCAGGCGATTATTACGCTGGCACCCGGCGTGCTGGAACCCGCCGCCCCTCTCCCCGGTCATACTTGCCCGCAGACCACGCTGGCATATATTGCCCCACGCCACGAGGTATTGTGCCAGCAGCGGCGCGCGAAATCGTTAAGCAGCGTCGATTTGAGCAAAGCCAAACGGGTCATCGGCGTAGGACGAGGCCTGGCGGCGCAAAGCGATCTGGATATGGTGCATAAACTGGCGACCATCCTCGGCGCAGAAGTGGGCTGTTCCCGCCCCATTGCGGAAGGTGAAAACTGGATGGAACGCGAGCGTTATATTGGCGTATCCGGCGTTCTGTTGAAATCCGATCTCTATCTGACGCTGGGCATTTCCGGCCAAATTCAACATATGGTGGGTGGAAACGGCGCAAAAATTATTGTCGCAATTAACAAAGATAAAAACGCGCCCATTTTCAATTATGCCGATTATGGCCTGGTGGGCGATATCTATAAGGTTGTTCCTGCCCTCATCGACCAGTTAAGCCGCTAATTCCTTTTTCAACGCACATCTCCCGTCGTCGATACGGCGGGAAAGGAGCATAAAGCATGTCGGATGATAAATTTGACGCTATTGTGGTGGGCGCAGGCGTAGCAGGAACGGTCGCCGCGTATGTGATGGCAAAAGCGGGACTGGATGTACTGGTTATTGAACGCGGAAACAGCGCGGGCAGCAAAAATATGACCGGTGGCCGGCTCTACGCTCACAGTATCGAAAGTATTATGCCGGGATTCGCAACGTCCGCCCCCATCGAACGTGTCGTTACCCGTGAAAAAATCTCCTTTTTAACCGAAGAAAGCGCCGTCACACTTGATTTTCACCGCGCGCCCCCTACTCCGCCCCTTACGTCATATACCGTACTGCGCAACAAACTGGACCCGTGGCTAATGGCGCAGGCGGAGCAGGCTGGCGCGCAGTTTATCCCAGGTGTACGGGTCGACGCTCTGGTACGTGAAGGCAATCGCGTCACTGGCGTTCAGGCCGGGGATGATATTCTGGATGCGAATATTGTGATTCTCGCGGACGGCGTGAATTCCATGCTGGGCCGTTCACTGGACATGGTGCCTGCCTCTTCTGCGCATCACTATGCCGTCGGCGTAAAAGAGTTGATTGGGCTCTCTCCGGCACTTATTGAAGAGCGCTTTAATCTGGCGTCCCATGAAGGCGCCGCCTGGTTATTCGCTGGCGCGCCCTCCAACGGGCTCATGGGCGGCGGGTTTCTTTATACCAACCGCGATTCGGTTTCTCTGGGGCTGGTATGTGGCCTGGGCGACATTGCTCACGCGACCAAAAGCGTACCGCAAATGCTGGAAGATTTTAAACAGCATCCGGCAATACGCCCTTTGATTCAGGGGGGAACGCTGCTTGAATACTCTGCTCATATGGTGCCCGAAGGCGGCATAGCAATGATGCCGGAGCTGGCAAATGACGGCGTGATGATTGTCGGCGACGCCGCCGGTCTTTGCCTGAATCTCGGTTATACCGTCCGCGGCATGGATTTAGCCATCGCGTCCGCGCAAGCGGCCGCTCAAACCGCCATTGACGCTAAAGCGCGGCAAGATTTTTCCGCCGCGAGTCTTGCCGGTTACAAACGCGCGCTGGAGAAAAACGGCGTGTTACGCGATATGCGGCATTTCCGCAAACTCCCCGGATTAATGGAAAACCCACGGCTTTTTACCGAGTACCCGCGAATGGCGGCAAACATTGTGGGCGATCTGTTCACCGTTGATGGCGGTCCAGTCCCACCGTTGCGTAAAACTATCCTGTCACATGCGAAAAAAATTGGACTGGTGAATCTATTAAAAGACGGCATAAAAGGGGCTACGGCATTATGAGTTCGGACAATAAGGTGAATGTTGACGTCAAATTGGGCGTAAATAAATTTTACGTAGATGAAGGACACCCACATATCATTTTGCGCTCCTCGCCTGACATGCTGGAGTTTAATAAATTAATAAAAGCCTGCCCTGCCGGACTCTATAAGCTGGACGATGCGGGAAATATTCATTTTGACTCCGCGGGCTGCCTGGAATGCGGGACCTGCAGGGTTCTCTGCGGCAATACTCTTCTCGAAAAATGGGAATACCCGGCGGGAACGTTCGGCGTTGAGTTTCGCTACGGCTGACGCTCTGAAACACCGGATAACGACGCTACGGCGTCTTATTCGGCTTGTCCCCGGAGATTACGTCATTTGTATTAATAGAGAACAAGTCAATGAGTGTTACATTAACGTTTGACGCCGCAAGGCGGAAAACCTATCGCGAGTCCGGCTACTGGGGCGATGCTTCACTGGGCGACTACTGGCGGCAAACCGCACGCGCCGTACCCGATAAAATCGCCGTGGTCGATAATCATGGCGCGTCCTGGACCTACGCCGCACTCGACTGCGCGGCAAGCCGCCTGGCAAACTGGTTACTGTCTCAGGGGATTCAACCGGGCGATCGCGTGGCCTTTCAGCTTCCGGGCTGGTGTGAGTTTACCCTCATTTATCTGGCCTGCCTGAAAACGGGCGCGGTATCTGTCCCGCTACTTCCCGCCTGGCGAGAAGCAGAGCTGGTTTGGGTGCTGAACAAATGTCAGGCTAAAATATTCTTCGCCCCTACCGTGTTCAAACAGAATCGTCCGGTCGATCTTATCCTTCCGCTACAAAATCAACTGCGCCATCTGACGCATATTGTCGGCGTGGATAAACTGGCGCCTGCCACCACAGCGCTTGCGCTTAGTCAAATCATCGACCGCAGCGAACCGTTGCAGTCAGACATTAACATTCACGGTGATGAACTGGCGGCAGTGCTGTTTACCTCCGGCACAGAAGGAATGCCGAAAGGGGTAATGTTGACCCACAATAATATTCTTGCCAGCGAACGGGCGTATTGCGCGCGGTTGAATTTAACCTGGCAAGATGTGTTCCTGATGCCTGCGCCACTGGGCCACGCCACCGGATTTTTACACGGCGTCACCGCGCCCTTTTTAATCGGGGCGCGTAGCGTATTGCTGGACATCTTTACCCCAGAAGCCTGCCTTACCTTATTAGCGCAGCAACGCTGTACCTGTATGTCAGGCGCGACGCCGTTTATTTACGATCTGCTTTGTGCCGTTGAGCAACAGCCTGCCGACCTCTCCTCACTGCGATTCTTCTTATGCGGCGGCACGACTATTCCCAAAAAGGTTGCCCGCGACTGCCAGCAGCGCGGTATCAAATTATTGAGTATTTACGGTTCTACAGAAAGTTCTCCACACTCGATGGTTAATCTGGGTGATTCGACTTCACGCATGATGAACACCGATGGTTATGCCGCCACCGGTGTAGAAATTAAAATCGTGGATGAAGATCGCAATACGCTTCCAGCAGGCCACGAAGGCGAAGAAGCCTCGCGCGGGCCGAACGTTTTTATGGGATACCTGGACGAGCCGGAACTTACCGCCCACGCACTGGATAATGAGGGCTGGTATTACAGCGGCGACCTCTGCCGCATGGATGAAGACGGTTATATCAAAATTACCGGGCGCAAAAAGGATATTATTATACGTGGAGGTGAAAATATCAGCAGTCGCGAAGTCGAAGATATTTTGCTACAGCACCCTCGCATACACGATGCTTGCGTCGTTGCTATGCCTGATGAACGCTTAGGCGAACGTTCATGCGCGTATGTGGTCTTAAAACCGCCGCACCTTTCGCTGACGCTGGAAGAGGTGATCGCTTTTTTCAGTCGAAAACGGGTAGCGAAGTATAAATATCCGGAACGGATCGTCATCTTAGAAAAACTGCCCAGAACCGCCTCTGGCAAAGTGCAGAAGTTTCTGTTGCGGCAGGATATTATTGAGCGGCTGCGCCAGGAGCACACTGCGGTATAAATTGCCGGATGGCGACGTTAACGCCGCCATCCGGTATTACACTACTTCTTCAGTTCCGCCAGACTCAGCCAGGTCTGAACCACGGTGTCCGGGTTCAGCGACAGGCTGTCGATCCCCTCTTCCATCAGCCAGGCGGCAAAGTCTTCATGGTCGGACGGACCCTGACCACAAATTCCAACATATTTGCCCTGTTTTTTCGCCGCGCGGATCGCCATCGACAGCAGCGCTTTCACCGCGTCGTTACGCTCGTCAAACAGTTCAGACACCACGCCGGAATCGCGATCCAGCCCCAGCGCCAGCTGCGTCATGTCGTTAGAACCAATCGAGAAGCCATCAAAATACTCGAGGAACTGTTCAGCCAGCAAGGCATTGGACGGGATCTCGCACATCATGATGATCTTCAGCCCGTTCTCGCCGCGTTTAAGCCCCTGGCGCGCCAGCTCTTCGATGACCGCTTTCGCCTGGTCGACCGTCCGCACGAACGGGATCATGATTTCGACGTTGGTAAGGCCCATATCGTTGCGCACGCGTTTCACCGCTTCGCATTCCAGCGCAAAACAATCGCGGAAACTTTCTGCGACGTAACGGCCCGCGCCGCGGAAGCCCAGCATCGGGTTTTCTTCATGCGGCTCATAACGTTCGCCGCCGACCAGGTTGGCGTATTCGTTGGACTTAAAGTCAGACAGGCGAACGATGACGCGTTTCGGGTAGAAGGCGGCGCCTAACGTCGCGATCCCTTCCGTCAGTCGACCAACGTAAAATTCACGCGGCGAGTCAAACCCTTTCATCATCTCACGAATGTCGTTTTGCAGCGCGGCATCCTGGTCGTCAAACTCCAGCAGCGCGCGCGGGTGAACGCCAATCATACGGTTAATGATGAATTCCAGTCGCGCCAGACCTACGCCTTCATTCGGCAGGCAGGCAAAGTCAAATGCTCTGTCCGGGTTGCCGACGTTCATCATGACCTTCAGCGGTAGCTCTGGCATGGTATCTACGCTGGAGCTTTTTACGCTGAAATCCAGCATGTCGGCATACACATAACCGGTATCACCTTCCGCACAGGAGACGGTTACTTTTTCGCCATCTTTCATGCGTTCGGTGGCGTCGCCGCAGCCGACTACCGCCGGAATGCCCAATTCGCGGGCGATAATCGCCGCGTGACAGGTGCGCCCGCCACGGTTAGTGACAATCGCCGCCGCTTTTTTCATGATCGGTTCCCAGTCCGGGTCGGTCATATCGGTGACAAGCACATCGCCAGGCTCAATACGGTTCATTTCGCCGATATCGTGAATAACTTTTACCGTACCTGCGCCGATACGATGCCCAATGGCGCGACCTTCGGCAATGATTTTCCCTTGCGCATGTAGCGTATAACGCTCCATCACCTGGCCACGGGAGCGCACGGTTTCCGGACGTGCCTGCACAATAAAGAGCTTACCGGTATGACCGTCTTTCGCCCATTCGATATCCATCGGACGACCATAGTGCTGCTCAATCTGCACCGCTTGTTTAGCCAGTTCCTGCACTTCTTCGTTGGTGAGCGAGAAAATGTCGCGCTGTTCCTGCGGCACATCCTCAATCTTCACTTGCTTGCCGTGCTCCTGGGTGGCGGCGTAAACCATGCGGATTTTTTTCGACCCCATGGTGCGGCGTACGATGGCCGGACGGCCTGCCGCCAGGGTTGGCTTATGGACATAAAATTCATCCGGGTTAACCGCGCCCTGCACCACCATTTCACCCAGTCCCCATGCCGAGGTGATAAAGACCACCTGGTCAAAGCCGGATTCGGTATCGATAGAGAACATCACCCCTGACGAGGCGAGATCGGAGCGAACCATCCGCTGCACGCCAGCGGAAAGCGCTACGCCGCGATGATCATATCCCTGGTGAACGCGATAAGAGATAGCGCGATCGTTAAACAGAGAAGCAAATACGTGTTTCACTGCCACCAGCACCGCGTCGAAGCCCTGAACGTTAAGAAACGTTTCCTGTTGGCCCGCAAACGAAGCATCTGGCATATCTTCCGCCGTGGCGGAGGAACGCACGGCAAAAGAGGCATTTTCATCATCCGACGAAAGCTGTGCATAGGCATCGCGGATGGCGTTTTCCAGCGCCGGCTGGAAAGGAGTGTCGATAATCCACTGGCGGATCTGCGCGCCCGCTTTCGCCAGCTGGGAGACATCATCAATATCTGTCTTATCCAGCAGCTCATAAATGCGCTGGTTTACGCCGCTTTGATCCAAAAACTGGTTAAACGCATCGGCAGTGGTTGCAAAACCATTCGGAACGGATACGCCCATGCCGGAAAGGTTAGTAATCATTTCACCCAGGGAGGCATTTTTGCCCCCAACTCTGTCTACATCATTCATGCCGAGTTGGTTATACCAAAGCACCAGCGGTGACGAGCCATTGTTGGACATCGAACAATCCTTTTGTGATAAATGAACGAGTTTAAGAAACACATAGTTGCGTATTTATCCTGGCATACTTAAACCCGCGAAAAAAACGGTGAATCGTTCAAGCAAATTTATTTTTTCATTTTTTCAGATTGTTTACGTAGTTGCGCAAACCCGCGCATAGCACGGCATTCCCTGAATAACCCCCGGTATAAACTGCGTTTCCAGGAAATGAAACACACTTTTCATTAATTATAAAAAGCGCCTGTCATTTTATAAAATAAGCGACAAGTTATACGTTTCCCGTTACTTTTAATTTATGCTTTCAGATAATTATGTTTACTCTTCAGGATGAACAGAATGGATAATGTTGTTGATCGCCATGTTTTCTATATTTCTGATGGTACCGCCATCACCGCCGAGGTCCTGGGTCACGCGGTCATGTCGCAGTTTCCGGTGACGATCAGCAGCATCACGCTGCCATTCGTGGAAAACGAAAGTCGCGCCCGCGCCGTCAAAGACCAAATTGACGCCATTTATCAGCAAACCGGCGTTCGCCCGCTGGTATTTTACTCGATTGTTTTACCTGAAATTCGCGCCATCATCTTACAGAGCGAAGGTTTCTGCCAGGATATCGTCCAGGCGCTGGTGGCGCCGCTTCAGCAGGAGATGAAACTGGATCCGACGCCGATCGCTCATCGTACTCATGGGCTTAATCCGGGTAACCTGAACAAGTATGACGCCCGTATTGCCGCTATCGATTATACCCTGGCGCATGATGATGGCATTTCATTGCGCAACCTCGATCAGGCCCAGGTCATTTTACTTGGCGTTTCGCGCTGTGGAAAAACGCCCACCAGCCTCTATCTGGCGATGCAATTCGGTATTCGTGCGGCTAACTACCCTTTCATCGCCGATGATATGGATAATTTGACACTGCCTACATCGTTAAAACCGCTACAACATAAACTGTTCGGCCTGACAATTGACCCTGAACGCCTGGCGGCAATTCGCGAAGAACGCCGTGAAAACAGTCGCTATGCCTCGTTGCGTCAGTGCCGCATGGAAGTGGCGGAGGTTGAAGCGCTGTATCGTAAGAATCAGATCCCCTGCCTGAACAGCACCAATTATTCCGTTGAAGAGATAGCCACCAAGATTCTCGATATTATGGGGCTTAACCGCAGGATGTACTAGCAAACTAGTTTAATGGGTTGGTTTTTGTTATCATGCCGTTCTGCCTGCGAGGTGTGACACGCCTCGCACTTGAAATCAGCAGGGATTGGTTTATCGTGATGCCCATCACTTCCCGGTAGTCCTGCCGTTGAAGCAACAAATTTCTGAGACTTGTAATGAACAGAACCGACGAACTCCGTACTGCGCGTATCGACAGCCTGGTAACACCGACCGAACTCGCGCAGCGGTATCCTGTATCGTCCTCCGTCGCCAGTCACGTTACCGACTCCCGACGCCGGATAGAAAAGATTTTAAATGGTGAAGATCCACGGCTACTGGTCGTCATTGGCCCCTGTTCGATTCACGATCTGAATGCTGCCATGGAATACGCGACGCAGCTCCAGGCACAACGCCAAAAGCATCAGGCGCGTCTGGAGATCGTCATGCGCACCTATTTTGAAAAACCGCGCACCGTTGTGGGATGGAAAGGCCTGATTTCCGATCCCGACTTGAATGGAAGTTACCGCGTCAATTATGGGCTTGAACTGGCGCGTCGCTTGCTATTGCAGGTGAACGAACTGGGAGTACCGACCGCCACAGAATTTCTTGATATGGTCACCGGCCAGTTTATTGCCGATCTGATCAGTTGGGGAGCGATTGGCGCGCGTACCACCGAAAGCCAAATCCATCGGGAAATGGCTTCCGCACTCTCTTGTCCGGTCGGCTTTAAAAATGGTACGGATGGCAATACTCGCATTGCCGTTGACGCTATTCGCGCCTCCCGCGCCAGCCATATGTTTCTCTCGCCGGATAAAGACGGACAGATGACCATCTACCAGACGAGTGGCAACCCGTATGGGCACATCATCATGCGCGGCGGTAAAAAACCGAACTACCACGCTGAAGATATTGCCGCCGCCTGCGACACGTTGCATGAATTTGATCTGCCGGAACATCTGGTCGTCGACTTCAGCCACGGCAACTGTCAAAAACAGCATCGCCGCCAGTTGGAGGTATGTGATGATATTTGCCAGCAGATTCGTAATGGCTCCACGGCAATTGCCGGGATTATGGCCGAGAGTTTTTTACGGGAAGGCACGCAAAAAATTATCAGCGGTCAACCATTAATCTATGGTCAGTCCATTACCGATCCCTGCCTGAACTGGGAAGATACGGAAGTTTTGTTGGAAAAACTTGCCGCAGCGGTAGACAGCCGCTTTTAATAGCTCGCCCATCCTGCCGGGATGGGCGTTTCTTCGATGCGTTACCCGCCCTTTTCTCTCCGCGCGCGTATATCACTCCCCAGAATTAGCACTTGCTGTTATCGCATTAATTATTGATAATAATAATCATTGTGAGTTTGATTATTAATAAATAACATGTCGCGTATGGATAACACCGAGCTGCCTCACCCTAAGGAAATGGACAATGAAACGCTTCTCCCTGCCGCTGAACGGCGCGTCAACAGTCAGGCGCTATTAGGTCCGGACGGCAAAGTCATTATCGATCACAACGGTCAGGAGTATCTGTTGCGCAAAACTCAGGCCGGTAAGCTACTGTTAACCAAATAGCGCTCCCGCCAGCAGACGATGCTGCTGGCATCAGGCTAACTTGAACAACTGACCTCCAGCCGCTTTCCCCACTCCGGCGGTCGGCTGGCATAGTCATCATCTCGATCGGTAAAAGGTTGACGTAAAACTTCATGCAACCGATGCAGTTCCGCCATGTCTCCTTGTTCAGCCGCATCTATCGCGCGTTGCGCCAGCCAGTTGCGCAACACAACCGCAGGATTCACGCGTTGCATCTGCTGTTGGCGCAGCGCGTCATCAACCGCCTCTGTGCGCAATCGCGCCCGGTAGCGGTCGAACCAGGCATCGAACGCCGCGCGATCGATAAACGTATCCCGCAACGGCGAGGAAGCGCTCTGTTGCTCCGTATGGCTTAACATCCGAAATGTACGGGTATAGTCACTCCCTTCGCGCGCCATCAGACTAAACAATTCATTCAGTAAAGCGTTATCGTCTTTTTGCTCGGTAAAGAAGCCCAGCTTCTGGCGCATTCGCTGCCCATAGTGCGTTAACAACGCGTCCTGGTAGCGATCCAGCGCTCTGTTTAACGCGTCGATCTCAATAAAAGGGGTTAACGTCTGCGCCAGACGTTGTAAATTCCACAGCGCCACCGACGGTTGATTATCAAAGCGGTAACGTCCCTGATGATCGGAATGGTTACCAATGAAGCCGGGATCGTAGTCGTCGAGAAAACCAAAGGGGCCATAGTCGATGGTCAGCCCCAGAATCGACATGTTATCCGTATTCATAACGCCGTGCGAAAAACCGACGGTTTGCCACTCGGCGATGAGTCTTCCGGTACGCGCCGCCACCTCTTCAAACCACAAAGCATATTTTTCCGGGACATCCTGCCATTGCGGCCAGTAATGACGAATAGCGAAATCAGCCAGTTGCTGAACTTTTTCCGGCTCACGGCGGTAGTAGAAATGTTCGAAATGACCAAAACGCATATGACTTTGCGCCAGACGCATTAACATCGCGCCCGTTTCCTGCGTCTCTCGCTGAACCGGCGTATCGCTGGCTACGATAGATAACGCGCGCGTAGTGGGAATACCCAGATAATGCATGGCTTCGCTGGCAAGACTTTCTCGTATGGTTGAACGCAGGACGGCGCGTCCATCCCCCATTCGCGAATAGGGTGTTAATCCGGCGCCTTTCAGATGCCAGTCGAGGGTCGAGCCATCCGCCAGGAGCTGTTCGCCCAGCAAAATACCGCGTCCGTCGCCGAGTTGTCCCGCCCAGATGCCGAACTGATGCCCGCTATATACCTGCGCGACAGGCGACATACCGGGTAATAAGGTTTCGCCGCCCCAAACGCCAGCGCCATTGGTAGCGTCAAATAACGAAGCGGGAATGGCTAACTGCTGCGCCAGTTCGTCGTTATACCAAATCAGTCGCGCATTTTTTAACGGTGTGGGTAAAAGCGCGGTATACGTTGCTGGCAGTTCATCGCGCCAACGGGCAGTAAAAGACAGGGTCATAGGGCCTCCTGTCTTCAGTGTAGACGGTTAATCACCGGTTAAACACCGGCAAACAGAAAGGTTATCGCTGAACGAGTTTAATGAGCTGGCTTACCGGCACCGAAGGCCATAGTCCGCCCTGGAATGCGCTAAACCCCAATGGCGCTGCGCGCGCAAACATCGCCTCAGTATCAATACCGGCAATCATCAGCGACTCGCAGCTGGAGGAGATCTGGGCAACGATAGCGTGCATGAATGGTTCGAATGAGATCATTTCAGCTCGCTGCTGAATAAAATTTTTATCCAACATGACTCGTTTGAAAAGCCCATCGAAAATAGCTTTAGTCGACGCCTCGCCTGCCCCAAAATTTGCCAGCATTAATGGAAAATGCATTGCCAGATTAGCTAACGTTTCATTGTTTTTGCCCTGGTTTAACCCAGGATAATTCTCATTTATAGCTAATTCAAGAAACGGAAAGCGCGCTGCCCGGGAAAAAAGTTCGCTATCTAATAATAATAAGTCACTAATTGCAGGCGGTAAATTAAGCCATGCAATAAGTTTATGCTGAATAAAAAAGTGCTGACAGGTTTCTAACAACGCCAGTTTTTCAACAAACAGACAGTATTGTTCCTCCACCGAAAGGCGAGGCGCTACCAACTCAGTCGGCATCCGCACGGCGCCGTCTTCAGCGGCAAACGTTGCAATAATCTCTAAACCAACAAGCCGAGCGTTTTCATCCATGACGGGAAGGAAAAAGAGTTCGGAATGGTAAAGCTCATCAAGTGAAGCAATCATTACGCCAGTCCCATGGTTAGGGCGCTATTCGCCATCCAGTCACTACGGACGGAAACAGACGTAACTTCAGATACTAATTGAAGCGTCATCATTTTTCTTGTTTACCGGTGAACCGGTTCCTTTTTTTAACTTACTCTGATTATAAACCAATATCCAATGTTGTACTTTTAACAGGGCGTGAGCACACCCGTTTTTAATAAAAGTACGTTTGTAAATGCTACGGTTATATCATTATATATGATGACAACAGATGTCATAAGTTCAACCGGCGATATGTTAAAAATAGACTATAAAATTTATATCGTCTGCGGGGTTAAATTCGCCGTGCCTGCCAGAAGTTTTTTCGCCAGTACACATTATCCAGCGATGAACGCATCACGCCACGACTGGTAGAGGCATGAATAAACTCATTATTTGTATCGTAAATACCAACATGTAAACCACTTTCGCCCGAACCGGTTTTAAAGAAAACCAAATCTCCGGGCAGCAATTCATCTTTATCGATTCTGGTGCCGATTTTTGATTGTTCACGCGTATCACGAGGCAACTGCAAATCAAACTTGTCGCGCATAGTGACTACCACAAAGCCGGAACAGTCCACGCCTCTGCGACTCATGCCGCCGTAACGGTATGGCGTACCGCGCCAGGACTGCAACTGATCGTTCAGACCCGCAATGACGGTAATGGAGTCTGATAATCTGGCATTTGGCGCCGGAGCCCGATGAGTACTGCATCCTGCCAGGAACAATGCTGTGATAACAAGAAGCCAAAAACGCATGCCGCAACAATCCTCTGTTTTTATTTTGGTATTAATTTAGCGTCGAAATTACCTGCTTTTCAAGAAACGATTTTACTTAAGTGGCCGAAATGAGCATTGGATGCCCCTCGACGTCGAGTCGTCGAAAGCGCAGACCGTAGGCTTGCGCCAGATAAGAGGGGGTGAGCACCTCTTCCCGGCGGCCGCAGGCAATGAGTTTACCGCGCTTTAGTAACCAGGCTTTATGCGCATGGCGCAGCGTGTGGTTCAGATCATGGCTACTCATCACAATCGCAATTCCTGCCTGACATAAATGATGTAATACCCGATCCAGAGCGTTTTGTTGCGCAACATCGAGACTGTTCATCGGCTCATCAAGCAGCAATAATTGACCGACCGGATTAGCGTCGGGATGAATTTGTAGTACAACGGCAGCAAGGCGAACGCGCTGCCACTCGCCACCGGAAAGCTGATTCACGCTTCGCCCCAGTTTGTCGCCCAATCCAAGCATATCGGCCACCTCGTTAAGCTGCCCGGTTCGCGTTTTATCAGGTTGATGCAATGTCAGGTAATGCCAGACCGGCATGGCGAACGGCGGATTTTGCTGTTGCGCAAGATAAGCGCGGTGTTGGGCAAGCGTTGCCGTCGCCCATGCCTCCAGCGGCGCTCCGCCAAACCTGATGCTCCCCTCGCCGGAGGTTAACCCCGCCATACGCGCCAGTAGCGTGCTTTTCCCGGCACCGTTCGGCCCGACAAGATGAAGGATCTCTCCTGCGCTTACTTCGCCGGAAAGCGGCCCCAGGCGGGTGCTCTCGGCGACATCCTTTAATTGCATCAATTGAGACATTATTTTGCCAACGCGATTTTTATGCTTTCCATCACAATAGGATCTTCAGGCGTCATATCCGGCGAAAAACGCTGTACCACCTGACCATCCCGGCCTACCAAAAATTTTTCAAAATTCCACAGGATATCATCCGGATAGAGTGGCATACGCCCTTTGCTTACCATCCGTTCGTAAAAGCCGCTCTTCTCCGGCGCGACTGCCGTTGGCGCAGCGGCTATCAGTTTTTGATACAGCGGATGGCGCGCGTCGCCATTCACATCAATTTTGCTGAACATCGGGAACGTGACGCCCCAGGTGCTGGCACAATAGGTTTTAATCTCCTCTTCGCTGCCTGGCTCCTGCCCCATAAACTGGTTGCAGGGAAAACCCAACACGACAAACCCCTGATCTGCCCACGCCTTCTGGATATTTTCCAACTGTTCATATTGCGGCGTCAGGCCACATCTGGAGGCGACGTTTACAATGAGCAGCACTTTTCCGGCGTATTTTTCAAGTGTAGTGACCTCTCCATCAATCGTCGTAACGTGAGTATTAAGAAGCGAGTTTTGCATGGTGTCTCCCTGATGTCGGTAGAATAGCGGGTTTCATCGTTAGCCTTTAATCATAGACTGCGAATGATGAAAGCAGTTGTTTACCGATGCGCTAACGCGCGGATTTGAGCAGCAGCCAGATAAACACTGGTGCCCCCAATGTGGCGGTGACCACCCCGATAGGCAGTTCAGCCGACGCCAGCGCCAGTCGGGCGACCACATCAGCCAATAGCAGGGCGATAGCCCCGGCCAGCGCACAGCCGGGAAGTAAAACCCGGTGATCGGTTAAACCACATAAGCGCAGGATGTGCGGAATAACCAGACCGATAAAACCAATCGCCCCCGCCATCGCCACGCTGACGCCCACCATCCAGCCGGTGGCGATGACCAACAAATTGCGCCAGAACCACAGCGGCAGGCCAAGTTGCCGCGCCGAGGTTTCCCCTAGCGCCAGCATATTCAGCGGTTGCGACTGGCAACATATCCAGATCAGTACCGGGATGAGCGCAATCATTAGCCAGCTCTGCTGCCAGTCAACGCCGCCGAATCCTCCCATCATCCAGTACATTAATTGCCGCAGATCGAAAGAGGTGGAAAAATAGATAGCCCACGTCATCAGCGCGCTACAGATAATGCCCAGCGCGACGCCCGCCAACAACAAGCGGCTGGTAGAGAGATGGCGGCGCGCAAAACGCAGCAGGATTAACGTAATAATGAGCGCGCCGGCTATAGCGCACAGTCCCAGCGCCCATCCTGGCAGTTGCCCCTGCCCCAGTAAGACGGCGGCAATAAGCCCAACACCGGCCCCATTCGAAACGCCGAGCAGGCCCGGTTCAGCAAGTGGGTTTTCAAACAGCGCCTGCATCACAGCGCCCGATAGCGCCAGCGCAGCGCCAACCAGCAATACCGCAAGCGTGCGGGGAAGGCGAATTTGCCAGACAAACAGTTCTCCCCGGGCGCTTAACCAGTCACCGGGGGCAATCCACTGTTCGCCTGCGCATAAGCTCAGAAATGTAGCCAGTAACACCAGCAGTGACAGGCTCAGAAGCCAGCGAACGTTTCGTCGCTGTTGTTGGCGGGCAAAAGTCAGCATGTTATCCATTCAGCTGAAAAGAGGTAGCGTGATTTTACGGTGGGTATCCTCTACTTGAAAGAAAAAAGGCCGCAATGCGGCCTTTTTAGTTATACGGGTCATCTTTCAGGCTGACAGATACGCTGTCATCCCGCTGATCTACTTGCGGGATGGCAGCGTATCTGCCGCAATACACCCTGATGGATGTTATGCCTGGATCTGATTACTCTTCTTTGGGCGAAGCGTTTTCGACCCGGCTCTTTAACTTCTGCCCGGGTCTGAAGGTCACCACGCGCCGTGCTGTAATAGGAATATCTTCACCCGTTTTCGGGTTACGCCCCGGACGTTGATTTTTATCACGCAGATCGAAGTTACCAAAACCAGAGAGTTTCACCTGCTCACCGTTTTCCAGAGCACGACGGATCTCTTCGAAAAACAGTTCAACCAGTTCTTTGGCATCCCGCTTGCTAAGCCCAAGCTTATCAAACAGATATTCTGACATTTCAGCTTTTGTAAGCGCCATAGGTTCAATCCCTCAATGATGCCTGGAATCGCTCTTTTAATGCCTCTACACATTTGGCGACGGTAGCGGCAATCTCCTCTTCTTCGAGTGTACGGTTGGTATCCTGAAGGATCAGGCTGATAGCGAGGCTCTTATAACCCTCCGCAACACCCTTACCGCGGTACACGTCAAATAAGTTTACGCCAACTACCTGATTTACGCCAACTTTCTTACATTCGGATAAAATATCCGCTGCGGGAACGTTTTCTGCAACAACAACCGCAATATCGCGACGGTTGGCCGGGAAGCGTGAAATCTCCCGCGCCTGCGGCACGATACGGTCTGCGAGCTTATTCCATTCCAGTTCAAACACCAGCGTACGACCATTCAGATCCAGTTTACGTTCCAGTTCAGGGTGAACAACCCCAATAAAACCAATACGTTCATCTTTCAGATAAATCGCCGCAGACTGTCCCGGATGCAGAGCCGGATTCATCTCCGCCTTAAACTGGATATCACCCAGTTTGCCGGTTAAATCCAGTACTGCTTCCAGATCGCCTTTCAAATCATAGAAATCAACGGTCTCTTTTGCCAGGTTCCAGTGCTCATCATAGCGGTTACCGCAAATCACGCCAGCCAGCATCAGATCCTGTCGAATACCCAGATTGGCTTGTGTATCCGGAACGAAACGTAAACCGGTTTCAAAAATACGCACGCGATTCTGCTGACGGTTTTGGTTATAGACCACCGTCGCCAACAATCCGCTCCACAGAGACAGACGCATCGCCGACATCTCAACGGAGATAGGGTTTGGCAGCAGCAGCGCTTCTGCGCCTGGATGGATGAGCTGTTGTACTTTAGGATCGACAAAGCTATAGGTAATCACTTCCTGATAGCCTTTGTCGTTCAGCATGGTTTTAACCCGCTTCAACGACAGATCGGCTTCACGGTGCGTCCCCATGATTAAACCGGCCTGGATTGGCTCGTCCGGAATATTGTTATAGCCGTAAACGCGGGCCACCTCTTCCACCAGATCTTCTTCAATCTCCATATCGAAACGCCAGGTCGGCGCCACGGCTTTCCACTCGTCCTGCCCTTCGGTCACTTCACAGCCCAGACGACGCAGAATATCACTGACCTGCTCATCCGCAATATGATGCCCGATCAGGCGATCCAGTTTACTGCGACGCAGCGTAATGGTGGCGCGTTTCGGCAATGTTGCTTCGTTGCTCACATCAATTATCGGACCCGCATCACCGCCACAGATATCAAGAAGCAGACGAGTAGCGCGCTCTATCGCTTTATATTGCAGCGCCGGGTCCACCCCGCGCTCGTAGCGATGAGACGCATCGGTATGCAGACCGTGGCGGCGAGCGCGACCGGTGATAGACAGCGGATTAAAGTACGCACACTCCAGCAGCACATTTTGCGTTTCGCCATTCACGCCGGAATGTTCGCCGCCAAAAATACCGGCTATCCCCAGCGCCTTATGGTGATCGGCGATCACCAGCGTGTCCGCATTTAACGTCGCTTCGCTACCGTCCAGCAGGACGACGGTTTCACCCTCTTTTGCCATCCGCACGACAATACCGCCATCAATGCGATCTTTATCGAAAGCATGCATTGGCTGACCCAGTTCGAGCAGCACATAGTTCGTGACGTCAACCACCGCATCGATGGAGCGAATACCGCAGCGACGCAGTTTCTCTTTCATCCACAGCGGCGTCGGCGCGTTAACATTGATGCCTTTTACCACCCGGCCAAGATAGCGTGGACACGCATCAGCGGCCTCTACTGTAATCGGCAGCGTATCGCTGATGGTTGCCGTAACCGGCGCCATTTCAGGCTCCTGGAGCGGCGCTTTGTTCAGTACCGCCACATCACGCGCAACGCCGATGATACCTAAGCAATCCGCACGGTTCGGCGTGACGCTAATTTCGATGGTATTGTCGTCAAGCTTCAGGTATTCACGGATATCGGTACCCAGCGGCGCATCCGCCGGCAGTTCGATAATGCCGCTGTGATCGTCGGAAATCCCCAGTTCGGAGAAGGAGCACAGCATCCCTTCAGACGGTTCGCCGCGCAGTTTCGCCGCTTTAATTTTGAAATCGCCCGGCAGGATGGCGCCAATGGTGGCCACCGCTACTTTCAGCCCCTGACGACAGTTTGGCGCGCCGCAGACGATATCCAACAGGCGTTCTCCGCCAACGTTGACTTTCGTTACACGCAATTTGTCAGCGTTCGGATGCTGGGCGCACTCAACCACTTCCCCAACCACAACGCCATTGAAGCTTCCCGCGACCGGCTCAACGCCGTCTACTTCCAGGCCAGCCATCGTAATCTGGTTAGCCAACGCATCGCTATCAATTGCCGGGTTAACCCACTCGCGTAACCACAGTTCGCTGAATTTCATTGTTTTATCCTGCCTTTATTTAAACTGTTTGAGGAAACGCAGATCGTTTTCGAAGAATGAACGCAGGTCGGTGACGCCGTAACGCAACATGGTCAGACGTTCCATCCCCATACCAAAAGCGAAGCCAGAATAGATTTCCGGATCGATACCGACATTACGCAGCACATTCGGATGCACCATCCCGCAGCCCAGCACTTCCAGCCATTTGCCGTTTTTACCCATCACATCCACTTCTGCAGAAGGTTCGGTAAACGGAAAATAAGAAGGACGGAAGCGAATCTGCAGATCCTCCTCAAAGAAATTGCGCAGGAAGTCGTGCAGCGTACCTTTGAGGTTGGTGAAGCTGATGTTGGTATCAACAATCAGACCTTCCATCTGATGGAACATCGGAGTATGCGTCTGGTCGTAGTCATTACGGTATACACGGCCCGGCGCAATAATACGGATCGGCGGTTGCTGCGCTTTCATCGTCCGGATCTGGACGCCAGACGTCTGGGTCCGCAGCAGACGGGTCGCGTCAAACCAGAAGGTATCATGATCGGCGCGGGCCGGATGATGACCCGGAATGTTTAACGCATCGAAGTTATGGTAGTCATCTTCGATTTCCGGGCCAGTCGCCACGGTAAAACCAAGCTCGCCGAAGAAACTTTCAATACGGTCAATGGTACGCGTGACCGGATGCAGACCGCCGTTCTCAATACGGCGCCCCGGCAGGGAGATATCGATGGTTTCAGCGGCCAGACGGGCGTTAAGCGCTGCGCTTTCCAGCTCGGCTTTACGCGCGTTAAGAGCCTGTTGTACCTGCTCTTTCGCGGCGTTAATGACTGCCCCGGCTGCCGGACGCTCTTCCGGCGGCAGATCGCGTAGGGTCGTCATCTGAAGGGTTAAATGCCCTTTCTTGCCCAAATATTCGACGCGTACATTGTCTAACGCGGCAACATCTGACGCCTGGTTAATGGCGGCCGCTGCATTGGCAACCAGCTCTGCGAGATGTGACATGGTTTTCCTCATTGTGTCGGTGAAGACACCGGTTCATTGGACGTAATCTCTCGATTTCAGATACAAAAAAAGCCTCCATCAGGAGGCTTTTTTGCGCTGTTTTTCGTTTCGTTTTTCACGCGCTAGCCTCCTGGGATCAGGTGCTAAAGTAAAAAAAGAAACGGAAAATAGCAGCGTTCATGCTTGCGTTACCTTATGTGGTAAAACCGAACATCCTTTATTGAAAAGGGTTACAGGTCAATTGTCAACTCACTGAACAGTAAATAAAAGAGAGGGAGCCAGGCTCCCTCTTTTCACTGGCTTATGCCAGAGCTGCTTTCGCTTTTTCAACCAGCGCGGTGAACGCGACTTTGTCGAATACGGCGATATCAGCCAGGATCTTACGGTCGATTTCAACAGAGGCTTTTTTCAGGCCGTTGATGAATTTGCTGTAAGAAATACCGTTCTGACGTGCTGCTGCGTTGATACGCGCAATCCACAGTTGACGGAACTGACGCTTACGTTGACGACGGTCACGGTAAGCATACTGACCAGCTTTGATAACTGCCTGGAAGGCAACGCGGTATACGCGAGAACGCGCACCGTAGTAGCCTTTGGCTTGTTTCAAAATTTTCTTGTGACGTGCGCGTGCAATTACACCACGTTTTACGCGAGCCATATGTGCTCTCCTGTATCTATTCTAATTAAAAAGTTAAAAACGTTAACGGCTTATGCGTACGGCAGGCACGCGATAACCAGGCCCAGATCGCCTTTAGAAACCATGGCTTTCGGACGCAGGTGACGTTTACGTTTAGTCGCTTTTTTGGTCAGAATGTGACGCAGGTTAGCGTGCTTGTGCTTAAAACCACCTTTACCGGTTTTTTTGAAGCGCTTAGCAGCACCGCGTACGGTCTTAATTTTTGGCATTTTAATAACTTCCACTTCGCATTGTTAATAAACGAAACATAGGCGAACAAAACCTGTGAAGCCCGAAGGCTTCACAGAATTGTTACTTGAAGGCCTTACTGTTTCTTCTTAGGAGCAAGCACCATGATCATCTGACGGCCTTCGATCTTCGTTGGGAAGGATTCGACCACTGCCAGTTCTTGCAAATCGTCTTTCACGCGATTAAGCACTTCCATACCGATTTGCTGGTGGGCCATTTCACGACCGCGGAAACGCAGCGTGATTTTGGCCTTATCGCCCTCTTCGAGAAAGCGAATCAGGCTGCGGAGTTTTACCTGATAGTCGCCTTCATCTGTCCCAGGACGGAATTTAATTTCCTTCACCTGGATAACTTTTTGCTTTTTCTTCTGTTCCTTAGAAGACTTACTCTTTTCATAGAGGAATTTGCCGTAATCCATTATACGACAAACCGGCGGCTCGGCGTTAGGGCTGATTTCGACTAAGTCTACTCCGGCTTCTTCAGCTTTTTCCAGAGCTTCTCTCAGACTCACAATACCAAGCTGCTCGCCTTCCAGACCTGTTAAGCGAACTTCTTGCGCGCGAATTTCGCTATTAATACGATTCGGACGCGCCGTTTGAACTCGTTTTCCGCCTTTAATACTTTATTCCTCCAGTTGTTGAAGACTGCGGCTGCGAATCTCTTGTTGCAGCTTCTCAATCACGTCATTTACGTCCAGACTGCCCAGGTCTTTACCGCGGCGGGTGCGAACGGCAACTTTGCCTGCTTCCACCTCTTTATCACCACAGACCAACATATAAGGGACACGACGTAAAGTGTGCTCGCGGATTTTAAAGCCAATCTTCTCATTTCTCAAGTCTGCTTTTACACGAATGCCCGCATTTTGTAGTTTCTGCGTCAATTCGTTAACGTATTCAGACTGCGAATCGGTAATATTCATCACGACTACCTGAACAGGCGCGAGCCATGTCGGGAAGAAACCAGCGAACTCTTCGGTCAGGATACCGATGAAGCGTTCCATCGACCCAAGAATCGCACGGTGAATCATTACCGGCACCTTACGCTCGTTGTCTTCGCCTACATAGGAGGCGCTCAGACGAGACGGTAAGGAGAAGTCCAGCTGTACTGTACCGCACTGCCATGCACGATCGAGGCAGTCATATAAGGTAAATTCAATTTTCGGACCGTAGAATGCGCCTTCACCCAGTTGATACTCAAACGGGATATTATTTTCTTCCAGCGCAACCGCCAGATCCGCCTCAGCACGATCCCACATCTCATCGCTGCCGATACGCTTGTCAGGACGAGTGGAAAGCTTGACGACGATCTTCTCGAAGCCAAAGGTGCTGTACATATCGTAGACCATACGAATACAAGCGTTAACTTCATCGCGGATCTGCTCTTCGGTGCAGAAGATATGCGCATCATCCTGCGTAAAGCCGCGTACGCGCATCAGACCATGCAGCGCGCCTGATGGCTCGTTACGGTGGCAGCTACCGAATTCCGCCATACGCAGCGGCAAATCACGATAGGATTTCAGACCCTGGTTAAAGATCTGAACGTGGCCCGGGCAGTTCATCGGCTTGATGCAATATTCGCGGTTTTCTGAGGACGTGGTGAACATCGCATCTTTATAGTTATCCCAGTGCCCGGTTTTTTCCCACAGCACACGGTCCATCATGAACGGGCCTTTAACTTCTTGATACTGGTACTCTTTGAGTTTAGAACGAACAAAGACCTCCAGCTCGCGGAAGATAGTCCAGCCGTCGTTATGCCAGAACACCATGCCCGGCGCTTCTTCCTGCATATGATACAGGTCGAGCTGCTTACCAATTTTACGGTGGTCACGTTTTGCGGCCTCTTCCAGGCGCTGCAGATAAGCGTTCAGGGCTTTTTTATCTGCCCATGCCGTACCGTAAATACGCTGCAACATCTTATTATTGCTGTCACCGCGCCAGTATGCGCCGGCAGTTTTCATCAGTTTAAAGTGATGGCAGAAACGCATATTCGGCACGTGCGGACCACGACACATGTCGACATATTCTTCATGATGGTACAAGCCTGGCTTGTCATCATGAGCAATGTTTTCATCAAGAATGGAAACTTTGTAGCTTTCACCACGCTTCACGAAGGTTTCACGCGCTTCGTGCCAGCTGACTTTCTTCTTGATAACGTCGTAATTTTTCTCGGCGAGCTCATGCATCCGCTTTTCGAGCGCTTCGACATCTTCCTGAGTTAGCGTGCGGTCAAGATCAACGTCATAGTAAAAACCGTTGTCGACAACCGGGCCGATCGCCATTTTCGTGTGCGGCCAAAGTTGCTTGATAGCGTGACCTAACAGATGCGCGCAAGAGTGACGAATGATCTCCAGACCCTCTTCATCTTTTGCGGTGATGATGGAAAGCGTCGCATCATTTTCAATCAGATCGGAAGCATCAACCAGCTCGCCATTCACACGGCCCGCAATGGTGGCTTTCGCCAGGCCAGGACCAATGTCCAGAGCAACATCCATCGGGCTTACAGGGTGGTCATAATGGCGTTGGCTGCCATCAGGAAGAGTAATAACAGGCATGTAATATCCTTATTTGCAGTGGTGACCCATACGCAAGATCACATACAAAGAGAAAATGAATTTATTGACAGTGAGTTGTGTATCCATCTAGCCAACCATTGCTAAATTGGCGCACAACCTTCGACACAGACGAAAATCGCTATTTTCGTCCGGCATGACGATGGTAACACTAAAAAAAGGGAGATTGCATCTTTCTGTTCTACAGAACCTGAATCCCAACACACTACCCAGCACGCGTATCGTTAATGATGTACATGGTCACTCTGAGTCTCGACTTACTGCCACCGTATGAGTCATTCACATCAGATAGCTTTCGACGACCGCTATCTATATTCTCCAGATGGGGACCTGGCAGCATGCGATAACGCACAATACGAAACACACTTTCCAAAGCACATACCAGCAAAGAGCCATTACATGCTGCTATGAAGCTTCTATAACTAGCAACGCCTCCCTTATGATGCCGTACTTGTAATTCGTCTGTGTTGCTTGAAGTATGTCGCGGCACGATGTGAGATGAGTTACTCGTCGAGTGATAGCCCTTTCTCTGTATAGTCTTTTACAGGACTCGGGAACCTCATGATGAACCTTCGAATACCACTGTATATAAACGCAGTAACAATCATGCGTAATTATCAAAAGCATTTACATTGCTTGATGTTTGTGCTGCAAACGCTTGATAGCTTCATGCTATCGGAGGCGCAGTAGATAGGAGTGTTAATGAGTGTTAATATGTCAATAACACGGTTTTGATATCGGGAAGATAGTGATGAGTAATGATTATAGACTACCAGATTCAGAATATCTTGCCAGAAGATTTTCCGTACCACACCTTGTTTGCCTGATGGCAATATTATTAATATTTTTAATACTAAGCATTTTTTCTAAAGGCTCTATATGCTTATAATTTCATACATTGTATTATGCTTATTATTTATAGTTTATCTCTATACTCTTTCCGTAAGAATTGAGGGAAAAATAATAAATATAATGGTCCCATACCTGATAATAACAGTGCCTACACTGTACGTGTTTGAAGGTATATTTGTATACCTCTCAGAGGTGCGGAAGTATACAGTGGAATATTTGTTTTTCTATACTTGCTATATAACATACATAGCATCATTTGTTATTTCTTATCTTTACACACAAAGAAAACCCATATACAACAAATCAAACACAAAAAATAAACCAAGGTATGTGTTTACTTCATTGTTATTCACCTTCCTTGCTTTTATCATTTACCTTCCAGTGTTGATGGAGTTCAGAGAGTACATACTTAGCCCAAGAAGAATATACGAATTAACCAGAACAGGGTATGGTATATACTTCTATCCTTCATTAATGTTTTCTCTTGTCGCTTCTATTTGCGCGTTCTTTACATACAAAAAATCAAAGTTATTTTGTATTTCCATAGTTTTATTTAACTGTATACTTATTTTCTTGCATGGTAACAAAGGACCAATATTTAGTATATTTATAGCATTCATCCTTTATCTTTCATATATTGAAAATAAAAAAATTAAATTTATGTTCCTGGTGAAATCGTTTGCTGTTATAGCAGTCATTGTAACGGCATTCTTTGCATATACGTTTACTGATGGGAATCCGATAGAAAATATGGCGAATTACTCGGATTATACCCGTAATGCTGTTCTTGTTGCTTCCTCAAACTTTGACTTTATGTACGGAAAATTACTAATGGAGAGCGAGGTTTACTCGAGAATTCCGAGGGCTATTTGGCCTGATAAGCCTGAAGATTTTGGCGCATTGTATCTGGCAAAAGTATTTTTCCCTGATGCATTCTACAGGAATCAGGGCGCTCCTGCTTTCGGGTATGGTGAACTATACGCAGATTTCGGGCTTTTTACACCAGTTTGGTTAGTTATATCTGGAGTATTTAAAGGCGTCCTGGCTAAGTATTTCTCCAATAAAACTCAGGAAACAAAGTCAGCGCATTATTTCATAATGTTCCTATTTTGCATTGGAATAAGTGTGATTCCTGTTAGCATGGGATGGTTGTTCCCTGAGCATTTGATGATTGCCTTTATGGTATACATTGCATCTTCCTTTGTTTTTTCAGCGCATATAAGATTCGTTTTACTAAGAAGCGATAAATAATTTATACGGCGGCAATGCCGCCGTTTTATTTAGTTTTGGAGCGTAAATCTTGTTGGGTTTGCTGAACAGCATTACCAACGTAAATTACTTTTGATGCATTCATGATAGTGCTTGAGTTTCCTAATAATGATTTATGAATAGCCCCTCAATTATATATTTCTCGCCGCCGGTTATTATTAGTCCTGCCGCTACTCCGCCCTAATCCACATCTACTCATATGCGGATCATCCCGAGATTATCACCGTAATATAATCTACCATTGATATCAATAAACGCTGTGTTATGAATGACAGTTCCCTGCTTAAGTTAGATTAGGTACACACATCTTACGGCACGAAAGGGATCAATGTGAAACGGTATGAAACATATATATGCGTTATTACTAGTAATAACGCGGAACTGGTGAAACAGGTTTAAACGAACGTGAATGGATGTGAATGAAGGATAGTACTTATACGCAAGATCACATACAAAGAGAAAATGAATTTATTGACAGTGAGTTGTGTATCCATCTAGCCAACCATTGCTAAATTGGCGCACAACCTTCGACACAGACGAAAATCGCTATTTTCGTCCGGCATGACGATGGTAACACTAAAAAAAGGGAGATTGCATCACTCTGTAGCAAATCAAGACCCTTGACAGGATTTCTCCGTTATCTTTCTACGCGCCGTATAGCGCTTCTCATCGACAACCTAACTTCTGCGCCAGACTTCCCTTTGTCGTTTTCACCTCGCTGGCTACCGCTTCAGGCAAGGCAGACCACAGCGTCAGCACTGGCTTCGTTTTATGTTCGATAGCCTCCACGGTAACCTGATAGTCGCAAAAATTCGCCGAACGGGGCGTATTCTGATCCATAATAAACGCAGCGTAATTTCCTTCACTTTTTGACGGCGCCGTTCCGGTGAATAAAACCTTCCAGTACCCGCTGGGAATTTCTACCGTCGCATCTTCTGGCAATGTGGCGATATGCCGCTCAAAAAGGGGGCCGGTCACTACGTGCACTACAGATACATCAGCCTGTTTGGCAAGTTCGCGCACCCGGTTTTCCAGTGCAGCCCATGCTCCCTGATTCAGGGCGGATTTCTGCGGCGTAATATTCGATAAATAATTTAACGACGGCCAGTCCGATACGCCGCCCAATCCTGCCAACGGCGCCTGGTGTCCCCTGTCGACTTTTAATAGCGTATGGGCATTTTTATAGGCGGAAGGGGCCAACGTATCCGAGGGCGGTAAATCGGGGTCCTGCGCCCAGTTCCGCGGGCGACCGCTTGCCTGGCTGGTTTTTGTCACGCTATAGGCAACCCAGTTGGCAAATTTCGTGGCGCTATTATTATTGAGCGTATAGACATGGCGATAGATTGTTTGTTGGCTTCCTCCTTGAGGACAGCCAACGCTACAGTTATCAGGTTGCTGAACGAGTACGTTACGATGGGGTAACTCGGGTGCCGATGTTGTATCCTGGGGAGGATACGATGTAGTACATGCGCTTAATAATACTACGGGCAGTAATTTTAGCAGATTAATGGTTTTATTCATTTTTTCTTCCTTAATAATAACCGCCCTAATAATTCAGGTGGCAATAATTTGGTTATATTACCCTGCCAGCCGTTAGATGCGCTCATCATTAAAGACAACACTATCACGGTAAAAATTAATAACAGATAAACATCGAAGCCATCATAGAAAATGAGCTCAAAAGAATACAACGTGATATCCATATTGATACCAAAAAACATCGTGTTATATGCATAATCGTGAAGCCAATAATTTCTCGCACTCAGATAGCGAATGAAAAATGGATATTCAATAATATCTGACGCATGTTTTTCAACACCATTTTTCAACATTAAGGCAACGTATCCTCTCAATGACTCGCTGCTGGCAGGAGTTTAGTTATATTTAAAGGTTTAATAAGCACTGCGCATCATGCTGCTGTGCTTATTACTTTGTAAAAATAAGAGTATTCACTTTCATATTCAGGGGTAAAAAGTGAACAAATACAGCTATTGCGCAACGATGATTGCCGCCATACTCAGTACGACCACAATGGCCAATGCCAGTAGCCTTGCTATTTCAGTGGCGAATGATGATGCAGGTATATTTCAACCATCCTTAAATGCCCTTTACGGGCACAAGGCTGCAGACCGGGGTGATTATACTGCCGGGCTCTTTTTAGGCTACAGCCACGATCTCACTGACGCCAGTCAACTCTCTTTTCATATCGCGCAAGATATTTATTCTCCATCAGGCGCCAATAAGAGAAAGCCTGAAGCCGTCAAAGGCGACCGCGCGTTCAGCGCCTTTCTTCATACCGGACTGGAGTGGAATTCATTAGCCACCAATTGGTTACGTTATCGTTTAGGTACCGATATCGGCGTTATTGGTCCTGACGCAGGCGGTCAGGAGGTTCAGAATCGGGCGCATCGAATAATAGGCGCAGAAAAATACCCTGCCTGGCAGGATCAAATTGAAAATCGTTATGGTTATACGGCAAAAGGAATGGTGTCCCTTACGCCAGCTATTGATATTCTGGGTGTCAATGTGGGCTTCTATCCAGAAGTCTCTGCTGTCGGCGGCAATCTCTTCCAGTATTTAGGGTACGGCGCAACCTTTGCGCTGGGAAATGATAAGACCTTCAACTCTGATAATGGGTTTGGGTTACTGTCCCGCCGAGGGTTAATACACACTCAAAAAGAGGGATTGATCTATAAGGTATTTGCTGGCGTTGAGCGTAGGGAAGTTGATAAAAACTACACGTTACAGGGGAAAACGCTGCAAACAAAAATGGAAACGGTGGATATTAATAAAACCGTGGATGAATATCGCGTCGGTGCTACTATCGGCTATTCTCCCGTCGCATTTTCTCTTTCTTTAAACAAAGTCACGTCGGAATTTCGCACCGGAGACGACTATTCTTATATCAACGGCGACATCACCTTCTTCTTCTGAGGCGTCACCGCGGAATAACCGGGTTACGTAACGTAACCCGGTACAATATTACATCTTATAGCCCAGCGTTACCGTAGTGCGACGATCGGTATGTTCAGGCGCTGATTCAGGCGGCTGCGAGTTCCACGTTAAATTATACCCCACCTTTAGGCCAAAATGTTCGTTAATGGCGACATTGAGGGCTGTTTCCGAATTTAGTGTGGTGTCTTCTGCGCCAAATACTGACACCCCCTGTGTAAACTTAGCATTGTCAGTTAACTGCCAGGCATAGCTGCCGGAAGCATAACCCAGCGGCTGCGTTTCAGTGGTATCGTCCGTATGTTCGTCATAGCGAACCCCTGGACCGAATTCAAAACGGAAGCTGTGCACTGGACCATTAAGGAACTGCCGCCCGTAACCGGCGGTCAGTACGTCGCGCTGACGATAACCGTTGAAACGGTCTGTCAGCCAACTGGCCTGGCCAAAGGTATAATCATAATCCGTCATATTAAAACGGTTACGCGCGCCTACCGCATATTTTTCTGAAGAGCGTTCATCATTAGAGGAGGTATTGCTGGCATTGCCCCATAATGACCAGGCGGTACGTTGTCCATACCAGGTCATCGCCGTGTCAGCCGTTAAGGAAGAACTTTTAGTATTGCCTGACTGAGCAAGGTAGCCCGCATTCAGATTACCTTCAAAAGGTTTTTTCGCGGTGGAGGGATCATCCATGACAGTAAAAACGGAATCATCGGCGGCGGCATACAGAGACGCGAACACGCCACCCGCCAGCATAACTACAGCGGGTACTGCCTTCAAAAGCTTCATTTATATAGAGTCCGTACAACTAAAAAAGAGACCACGACGGTCCCGGAAACTTTCATAGGGATCAATGACAAACGCCCCTGGAAAGGTAGCGAATTATAAGAAGCCCCGAATAACATAGCAATCAATTACTATTTCATTTTTTGAATAAGAACCCTCCCGAAGCATTCATTTATTTATATAACTTTACTTCGTACTTCTTTAAATAAAGATCCGGAAAATCATATTGTTAATTCCTTCACTTTCCGGGGATTAAGTGCCAGACTGAAATCAGCCTAACAGGAGGTAACGATGGTACGTATCTATACGTTGACGCTTGCGCCCTCTCTCGATAGCGCAACAATCACGCCGCAAATTTATCCCGAAGGTAAACTGCGGTGCTCCGCGCCGGTATTCGAACCCGGCGGCGGGGGTATTAATGTCGCTCGCGCCATTGCGCATCTTGGCGGCACCGCGACCGCAATTTTCCCGGCTGGCGGCGCTACCGGCGAACATCTGGTCGCACTACTGGCTGACGAAAATGTCCCCGTGTCTACCGTCGATGCGAAAGACTGGACGCGTCAGAACCTGCACGTCCACGTCGAGTCCAGCGGCGAACAGTATCGTTTTGTTATGCCCGGCGCCACGCTGGACGATGACGAATTTCGCCAGCTTGAAGAACAGGTACTGGAAATTGAATCCGGGGCAATTCTGGTTATCAGCGGCAGCCTTCCGCCCGGCGTTAAGGTCGAGAAACTCACGCAACTGATTTCCGCCGCGCAGAAGCAAGGCATTCGCTGCATTATTGATAGCTCTGGCGACGCGCTCACCGCCGCGCTGGCGCTTGGCGATATCGAACTGGTGAAACCTAACCTGAAAGAATTGAGCGCGTTGGTTAATCGCGATCTGACGCAGCCTGATGATGTGCGTAAAGCGGCCCAGGAATTAGTGCAAAGCGGCAAGGCTCGCCGGGTAGTGGTTTCTCTGGGGCCGCAAGGGGCACTGGGCATAGACAGTGAGAATTGCATCCAGGTTGTTCCTCCCCCGGTGAAAAGTCAAAGTACTGTTGGCGCAGGCGACAGTATGGTAGGCGCGATGACGTTAAAACTGGCGCAAGACGCGTCGCTGGAAGAGATGGTGCGCTTCGGTGTGGCGGCAGGCAGCGCCGCTACGCTCAATCAAGGTACGCGTCTGTGTTCTCGTGACGATACCCAAAAAATATACGCCTATCTTTCCGCGCAATAACCGTATCCCCCTCCCCGAGGGGGATACCGGAAAATCGGTTAACGGGCGGCGCATCCGCCGCTGTTAAAAACACAGTTGCTCCCAACGAGGTGAACGATGGCCAGTGGCGATATTACCCGTTATGTTATTACCGTAACCTTCCATGAAGATTCCCTGACCGAGATTAACGAACTCAATAACCATCTGACGCGTAGCGGTTTTTTGCTGACATTAACGGACGATGAAGGGAATGTGCATGAGCTCGGCACCAATACGTTTGGCTTTATTAGCGCTCAGAGCGCTGATGAAATCAAAGCGCTTGTCGCCGGACTTGCGAAAAGCGCGTTAGATAAGGATGTCGACATTACCGTGGCGACCTGGGAGGCGTGGAGTAAAAACGCACAATAAGTGCCATTCCCGCCGCGGCGCGTCCGTGATGTGCGTTAGTTCGTATTTTTTAACCGCATTTTTGCGCTAACCTTATGATCTGGCAGACAACGTGGGGAGAGACATTATGTGGCAAGCTATCAGTCGTCTTTTAAGCGAGCAAGTCGGTGAAGGCGAAATCGAACTGCGTAATGAACTGCCAGGCGGAGAAGTTCATGCCGCATGGCATTTACGTTATGCAGGCCATGATTTTTTCGTGAAGTGCGATGAACGAGAAATGCTTCGCGGTTTTACCGCTGAAGCCGATCAGCTGGAACTGCTCTCCCGCAGTAAAACCGTTGTTGTGCCTAAGGTATGGGCGGTAGGTTCGGATCGGGATTACAGCTTTTTAGTTATGGACTACCTCTCGCCCCGCCCGCTGGATGCCCATAATGCGTTTATTCTTGGGCAACAGCTGGCGCGCCTGCACCAATGGAGCGACCAACCTCAATTCGGCCTCGATTTTGATAACGCGCTCTCTACCACGCCGCAGCCGAATACCTGGCAACGCCGTTGGTCGACTTTTTTCGCCGAACAGCGCATTGGCTGGCAGCTTGAACTCGCCGCGGAAAAAGGCATTACTTTTGGTAATATTGACGCCATTGTTGAACATGTTCAGCAACGTCTGGCGTCGCATCAACCGCAGCCTTCTCTTTTGCATGGCGATCTATGGTCGGCGAACTGCGCGCTTGGCCCTGACGGCCCCTATATCTTCGATCCAGCCTGCTATTGGGGCGACAGAGAATGCGATCTGGCGATGCTACCGCTGCATACCGATCAGCCACCGCAGATTTATGATGGCTATCAGTCCGTTTCGCCGCTACCGCTGGATTTTCTCGACAGGCAGCCGATTTACCAGCTCTACACCCTGCTTAATCGGGCAAGGCTGTTTGGCGGTCAGCACCTGGCTACTGCGCAAAAAGCGATGGATCGGCTGCTTGCAGTATAGGTACAGCCCATGCCGGATACGGGCTATCCGGCATTTTTCAGTTTACATGAAGCCTAACAAGGAAAAGAAAAAGTAGCCGAGCACGATAATAATGACCGGCAAAATATAGAGCGGGAAAAACTGTAAAAAGATGGTATGGCGCGGCACCACGATACGTGACTCTATCTGCTCACGCGTTAGTCCTTCCGCGCCTTTTGCTTTTTCCAGGATCAACTGATCTTCCACGCCTTCACGTAAAAAACGTGACTGGCGGCTCATTCTGGCGCCGGAATCCTGCATCGCCAGCCCGACAAAAATCAGAATAAAAATGAGCCAGAAACCGATATTCAGGCTTCCCTGAAAATTCGGCGTCGGCGAGTTGTACCAAAAAACATTCAGAAACGGCGTATTCACGCGCATCATGTCTATCATTACGTGGGTAAAATCCAGCATTACCGCATTTATCCCCTCCTGCTTTTCACTGTGCGCATACATAAATTTAAGGACTGAGATGAGCGTGGAAAGCAGTGCCGGAATAAAAATAACCCACCCAACAACTCTTTTTAGGATTGCAATGCGTCCAGCTTGTTGATACGTCATGAGTTCCCCTTGATAAAGACGCGTCGTTTTGGCCTAAGTCTACCTGTTGATTCCCGTTTTCGCCTGATCTTTAAGGGCGATATACTAAGAACATGGTCATAATGAACGCTTAATTCGTTATTTTTTAATCTCAACAGGAGAGGTTGTGATGTCAACCCCACGTCAAATTCTTGCTGCAATTTTCGATATGGATGGACTACTGATCGATTCCGAACCGCTCTGGGATCGCGCTGAACTGGACGTGATGGCAAGTTTAGGCGTAGATATTACTCGGCGCCATGAGTTACCAGACACGCTTGGGCTACGCATTGATATGGTTGTCGATCTCTGGTTTGCGCAGCAACCGTGGAGCGGCCCCGATCGCCAGGAAGTGACAAACCGTGTTATTGCCCGCGCGATTACGCTTATCGAAGAGACGCGCCCTCTTTTGCCGGGTGTGCGCGAGGCCGTGGCACTGTGTAAAGCGCAGGGGCTATTAGTGGGGCTTGCCTCGGCATCGCCGCTGCATATGCTGGAAAAAGTGCTCACCATGTTTGAACTGCGCGACAGTTTTGACGCGCTGGCTTCTGCGGAAAAATTGCCCTACAGCAAACCGCACCCGCAGGTCTATCTGGATTGTGCGGCCAAATTAGGCGTTGATCCATTAACCTGCGTGGCGCTGGAAGATTCGGTGAATGGTTTAATCGCGGCAAAGGCGGCGCGAATGCGCGCCATTGTGGTGCCAGCAGAAGAAAACCAGCATGATCCGCGCTTTGCGCTGGCGAATGTCAAACTTAACTCACTGACAGAGCTGACGGCGGCGCATCTACTCGGTTAAGATGTTTCCGAAACAAAGTCAACGGGCAATTAGCCGCTGAGCCAGACGGCAAGCGGCTTTGACAGAGACAAAGAGTTACAACGTCACCACTTCCGCCTACTGTATAAAAACCCTATACTGTATGAATTGACAGTTTAATGGGTTTTATCATGACGGCGGAAGGACATCTTCTTTTTTCTATAGCCAGCGCGGTTTTCGCCAAGAATGCCGAGTTAACGCCCGTCCTTGCGCACGGCGACTGGTGGCATATTATTCCTTCGGCTATTTTGACCTGTCTGCTGCCGGATATCGACCACCCCAAATCTTTTCTTGGTCAGCGCCTGAAATGGGTATCAAAACCAATCGCCCGCGCGTTCGGTCACCGGGGGTTTACCCATAGTCTGCTGGCGGTCTTTGCCCTACTGGCGACCTTTTATCTCAAGGTACCGGATACGTGGATTATCCCGGCGGATGCGCTGCAAGGCATGGTACTTGGCTATTTAAGCCATATCGTCGCGGATATGCTCACCCCCGCAGGCGTTCCCTTACTGTGGCCGTGCCGCTGGCGTTTCCGCCTGCCTATTCTGGCGCCGCGCAAAGGCAATCAGCTGGAGCGATTTTTATGTATGGCGTTGTTTGCCTGGGCGGTGTGGATGCCGCAGTCCATGCCGGAAAACAACGTCATACGCTGGTCTTCGCAGATGATCACTATCCTGCAAATGCAGTTCAATCGTTTTATAAATCACCAGATTGATTAGTAAATCAACGCCAAAGTCATTTTTGGTATAAACCATTCCATTTGAATATAAGAGCCAGCTCACAGTTCTGCTAATCTTGCGCGAACAGAATCGCTAAAACACAGCGCTTCATAATAAAAAAATCAGGAGAACGGGGATGAATTTTCCATTAATTGCGAACATTGCGGTGTTCGTCATTCTGCTGTTTGTACTGGCGCAGGCCCGTCATAAACAGTGGAGTCTGGCTAAAAAAGTGCTTGTCGGCCTTGTGATGGGCGTGGTCTTTGGTCTGGCCCTGCACACCATTTATGGCGCTGACAGTCAGGTGTTAAAAGACTCCATTCAGTGGTTCAATATTGTCGGCAACGGTTATGTGCAATTGCTACAAATGATTGTGATGCCGCTGGTATTCGCCTCTATTTTAAGCGCCGTGGCACGACTGCATAACGCCTCTCAATTGGGGAAAATCAGTTTTCTGACTATCGGCACGCTGCTGTTTACTACCCTTATCGCAGCGCTGGTGGGCGTGCTGGTCACCAATCTGTTCGGACTGACGGCGGAAGGTCTGGTTCAGGGCGGCGCGGAAACCGCGCGTCTGAATGCCATTGAGACGAGCTATGTCGGCAAAGTGGCCGATCTCAGCGTGCCGCAACTGGTGCTGTCTTTTGTACCGAAAAATCCATTTGCGGATCTGACTGGCGCAAATCCTACGTCTATTATCAGCGTGGTGATTTTCGCCGCATTCCTGGGTGTGGCCGCGCTTAAACTGCTGAAAGATGATGCGCCAAAAGGCGAGCGTGTGCTTGTTGCTATCGATACCCTGCAAAGCTGGGTGATGAAGCTGGTGCGTCTGGTGATGCAACTTACGCCTTATGGCGTACTGGCGCTGATGACGAAAGTGGTTGCTGGCTCCAATCTGCAGGACATCATTAAGCTTGGAAGCTTCGTGGTAGCGTCATATCTTGGTCTGGCGATAATGTTTGTGGTTCACGGCATACTATTGGGCGTGAACGGGATTAGCCCGCTGAAATATTTCCGCAAGGTGTGGCCGGTGCTGACATTTGCCTTTACCAGCCGCTCCAGCGCCGCCTCCATTCCACTTAATGTGGAAGCGCAAACCCGCCGCCTGGGCGTGCCGGAGTCCATCGCCAGCTTTGCTGCCTCTTTTGGCGCGACCATCGGCCAAAACGGTTGTGCCGGTCTTTATCCTGCGATGTTGGCGGTAATGGTTGCGCCGACGGTCGGCATCAACCCCTTAGACCCCGTATGGATAGCCACGCTGGTGGGTATCGTTACCGTAAGTTCGGCGGGTGTTGCCGGCGTTGGCGGCGGCGCGACCTTCGCCGCGCTGATTGTGCTGCCTGCCATGGGCTTACCGGTCACGCTGGTCGCGCTGTTAATCTCCGTCGAACCGTTGATTGATATGGGCCGTACCGCACTGAACGTGAGTGGCTCAATGACCGCGGGTACGCTGACCAGCCAGTGGCTGAAGCAGACCGATAAAACCATTCTCGATAGCGAAGAAGACGCTGAACTGGCGCATCGATAATACATTATCGGGAGTTCACATCGTCTGAGACACGACGATCGGCAACTCAAAATGTCTGTCACTAAAAACGCCGGTCTCCAGTACCGGCGTTTTGTTTTTTTCTTAGTCAGCGATTTCGTTTTCCTGGCGAACCTGATTCGCCCAACGCTGCGCCGATTCTGGCACGCTAAAGGCGGGCGACCGTTGAAATGACTCCCCCGTCAGAACAAAGGCAACATATTTACCGCGCAGTATCCAGACGTCGCGAAACGTATCCATTTTTATCGCATGTTCCGGCGGCGCGGGTTCAACACGCGGAATATAGCTAATAATCTGGCGATTTTGCTGGCGAAGAGGTTTCATCATTAATGCTTCACTAAAAGAGGCTAAGAGCCTATCCCATTAGGGCTATTTTACTTGCCATTTTGGTCCTGGGCAGTGCTCAAAATCCTCACGTACTACGTGTACGCTCCGGTTTTTGCGCGCTGTCCGTGTCCAAACTGGCTGCGCCAATAACGCCTACTGGGATAGGCTCTAAGGCTAAAAATCAGAAAAACACTATTTTAGCCGATCTTCGCCCCCGACGTCCTGTTCCGCGCGTGCGATTTCCCCGTTGTACCCTGTCTGCCGTTCCGCTCTCCCCCGGCATAATTGCTGAAATGTTCTATAGTTAGAGTGATTTTGACTACTACCACGCCCATTTCAGTGATGAAAGCAGGAGACGAGTTCAATGTCGCATAATGAGAAATCCCCCCATCAGTCCCCCGTGCATGATACCCGTGAATCACAGCCCGGTCTGGACTCCCTGGCGCCGTCAGACGGTTCACATCGCCCCACGCCAGAACCGACGCCGCCGGGCGCACAACCAACGGCCCCCGGCAGCTTAAAAGCGCCCGAGACCGCGAATGATAAGCTCACCGCCCTCGACGCCTTTCGTAAAGGCAGCGAAAATTATGCGCTGACCACCAATCAGGGCGTGCGCATCGCCGACGATCAAAATTCTCTTCGCGCCGGCAGCCGTGGCCCTACGCTGTTGGAAGATTTTATCCTGCGCGAGAAAATTACCCACTTTGACCATGAGCGTATCCCGGAGAGGATCGTTCACGCCCGCGGATCTGCAGCGCACGGCTATTTTCAGCCATATAAAGACCTGAGCGACATCACGAAAGCCGCGTTTCTGTGCGATCCACAGAAAATTACCCCGGTCTTTGTTCGCTTTTCGACAGTACAGGGCGGCGCGGGGTCTGCTGATACCGTACGTGATATCCGCGGTTTTGCGACCAAATTTTATACCGAAGAGGGAATTTTCGATCTCGTCGGTAATAACACGCCGATCTTTTTTATCCAGGATGCGCATAAGTTTCCGGATTTTGTGCACGCCGTTAAGCCCGAACCACATTGGGCTATTCCGCAAGGACAGAGCGCGCACGACACCTTCTGGGACTATGTATCCTTACAGCCTGAGACGCTGCACAACGTCATGTGGGCAATGTCGGATCGCGGTATTCCACGGAGTTATCGGACGATGGAAGGGTTCGGCATTCACACCTTCCGTCTGATCAATGCACAAGGGAAAGCGACCTTTGTCCGTTTCCACTGGAAACCGTTGGCAGGTAAAGCCTCGCTGGTATGGGATGAGTCACAAAAACTGACCGGTCGCGATCCGGATTTTCACCGCCGGGATCTGTGGGAGGCCATCGAAGCGGGCGATTTCCCGGAATACGAGCTGGGCCTACAACTCATTGCCGAAGAGGATGAATTTAAATTCGATTTTGATCTGCTCGATCCGACCAAACTGATTCCGGAAGAGTTGGTGCCAGTACAACGCGTCGGCAAAATGGTGTTAAACCGTAATCCGGATAACTTTTTCGCTGAAAACGAACAGGCGGCATTTCATCCTGGACATATTGTTCCCGGCATTGATTTTACCAACGATCCGCTGTTACAGGGGCGTCTGTTCTCTTATACCGACACGCAAATCAGTCGTCTGGGCGGGCCAAACTTCCACGAAATTCCGATTAACCGCCCTACCTGCCCCTACCATAACTTCCAGCGTGACGGTATGCACCGGATGGATATCGACACCAATCCGGCGAACTATGAACCGAACTCCATTAATGACAACTGGCCGCGCGAAACGCCGCCATCGCCAAAACGCGGCGGCTTCGAATCATACCAGGAACGCGTGGATGGCAATAAAATCCGCGAACGCAGCCCTTCTTTCGGTGAATATTACGCGCACCCTCGCCTGTTCTGGCTCAGTCAGACGCCGATAGAGCAGCAGCATATTATTGACGCGTTCAGCTTTGAACTGGGTAAAGTCGCCCGCGCGTATATTCGGGAGCGGGTGGTCGATCAGTTAGCGCATATTGATGTCACGCTGGCTCAGGGCGTCGCGCATAATCTCGGTTTTGCACTCACCCATGAACAAACGCAAATTGCCCCGCCTCCTGATGTCAACGGTCTGAAAAAAGATCCGGCGCTCAGCCTGTATGCGGTGCCGGACGGCGATGTTAAAGGCCGCGTGGTCGCTATCCTGCTGAACGACAAGGTTAACGCCGCCGAACTGTTGACCATTTTGCAGGCTTTAAAAGCCAAAGGCGTCCACGCAAAACTGCTCTATTCACGGATGGGTGAAGTAACGGCTGATGACGGTTCAACATTAACGATTGCGGCAACCTTTGCCGGCGCGCCGTCGCTAACGGTCGATGCGGTAATAGTACCGTGCGGCAATATTGCCGATATCGAGAGTTGCGGCGATGCCCGTTACTACCTTCTGGAAGCCTACAAACATCTGAAGCCCATCGCACTGGCAGGCGACGCCCGACGGTTTAAGGCGCTTTTAAACATTGATAGCCTGGGGGAAGAAGGACTTGTTGAGGCAGATAACGTTGACCACCACTTTATGGACACTCTGCTGACGCTGATGGCGGCACACCGTGTCTGGTCGCGTGCGGGGAAAATTAACGCGATTCCTGCATAAACGGCAAAAAATGCGGCGCATTCTTGCGCCGCAAACTCAGGAGCTAAATATCAAGAAAACTGCCAGGACGATATCCACGTTCCGCAATCGCTGCCTTGAGTGACGCAGACGTCAACACATCCAGTTCAGTTAAGCGGGGGTAACAATAGGCGCTCTGGCGAATAATGTTGTCCACAAACGCCGGATGACACATCACCTCCAGAGAGGCCTCTCCTCGATGCGCCGAGGCATCCAGAATGCGTAAAAAGCACGCTTCGGTGATCTCCTCGCCGTAAAATTCACTACTAAATCCTTGAGTGCTGCGCAAATCCGACGGCAGATCGTCTGCATTCAACACCGTCTGGCGGTCAATACGTAACGCAATCCCGCGCTGCGCCGCAAAGCGGGCGACGATGGGGAAAATTTGCGGGAGCATATGCACATGATGGTGGCTGTCGAGATGCGTTGGCTCGCGGCCAAATACGTCGATGAAACGCTGATACTGACACGCCAGTTCATGCGCAATTTCATCCAGCGGAAGCGTATCCTCCTCCGCCATTTGCCAGATCCATTTCCCCAACAGGCCGTCTCGCGTCAAGCCCGGCATCTCTGACACCGGTTTGCCTAACGTCAAAACAAAATGCATTCCCACCCCAAGCGCAGGCAGCTCGCGGCTAAGCTGCGCCGCATGGTCAATAGCCTCGCCATTGACCAGCGCCGTCGTGGAGGTCACAACGCCGTTGCGATATGCTTCAACAATGCCGTAATTTTGCCCTTTACTCAGGCCAAAATCATCGGCATTCACAATCAACACGCGTTCCATAGCCTACCTCTGTCAGTGGTGCTTACCTTTAAGCGCTTCGATGCAAGCGGCAAAATTAGGCAGCCATTTTTCATGCGCCAGAATGAGCTCACGCGCCAGGACTTCTGCGTCTCGGTCGGAATGCACCAGCGGACTCAGGTTAAGCGCCAGCAGCACATCATTAAAGTTTCCGCTCAGCGCCGCATTGCTGGCCGCGACCTCAAATCCTTTAATAGTGTGGATAAGCCCCAGCACTTTTTCGTCAAAACGGGTGATACGCGGGTGCGGCGTCGCGCCATTGCGTCCCAGAATGCAGGTCATTTCCACCGCCCAGTCCGCCGGGATATTCTCGACATGCCCATGATGTGGAATATTAACGTAATGCTCAGTCTGCTTGTCATTATAAATAGCGTTAATGACTTCACAAGCGGCATCGGAATAATAAGCGCCGCCGCGTTGCTCAAGCTCTTTCGGCTTCACGTTTAGCTCAGGATTTTTGTACAAGTCGAAGAGTTGTTTCTCCACTTTCTGTACGACCTGAGCGCGCGCGCCGCCTTTGTAATATTCGCCCATTTCAATCGCCAACATCTCTTTTTGCTTGAAGTAATACAACAAATAAGAGCACGGCAGCATGTTCAGCGAGCGAATCAATCCTTCACTAAACGGCAGATCAAAGATATTTTTTACGGTTGACGCTTTCAACTGACCGGACGCCACGCCATCCAGTAATTCTGCGAACCGTGAGGTGCCATTCACCAGCACATCTTTAATAAAGACCATATGGTTTAGACCAAACAGGTCAATGGAAAGATCGTCATTCTCATTCAGCGCCAGCACGTCATGAATAAACATTTTCATGCCGACAGGAATATTACATACGCCGATGAATTTTTTAAAGTTGGTATGGCGATAAACCGCTTCCGTCACCATCCCCGCCGGATTAGTAAAGTTAATGACCCACGCATTCGGACATAATTCCTCAACATCCTTAATGATGTCAAAAATAACCGGAATGGTGCGCAACCCTTTAAATAAACCGCCAGCGCCGTTGGTTTCTTGCCCCAGATAGCCGTGGCTAAGCGGGATACGCTCGTCCAGTTCACGGGCTTTGAGTTGACCAACGCGTAGCTGGGTAGTAACAAAATTAGCGTCTTTCAGCGCTTCCCGACGATCCAGCGTTTTATACAATTTTAGCGGAACGCCTGCTTTATCAATCATTCGCTGGCAGAGATCATAAATAATGTCCAGCTTCTCTTTCCCGTCTTCAACGTCAACCAGCCATAATTCAGTGACAGGTAATTCATGGTAGCGTTTAATAAAGCCTTCAAGTAATTCAGGGGTGTAGCTGCTCCCGCCACCAATAGTGACGACTTTTAATTTCTGGCTCATAATATCTCCCTTCAGTGTATGACACTGATATGTATTACGCTATGCCCGCTCGTAAGAAATAGCGTGACATTCCCCGCGCTATTGGGGCAAGCGTGAAATGTAATTAATCGAGCAATGCAAACCGTTACTCATTAATTTCCGTCAATCGCTTCCGATAACTATTCGGCGTGAATGAGGTCATCTTCTTAAACGTTTTAATAAACAGACTTGGACTGCTATACCCGGCTTCATAAGCAATATCCGTAACCGAATAGTTGGTCATTTCCAACTGTTTCTTGGCAAAATTAATGCGAATCTCATTAATGATTTGCATCGGCGTTTTGCTGTAATAACGTCGGGTGGCGCGCGTTAGATACTCCTGGGATTTTGCCGACAGGCGCACCATATTTTCCAGCGCATGTTCGCCAAACTGCGATTTATCGTGCATTATCTCCACGGTGGCTTTCAGCCATTGTGGGATATCATCATAAACCTGCTCTTCGCGGTAATGACGTAAGCGGTTTATAATATAAAATGTCACCACTTCAATAAATTCGTCGAGCCCATTACCGCGAAAGTTCAACGACGCAATCACCGTTTCAATATAGGTAAGGAAGGTGCTATTCGCCCTGTATACCTGCGATGCCACAAAACAAAACGGCAGTAACGGAAGATAATGCTGTTCAAAAAAACGTTTACTAATTCCTACGTTCAGAATACGCGTTGCGCCAAACTCATAGAAACTTTGGTGATTCGACCCCACCGGGATAAAAACAAAATCTCCACGTTCCAGCAGCACACGCTTCCCGTTAATCTCCTGGTAATAACGTCCGGTTAATACCAGGGTAAATTCATAATAGTCGTGCTGATGCAGCCCGGTGACGCTTTCCGTCTTGTTATAGATAAACACATGGAAATTTTTGCCATTGAAGAGCTGCTGCTCATAAACCGTTTTGATTTCCGTTGCGTTAACCTGTAGCTGCATCATCCGCCCCCTGTTATTTCAGTTTCTCATGGAGCTCAATCAACTCAGCGATCAGTTCACGAGCCAGCATTGATGTCATCAAATGATCCTGAGCGTGAACCAGGACCAGACTGACTTTCATTTTGCCTTCGCCCTGATCGCCTTCGATGAGTTTTGTCTGCACAAGATGCGCTTCATTGAGCGCCATGCGCGACTGGTCCATCATCGCTTTCGCCGCTTCAAAATCGCCTTCTTTCGCTTTTCTGAGCGCGCCATATGCCAGGCTGCGCGCCTGACCAGAATTGATGATAAGCCCCATAACGACTTCTTCGAGTTCCTCAGCCGCTGTCTGGTTATCTACAACATTTTCAAGATCAAACATAGTCTTTCCTCTGATTCAGCCCGGCATGGCATCCCATGCCGACGCGGAGTTTAGAATTTCAGTGCGTTAGCGATATCTTCTTCGCTTTCTTCCTGCTCGATGGCGTTCTGCGCTTTGTTAGCCACCACCACGAAGGGGAGATAAATCAGGGTAGCGACCGCCAGGTTAAATAGCGCAACCAGTAATGCGGCGACGCTGCCGTTGGTGTTAAAGAACGCCCCCAGCCCGGTTGGCATGGTCCACGGCGCAATATTGGTAATCGGCGGAATAATACCCAAATAGTAAGCCACCAGCGTAATCGCCGCCAGAATCGGCTGTACCAGAATAAAGGGGATAAACATCACCGGGTTCATAATAATCGGCAGGCCAAACAGGATGGGTTCGTTAATCTGGAAGATACCTGACGGCAGCGCCAGTTTTGCCACCTGGCGATAGTCCGCGCGACGGGATGCCAGGAAGATAGCGATGATCAGACCCAGCGTTGCGCCGCTACCACCGAGGAAGATATAAGAATCCAGCATCGGTTTCGCCCAGATATGGAACGTTTTACCGGCTTCCAGTGCCGCATCGACGGAGCCATACTGCTGGTAAATAGAGATGTTTTCCAGCGCCCAGGGCGTCATGATGCCGCTGTCCAGCGCGGTCAGCGCCAGCGAACCATGAATACCAAAGAACCACAGCAGCGGTACAAAAATGACATATGCCCACCCTACCACGCTACCCAGCGATGCCAGCGGCGTAGAGATAGTGTCCATAATAATCTGATGGAAGTTAGAACCGTAATTAGACAGCGCCCAGGCAATAATCCCCATAATAGAGAGAATAATAAAGCCGGGAATTAATGCTGAGAATGAACGAGACACCGAAGCCGGTACGCTGTCCGGTAGTTTAATCACCCAGTTGCGCCGGACAATAAATGTAAACATCTCCGCGACCACCAGGCCAATAATAATACCGGAGATAATATTTGCACCACCCAGCCAGTTAGCGCCTACGGCATAGGCCTCGCCGACACTATACGGCGTTACGGTCATAAATGCCGCCACGGAAAGCAATCCGGCGGCCAGCGCATCAACCTTGCGCTCTTCCGCCAGCGCCATGCCGATAAAAAATGGCGCCATGAGCGACATAATGCCCAATGTGCCGTTATAGACGTTCCCGCCGATGCCTTTCAATCCATTAAGTGTTTCAATGGTTGAGGCATCAAGCCGAATGCCCATGGAATAAAAAAACGACCCCTCCCCAAAGCTCAGGAAAACGTTATTAATTAATACAAACATCGCCCCCGCAAGGGTTAATGGCATTAAACGAATAAAGCCGTTCTTGATTGCATTAACGTGTGGCTGCTTTCCTATTTTTACAGCAAAAGGAAGGAGTACCTTTTCAAGTGAAGCAATAACGTTACTCATAGAAAAATACCCTTAAATACCGCAATAAAATATTGCGGTTAGTGTATGAAATAACTCTTTGACGGGAAAAATTAAAAAATAATTAATTCGCGGCGGCTTTTTTAATTGCCGCTACCGCAGCTTTAAGCACGCCTAAGCCATCTACCTTGCCGTACAACATTGAATCAATGACTTCTACCGGTTTACCGGGTAATAAACGCTGAATTTCGGGGAGCATATAAGCAATTTGCGGGCCTAATAACACGACGTCCGCTGCCGGGCCTTTTTCACCGGCCAGGGTTTCAGGGAATGCTTCAATAATCACCGGCACTTCATATTTTTCAGCCTGAGCGCGCATTTTTGATACCAGTAACGATGTTGACATGCCCGCAGAACAAAACAGATAAATGTGTTTCTTTTCCATAAAAACCTTCCTCATGTGCGATTATCTGTCAACCAGATACGCCGCAAGCCTCAACCTGCATCCATACTCTGGGCGACTTGCGTAACCGGATTTACTTTTTTAGGTGGCTGAAATGAGTATACGGGATCGGACCGCCGGATGGTATTTCCTTGACCCACTAAATTGTCTCTCATTGACCTGGCGTTATGACCCCCTTCACATTTCGGGCAAATAATTCGCGATAATAAATAAGGTTATGGCAGGCACAAAAAAACCGGCTCGCAGGCCGGTTTCCTTGAATGTTCAGGCAATGTACAGTTGTTACTGCTTCGGCGCCTGTGGGTCAGTGTCGTACTCCGCACAGGTCTGGTAGCCGGAGTTAATCACGTGCCCGGTATCATCCAGCGCAACAAAGTAGGTCTCCGCTTTACCATCACGTTGACCCAGGATGTAGGTCTGACAGGTACCACGCGCATGAATCATGCTCACTTCAGATGACGGTTTGCCCGCAATCTGCGCAACTTGCGCCCTGCTCATTCCTTTTTTAACATCTTTAACGACAGGCTCAACAAATTGGTCTTTTGTACGATCATACGCCGTACAGCCTGCCAGCATAGTCATTACCGCCGCTGCGCTTAAAATTCCTGCTACGTTCTTGTTCATTTTCCGTCCTCTTGTTTATCAGCGTGTTATGTAAGCCTGGAATACATCAGAACATTTTTCAAGCCGCGCCTCGCCACAAAAAGTCTTTCGGAAAATTCTCTAACGCAGCGATATGTTGTTTTAAACACCGCTTAGCCCGCCAAACCTTGTCGTTTCAGCGGCGAAGGGTTAGCTTTAACAGGGTAAAGATTCATTTTTTTAATGTCGAAGGGGGTTAAATGACTCTGCAGCAAGAGATAATCCAGGCGCTTGGCGCGAAACCGCATATCAACCCTGAAGAAGAAATTCGCCGCAGCGTGGATTTTCTTAAAGCGTACCTGAAAACCTATCCCTTTTTGAAATCGCTGGTGTTAGGCATCAGCGGCGGGCAGGATTCGACGCTGGCCGGGAAACTCAGCCAGATGGCTATCGCCGAATTGCGGGAAGAGACTGGTGATAATGCGCTGCAGTTTATCGCCGTTCGTCTGCCTTATGGCGTGCAGGCCGATGAACAGGATTGCCAGGACGCCATTGCTTTTATTCAGCCGGACAGAGTACTCACCGTCAATATTAAAGGCGCCGTCCTCGCCAGCGAACAGGCGCTGCGCGAAGCGGGAATTGAGCTGAGCGATTTTGTTCGCGGCAATGAAAAAGCGCGTGAGCGAATGAAGGCGCAATATAGCATCGCCGGTATGACTCACGGCGTCGTGGTGGGCACCGACCATGCGGCGGAAGCGATAACCGGGTTCTTCACCAAATATGGCGATGGCGGTACCGATATTAACCCGCTTCATCGCCTTAACAAACGCCAGGGCAAACAGCTTCTCGCAGCGCTGGGCTGTCCTGAGCATCTGTATAAAAAAGTCCCCACCGCCGATTTGGAAGACGACCGCCCTTCACTGCCTGATGAAGCCGCGCTGGGCGTAACGTATGACAATATTGACGATTACCTGGAAGGCAAAACGCTGGACTCCGCCATCGCTAAAACTATCGAAGGCTGGTATGTAAAAACTGAACATAAGCGCCGTTTGCCGATTACGGTATTCGACGACTTTTGGAAAAAGTAAGCGTACTTCTACTGTTGTGCCGGATATCGCTCGTCTATCCGGCCTCCTCTCTTCCCAGCCTCTTTTTTAATCACCCATCCGCTGTTATACTGGATGAATAACCAGTTAACGGAGATCACTGTGGTACGGCGTCAATCAGCCCCCCGCCTTGAGTTTGAAGCAGCGGCCATTTACGAATATCCAGAACATTTACGTCCTTTCCTCAGCGAAGCGCCAGCCTTACCGGGCGTCTATATATTTCATAGCGAAAGCGAGACGCTGCCGCTTTATATCGGTAAAAGCGTAAATATTCGCAGCCGGGTGCTCTCACATCTGCGAACGCCTGACGAGGCCGCTATGCTGCGACAGGCGCGGCGGATAAGCTGGATCTGCACCGCTGGGGAAATGGGCGCGTTGCTGCTGGAGGCGCGGCTGATCAAAGAACAACAGCCGCTGTTTAACAAGCGGTTACGGCGTAATCGACAGCTTTGCTCTCTACAGTTGAGCGAACAAAAGATTGAGGTCGTTTCCGCCCGCAGCGTCGATTTTTCCCATGAGCCGAACCTGTTTGGGCTCTTCGCCAACCGTCGGGCAGCGCTGCAAAGCTTACAGAACCTCGCCGATGAACAAAAATTGTGTTATGGCCTGCTGGGGCTTGAACCGGTAAGCCGTGGGCGCGCCTGTTTTCGTTTCGCGCTGAAGCGCTGCGCTGGCGCGTGTTGTGGGCAAGAAACCCCGCAGGCGCATTTTCTTCGTCTGCAGGCCTCACTGGAACGGTTACGTGTGGTTTGCTGGCCCTGGAAAGGCGCCATCGCGTTAAAAGAGAGCCGCCCACAAATGACCCAGTTTCACATTATCAACAACTGGTTATGGCTGGGGGCGGTACCCTCGCTGGATGAGGCCGCCACCCTGGTGCGCACACCTGCGGGCTTTGATCAGGATGGCTATAAAATTCTCTGTAAGCCACTAATGTCAGGTCAATATGAGATCATTGAACTGCACACCGATTGTCGCCAGTCATAAAGAAAACCGCCGATCCTGTCCACCTCAACGATTGTGTTGTCGACAAGACCGGCGGTCTTAAATTATGCGGAAAGTTATTCTGCCGCAGCAGGCATTTTACCTTCTTGCGCCGGGCGTTCTGTCAGACGCTTCTCAAAATTAGCGTTATATTGCTTTTTCTGCTCCGGCGTCAGAACGTTATAAATTTTATTCTGGGTTTCCATATGCGCCAGCATATTGGCCTTGCGCTGTGCTTCCATTTTCGTAATTTGCGCTTCGGCTTTGGCTTTATCGAAGGTATCGCTGGCGATAATATCATGCATGGCGCGACGCTCTTCCAGCGGCGGACGTTTCATTTGCTCGCGCTGCGCTTTCATAATGTCGCGAATTTGTTGCTTCTGCGCGTCCGTCAGGTTCAGGTTTTTAAACATCATATCGTGATGTGGGCCAAATTTACCTTTATGCTGCATCATTGGCTTCGCATCCGCTGGCGCGGCGGTGGTAGTCTCAGCGGCATGAGCCAGATTCGCAGCACCCATCGCCAGGGTAGAGGCAACAAATAGAGCAGTCAGTTTACGCATATTTCCATCCTTCCTTTCAGTTATTTTTACGGCATATTTAAAACAGCGCCGTGTTGTCGTGATTAACTTTAACCGTCTTAGCGTCAATTAGTCATAACAACGGTAAAACAATGAAAGTATAAAAAACACTTTTTCGCCAATTGTGAAGAAAAAAAGAATAAATTGCGCAGAGTTGAAAGAGAAATATACAACAGCATGATATAGCAGAAATTATGCAGAACTATAACGCAGCAACGCTTATTAATAAAGCAATTCTCCAGGAATAATCCGTAATAGCATGAAACTGTATCCCAAATCATCCCTGTAACCCTAACGTGAGCTTACAGGGACATTTATCAGGGCAGTCTTTCCAGCATTAATCCAGCCCGCAATCCGCAGGCGACAGAGGGATTAGGAAAGAGAACATATTCAACGTCATGCGTCACCGTCACGCGCTTATCCCCCTCCTCGGCCAGCAACGTTCCCTTCGCAAAGGCAGTAAAATTCAGCGTTTGCGCATCCATATAAAGCGCGAACTTGTCGCTGTGACGCGTGATTTGCGACACCACCCGATAGCGTAGCGGCGGCGAAAACGAGGTTGACGTTTCGACACCGCTCAGCAACGCCGACAACGCCTGCGAGGTTACGCTGAACTGCGTCAGATCGTTTTGCCCAAACGGCAACGCCTTTCCCAACTCCAGCGTACAGGAAAGCGCGCCGAAATGTTCAGAGCTAAAGTGCGTAAACGTACCGCCGGGCGCCTGATGAAATACCAACGCCTCCAGTCCTGCCGCGCCCAGCCACGCCAGAAAATCTGTCTCCCACGGGCGGTCGCGCTGCGGCAAAACGCCAAAACGCAAATGATGCGAGCCACGAATGGCGGTATGCAGATCCAGATGCCAGCGTACCCGCGCCTGGCCAGATGAAAAGAAGGTCTCCAGACTTAGCTCCAGCTCACGCGCCCGCCGCGTTTCATCGCTTTCGGCAAAGGACTGCCAACGCCCGCCAAACATACGGTTCATATCGCTGTGACCATAGCGTATTCCCGCCGTCAGCGCCTGCGGATTGCCGAGTACCACCAGCACTCGCCACGTTAACGTCAAGCTGCCTGAGAACAGCGCCGACAGCAGCCTATCCAGCATCTCTACCGGCGCGGTTTCATTACCGTGTATCCCCGCAGAAAGAATTAACGCGCGGTCGACCGGCGCATCGGGCGTGAGTTCAAGCAGACCATGGCCTAACCAGCGCCAGCGAAAACCAGCGCCCTTCCCCTGCGTCACCCGTGGTGTCGTGCCGCTTAGCGTCAACGCCAGAAAGTTATCCATCAGCCGCCCCCGTTTGCTGGAAAGGATAAACCGACCCCAAATCCAGCAGACGCGTTAACACATCCAGCGCCTCCCGGCCTTCTCGCAATAATAACGGATCGGCCAGATCGGCAGCGGTCAGGCGATCGCGATAATAACGATCCGCCCACGCGTTAAGGGCCGTAAACAGAGCGTCATTCATCATTACCGCTGGATTCACCGCCCGTCGTTCTTCTTCTGTTAACACCACGCGTAATCGCAGACAGGCCGGGCCGCCGCCGTTGGCCATACTTTCTCGCAAATCAAACACCTGCATCGCGCTGATGGGGTTATCCTCCGCCACCAGCTTATTCAGATAGCGCCAGACGCCGACATGGTCCTGACATTCCCGCGGCAACACTAACACCATTGAGCCGTCGTTACGGCTTAACAACTGACTATTAAACAGGTAGGTGGCCACAGCATCTGATACAGAAACCTCTCCGGCGGGCACCTCTATCGCCATAAAACCGTCAACGCGCGTACGCAACTGATTAATGAGCACTTTCTGCCGGGCAAATGCCGCTTCGTGACAAAACAATACCTGTCGATTCGAAACGGCGATGACATCATTATGGAATACGCCTTGATCGATGACCTCCGGGTTTTGCTGAGCGAAGATAACCTGTTGCGGATTCACCTGATTAAGACGCGCCACGGCCTCGCTGGCTTCGCGGCTCTGGCGCGCCGGATAACGAGCGGGTCGTATTTCATTCTCCTCTTCGCGCCCATAGACAAAAAGCTGCACGCCTGCCGAACCATACTCGCCGCCAAGACGGTTATGATTCGCCGCGCCTTCATCTCCCAATAATGCGACCTGCGGTAACGCGCTATGCACTGAAAACTGACTTTCATCGCGAAATATGGCGCGTAGCAGCGCTTCGGTAACAGGCGCCTCAAGAGCGCGATGAAATTTATTGTTTAAATTCGCCACCGTCAGGTGAACTTTTCCGTCCAGCGCGTCTGCCGATGGGCAAACCGTCGCCGCATTCGCAACCCACATTGGCGACGCGGAACTCACGCTGGAAAGCCAGCGTGGCGCCTGACGCGCAACCTTATCCAGAATCTGCTCATCGCTACCCGTGAAGCCGAGCTGACGCAACGCCGGAATAAAAGGCCGCTCATGCGGCGGGATCACCGCCTGGGGAAAGCCGGCATCCGCCAGAGCTTTCATCTTTAGCAGCCCCTGCTTTACCGCCAGACGAGGATTCGACACCTGAAAACGGTGGCGGGTCGATGCCTCATTGCCGAAGGATAGCCCGGCATAATGGTGCGTAAGCCCCACCAGCCCGTCAAAATTAACTTCATGCGCCGTCATACCGCCTCCCTGCGAGAAAAGTCGAGGCCAGGGCTTAATGTCGCAGGCAACGTCAGTTCGGGAGATTCCAGACTGGCCATCGGCCAGGCGCAATAATCGGCGGCATACCAGGCGCTGGGCCGATGGTTGCCAGACGCGCCGATACCACCAAACGGCGCAGTACTCGCTGCCCCGGTGAGCGGTTTATTCCAGTTAACGATCCCTGCCCGCGCCTCCAGCAAGAGCTGTTCGAACTGCGCGCGATCCGTCGACACCAGCCCACACGACAGACCAAAACGGGTATTATTCGCCAGACGAATCGCCTCATCGAAATGCGCATAACGCCAGACGTTCAGCAGCGGACCAAACACCTCTTCATCCGGCACATCCGTGACGCCCGTCAGCTCAATGATGCCAGGCGTCAGCAGAGAGGTTCCCTCTTTGACCTTCCGCGGCGCCAGTAGCGTGCGACCGCCTAATGCCTCTCGTTGACGCCAGGCCTCCATCACATGCTGTGCCGCCTGCGCTGAAATCAGTCCGCCGATAAACGGCTGCGGATCGTCGTCCCATCTGCCGGGCTGCAGACGTCCGGCGACGTCAACCAGCCGCGCCAGAAATGCATCTCCCTGCGCACCCTGTTTTACCAGAAGGCGTCGCGCGCAGGTACAGCGCTGTCCGGCGGTAATAAACGCCGATTGCAGCGTCAGATGTACCGCCGCATCTATATTTGCCGCATCCTCAATAATGAGCGGGTTGTTTCCGCCCATTTCAAGGGCCAGGATTTTTTCCGGCTGGCCGGATAGCTGGCGATGAAGCTGATATCCGGTACTGGCGCTGCCGGTAAACAGCAGTCCGTCGAGATCGTCGAGCGAACTCAGCGCTTGTCCGGTCTCCCGGCCGCCCTGCACCAGATTAAGAACGCCTGCCGGTAGCCCGGCCCGTTCCCAGAGTTTTATTACCGTTTCCCCGGTCCATGGCGTTAGCTCGCTAGGTTTGAAGATCAGCGTATTGCCTGCCAGCAACGCGGGCACAATATGGCCATTCGGTAAATGGCCGGGAAAGTTATAAGGGCCGAATACCGCCAGCACACCGTGAGGACGATGGCGCAACGTCGCGGCGCAATCGACAAGTTCGCTTTTTTGTTCGCCGGTTCTGGCATGGTAAGCCTTAATCGAGATGGCAATCTTATTGATCATCGCCGTCACTTCCGTTGCCGCCTCCCAGCGCGGTTTACCGGTTTCACGCGCGATGACCTCCGTGAGCTCGGCTTTATGCGCCTCCAGCAGGGCGGCAAATTTCTCTACGATAGCCTGTCGTGCCGCAAAAGGCTGTCTGGCCCAACGAGGAAACGCCGCGCGCGCCGCCTGACAGGCCTCGGCGACCTGTGCCGCATTAGCGTCATTCCCCTGCCAAAGTATCTCCGCGCTCACCGGGTTCGTTTTGCGGCGGCGTTCGCCCTGACCGGTTATCCAGTCGCCGTTTATCCATAGCGTCATACGGTTTTCTCCTCAGCGCAAAGGCGTACCAGCCGAACGTGGTCGCCCGCGCGACATTTCAGCGCATCCAACTGCGCGGCGGTAAGTACAAGTCGTGAAGTCTGCGGATCGGCACGCACCAGCGCGGCCCGAAAGTGGTGATAGTTTTCATTGGCGACCAGACATGCCGGATAGTCGCCAGGCGCGGGTTGCCCTTCCGCGACTTCCACCAGTCGGCTTTTACGAATGGCTCGCACGCGGTCAATATCACACTCCAGCGTCGGCCCGCCGTCGAAGATGTCGATATAGTGGCGATAGCGAAAGCCTTCCTTTTCCAGCACCGCGCGGGCTGGCGCCGTTTGCGGGTGGACTTCGCCAATCACGGCCTGTGCCTCTTCAGATAAGAAGTGGGTATAAATAGGATGTTTGGGCATCAGCTCGGCGATAAACGCTTTTTGCCCGGTACCGCATAAGAAATCCGCCCGGCTGAAATCCATAGAAAAAAAGCGTTTGCCGAGACTTTGCCAGAAGGGAGAATAACCGTGCTCGTCAATGACGCCGCGCATTTCCGCCACCACTTTCTCATTGAATTTATCGCGAAACGCGGCCATAAACATAAAGCGCGATTTTGACAACAGGTAGCCGTTACCCTCTTTACGCCATTCGGGATCGAGAAACAGCGTGCAAAGCTCACTGCTGCCAGTGTGATCATTACTCAGGAATAATGTTGGCAACGCGTTATATACATTCAGCTCTTTGGAGGCATGAACCAGCGTACCGACACGATAGTTATACCAGGGGTCGTTAAGACCGACCGCGACCTCAATGGCGCAGATCCCGCCGACCTCACCCGTTTCACTGTCCTCGAGAACGAATACATACCCTTGTTCGCCTTTTGGCAGCTCACCGGACCAGGTTTTTAGCGCGCGTTCAATGCGGGCCGCCAGCGTCGCTTCATTTGCCGGTAGCGAGGTTAAGCCGCCGCCCGTTTTGCCTGCAAGCTGCATCAGCGCGGCGATATCCGCATGTTCGACAGGACGAATCACCCGCATGATGCGCCTCCCGTCTGAAGGCGTTCGCACGCCAGGGCAAAACGATCAAGCCCGGTGGCTATCTCCTCGTCGCTCACATTTAACGCTGGCGCAAAACGCACCACGTCGCCGCTGGCGATGAGCACCATCACACCTGCTTTTGCCGCTTCCTGAGCGATGAGTTTGGCTTTTCCGGCAAACTCCGTCTGTAGCACACAGCCAAGCAGTAGCCCCAGCCCGCGAATTTCACTGAACATGCCAAAACGCACATTAAGGGTATTTAGACGTTCAATAAACGCATCGTGGCGCTGTCTGACGCCGTTTTGCATCTCCGGCGTATTGATGATATCCAGTACTTTTCCGGCAACTGCCGTTGCCAGCGGATTACCGCCGTAGGTGGTGCCATGCGTGCCTGGCGTCATGACGCTGGCATAGTCTTGCGTGGTCAGCATCGCGCCGATCGGGAAGCCGCCGCCCAGCGCTTTAGCGGTCGTCAGGATATCGGGCGTAACGCCATAATGCATATATGCATACAGTTCGCCGGTACGTCCGACGCCCGTCTGCACCTCATCAAAAATCAGTAACGCCTGATGCCGGTCGCACAATTCACGCAGCCCCTGCAAAAAAGCTTTCGTGGCAGGGATCACGCCGCCCTCGCCCTGCACAGGCTCTACGATCACGGCGCAGGTATTGTCATCAATTAGCGCGCTGGCGGAGTTCAGATCGTTATAGGCTGCATGACGAATATCCGGCGGCAGCGGCGCAAAGTCCTGTGAATAGGTGGGTTGACCGCCAGCGCTGACGGTAAAGAGCGTGCGGCCATGGAACGCGTTTTTAAAGGCCACAATGCCGCTTTTATGATTGCCGACACGATCGTGGGCATATTTGCGCGCCAGTTTTAATGCTGCTTCATTTGCTTCAGCGCCTGAATTACAAAAGAAAACGCGTTCGGCGAAAGTCGCATCGATCAGTTTTTTCGCCAGTCGCAGCGCCGGTTCATTGGTGTAACCGTTCCCGGTATGCCAGAAGCGATTCGCCTGTTCATTTAACGCCTCGCGCAGCGCCGGATGCGCATGTCCCAAGGCGTTGACCGCGATCCCGCCAGCAAAATCAATATACTCTTTCCCCTGCTGATCCCACAGGCGTGAGCCTTCTCCGCGTACAGGAATAAAAGGCGCGGGAACATATACCGGCACCATCCATTCATCAAAGTTTTCGCGCGTAACTGACAGAGACATAGCGACCTCTTTTGGTAAAAATAAAGTTATTTATATGTTAATTAATATGAGTGTTTGCGCTGTAAATGTAGATTGCAGCATTCGTGCCAGCCAGCGTTAACATTGCATAAACAGAAGTGATAAACGGTAAATCAATGGGTTACAGCGTAGCGATATTCACTTTTACTGCATGAAAAGTGAATATTCCCGCATAATCGGTGGCTAAAAAGAGGAAAAAGCGAAATATTATTCAGTTGCCAAATATAATTCTGGAATTGTGATCTTATACGAAATTTACTGGAAATTACCGCCCCGTTCTGGCGCATCTGCACGCAAACTGTGCCATTTTCGCGCTATAGAAAACACCATACGCTTCCATTGGCCGAATCTGACGATGAGTGGCAGTCACCCGGTAAAATTTCTGTTACCATCCCAACACGATTCACCTTGCAAAGTGGCAGTGACTATGAAATTTGTCTCTTTTAATATCAACGGCCTGCGCGCCCGTCCCCATCAGCTTGAAGCGATTGTCGAAAAACACCAGCCCGATGTGATCGGCCTACAGGAGACAAAAGTCCACGACGAAATGTTCCCGCTCGAAGAGGTCGCGAAGCTGGGCTATAACGTTTTCTATCATGGACAAAAGGGCCATTACGGCGTCGCGCTGCTAACAAAAGCCACGCCCATTTCCGTCAGACGCGGTTTCCCGGATGATGGCGAAGAGGCGCAACGCCGCATTATCATGGCGGAAATCCCCTCACCGCTGGGTAATATCACCGTCATTAACGGCTATTTCCCACAGGGGGAAAGCCGGGATCATCCGTTGAAGTTCCCCGCGAAAGCGCAGTTTTATCAGAACTTGCAAAACTATCTTGAAACGGAACTCAAGTGCGATAATCCGGTATTAATTATGGGCGACATGAATATCAGCCCGACCGATCTGGATATTGGCATCGGCGAAGAGAACCGCAAACGCTGGCTGCGTACCGGTAAATGCTCCTTCCTGCCGGAGGAGCGTGAATGGATGTCGCGGTTACTGAAGTGGGGATTAGTGGACACGTTCCGTCAGGCGAATCCGCAAACGATGGATAAATTTTCGTGGTTTGATTACCGCTCAAAAGGTTTCGTGGATAATCGCGGACTGCGTATCGACCTCTTGCTGGCAAGCGCTCCGCTGGCGGAACGTTGCGCAGAAACCGGTATAGACTACGACATTCGCAGTATGGAAAAACCCTCCGACCATGCGCCGGTCTGGGCGACGTTTCGTGTTTGATTCCGCTTTCTGATTAACCGTAAGGCCGGGATAGCGCGACGCTTCCCGGCAGGAATAACGACCTTAACGACAATGATAAAAAAACTCGATGTTGTTGCCGCCATCATTGAACGCGACGGCAAAATTCTGCTGGCCCAGCGCCCAGATCATGCGGATCAAGCCGGTTTTTGGGAGTTTGCCGGCGGTAAAGTCGAACCCGGCGAAACCCAGCCGCAGGCGCTTATCCGCGAGCTACGCGAAGAGTTAGGGATTGACGCCACGCCCGGCGTCTATATCGCCAGCCATCAACGCGACGTGTCTGGCCGACGAATTCATTTGCACGCCTGGCATGTGCCTGCGTTTAACGGTCTGATACGTGCGCTGGAACATCAGGCATTAGCCTGGTGTACGCCGGAAGAGGCGCTGGAGTACCCCCTCGCCCCGGCGGATATTCCGCTATTGCAGGCGTTTATGGCTTTACGCGACGCCAGACTAACGGATTCGTGCTGATGGTTTTTTCGTCACGCTGGCACTGGAGCAAGACGCCTTCCACTTTTATTACCGCGCCTTCGGAGTAATTCTGATCCTGGTAAACGCAGCACTGAATGCAGGGCTGGGACGACTGACCGCGCGTGCTGAAAACTTCCGGCGGGACATTCACCTGAATATCAGGACGACTGTTCTGGTTTGCCAGCCCGACCATTGGCATTATCGCCATCACGGCGACCACGAGGCTTCGGCGCATAGGATTTCCTTATTTTTCTAAGTATATTCTCAGTATAACGGTAAGCCGCCGTGAAAACTTTAATCCTCTTTTGTCATCGCTTTTAGTTATGACCCTCGCCCCGTTATGAATTTACTTAGCAGCGTCATTTTTTTCTTGCTTACCGTCACATTGCTGATGGTATAGTCGAAAACTGCAAATACATATTCTGATAAAACGCAAATACAACCACATTAATATATAAGAGGTTTTTATATCTATGGATCAGACATGTTCTCTGGAATCGTTCCTCAACCATGTACAAAAGCGCGACCCGCATCAAACCGAGTTCGCGCAAGCCGTCCGTGAAGTCATGACCACCCTGTGGCCGTTTCTTGAACAAAACCCCCGTTACCGCCACATGTCTTTACTGGAACGTTTGGTTGAACCAGAGCGCGTAATTCAGTTTCGCGTAGTGTGGCTGGACGACAAAAACCAGGTGCAGGTAAATCGCGCCTGGCGCGTGCAGTTCAACTCTGCTATCGGCCCCTATAAAGGCGGTATGCGCTTCCATCCTTCGGTAAACCTTTCCATCCTTAAGTTCCTCGGCTTTGAGCAAACCTTTAAAAATGCCCTCACCACGTTGCCGATGGGCGGCGGTAAAGGCGGCAGCGATTTCGATCCGAAAGGGAAAAGCGAAGGCGAAGTGATGCGTTTCTGCCAGGCGCTGATGACTGAACTGTATCGCCATTTAGGGCCGGATACCGACGTGCCTGCCGGGGATATCGGCGTGGGCGGGCGCGAAGTGGGCTTTATGGCGGGAATGATGCGCAAGCTTTCCAATAACAGCGCCTGCGTCTTCACCGGCAAAGGGCTTTCCTTCGGCGGCAGCCTGATTCGCCCGGAGGCGACGGGCTATGGCCTGGTCTACTTCACTGAAGCGATGCTTAAACGTCATGGTCTTGGTTTCGAAGGGATGCGCGTCGCCGTGTCCGGCTCCGGCAACGTAGCGCAATACGCCATTGAGAAAGCGATGGCCTTTGGCGCGCGCGTGGTTACCGCGTCGGATTCGAGCGGGACGGTGGTCGATGAAAGTGGCTTCACGCCAGAGAAGCTGGCGCGTCTGTGTGAAATTAAAGCCAGCCGTGACGGTCGCGTCGCTGACTACGCCCGTGAGTTTGGCTTAACCTATCTGGAAGGCCAGCAGCCCTGGAACGTACCGGTGGATATCGCCCTGCCATGCGCGACGCAGAACGAACTGGACGTTGACGCCGCGCGCGTACTGATTGCCAATGGCGTAAAAGCCGTGGCGGAAGGGGCAAATATGCCAACCACGATTGAAGCGACCGATCTCTTCCTTGAGGCGGGCGTACTGTTTGCGCCGGGTAAAGCCGCCAACGCGGGCGGCGTGGCGACATCAGGTCTGGAAATGGCGCAGAACGCCGCGCGGTTGAGCTGGAAAGCCGAGAAAGTGGACGCCCGTCTGCATCACATTATGCTGGATATCCACCACGCCTGTGTCGAGTACGGCGGCGATAATAAGCATACCAACTACGTTCAGGGCGCCAACATCGCCGGTTTCGTGAAAGTCGCCGACGCCATGCTGGCGCAGGGCGTCATTTAATCCCGTCGTCAGGCCAGATAGCTTTACGCTTATTCGGTCTGACGGCCTGTCTCCTCAGCCGGCGGGCTTTTTTTGCCCGCTCGCTTACGCGGCGCGCTCTTTTTCTTGTCTCCACCGCCTGGCGCGACTATCCCTCTGAAGCGCTTCACCGGCGTGCGCTTAGCCTGCTCGATCAGCTGATATAACGTGCCGACCAGCGGTTGCATAAAATCCTGGTAACGGCACTGTTTTTCGCTGATTTGCGTCAAAACAGATTCCCAGTGCGCGGTCATATCTGGACGGGCCGCCATTTCCGGCAGCGAATGTATTAACGCTTTGCCAGCATCGGTAGAATGAATGTAGCGCCCTTTTTTGGTCAGAAAGCTACGTTTGAACAGCAGTTCGATAATCCCGGCGCGCGTGGCTTCCGTCCCCAGCCCATCGGTCGCGCGCAGGATCTTTTTCAGATCTTTATCCTGCACGAAGCGGGCAATTCCGGTCATCGCGGAAAGCAATGTCGCATCGGTGAAATGACGCGGCGGCTGGGTTTGGCGCTCGACCACTTCCCCCTTTTCACACAGCAACTCATCACCTTTGGCGACAACCGGCAGCGGCGTACCGTCGTTTTCCTCGTCGCGCTCTTTACTGCCCAGTAACGTCCGCCAACCGGCCTCCGCCAGAAAACGCGCTTTGGCGACAAATTTTCCTTTGGCGATTTCCAGTTCAATAACGCATTTACGAAACACCGCGTCCGGGCAGAACTGCATCAGATACTGACGCGCAATCAGGGTGTACACTTTCGCTTCGTTTTCCGTCAGATGGACAGAAGAACTGCGCGCCGTCGGGATAATCGCGTGGTGCGCATCCACTTTTTTGTCATCCCAGCAGCGATTGCGCGTATCAGGATTAACCACAGACTGCGGCAGTAAATCCGGGGCGTGGACGCTAATCGCGTTCATGACCGCCTGCCGTCCGGCAAAGTGTTCTTCCGGCAGATAACGGCAGTCGGAACGCGGATAGGTAATCAGTTTGTGGGTTTCATATAGCTTCTGACAAATATCAAGCACGTTTTGCGCGCTCAGGCCAAAACGTTTAGCGGCTTCAATCTGTAGCGTCGAGAGCGAAAACGGCAGCGGCGCGGATTCTGATTCCCGTTTATCATTATAACTGGTTACCAGCGCGGGCTGACCGTTGATTCGGTTCACTACATGCTCCGCCAGCGGACGATGCAGCAAGCGCCCCTCTTCATCCTGATAAGGTTCGCACGCCTCGCTCGGCTGCCAGATAGCGGTAAAACGCTCGTCGGCAGGCGTAACGATGTGCGCCTTTACTTCAAAGAAGTCTTTGGCGACGAAGTTCTCAATCTCTTCGTCTCGCCGCACCACCAGCCCCAGTACCGGCGTCTGCACGCGTCCCACGGATAACACGCCCTGATAGCCGGCATTCCGGCCCAGGATCGTGTAAGCGCGGGTCATATTAATGCCATACAGCCAGTCCGCTCGCGCTCGCGCCAGCGCGGAGACGCACAGCGGCACGAAGTCGCTGTTCGCTCGCAGCCTGTCAATAGCACGCTCGACCGCCTGCGGGTTAAGGTCGTTTATCAGACAACGCCGCACCTGCTGGCGCTTTTCGGCAGGAAGCTGGAGATAATCCAGCACTTCATCAACCAGAAGCTGCCCTTCGCGATCCGGGTCGCCGGCGTGAATAATTTCATCGGCTTGATGCAAAAAGCGCTTAATCACATTGAGCTGTTTGGTGACAGAAGGACGAGGCTGAAGCTGCCATTTTTCCGGCACGATAGGCAGGTCAGCCAGATTCCAGCGCGCATAACGGCTGTCATACGCATCCGGCTGCGCCTGTTCCAGCAAATGACCAATACACCAGGTGACGACCTGCCCGTTTCCGCACTCAATAAAACCATCGCCTTTACGGTGCGGTTTTGGCAGCACATCCGCAATGGCGCGCCCCAGACTCGGTTTTTCGGCAATAAACAACCGCATCAGGTTAACGAATCTCAACCATAGCGCGACCGCCGCGGGCCTCGACCAGTTCGCCAATCGCGGTCAGATCGATACCAAATTCCGCCGCGGTGGCTTTAACATCGTCTTCGGCGTCCGGCGTTACCGCCAACAGCAGGCCGCCTGACGTTTGCGGATCGCACAGCAGGCTACGAACTTCACGCGACATGTCGCCCATCAGATGACCATAGCTGGCGAAGTTGCGCTCTGTGCCGCCCGGTACGGCGCCCAGAGCAATATACTCTTCCACGCCCGGCAGTTTAGGGATGTCCTGATAGCAAAGCAGCGCCTGCACGCCTGCGCCCTGGCACATCTCGCTCAGGTGCCCCAGCAGGCCAAAACCGGTAACGTCAGTCATAGCTTTTACGCCGTCGATATTGGCAAACGCCGCGCCAGCAATGTTCATCCGACACATGACTTCCGTCGCCAGCCCCTGATGTTCAGGCTTAAGCAGCGATTTTTTCTCGGCGGTGGTCAACACGCCAATCCCCAACGGTTTGGTCAGAAAGAGTTTGCATCCCGCCTGCGCGGTACTGTTTTTCTTCACCCGTTCGGTCGGCACTACGCCTGTGACCGCGAGACCAAAGATCGGCTCCGGGGCGTCAATAGAGTGTCCGCCCGCCAGCGCGATACCGGCCTGACGGCAGGCAAAGCGCCCCCCCTCGGTCACTTCACGCGCAATATCGGGCGACAGGGTATTAATCGGCCAGCCAAGGATCGCGATCGCCATAATCGGTTTGCCGCCCATCGCAAAAATATCGCTGATGGCGTTTGTTGCCGCAATGCGGCCAAAATCAAACGGGTTGTCGACTATCGGCATAAAGAAGTCGGTGGTGCTGATAATACTGGTGCCATTACTCAGATCGTAAACCGCCGCATCATCGCGGGTTTCATTACCCACCAGCAGGTTCGGGTCGACGAACTTCGCCTGCTCGCTATGCAGGATAGTCTCCAGCACTTTAGGGGAAATTTTACAACCGCAACCAGCGCCGTGGCTGTATTGCGTTAAACGAATGGCTTGCTCGCTCATGGACATCTCCTGTCATTGCATTCGCGCTATGGTAGCGCTCATTCCCTGATGTGGTAAGTATCACTGTCTGAATTACCGCGCCTTTGCTCAGAATCCAGACAGTTTTATCCCTCAGCGTCAGAAATAACGCACAAACGGCGTGGGGTCGGGGGTACTGATCGTCGTTGACGCTTTGAGCTGCGGCGTGCCGAGATAGAGAAAACCAACAATTTTATCCTGAGGGCGGCACTCAAAGGCTTCCCGCACGATAGCGCTCTCCGTTAATGCACCGCTACGCCAGATACCATTAAACCCTTGCGCAATCGCCGCCATTTGCATCGCCATCACCGCGCATCCGGCAGACATCTCCTGTTCCCACACTGGAACCTTATGGTTTTCTTCGCATTTCGCCACCACGGTAATGATCAGCGGTGCGCGAAACGGCGCATTACGCGCTTTTTCGATCGCTTTCTCATCGCCCCCGGCAGCGACAGCGCCTTGTTCAAGCACGGCGCTGAAGCGGTCGCGCCCCTCTCCTTCAATCACAAAAAAACGCCACGGCTGTAGAGATTTATGATCGGGAACACGCATTCCCGCCCGCAGAATGTTCTGTAATTGCTCTCCGACAGGCGCCGGTTCTGCGAGACGAGAGGCGCTCCGACGGTTGACCAGCAGTTCTAGTGCATCCATTTGATTAACTCCAGCAATGATATTTATTCACAAAATTAACACGGGAGCAGATTTTGTTACAGCGCAGGCAGTGATTCCTGCTGACAACTGCCTGATGGGTCATTACGATAGCCACATCTTAATGCTTTATCCTCACCAAGGTATAAGCGTTGTTACTCAGATAGGGAGAATACATGCGAACCCTGTGGCGATTTATTGCCGGATTTTTTAAATGGACGTGGCGAGTGTTGAACTTCGTCCGTGAAATGGTACTCAACCTGTTCTTTATTTTTCTGGTCCTGGTGGGCGTTGGGATCTGGATGCAGATCGGTAACGGCAGCAACAGTGAGCAAACGGCGCGCGGCGCTCTGCTGCTGGATATTTCCGGCGTCATTGTGGATAAACCGTCCACCAATCACCGTCTGGGCGCGCTGGGTCGCCAGTTATTTGGCGCCAGCTCCGACCGTCTGCAGGAAAACTCCCTGTTTGACATCGTCAACGCTATTCGTCAGGCGAAAGATGACCGTAACATCACTGGTATCGTTCTGGATCTGAAAAACTTCACCGGCGCCGATCAGCCGTCAATGCGCTATATCGGTAAAGCGCTGCGCGAATTCCGCGACAGCGGCAAACCGGTTTTCGCCGTGGGTGAAAACTACAGCCAGGGTCAGTATTACCTCGCCAGTTTCGCCAATAAAATTTGGCTTTCCCCACAGGGTCAGGTAGATCTTCACGGCTTCGCTACGAATGGCCTGTACTACAAAACGCTGCTGGATAAACTGAAAGTCTCTACCCACGTTTTCCGGGTCGGCACCTATAAATCCGCCGTCGAGCCGTTTATCCGCGACGATATGTCGCCCGCCGCCCGCGAGGCCGACAGCCGTTGGATAGGCGAACTGTGGCAGAACTACCTGCATACCGTTTCCGCCAATCGCCAGATTTCGCCGCAACAACTCTTCCCCGGCGCACAGGCTATTATCGACGGGTTAACCAGCGTGGGCGGCGACACCGCCAAATATGCGCTCGACCATAAACTGGTGGACGCCCTCGCCTCCAGTGCAGATGTTGAAAAAGCGCTGACGAAGCAGTTTGGCTGGAGCAAAACCGAAAATAACTATCGCGCGATCAGCTATTACGATTATTCGCTGAAAACGCCTGCGGATACCGGCGGTACTATTGCGGTTATTTTCGCCAATGGCGCGATTATGGATGGCGAAGAAACGCCAGGGAATGTCGGCGGCGACACTACGGCATCGCAGATCCGCGACGCACGCCTTGATCCTAAAGTGAAAGCGATTGTGCTGCGCGTCAATAGCCCAGGCGGTAGCGTCAACGCCTCCGAAGTTATCCGCGCCGAACTGGCGGCGGCAAGAGCGGCTGGCAAACCGGTGGTGGTCTCAATGGGCGGTATGGCGGCCTCCGGCGGTTACTGGATCTCTACGCCAGCAAACTATATCGTGGCCAGCCCCAGCACACTGACGGGTTCAATTGGCATCTTCGGCGTCATCAATACGGTAGAAAACAGCCTGTCGTCGATTGGCGTACACAGCGACGGCGTTTCCACCTCGCCGCTGGCGGATATTTCGATGACCAAAGCGCTGTCACCGGAAGTGCAGCAGATGATGCAACTCAGTATTGAGTACGGCTACAAACGCTTTATCACACTGGTGGCAGACGCGCGTAAGCGTACGCCGGAGCAGATTGATAAAATCGCACAAGGCCATGTCTGGACCGGAGAAGACGCGAAAGCCAATGGTCTGGTGGACAGTCTCGGCGACTTTGACGACGCCGTCGCCAAAGCGGCGGAGCTGGCGAAACTGAAACAGTGGCATCTTGATTACTATCAGGACGAACCGACGGTCCTTGATATGGTCATGGACAGTATGACCGGATCAGTACGCGCCATGCTGCCGGAGGCCATTCAGGCGATGCTCCCGGCGCCGCTCGTTTCCGCCGCCAACACGGTGAAGGCCGAGGGGGATAAACTGGCGGCATTTAACGATCCGCAAAACCGTTATGCGTTCTGTTTGACTTGCGCGAACGTTCGCTAATGCTTCATCTATAGCCATACCGGATGGCGGCGTCTGCTCATAGCCGCCATCCGATAATCATTAATACGTCCTTCGCGACACGACTGAACATTATCATGCAAAAGAAATCAATTTACGTTGCCTATACCGGCGGCACTATCGGTATGCAGCGCTCAGATAAAGGGTATATCCCGGTGTCCGGGCACCTTCAGCGTCAGCTGGCGCTGATGCCGGAATTCCACCGCCCGGAGATGCCGGATTTTACCATCCATGAATATGCCCCGCTGATGGATTCATCAGATATGACGCCGGAAGACTGGCAGCATATCGCTGCAGATATCAAAGCGCACTACGATGAGTATGACGGTTTTGTTATTCTGCATGGCACCGACACGATGGCGTTTACCGCATCGGCGCTCTCTTTCATGCTGGAAAATCTGGGCAAACCGGTCATTGTGACAGGGTCACAAATTCCGCTGGCTGAGCTGCGCTCCGACGGGCAAATTAATTTGCTGAATGCGCTTTATGTCGCCGCCAACTATCCTATTAATGAAGTAACGCTGTTTTTTAATAATCGTCTGTTCCGCGGCAATCGCACGACCAAAGCCCATGCGGATGGTTTTGACGCTTTTGCCTCTCCTAATCTGCCGCCCTTGCTGGAAGCAGGAATTCACATTCGCCGTTTAAATACGCCTCCCGCGCCCTACGGTTCTGGTGAATTAATCGTTCACCCTATTACGCCGCAGCCGATAGGCGTAGTGACGATTTATCCGGGGATTTCCGCCGAGGTAGTACGTAACTTTCTGCGTCAGCCGGTAAAAGCGCTGATTCTGCGCTCTTATGGCGTAGGCAACGCGCCGCAAAATAAAGCGTTTTTACAGGAGCTGAAAGAGGCCAGTTCGCGCGGCATCGTGGTGGTTAACCTGACGCAATGCATGTCAGGGCGAGTCAATATGGGCGGGTACGCTACCGGTAATGCGCTGGCGCACGCTGGCGTGATTGGCGGTGCCGATATGACCGTCGAAGCTACCTTAACCAAACTGCATTATTTGTTAAGCCAGGGTCTGGACACTCAGGCGATTCGTAGCGCGATGGCGCAAAACTTGCGTGGTGAATTGACGCCGGATGATTAAAAAATCCCGACGACAAGGAGAAGATAATGACAAACCGGGCCTTATTACTGGTCGACTTGCAAAATGACTTTTGCGCCGGCGGCGCGCTGGCTGTAGCGGAAGGCGACAGCACCATCGACATCGCCAACGCTCTTATTGACTGGTGCCAGCCCCGGCAGATTCCGGTGCTGGCCAGCCAGGACTGGCATCCCGCGCAGCATGGCAGCTTCGCCAGCCAGCATCAGGCGGAACCCTATAGTCAGGGAGAGCTGGACGGGCTGCCGCAAACGCTCTGGCCGGATCACTGCGTTCAACATACCGACGGCGCGGCGTTACATCCCCTGCTTAACCAACATGCGATTGACGCCTGCATCTATAAGGGTGAAAACCCGCTGATTGATAGCTACAGCGCGTTTTTTGACAACGAACATCGGCAGAAAACTACCCTTGATACCTGGCTTCGCGAGCATGACGTTACCGAGCTTATCGTGATGGGGTTGGCGACCGATTACTGCGTAAAATTTACGGTGCTGGATGCGCTAGAGTTGGGCTATGCCGTTAACGTTATCACCGATGGCTGTCGCGGCGTGAATATTCACCCGCAGGATAGCGCACACGCGTTTATGGAGATGGCGGCAGCAGGCGCGACGCTGTATACGCTGGCAGACTGGGAAGAGACGCAGGGCCAGGCTGTCGCCAGGTAGCGGAGCAGGTATCGTATCCGGTCAATACATCACGCAACGGTGAGACCATTGCATAGATCTTTGGGCCGGATACGTCACGTCAGCGTCGCTACCAGGCAAAGCTCAACGCAGGCTGGAGAGCGCTTCTAACGAAACTCTTCTCGTTTCAATGCCAAAACAAAATAATATCAGCGCGCACGCCGCCAGCAGCATACCCAGCACAACAAAAACGGTGACAGATCCATACCGGGTCAATAAAACCGCCACGCCGTAGGGGGTAAAGACAGCGACGATCCGCCCTACCGCATTCACAAAACCCGATCCGCGTAGTCTAAGGTGCGTAGGCCATAATTCGGGAACGTAAACCGCCGAGGCAAAGCAGACGTACATATACAGAAAGGAAATCATGACTAGTCCATAAACCAGAATGGCCCATTCCTCAGTCTGTATTGAATAAAAATATCCTACTACCGCAATAACGATAAGCAACAGCGAACCAAATAACCGTCTGGGGAAATGGTCAATAATGAGCGCGGCGATAAATATGCCCACTGGCGCGCCAATCATAATGATGGCGGTCATGAAAATAGATTTTGTAACATCAATTCCTGAATTAACAAAAATTGTCGGGATCCATACCGTAATGGTATAAAGCGAAATGTTCATTGCAATCAATACAGTGATCGCCACTAACGTGCGCCGCAGCATTTGTCCTTTGAATAAGAGCCAGAATGTACCGTTTTCAAAGTGCGATTCCATGGATTTATTGCTTTCCTGATGCGGCGGCAAAACAATACTTTTTTCTTTTTCTATTTGCGATTCAATCATGAGAAGCTGCTGTTCAGCCTCGCGTTGCCGCCCTTTACCTGCTAACCACCTGGGTGATTCGATAAAGTACTTTCCTGAAAGAGACCACGCCAGCAACATCCCGATCCCGCCAAGAAGAAACATCATCCGCCAGCTTAAAAACGCAATGACCACTACGCCAATCCCCGCAGACAGCATCGGTGACCAGTTCCCTACAAAAGAGAGACGCGCGGACCATTTTCCTCGTACAACGGGAGGGATAAACTCGGTAAAAGAAGCATATCCAACCATAATCAATGCCCCCATGCCTGTCCCCATCAGACAACGAAAGAAAATCAGCCAGTACATATTGGGAACAAATGCGGCAGCCGTTGCGGAGATGCCCACAAGCAACAAATTAATGCGAAACGCTTTTCGACGCCCCAGGTAATCCCCAATAAAACCGCCGGTAAGCGAACCAATAAAATAGCCAAGCATCAGTGCCGATGTGAACGCGGCATTAAGATAATTATTCGACCAACCATTGTTTATCAATTTGGCCAGAACCACATTTCCTGAATAACTCAAAAACCCCGTTAATAGCAGGCCAAAACTAATTATTCCAAAAATACGAAAATGAAACCGGGATAAAGGTAAGCGGTCTAGTCTGGCGCCGATATGATCATTGTCTTCCATCTGGATGGCCTCTAACGCAGCAAAATAATAAATTATTGTCTCGCGGCAAAGGGGTATTTGCCGCACTTGCTATCATCTGCCGTTTTTTTTGGCATAGTCCAGGCGAAAACAATCCAGTCAAGGATAATCTATCGATTAATAGACAAGCTGGATATTATTTTTATCGCAAAATGCGATCCATTCATCACCTGGCGTTTTATTCGTTATCAGGTAATGGATATGACTAAAATCGACCAACCGCACGAACGCTTTACGATCAAATTTTGAGTGGTCCACCAATAACGCCACCTCTGTGGCCTGGCGAATCATCGTTTTTTTGATTTCAGCTTCCGCCTCGTTAGAATCAAGCGCCCCGCTCGCCATATCCAGCCCTTTACAACTCATTACCATAATATCAACATGATAACGGCTGATTATTTCTTTAGTGATACGCCCCTGCAGCGATAGCGTATTTTTATTTAACTCACCGCCCGTAGAAACAAGATTAATGTCCGATTGCGCCAGTTCATGGAAAGCTTCCGCTGAATTAGTTAACAAAGTAAGATCGTTTCGGTCTTTCAGGAGTTTTAGCAATTCCATTACCGTACTGCTGGAGTCGGCGGCCATCGTTGTTTTGTTTTTAATAAACGGAAGCGTATTACGGGCTATAATTTGCTTCTCTTCATAGAACGATTTTGCACGCTTATAAAAATGGATATTGTCAGCCAGCACCGCCGAATTTAATACCGCACCGCCATAAGTTCGAGTCAAAAAGCCTTCATCTTCGAGTTTTTCCAGATCGCGTCGAATTGTCTCTTCGGTTACCTGAAAAATTGAACTCAAGTTAGAGACTGTTACTTTTTTATCATTAGCGACCATTTGTTTGATCGCCTGAATCCTGTCTTTCGCCGCCACGATTACACCTCTGTTTTCGACGTCATGATAAACGTTGAGTATCTCACAGACTATGTTTACTTTCAAAATAAGCCGTTTGAATAACAGATTTTATCTGCATTTCGCCAAAAAAGAGGTGTAATGTATTGCTTATGGATTGTCCAGCGCTTCCGCCATTTGTCTCATCAATAACGCATCGTCATCCGTTAAGGTGATGGACAGCGCAGCGATATTCTCTCGTACCTGCTCCGGCGACGTGGCGCCGCTCAGTATCGAAATCAGTTCGCTTTGTCGCAATATCCACGCCAGCGCCAGCGTCGGGACGGCGCAATGGTATTTGTCGCACAATGGCTGCCACTGCTCCAGCATATCAATAACCCGCAACATATTCTCACGCTGGAACCAGAGTTTATTCGCTCGCGCCCCGCCGGGAACATAGTCACGGGTAATGGTGCCGGTTAACAATCCCTGCTCCAGTGGCGAATAAACCTGTACCACGATGCCGTGCTCGCGGCATAGAGGCAGCAGCTCCGTTTCCAGCGCCCGGTCAAGAATGCTGTATTTCGCCTGTATGATGTCCAGCTCGCCATGTTTAAGGTATTCGCGGATATGGCTGACATCTACATTCGCCGCCCCGATAGAACGGATTTTCCCCTCTGCTTTCAGCTCATTGAGCACGCCAACGGTTTCTGCAATCGGCGTAAAAAACGGCGGTACCGACTGCCAGTGGGTCATATAGATATCGATATAATCAATCCCTAGTCGCTGGAGACTGGCATCGACTTCTTTACGAATAGAGTCCGGAGAAAGATTTTTATAAAGCTGGCGATCGCCGACTTTATTGAACAGGCTCCCTTCCCGCTCCCAGACGATCCCGCATTTGGTCTCCACCACCATCTCGTTACGCGGTAATTTTTTCAGCGCCTGGCCGACAATCACTTCGCTATTGCCAAAGTTATAGCCCGGCGCCGTATCAATCAGGTTAATACCGCAACGGTGCGCCTCAACGATAGTATCGATGCAGACCTGCATATCGAGGTTGCCATTCCATGCCGGACCGCCGCCGATAGCCCAGGTGCCGAGTCCCATACGGGAAAGCGCTATATCTGTATTACCTAAAGGTATCATTTTCATCTGCCGCTATTACCCTTCGTATTCATTCAGGAGTTGTTCCACTAGCATTCTGTTTTTCACGCCCGTTGTGGCGCCCACGCTGAGTACCGATATCGCGGCCGTCGCATTGGCGAACCGTGCGCATTCACGCAGCGTTTTTCCCTCCAGCAGCGCGGCGATAAATCCCGATGCAAAATTATCGCCGGCGCCAATAGTGTCGATGGCGGTAATGCCTGCCACCGCAGGCACCTCCATTTTTATATCGGCGCTTTTGATAAAGCAGCCTTTCTTGCCAGTTTTAATCACCACTGTTTTTACGCCACATTGCAAAAAACAATCGGCAATATCATCCAGCGTCTCTTTCCCGGTCAGTTTTTTGGCTTCATCAATATTAGGAAACAGATAATCGACAAAACTTAGCGCTTCGCGAATATCGTCCAGAGTTTCATTCAGCCGCGGTTTGATCATGTCAGCGCAGATAACCAGTTGATGCGCTTTCGCCTGCGTAAAAATAGCCGTTAATGCTTTGCCATCCAGTAGCGGGCTGTTAAAGATACTTGCCAGTGATAACAGCCTGACCTGAGAAAAACGGTCAAAATCGACATCGTTAATATTTAGCTTCCACAGACTGCCGTTACGGTTAGTGACAAAGGTGCGCTCACCATCATCAGTCACCAGCCCAACATTAATTGAGGTATCAATATCAGCATCCTGCTTCAGGCTCTGAATATCGATATTCTCCTTCCGACAGTGGTCGAGAATAAAATATCCTGCCGCATCGTCGCCAACGCGACTCATTAGCGCAGTGCGATGCCCGAGACGCGAAATAATCGTGGCTTCATTAATCGCATCCCCCCCTGTGGTCATGGCAATGCGTTCTAATGGATACGAATCGACATCAAAGATATTTTTACTAACCGGTTGCAAAGGAATGTCGACAATGGCCGCCCCTATGCAAAGAACTTCGATTTCGTCCATATCATCATCCCGCTTTACCATCTGAACCAAACAGTTTGATTTTTTCCAGCGCGCGGGCTTTTACCGCTTTGCGTACTTCGCGTTCCAGATGCAGGAACGGCTGATCCTGATTCTCTTTTACCGCTACCATCGCGGCCTGACACAGTTCGGTGTGGATATTGATTTTCGAGATGCCCAGCGAAATGGCTTTTTTGATATCCGCGTCGCTAATACCGGAAGCGCCGTGTAACACTAGCGGTACGGAAACTGCCTGGCGCACGCGCTCCACGACCTCAAAATTCAGTTTTGGTTCAGAGGTGTACACGCCATGCTGGTTGCCGATGGCGACCGCCAGCGAGTCACAACCGGTGCGCGCTACAAATTCCGCCGCCTGATCCGGGTCGGTATAGTGATACCCCGCCAACGCCTCTTCATACACCGTTTCGTTCCCTACGTGCCCTAACTCCGCCTCTACCGGAATACCCAGCGGATGAAAGAAATCAACGGCTTCTTTGGTCAGGCGAATATTTTCTTCAAAATCAAAGGATGAAGCGTCACGCATCAGCGAGTTCATGCCGTGCGTCCAGGCATTATGGATAATGTCCATGCTACGTCCATGATCCCAGTGGGTAATTACCGGCACAGAGGCTTTTTTAGCCATGGAAACCATCATATGAGAGAAGTCTTCAAATGAAGTATTGCCCACAAATCCGGTACCAAAGGAGATAATAACCGGCGAATTTGCCTCTTCCGCCGCATCAATCACTCCCATCAACATTTCCGCATTCCACACGTTAAAGTGCGCAATCGCGTAATGTTTATTTTGTGCATCATTTTCCCAATATTTTATATCTGCCAACATCGCTGTTTCTCCCGTTTTTTATTAATCGCAAACTTTAATAACGCCTTTAATAATGTCGCGTTTGTTATTCACCGACTCTTCAAATGCACGTTGCACGTCTTTGTAATCGTAAATATGCGTCACCATTGATTTCACATCGAAACGCCCGGAGGAGATGGCATCAATAGTCACCGAATAGCGGTTGGCATAGCGGAATACCGTCTGGATGGAGACTTCACGGTTAATTTTGAGGAAATTAATCGCTGAATCTCCCGCGACAGTGCCGACAATCATGATCTTCCCGCCGCGCATGACCAGATACGGCGCTTGCTGAGTTGTGACGGCGGAACCGGCGGTTTCAAACACAATATCGGCGCCCATATCGTCGGTGAACTGCTGGCAGCGCGAGACAGTATCTTCTTTCGCCCCATTGATAACGGTTGTCGCTCCCAGTCGTTCAGCCATTGCCAGCCGTTTTTCCAGTACATCCACTACCGCGATATTGGTCGCCCCCAGACACTTACACGCTTGCAGGGTCATTAAACCAATGCAGCCCGCGCCGAGAATGACGATTTTCTTACCCGGTTTAACATCCGCCAGCATTGCCGCGTGCATTCCAACAGCAGCGGGTTCCACCAGCGCACCTTCCATAGTGTCCATATTGTCCGGAAGCTTGTACGTAAAACTTTCCGGATGGCACAGATAGTGAGTTAAGGCCCCGCGATAATTCGGCTGCGTCGCCATAAAATCAACATCCGGACAAATATTGTATTTTCCTTCCAGACAATAGCGGCAGTGGCCGCACGGCACGCCCGGCTCGATATTAACCCGATCGCCTGGCTTAAATTTGCTTACCCGCTTGCCGACCGCAATGACCGTTCCGGCACACTCATGACCGAGACCAATTTCCTGATTTGGATCCTTCGGCGGAATGAATGGCCCGGATTCAAAACCGTGAACATCTGAACCGCAAATACCGACATATTCCACTTTGATCAATACTTCGTTTTCTTTTGGTACTGGAATATCAGCCGCCATAATTGTCATGGTGCCAGGCGTTTTTAATATCGCTTTTGAATTTTTCATTTTTATTCCTTTATTTACTCGTGACCTTATCAATGCCCAGACTTTCGACCGAAACACCCCTGGTCTCGATTCCGATAGTCGCTATTGCAACAGCGACGATAATCGAGACAGTGCCCAGCAGGACGAAAACGCCCGTCACGCCATAACCGTTGAGTAATACCGCCACTGCATAGGGGGCAGCGATACCGCTGATTCTGCCGACAGCGTTCGCCAGGCCGGAACCGCGAAGTTTCGCTTCTGTTGGCCAGATCTCCGGCACATAGACCGCCGAGGCATAACAGACATACATATAGACAAAGGTAATCAGGAAAAAGCCAATTAAGGTGATAAGCAACATGCTGGTTTGCAGTGAATAAATATATCCCAGCACGGCAATCAGAATTAATAAACCGACACCCATGGTTTTGCGCGGAATTTTATCCATTACCAACATAGCGATAAATATGCCAAACGGTGCGCCGAACATACTCATGGTATTTAAAACGATCGAATCTTTGAGGTTGATGCCCTGCGTCATAAAGATGGTGGGCAGCCAGTTAATTAACGTGTATTGCACAACGTTCATGGCAATCAGCACGCAGGAACCCAAAATAACGCGTTTCAGTAATACGCCAGTGAGCAACGCTGAATAAGGTACGGAACGCGGAGGCTTGCCGCTGCTTTCAATAACAACCGGCGGCAGCGGTTTTCCTGTCTGACGTTCGATGCCTGCTTCAATGGCCTGCATGACCTTTTCGGCTTCCTGATAACGCCCGCGCGATTCCAGCCAGCGGGGAGATTCAGGGAAGTATCGCCAGGCAAGCGCGGTAGCAATCAGCGACAGTACAGCCGGGATCAGTAACTGCACGCGCCAGTTCCATTCCGCGCTAATTAGCGGCGTCAGCCCCATTGCAATCAGGGAACACAATGGATATGACCAGTTGCCAATAAACGAAACACGACTCGACCAGGTTCCCCGATTTCTGCCCGGCATATATTCGGTAAAACCAGCAAACAGGGTGACCAGTAGTGCCCCTAATCCCACGCCCATCACAAAACGACAGGCGATCAGAAAGCTCATATTCGGTGAGAATGCGCCAACCACCATCGCGGCGATATGGATTGCCTCATAAAGAATAAAGGCGTTCCTGCGCCCGGTTTTATCGCCGATAATGCCGCCCACCAGCGCGCCGAGAAACATCCCCGCTGTGGTAATGGCGGAGAAAGTGGCTGTCGTGGAATTATCGGTCCAGCCTAACTCCTTGAGCTGGGCAAGAATTAATCCGCCGACGGCATTACTCCAGCAAACAAGCAGACCAAAGGCGACGACGGCAAACATTGATGAATGCCAGCGGCAATCCGGCAGGCGATCCAGCCGGGCGCCGCAGTGCGGTTTTGTTATCTGTTCCATGCGATAACGTTCCTTTAGCAGAAGGGTTATTCATCAAAGTCGTAGGTCATGATCACTTTAATGGCTGTCTTATCGACCATTGCGTCAAACCCTTCGCGCCACTGAGAAAGACCGATACGATGGGTGATCATCGGTTTTACTTTGATAGCGCCGCTGGCAAGCAGGCGAATCGCATTGCGCCAGGATGTGGAGTCATAGGCCATATGCCCAATGATGCTTTTGTTCCAGGAAGTAATGTCGTTGATGGAGAAATCGAGCGGCTTAAATCCCATACCGACGCGAACCACTTCACCATTTGGCCGTAGCATGTCGATGGCCTGTTTAAGCGCAATGTTGGCACCGGAGCATTCGATCACCAGACCGAGGTTGTCTTTGCCGCAAATCTCCCGGCAGCGTGCGACGACATCTTCCGTGGAGCCGTTAACAAACGCCGTCGCGCCGAGTTCTTTGGCCACAGGGAAACGGACAGGAACATCCTCATCCAGACCAACCACCACGATATTTACCGCCCCCATAATGCGGGCCATTTGGACCGAAAACAGACCTAACGGACCGGTGCCGATGACAACCACGTCCTGGCCGGGTAAAAATTTGGATTGCTGGGCGATAGATTTATAGGCGTTGCAGATAGGGTCCAGAACTGCGGCTTCCTCGTAATCCACGCCTTCCGGGATCTCCCACAGGGCATGGCGATGGATTTTCAGGATTTCTCCCGGAACCAGGCAGTATTTGGAGAATCCACCGCCCCAGGTGTTGTTATCCAGACCCAGATTGACTTTTTCTGTACAACACAGAAAATCGCCTTGTTCACAGGCAGGGCAAACGCCGCAAACGTGTCCGCTGTTGTCAGAAACCACGCGCTGGCCGACTTTCCAGTCTTTCACTTTTTCGCCCACCCGCGCGATACGTCCGGCGAATTCATGACCGCGAACGGAGTTAAATTCGTCGGACCCGCTGTCAACGTTATAGTGCTTCATATCCGCGCCGCAGATCGCCGCCGCTTTGATTTCGATAATCACGTCTTCCGGACCGCATACCGGCTCCGGGACATCAATCATTTTGTAGCCGCCAAAGGCCTTGCCAAATCTCGCCAGTGCTTTCATTGCATCTTCCTTTGTGTTTGGTGTGCATCAATGCTCATCATACTTATCCATAAAATCTTTAAGGTCAACGATAAATCTTTAAAACACAGACAATTATCTGTATTTGCCAACCAAGATCACAAACTCAACGAAACAAACGGCGATAAAACCAAAAAGATGGAAGCCGTATCGCGAAAGACGGCGCGAACGCCTGCGCAGGTTTCCATGGATGAAGACGCTAATCTGCTGCGGTTATTTTTTCGCATTCCATTCTGTGGCGTGTTTCTGTTTTAGATGTCAAAGAGGATCGTTAAAGAAGCCCGCGCGGTGTTTATTAAACCGGCGCAGAAGATTGTCGACAAATATGGTCTCGATGGGATCGCTCTTGACTGGGAATATTCGGTTAACGTCGCATTTAAAAGCGCTTCGTCAGCTAATGAGCCCCAAAAGCGGGTCACCCTCGCCGTCGGCGCGAATGCGGAAAATCCGAAAAGCTGGCTGGACGTGAAAGCTATAGCCCCGTAGCTCGACTTTATCAATCTGATGACTTACGACATGGCCTTATGGCACGCAGTATTTCAACGCCAATCCGTATGACTCAAACGCCTGGCCTGCTGCTGACAGTAAAGTCTGCCGGGGGAAGGCACTGTTTGCCCTCTCTTATGAAAATCCGCGCCGGTGGGGATCAACGCGGACCAGATTAAAAAGCGCGGGCTGGCCGGCACAATGTTCCGGGAATAGGCCGCCGATGACAATAATCAGTTAGCGACACAGTTGGCGGACTCACTGGACATTAAGCGTTATTCGTAAATATATGGCGGGCCTGTGCCTGACAGCAATGAGCAGGCCCGGTAAGCACAACGCATTGGCAATGAAACCGCCGGATGGCGACTATCTCTTATCCGACTACCCGTTACTGCATTTTCAATGTCGCAATCGGCTTTGACGTAATACCGAAATCCGCTTTGAGCTGCTGCTTGCTTTTCATCACCATCTGACCGTGAGTATCGATCGTCATATGTTGCGCTTCGGTATTGTGCCGCGCCTGCCATAGCATCACCAGTTGCAGGCTGTTTTCTTTCTGTTCCGGCGTCAACGCCACGCCATCCGGCCACTTACCCAGCTCAACGGCGGTGGATAAACGTTGATACACTTCCGGCGTCATGCTGTTAATGATCTCATCAAGATTCATGATGTGTCCGCTCCTGTGGAATAATTTGCTGAATCGTTTTTTCAGCCTTTCAGTTGATCGCCGTTTTTCTCGTCAGAAAAGGCCAGCGAGGCCGAGTTAACGCAATAGCGCTCACCGGTTGGCTGCGGCCCGTCCGGGAAAACGTGTCCGAGATGCGCATCGCAGTTACCGCAACGAATTTCGACACGCTGCATTCCATGAGAAAAATCGTCTATGTAACGAATCGCCTCTTCGCTGACAGGCTGGTAAAAGCTAGGCCAGCCGCAGCCTGAATCGTATTTGGTGTGGGAGTGAAAAAGCGGCGTATCACAGACCAGGCAGTGATAAACCCCATCGCGTTTATTATGTAGCAGGCGTCCGGTAAATGGCGGTTCTGTGCCACGATCCTGCGTCACGTAGAATTGCATTTCGGACAATTTTTTCTTGAGTTCTTCTGCTGAAGGTTGGTTAGCCATTTGCTCACATCTCACTTTAAACGTGCTCACATTGCCTGACCGATTCTAACAAAACATTAACACCTCAGTACCAACTTTTGTTCTAAACTTGATCATTGCGAAATGGCGGCTCACGAATCGTGACTGATGTCACATTATTATCTCGGTTGCCCTTTAAAATTCGGGGCGGCGCCCCCATGTGGTTTCAAGCCGAAAGGAAGAGTGAGGCGAATCAGCCGCGCAAAGGTTGTGCAGAGGATTGATTTGTCGCAATGATTGACACGATTCCGCTTGACGCTGCGTAAGGTTTTTGTAATTTTACAGGCAACCTTTTATTCACTAACAAATAGCTGGTGGAATATATGACTATCAAAGTAGGTATCAACGGTTTTGGCCGTATCGGTCGCATTGTTTTCCGTGCTGCTCAGAAACGTTCTGACATCGAGATCGTTGCAATCAACGACCTGTTAGACGCAGAGTACATGGCATACATGCTGAAATATGACTCCACTCACGGCCGTTTCGACGGTACTGTTGAAGTGAAAGACGGTCATCTGATCGTTAACGGTAAAAAAATCCGTGTTACCGCTGAACGCGATCCGGCTAACCTGAAATGGGACGAAGTTGGTGTTGACGTAGTGGCTGAAGCTACCGGTATCTTCCTGACTGACGAAACCGCGCGTAAACACATCACCGCTGGCGCGAAAAAAGTGGTTCTGACGGGTCCGTCTAAAGACAACACCCCAATGTTTGTTAAAGGCGCTAACTTTGACAAATACGAAGGCCAGGACATCGTTTCCAACGCTTCCTGCACCACCAACTGCCTGGCGCCGCTGGCTAAAGTTATCAACGACAACTTCGGTATCATCGAAGGTCTGATGACTACTGTTCACGCGACTACCGCAACCCAGAAAACCGTTGATGGCCCGTCTCACAAAGACTGGCGCGGCGGCCGCGGCGCATCTCAGAACATCATCCCGTCCTCTACTGGCGCTGCTAAAGCGGTAGGTAAAGTACTGCCGGAACTGAATGGCAAACTGACTGGTATGGCGTTCCGCGTTCCGACTCCGAACGTATCCGTTGTTGACCTGACCGTTCGTCTGGAAAAAGCGGCTACCTACGAGCAGATCAAAGCTGCTGTTAAAGCTGCTGCCGAAGGCGAAATGAAAGGCGTTCTGGGTTACACCGAAGACGACGTTGTATCTACCGATTTCAACGGCGAAGTATGCACTTCCGTGTTCGATGCTAAAGCAGGCATCGCGCTGAACGACAACTTCGTGAAACTGGTCTCCTGGTACGATAACGAAACCGGTTACTCCAACAAAGTACTGGACCTGATTGCTCACATCTCCAAATAAGTTGAGATGACACAGTCATTGGTAAGAGCGACTCAGGTCGCTCTTTTTTTTGCTTAAAGATATACCCGTCATACTTCAAGTTGCAGGTGTGTTGGCTATGCTTTCTCACCCGAATCACTGACGGAAGTCGAACTTATCGGGATGAATCAGGGATGTCCATGTCCCTGGCCGGAGATGACCTACGGTTGTTCAAATTCGTTCCCGATGAATTTGTCGTTCACTTGCCGCGTTACTCGGCCTGCGGCCTCGCCTCTACGGGCCAGCGCAAGCACTGGTCAAGGCACAAGCGCCTTGTCATGCAACTCGAATTATTTAGGGTTAAGAGGATTGCGTAATGATTAATAAAATTTTTGCCCTCCCGGTTATCGAACAGCTTACCCCTGTCCTTTCCCGTCGTCAGCTTGATGACCTGGATCTGATCGTCGTTGACCATCCGCAGGTTAAAGCCTCTTTTGCATTACAGGGCGCGCACCTTCTCTCCTGGAAACCCGTTGGCGAGGAAGAGGTATTGTGGCTCAGTAATAATACGCCTTTCAAAACCGGCGTGGCGCTACGCGGCGGCGTACCGTTCTGCTGGCCCTGGTTTGGACCTGCGGCTCAACAAGGTCTGCCGTCACACGGCTTTGCGCGTAATCTACCGTGGGCGCTAAAAGCGCATAATGAAGATGATAATGGCGTAATGCTGACATTTGAGCTGCAAAGCAGTGAGGCCACCCGGAAATACTGGCCGCACGATTTCACGCTGCTGGCACGTTTTAAAATGGGTAAAACCTGTGAAATTGAACTGGAAGCGCATGGCGAGTTTGCAACCACATCCGCGCTCCACAGCTATTTTAACGTTGGCGACATCGCCAACGTTAAGGTCAGCGGACTCGGCGATCGGTTTATTGATAAAGTTAACGACGCTAAAGAAGGTGTCCTGGCCGGCGGTATACAAACCTTTCCGGACCGTACCGATCGCGTTTACCTCAATCCTGAAGCATGTAGCGTGATCCACGATGCGACATTAAACCGCACGATTGATGTAGTTCACCACCATCACCTTAACGTCGTAGGCTGGAACCCTGGCCCGGCGTTGTCCATCAGCATGGGCGACATGCCGGATGACGGCTATAAAACGTTTGTCTGCGTTGAAACGGTTTACGCTACTGCGCCGCAACAAGCCACAGAAGAAAAACCCTCTCGTCTGGCGCAGACTATCTGCGTCGCTAAACGCTAAAAGTGAATGGATAACGGCGTTGCTATAGGCTCTGGAAGGCGTCAGCCGCCATCAGGCATGACTTGCCGGATGGCGGCGCTTACACATTTTATCCGGCGTCACACCATATCCAACGCGGTTTTCCCTTTTGGCGCAGGCCAGGCGTTGTCCAGTAAGGCAAGTTCGTTTGCTGACAAGGCGATCTCAAGCGCCGCCGCATTTTGCTTCACGTGTTCTGTACTTCCGGCTTTCGGGATCGCCATCACGCCCGGATGCGCAATCACCCACGTCAGTAAGATTTGCGCCGCCGTAGCGTTATGCGCTTGCGCAATTTCATTCACCACCGGATGATTCAGTAAACCGCTACGTAACCGGCCAGCCTGCGCCAGCGGGCTATAGGCCATCACTGGCATTCGCTGTTGTTGACACCACGGCAATAAATCATACTCAATACCGCGTGACGCCAGATGATAGAGCACCTGATTTGTCGCGCATTGCTGTCCCCCAGGGATGCGCCACAGCGCCTGCATATCGTCATAATCAAGATTAGAGACTCCCCAACGGCGAATTTTCCCCTGCGCGATTAGCCGCTCCATACCTTCAACGGTCTCTTCGAATGAAAAGCTTCCGGCCCAGTGCAATAGATAGAGATCGAGATAATCTGTTTTCAGACGACGCAGGCTTTCTTCACAGGCGGCAACTATCTTCTGACCGCCAGCGTTCCACGGGTACACTTTTGACACCAGAAATGCCTCATCGCGTCGCCCTGCTAACGCCTCGCCCACGACCTTTTCCGCCCCGCCGTCGGCATACATTTCCGCTGTATCAATAAGGCGTAACCCCAAATCCAGCCCCGCGCGCAACGCCGAAACCTCGCGCTGACGTTGATCCGCGCGCTCGCCCATATACCATGTTCCCTGTCCGATGGCAGGAAGCGTCACCTGCCCGCAAAACGTTACGTTTTTCACTGATTTCATTTCCTTTTCAATGTCACTCGACGGTAAAACAATACAGGACTCTTAGACCCTACGGTAATGTCCGGCATCATACCGCGCAAGGGGGCGATTTTCTTGTCACTGACGAACGTCATCCGCAATCATGTCGACGATGCGGGTAATATGCGCGGCGGGTCGCTGATTCAGTAATAATTGACGCATCACATTCATATAGGGCGTCACATGTTGAAAGAACTCCAGATATCCTTTACAGAGATAATTTTGCCGTTCGCCGCCGTCCATGCAAATTCGATGTTTCGGACAACCGCCGTGACAGGCAAAGCGCCACGTACAGTTCTGGCAGCGTGAGGAAAGGTTTGCTTTAGCCGCGCCAAACTGCTGCTGAAAAGGAGAGGCCGCCATTTCTTCTAAAGAGTGTTGCTGCAGATTGCCCAGTTTATAGGCGGGAAAAACAAAATGGTCGCAGCTAAACACGTCGCCATTCTGCTCCACCAGCAAACTTTGCCCGCAGGTCGACTGCATCGTACAAAGCGTGGCGGGCTCCCCCATCCAGACGCCAAGTAAGTTGTCAAAAAGCTGTACGAATATGCGTCCGACATCGTGACGTATCCATTGATCAAAAACATCGCACATAAAGGCGCCCCACCCTTCAGGCGTAACGGAAAAGGGCATCAGCGAAGGCGAATCCTCATTGTCAGATAACGTCAAAGAACGCTGCGCTTTTTGTGCGAGCGGCTCAACAATGGGAATAAATTGCAGGTGTTTACTTTCCAGTTCCTGCGTCAAAAAATGATAAATAGCGTTGCCATGACGGCATGACGCATCATTCACGACAGTGAGCGTGTTGAACTCGACATCATTTGCCTGCAGAAGGCGGATAGCATTAACGACCCGGGAAAAAGACGCCCGCCCTGACGGCGTTTTCCGGTAATTATCATGAACGACTTGCGGCCCATCAATCGATATACCAATCAGGAACTGGTGCTGCGCAAAGAAAGCCGCCCACTCTTCATTGATTAATACGCCATTGGTTTGCAGACTGTTGTAAATAGTTTTGCCGTTGGCATAGCGTTGCTGTAAGCACACCACTTTTTGGTAAAAAGAAAGACCGCATAGCGTCGGCTCTCCCCCCTGCCAACAAAACGAGACCTCTGATGATGGCGTATCATCAATTACCCGGCGGATATACGTCTCCAGCACATCGTCAGACATGACGCGCTGGCCCCGGGGTTTATCAAGATAGAAACAGTACTTGCAGGATAAGTTACACAGACTGCCGCTGGGCTTGGCTACGGTATTGAATACTATGCTCATTCGTCTTACTCGCTGTGAAGAATGGGTATAGCATAAGCGGGACGTGACAGGGCGATATCAACCAGCATTGCAACAATTATTACGCTAATTGTTAGCGCAGTTGTAATCACCTGGATTTTTCATATAAAAGGCTAGTTTTTTAAATTGATGTAACAAAGTATAAATCACGTAAGGCTGTACCATACCCGGTCAACAGCGCATTTATGCAAGCCGCCATGTTCGCGTTTCAGACAGCACAAAGCCTGCATAACGCAGGCCTTGTCATGATCTTTCCGGCAAATTCAATCAATCAGAATCTATAGGTCACGCCAGTAGAAAGGATACCGGTCCAGGATTTATCCACCATCGGGCTGTCGGTAATTTCATCCGACAGGCGGGTGTAGCGCGCAGTACCATATACGCTCCAGTTACCGGCGAAATTATAGTTAGCGCTAAGTTCAAGATACGGGTTCCAGCTATCGTTCGGGTTATAGCCGCGCAGGCCGCTACGCGAAGATTCTTTACGTGATACGCCGTAATAGTAATCGTTCTGGTTCTCGCTATTCCATTCAACCCCGATACCTGGCGTTAAGGTCAGCCCGCCATTGGTATACCGATACAGCCAGGCCAGATCCCAGACAATACCGTTACTGTTATCCAACGTATCCCCTGCCAGTGAGGTACGCAGGAATCCATACTGGGTGTGATGCGCGTAAGAAACGCCCGCCATCATAGTACTTTTACGCCTGTCCAGACGACGCAACTGATGGTCATCGCTGTCGCCCGGTTTGAAGTACATCGGGGACCAGTATGCCATGATTGACAACTTATCGGCATTGTCATTCCACAAGTAGTACCCGCCGCCCAGACCACGGAACCAGAAGTTTTCGCTTTCATAAGCGATGACCGGTATCGGATAAACATCGCTATCGTAATCTTTATAAGGGTGTTCAACCACACCAACGCCTGCGCCCAACGTCAGGTTGCTTTCAGCGTGCGCGACGCTGGCGGATGTTGCAATAAACACGCCAAGAGCCAGAAGTTTAAGTTTGGTCACAATCCATAATTCCTTATTCAAATGTTCTGCGGCAAAAGTGTAACCGCCAATACCTGTAAGCCCAACTATTTTACACAATGTAACCGTTTAATATCACCACCACCGATTATTTTCAGATGATCGGCTGATGATCGTTATGTGACCGGGAACGCTTTTTCTGATATCCACCAGCCTTTTCTACCTGATGAGTTATTGATATGTCATCGAAATCCACTGACGCGTACAGGCAAGTTTTGCAAATGCCATCTACGCTTAATGTTAAGAAGGTGTATCACCGGACACGTTAATCTTCTGACCAATAAAATGGCATGAGAGTTGCTTTTTTTCCTTAGCAGAGACGGCGTTCAGTCTACTTCTTCCGGGAGCCTCTACTATTCATATGAACGGCTCTTAACATGTGCGAAAAAACGAAAGGATGGCATATCATGAATATATTCGATCACTATCGCCAGCGTTACGAAGCTGCCAAGGACGAAGAGTTCACACTGCAGGATTTTCTTACCATTTGTCGGCAAGATCGCAGTGCTTATGCCAACGCGGCAGAGCGGCTATTAATGGCTATCGGCGAGCCTAATATGGTCGACACTGCCCAGGAACCCCGACTTTCCCGACTCTTCTCCAACCGGGTTATTGCTCGCTATCCTGCGTTTGAAGAGTTTTACGGCATGGAAGACGCGATTGAACAGATTGTCTCTTATCTGAAACATGCGGCGCAAGGGCTGGAAGAGAAGAAGCAAATTCTCTATTTGCTGGGACCTGTGGGGGGTGGCAAATCATCGCTCGCTGAACGGCTGAAATCGCTAATGCAGCGCGTGCCAATTTATGTTTTAAGCGCCAACGGCGAGCGTAGTCCGGTCAACGATCATCCGTTATGCCTGTTTAATCCGCAGGAAGACGCGCAGATTCTGGAAAAAGAGTACGGTATTCCGCGCCGCTATCTCGGTACGATTATGTCCCCGTGGGCGGCCAAACGCCTGCATGAGTTTGGCGGCGATATTACTAAATTCCGCGTGGTGAAAGTCTGGCCCTCCATTCTGGAGCAGATTGCCATCGCCAAAACGGAACCCGGCGATGAAAACAACCAGGATATTTCGGCGCTGGTCGGCAAGGTGGATATTCGTAAACTCGAACATCACGCCCAGAACGATCCGGATGCGTATGGTTACTCTGGCGCGCTATGCCGCGCTAACCAGGGGATCATGGAGTTCGTCGAGATGTTTAAAGCGCCTATTAAGGTGCTGCACCCCTTGCTGACCGCAACTCAGGAAGGTAACTACAATGGTACGGAAGGTATTTCCGCCCTGCCCTTTAATGGCATCATACTTGCCCACTCAAACGAATCTGAATGGGTGACTTTCCGTAACAATAAAAATAACGAAGCGTTCCTCGACCGTGTCTATATTGTGAAGGTGCCTTATTGCCTGCGAATCTCCGAAGAGATCAAAATCTACGAGAAACTACTTAATCATAGCGAGCTGGCTCATGCGCCCTGCGCGCCGGGCACATTGGAAACGCTTTCGCGCTTCTCGATTCTTTCCCGCCTGAAAGAGCCGGAAAATTCCAGTATTTACTCGAAAATGCGCGTTTATGACGGTGAAAGCCTGAAAGATACCGACCCCAAAGCTAAATCGTACCAGGAGTATCGCGACTATGCGGGTGTGGACGAAGGGATGAACGGTCTCTCCACCCGATTCGCCTTTAAGATCCTCTCCCGCGTATTCAACTTCGACCATGCGGAAGTGGCGGCAAACCCGGTACATCTGTTCTACGTTCTGGAACAACAAATCGAGCGTGAGCAGTTCCCGCAGGAGCAGGCTGAACGTTATCTGGAGTTCCTGAAAGGCTACCTGATCCCGAAATACGCCGAATTTATCGGCAAGGAGATCCAGACGGCCTATCTCGAATCTTATTCTGAGTACGGGCAAAACATTTTTGATCGTTACGTGACTTATGCGGATTTCTGGATTCAGGATCAGGAGTATCGCGACCCGGATACCGGTCAACTGTTCGATCGCGAGTCGCTGAACGCCGAACTGGAGAAAATTGAGAAGCCGGCGGGTATCAGTAACCCGAAAGATTTCCGTAACGAGATCGTCAACTTTGTCCTGCGCGCCAGAGCCAACAATAGCGGCCGTAATCCAAACTGGACCAGTTACGAGAAGCTGCGCACGGTGATTGAGAAAAAAATGTTCTCTAATACTGAAGAGCTGTTGCCGGTCATTTCTTTTAACGCCAAGACATCGACTGACGAGCAGAAAAAGCATGACGACTTTGTCGATCGGATGATGGAGAAAGGGTATACCCGTAAGCAGGTTCGTTTGCTGTGCGAGTGGTACCTGCGCGTGCGTAAATCGTCGTGATGTTAATGCCCGGTGGCGCTTGCGCTTACCGGGCCTACAAAGTAATGTTCTGTAGACTGGCTAAGCGTTAGCGCTATTCGGCACTGACAGAACAGGCGCTCAGTTGGCAGTACGGGGGGCATATGACCTGGTTCATAGACCGACGTCTTAACGGCAAAAATAAAAGCACGGTGAATCGCCAGCGCTTTTTGCGTCGTTATAAAGCACAAATTAAGCAGTCAATTTCCGAAGCGATTAATAAACGCTCAGTGACCGATGTCGACAGCGGAGAGTCCGTCTCTATTCCAACCGATGATATTAGCGAACCGATGTTTCATCAGGGGCGCGGCGGTCTGCGCCATCGCGTCCATCCGGGTAACGATCACTTTATCCAGAATGATCGCATTGAGCGTCCGCAAGGCGGTGGCGGCGGCGGTTCCGGCAGCGGTCAAGGTCAGGCCAGCCAGGACGGCGAAGGCCAGGATGAGTTTGTTTTTCAGATTTCAAAAGATGAGTATCTGGATCTGCTCTTTGAAGATTTAGCGCTGCCTAATCTGAAGAAAAACCAGCATCGCCAGCTTAACGAGTATAAAACTCACCGCGCCGGTTTCACCTCAAACGGCGTACCGGCCAATATCAGCGTGGTACGTTCGCTACAAAACTCTCTGGCGCGCCGTACAGCAATGACGGCAGGAAAACGCCGCGAACTGCACGCGCTGGAAACGGAACTGGAGACCATCAGCAAAAGCGAACCAGCGCAACTGCTTGAAGAGGAGCGGTTACGTCGGGAGATTGCCGAGCTACGGGCTAAAATCGAGCGAGTGCCGTTTATCGACACCTTTGATTTACGCTATAAAAATTATGAAAAACGGCCTGAGCCCTCCAGCCAGGCGGTGATGTTCTGTCTGATGGACGTCTCGGGTTCGATGGACCAGGCAACCAAAGATATGGCCAAGCGTTTTTACATTCTGCTTTATCTGTTTTTGAGCCGAACGTATAAGAACGTAGAAGTGGTTTATATCCGCCACCATACCCAGGCGAAGGAAGTGGACGAACATGAGTTCTTTTATTCGCAAGAGACCGGGGGGACGATTGTCTCCAGCGCGCTTAAACTCATGGATGAAGTGGTTAAAGAGCGCTACGACCCGGGGCAATGGAACATCTATGCGGCGCAAGCGTCAGACGGTGATAACTGGGCCGACGATTCACCGCTGTGTCATGAGATTCTGGCGAAAAAGCTGCTGCCGGTAGTGCGCTATTACAGCTATATTGAGATTACCCGCCGCGCCCACCAGACCTTATGGCGCGAGTATGAACATCTGCAGGCGACGTTCGATAACTTCGCCATGCAGCATATTCGCGATCAGGAGGATATTTATCCGGTATTCCGCGAATTGTTTCAGAAACAGAGCGCCAATCAAAGTGCATAAATAAACCCGCCCGTTCATATGTCGGGCGGATTTTAATAAACCTGGTGTTCGGTTTTTATGACTGAAGCAATTACCCGCGAATAGTCTGAATGAAGGTATTCCGGCATATCGGGTAATTTAACCCATTAATAGAATTCCATCATGTTAATAACACCAAGGCCAAGACCAAGGCCCCAAATGTCCTGGTTGCCCCACTCCAGGAGGAACAATGTGACAGGCAGGGACTTTATCAAAAACATGATCCAAAACATGTGAAAAAGGATCATCCGCCATCGCCGACGACGTAAAACCTGCTGCCAGTAATGCAAAAAATAAAATCACAGCCATCTCTTTAAATCGTTTCATAGCGCCTCCGAACGGAAGTACATTATTATCCTTACCACTTCACACTCCTTTCATCATCATAATAAAGGTTATTTTCTTTTTGTCACAAATAGATCAGTATTATTGATTAAAAATTTAGTTTTTATCACAATAGTCACACATGAAAATATAAACACAGCGTATTAATTGGTTTATTAAACCGAGAATGATTTTTATTCCATAACATCAACACGTTTTATTTTTAAACAGTCTATTAGAGGAATTCTCATCGCTATGGTAAACTAACGCATCCGACTTTCAGGGCTGTAGTTCATCATGAATTTGCATCATAAAGCGCTCAGGCACTTTATCTCGGCAAGCGTCATCGTTTTGACATCGTCCTTCCTGATTTACGAACTTATTGCCAGCGACAGGGCAATGAATGCCTATATGCGTTATATCATGGAGAGAGCCGATTCGTCGTTTTTGTACGATAAGTACCAGAATCAAAGCATCGCCGCACATTTGATGCGAACTTTTGAAGCGCCGGGAGACCCCGTCACCGCAGAAAAACGCCGCGCGTTTTGCGACGCCTTTGAGGCTATTAACGGTACGCACGGCGTCAACCTGACCCGGCATAATTATCCGGCGCTACATGGCACCCTGCAAACCGCCGCTACACAGTGTACCGATAATCTTGATGACGCCCTTTTACTGCCTGCGTTTGATCAGGCGGTAAGCATCAACCGTTCGCAGGACGACCACAGTCACGGGCTGGGCACACTGGAGCTTAAATTCCGTTATTACGTTGATTTAAATAAACATTATGTCTATTTCTATGATTTAATCAACTCACGGCGCTTCGCCATGCATCGTTGGACTTTTTTACAAAAAGGCACAATGGGTATTAACAGAAAAGATATAGATAAACTTTTTACCGGCCGTACGGTTATTTCAAGTATTTACATGGATGATATTACCCAGGAAAACGTCATGAGCTTTTTAACGCCAGTCTATCTGGCGGGAGCGTTAAAAGGTATCGTGATGGTGGATGTTAACCAGGATAATTTAAAAAATATTTTTTATACCCAGGACCGTCCGCTGGTTTGGCGCTATCTTAACGTAACACTAAAGGATATGGACTCCGGAAAAGAAATTATTATTAATCAAAGCAAAAATAATCTGTTTCAATATGTGAATTATAGCCATGATATCCCTGGTGGGCTGCGCGTTTCGTTGTCCCTTGATTTAACCTATTTCCTTGTCTCGTCCTGGAAAGCGCTCGCCTTTTACTTACTGGCAACGGCGCTCCTGCTTAATATGGTACGGATGCACTTTCGGCTTTATCGCAACGTCACACGCGAAAATATTAGCGATGCCATGACCGGGCTTTACAACCGTAAAATATTAACACCGGTGCTGGAGCAGCGATTGCAACGCCTGGTCAATACCGGGACGCCGGTGACATTTGTCGCTATTGATTGCGATAGGTTAAAACTGATCAACGATACCCAGGGGCATCAGGAAGGCGACCGAATTATTACCCTGTTGGCGAAAGCGATTAAAACATCGATTCGTAAAAGCGATTACGCCATTCGCCTCGGCGGCGATGAGTTCTGTATTATTCTTGTTGATTACGCGGCGGATTTGGCTATCCATCTGCCGGAGCGTATTATTCGTAACCTGCAAATTATCGCACCGGATAAGACAGTCCATTTTTCTGCCGGGATTTATAATATGCAGCCCAATGATACGATTAATGATGCCTACCAGGCTTCCGATGCGCAGCTCTATCTGAACAAACAACAAAAACAACATCGTTCATCATAGTGCTTCGCAGTAAATGTTCATATTGCACCAGGAGTGAGAAATGGCCGAAATGACTGAAGTCGCGAAGGGTGTCGCTACACACCAACGTTTAGTGGCTTTATTAACCCAGGAGAACGCGCGCTATCGTGTGGTGAACCATGAAGCGGTAGGAAAATGCGAAGCGGTATCTGAAATACGCGGTACTGCGCTGGGCCAGGGCGCAAAAGCGCTGGTCTGTAAAGTCAAAGGCAACGGCGTCAACCAGCACGTTCTTGCTATTCTGGCGGCCGATCAGCAAGCCGACCTCTCTCAGCTTGCTTCACATCTGGGCGGCTTACGCGCTTCCCTTGCCAGCCCGGCGGAAGTCGATATGCTGACCGGCTGCGTTTTTGGCGCAATCCCGCCTTTCAGTTTTCACCCCAATCTGAAACTGGTCGCCGATCCGCTCCTGTTTGAGCGTTTCGATGAAATTGCCTTTAATGCCGGCCTGCTGGAAAAATCAGTCATTATGAATACACAGGACTATCTACGCATCGCCCGACCAGAACTGGCAGTCTTCCGCCGCTTTCAGTCATCGCCAACGGCTTAGAGCCTATCCCACCAGGCGTTATTGGCGCAGCCAGTTTGGACACGGACAGCGCGCAAAAACCGGAGCGTACACGTAGTACGTGAGGTTTGACTCGCTACGCTCGCCCTTCGGACCGCCGCAAGCGGCGTTCAAAACGCTAACGCGTTTTGGCGAGCACTGCCCAGGTCCAAAATGGCAAGTAAAATAGCCCTAATGGGATAGGCTCTTAGTCCCCTCCCTCTTCAAGGAGCAATATAGACACAACGATAATGATAAAAATGGCGAAAAACGACGCCGTAATCATCAGCGCTTCAAGAAACGGTGGATCGTACATAATTGTATCCTCAGGAAGACAACAATGACGGTTCACCTGTTAGCAATACGCGGCGTTGATGGCAATTTAATGACAACGCCGTTTTTCACGTAGAGATTGTCTTTCAGGCAGTTGCCTGAAATTCGCATCAATCGTTAAAAAGGCCTGTGCGCTTTGCCGTTTGGGCGTAAAGTAGTCAGGCTTACTTTTTGGCAAGGAAACCATAATGTTTGATGTCACTCTGCTGATCCTGCTCGGACTGGCAGCTCTGGGATTTATCAGCCACAACACCACTGTCGCCGTCTCAATTCTGGTGCTGATTATTGTCCGCGTAACCCCGTTGAATACCTTTTTTCCCTGGATTGAAAAACAGGGACTCACCGTCGGGATTATCATTCTGACCATCGGCGTGATGGCCCCCATCGCCAGCGGAACCCTACCGCCCTCCACATTGATCCACTCTTTTGTGAACTGGAAATCGCTGGTCGCGATTGCCGTCGGCGTTTTCGTCTCCTGGCTGGGCGGTCGCGGCATTACGCTGATGGGAAACCAACCGCAGCTCGTCGCCGGGCTGCTGGTCGGTACGGTACTTGGCGTCGCGCTGTTTCGCGGCGTGCCGGTCGGCCCACTGATTGCGGCGGGGCTGGTCTCTTTAATTGTGGGGAAGCAGTAACTCGCCCGTCAGATACTGGCCTGGCGTCTGCCCCAGGCCTTTTTTAAACATGGTAATGAATGCCGTGGTGGAATCATAACCCAGCATTTGCGCCGTCTGCTGTACATTACGTCCCGCGATCAGCGCTTGTAGCGCCAGGATTAATTGCAACTGATGACGCCAGCGACGAAAGCTTAGTCCCGTCTCTTTGACGACCAGCCGGGCAAGGTTACGCTCGCTCATCGCGAATACGCTGGCCCACTGCCCTAACGTATTCCATCGCGCGGGCTCCTGCGCCATTGTCTCCACCATTTGGCGAATTTTCGGATGCCCCGATACCGGTAATTGCAATTGTTCCTGCGGCTGCTGCGGCAGTTCATCAAACAACACCTGAATAAGGCGCTGCGTTGGCATTTGCGCTCTTTCGGAATCGGTTCTGCGCGCCAGCGACAAAATCAACTCCCGGCATAACGGCGAAATTTTCAGCGTGCAGCAACGCTCCGGCATGACGACCGCTGCAGGTTCAATAAATAAAAAGCACAGTTCCGCCCCTGCGGTCACATGATTACTGTGCGGCAGCGAGCCGGGGAGCCAGACGGCATACTGGGGCGGAACCATCCACATCGCATTTTCCACCTCGCAGGTAATCGCGCCGTGCAGAGCGAGAATCAACTGTCCCTTGCGATGCTGATGGCGAGGGCTAAACAGTTCATCATCCCTGGCGCGAATACAAAAGGCCACAGCGGCATCGTGGTGAAGGTCGGGATCGTAACCGTCCAGTCTCAGGCCAATCATTATATTGTCCGATTTTAGCGATAAATTGTCATTTTAGCTTGATTCATCCAAACAGTAAAAACTGTTAAGGTATCGCCTCGCCTGACGAGATGAGAAAACGATGACGACAGCCCTTTCACCACGCGGCAAACACGGCGCTTTACTGATTGCCGGTATTTTGATGATAGCCACTACGCTGCGTGTAACATTTACCGGCGCTGCGCCGTTGCTGGAGACAATCCGTTCGGATTACGGTCTTTCCACCGCCCAGACGGGCCTGCTAACAACCTTGCCGCTTCTGGCGTTTGCGCTGGTTTCGCCGCTGGCGGCCGGTATTGCCCGCCGGTTTGGGATGGAACGCAGTCTGTTTGCCGCAATGCTGCTGATTTGCGCGGGTATTGCCCTCCGCTCCCTGCCCTCCGCTGCATTGTTGTTTGCCGGAACTGCCATTATTGGGTGCGGGATAGCGCTGGGTAATGTGCTGCTACCAGGATTGATTAAGCGCGATTTTTCACAACATGTCGCCAGGCTGACGGGCGCGTATTCATTGACGATGGGCGCCGCCGCCGCGTTGGGGTCCGCGCTAGTGGTTCCGCTGGCGTTGCACGGTTTTGGCTGGCGCGGCGCGCTGTTAATGCTAATGCTGTTTCCGCTGTTGGCGTTTCTTATCTGGTTGCCGCAATGGCGCACTACCCGCTCAGCTAACCTGAGTAGCTCCCGGGCATTACATGAACGCGGTATCTGGCGTTCGCCATTAGCCTGGCAAGTTACGTTGTTTTTGGGACTTAACTCACTGATTTATTATGTGATCATCGGCTGGTTACCAACAATACTTATCAGCCACGGTTACAGCGAAGCACAGGCAGGATCGCTACATGGCCTGCTGCAACTGGCGACCGCGGCGCCTGGGTTAGCCATTCCGCTTATTTTGCCTCGCTTTAACGATCAACGCTGGATTGCCGCGCTGGTCTCACTATTGTGCGCGGTGGGCGCGGCGGGACTTTGGTTTGTGCCGGGCCAGGCGGTCATCTGGACGCTACTGTTCGGCTTCGGTTCAGGCGCGACGATGATCCTCGGCCTGACGTTTATCGGCCTGCGCGCCAGTTCGGCGCATCAGGCGGCGGCGCTTTCCGGCATGGCGCAGTCGGTCGGGTATTTACTGGCGGCATGTGGGCCCCCCGTCATGGGAAAACTTCATGATGCCAGCGGTAGCTGGTATCTGCCGCTATCAGGCGTGACGGTTCTGGCTATCATCATGGCGATTTTTGGCCTCTACGCCGGACGCGATCGAGAGATAGCGTCATAAATAAACCTGATACCCACTTCTGAATGCCTGATGGCGCTTCGTTTATCAGGCCTGATCCATTAAAATCATTACCGCTATCCGACAAAAGTACCGTAAGCGACACCATCACAGGAGGGAAAAATGCGAATCCAGTGTAAGCGCGTCTATTTCCCGGCGGAAAAAGACGATGGTTATCGGGTATTGGTTGACAGGCTATGGCCGCGCGGCATTAAAAAATCGGCGCTGGTCTATGATGAATGGAATAAGGGCATTACGCCCTCAACCGAATTGCGCAAAGCCTTTCATAGCGAACTGATTGATTTTAACCACTTCGCGCAGCAATACCGGGCAGAACTTGCGCAACAGCATCAAGAAGGCAAACGGCTGGCGGATATTGCCCGACACCAACCGCTAACGTTGCTATACGCCGCTAAAGATACTCGCCAGAACCATGCCATTGTGCTGGCAGAGTGGCTAAGAGAGCTGTGATTGTCGTGCCGCCGCCTGGCCTGGTTGTCTGTCCGGGGACAACGGCATCAAATGTTCTGCCCGCACCCAGGCAAAACCGTGCTGACCATCGGCGGAGGCTACGTCGCCCGTAACCAGCCACAGCGCCCGAGGCGCTTCTTTCGGCAGTAAGGTGACGTGTCCATTTACTGGATTAATGAATTCATCTCCGGGTTGGCACAGGCAAAATAGCTCAACCGATTTACCAATATTCTGCCGTCCGGCGGGTGTTTTAGCGCCAATAACTATTGCCAACGCGCCCGGCTTTAACTGAAACATATTTTCTTGCGCCGCATGAAACTCATTATCAGATTGTTCTTAATCATATCCCGTCGGACCGCAGGTTGTCACTTTTTCGTATCAGGGTGCTCTCTGCGCCATAATGTCCACTCATCAATGATTTCGCCATTGGGCAATTTGCAATCGGAACGCACGCCTTGTGGGGTCTGCACCGGCATCAGCGTACCGCCCTGTTGCTCACAGTAGACGGCTGCCGGATTAGGCATCCCAATGCGCGGCGACCTGGGGGCGTTGGGTTGCGACGATGAACAAGCGCTCAGCAGCAATACGCCTGGCAACGCAATCCACGTAAATTTCATAACGACTCCTTAAAGCGATATTTTGTCCAGGATAACCTGGCGGGTACGCTATTTCCATACTTTCTGTCAGCGCTTTAGCGGGTGTTTATCCCGGGTTAAGTCAGTAATAGCCACGCCCTGTCACAAAGTAACCGACCTTTTGTCGCTGAGAAAACCCTGCTATTCTGGCGCCCCCTGAACAGTGAAGGTAATAGCATGAGAGTGGGTATCCTCTTCCCTGTCGTCATTTTTATTACGGCAATATTATTTTTGGCATGGTTTTTTATTGGCGGTTACGCCGCGCCGGGAGCATAACCATGAGGAAAACAACGATGGTGTTGATGGGCATCGCGCTAATTGCGGTGGCGGGTACCGAACTGGGCTGGTGGTAAATTCATTTTGAATAATAAAGGCTACCTGTCGTAGCCTTTATTATCTCTGAAAGTTCTGCGTTTAGCTTTTGATTTTTCTGTAGATTAACAGCACGACAATCGCGCCGATCACCGCGACTGCAAAGCTGCCGAAGTTGAAACCATCCACTTTGCCAAAGCCAAAGAACGTACTGATCCATCCTCCGACTACCGCACCAACGATCCCCAGAATGATCGTCATAAAGAATCCGCCGCCATCTTTACCTGGCATGATCCACTTAGCCAAAATACCCGCAATAAGTCCAAAAATAATCCATGAAAGAATGCCCATTTTTTCCTCACTTATGTCTTAACGTTAGCGGTTTATTTGCCGTTAAAAAGAATAGCACATCGTCAGGAAAGTGAAGTTTGTGATGTCCATCACCTTTTAGCGTCGTGGATAAAAGCGCATAAATATCAGGGTTGCAATCATTAATGATAACGATTATCTTTATCAACACCGAGTAGTTGAGTTTATAACCCACCTGTTCGGTACGACATTGCTCACATTGCTTCCAGTATTATTTGCCCGCCTCACCGAGTGCGGGCTTTTTTTGCTAACCGCTATCTATCCCATGTCGAATTCATGGTCTTTTTCAGCCGCGCTATTTTGCGTGATACAGGGTCATCTCCAGCGCCGTACATTCATCTTGCTTGTCCTGCTGCATAAACCCCATGGTCACCATAAACAAACCGATCATAAATGGCACTTCATAAAGCTCTTCAATCAAATCTGTGTAACGCGCGTTATGCAGGAATATCGGCGACAACCACCGATGATGCTCGACAGTGTCGGAAATCAGATATGAACATGCCGTCACGGCAAACAGCCACAATGGCAGAGAAACGTCCCGCAGACGACGAACAATCTCCTTACGTAGCCCGGCAGAAAACAGGACTGGCAAGACTAACGCAGCAATTAATAGCACTGAAATCATTCTGAACAATATACGCGGCTCGTCAGGGAAATAGTCACGCCCCCAACTGGTGCTTCTACCCAGCAGTACCAGCCACCAGACAACAGCCCATAGCCAAAACTGCTTTGCCCCTTCGGGACGGGAAAGTGGCCGTATATACCAGGCGGTAAATAGCGTCCCAAACAGTAACCATAACGCTTGTCCGTTTTCAATCCATCGGACCACCACGCCGTTAAGCAAAGGCAATTGCCAGTCCGCTGTAAACGGGATGACCACAGCGGCAAGCGCAAGAGTAAGTGCTGACGAAGTTAATCGGGTATCGAGTTTCATGATCATAAGACTCTTCTGGTTTTTAATACCCAATCATAAGTTTTATGAATACGCTCTCATTAGCAAACAATGCGATATTCTTAATGTTTTCTTAATGTTTCTTTTCAACCCATGTCTGATGTAAATAAACAGCGCTTTTCAATACGCAAAAACCGCATCACGCTGGCGACGCGCGATGCGGCTTCTGATTTAAAAAATCACTTTATATCAAATAGATACTACAAGATCCTTACCAACCGCAAACGTCGTGTTCGTTTTCGGTATCGTAGGAACGCACGGTATTGACCAAATCCTTCACAACTTCTGCTGCAACTTCAGGTACCAGCAACGTCATCGGTGCTTCCGTTTCATAGTCCACAGAGACGCCGTTGCTATTATTCGTGACCGTGACGGTATAAGTAGCTTTTCCCATTATTATTCTCTCCCGGCATGAATGACTTTTCGTGAGGTCGCCCCTTCCATCAGTACTTCCGGCGCGACAAAAAAGTCGATGTTAAAATAGGTATCATCCGTCATGACCTCAATATTGTGCCACTTTTCCGGAGGAAACACGCCAAACTCGCCGGCATTGATCACCATGATCTCTTCCGGCTCAGAGCAATGTTCATCAGCGTATCCGAGATATTTGACCGCCCCCTGCATCACCGAGAGGCGAGGATAAACGCCGGGTCGCGTTCCCTTATCAAGGTGGCGTTCGAAAATTCCGGCAGGCGCCGTCTCTTTGTTCCAGAAGGGCGTGGAACGTGTATGGATATGATTTTGTGGAATTTGCCGCATTTGCTTCCCTCTTCCCGCAGGTTACTCAGCGATAATCTCATCGCTGTCGTAAAAAGGTTACGCTCCAAAAACAGCATTTTAAATACCATTTATTGGTTACTATTTTGCTGTTTTCCACGCAATAAAACCGAAAGGAGAGCAATGACCCGCCGTTGACGACGGGTCCAGGTGGTTAAGACTGGAGCGTTGCCAGCCGGGCGGCAAATCCGACGAAAAGAAGGCCAATCAAAGAATTGCCCACTTTTGCCAGTTTCTTTTTGGTACCAATATAGTGGGTTACAAAAGCGCCAGAAAGAATTAAAAAGCTCAGATAGCAAAAACTGACGATTTCAAGGGTGGTAGCCAAAATAAAAAATGACACCCCAGTATGCGGCGCAGTAACATCAATAAATTGCACAAAAAAGGAAACATAAAAAAGTATGGCTTTAGGATTCGTCAGGCTAAGAATTAAAGCACGCTTAAAAATAGCGCCAAAAGGAACTACCGTTTCCGTCGCCGCACGCCCTTTTGAGGTCAGCGTGGCGTAAAGGATTTTTGCGCCAAGGTAGAGCAGATAAAACGCGCCGAGATAGCGAACAATGTTAAACAGAACCGGCGTTGTTTTGATCAGCGTCGCCACGCCCGCATACGCCAGAAACATTAATATCGCATCGCCGATAAACACGCCGCATGCGGCAAGATATCCTCCTTTAACCCCGCGTCCCACGCTGTTTTTAAGCACAAAAAGCGTATTCGGCCCCGGCACCAGAACGATAAAAATCGCCCCGACCAGGTACGTCCAATAATTCAGAACACCATACTCCGCGAACACATTAACCTCTTCCTGAAAACATTTACGCTTAGCTGCGAAACAGTATGCTAACGAATGCACCGGAAGATGGGAAGCGAAACCACGTCTCTCCAGCCGCTATTCCGCCACGCTTATATCCACATCACCCAAAAACGTTCTTGTATCGCGCCCCCCGCAGGCAATCACCAGGTATTGGCCCACGTTTCCTCATGGGGAATTAACGCGCGCGTCGCACCAAAGACAGAGATGCCAACACATCACTGATATCGCTCTCATTCAGATTCGGCGCATTAAACTTCGCTCTCAGCCACACCATATCCTCGTGGCTGAAAGCGCCGACCATCAGGCGCTGGCTGATAATGATCAACATTTGATTATCAAGTTGTCGAATACGTTGCCGGGTGACCGACAAGGTTTGTATCGGAAAGGAGGGTTCTGGGCCGGTTCGCCACTGCGCTAAATAGCGGTACTGTATCGCTTTACTGGCATCCATTAGCGAACGAATAAAAGGGGTTATCGAATGCGGGTCCAGACCGTTATTTTTCGCTTCTTCTTCAGCCTCGGCAAAAACATTTTGTTCACGCGTGAAATCCTCTATCGGCAGATGGTGCTTCATTTTATAAGCAGCCACATCTTTCATTAATAACATGCGTTCATTGAGCGCGGTTAAGAGCGCGCCAAGCGATACCGACGTTACCGAATCGGCAAAAGTGGTGCTGCACATCAATAAAGAACAAAGAAAAATGGCGATATGACGAATCATTAATCAACCTCCTTTTACGGAGGCCTGACAGTAATTTACCTTTATTAAGATAACATTAAGTAATTATTACGGATTGGTATTAATGCTTATTCGTTTAAACTGGAGTGATAAAAAGAACAGGCCGTTGATTCTGCGGAATCTTCACCTTCATTTAAAGTGTATAAAATATACAACAAATCACACAAATGTGATGCACATCACGTTTTTATGATTTTTTATTACGGTTTTATGATATAGGTCTAATTTTAATAGGTCACTAATTTCTCTCCCCCGCTCAGGGAGATCGGCTTCAATTTACATCGAATATGGTGAAATATGACTACCATTACACTAGTCAACGAACAAAATAGTACTGGCAATCCTTTTTCTGCACATATGTTATGTGAACAGCGAGCTATTCAGGAAATTACTTACGAACTATTGCAATCGCAGCAGCATGTCTCAAATAAGGATATCATCGCCAAACTTATTGAAAAACTGGAAACAGAAAAAGACGTAGTGCAGCTTGATATTTACCGTAATGCCTTAGAAGCCGTTTTGTTTCAGACACCTGACGACATCTAATATATACCCAAAATAATTCGAGTTGCTTAAAGGCGGCAAGGGAGCCAGTCCCCAGGAGCATAGATAACGATGTGACTGGGGTGAACGACAAATCTGCCGGGAGTAGATTTGAACGTCGCGTGCGACGGCCCGTCAGGGCGAGGCCCATGGATGGGCCGAGTAATCCGTAGCCAACACATAAGCAACTTGAAGTATGAAGGGTATAAACAAGGGAGGGGGTTACTCCTCCCCTGTTCGTTAATAATGCAGATGCCTCAACGTGCGGTGCCTGATTTTTCGTAGCCGTTTGCATGGATTTGCGGTGCAACATGCTGCATGCTTTCTGGCATCTCATGCTGCCGGTATACGGCTGGCAGTAATGTTAAACCTGAACCATTTTTCACATGAAGACTAAATTTACCCGATTCTTTTAAAGCCTGAATAAGATTTTCCTGCGCGGGAGTTAATGTCTCATCATGCCACAGAACAATATGCTCGAAAGACGTTGATAAAAGATCGGGCATCGGCGCCTGCCAGGGGATGACTTCAACTCGCATACCTTCACTACAATATTTAATCGTTTCCAGCCATAGCTCAATGGGGTCGTTCAGCGAAAACGCAGCAATAAGCATTGTGCCTGCTGGCGCCTTTCGTACGCTACTGAGCTGGAATGTGGCGTACTCAATAATCGCAGTATCCAGTAATGCCTTTTCAAATCGGCGTGCATCATCATCGCCTGCGGACAACCACAGCCGTAAAGGACGCAGTATTGACTCAATTACGATACACGGCGGAATTTCCCGACCATAACGCCAGAGTAATTTTCGCAATTTGGCGGGTTCGAATTTTCTACACTGCGCTAAAATCTCTTCCTGGTAGAATAACCATCCCGAGCGGCAATGCGTTTCTTCACCATAGAGGGCAGGTTTAATCTCTTTTAATGAAAAGCCTTTGCTTAACGCGTCGATAATATGCTGTATTCTGATAGCATCTTCTATGCAATAAAAACGATTGCCAGCTTCATCTTTGGTAGGTTGAAGCAGGCCATAGCGTTCCCAGGACCTGATATTTGCTGTTGTGACACCACACTGCGCCGCCATTGCGCTAATACTAAAAGTAGCCATGCCTGTCTGGCCTCATGATGATGTAAGAAAGCATAGTGAACCTAAACGCCATCAGAAGCAAATCATTATTAAGCAATGACCTTACTATTTACACGGGAAATTACATTATCAACATTATTTATTGTAAGCCAGTGCATAAAGGCTTTAGAGACGGACAGTATTTGATAATCCAGAACTGTTCTACAACCTAATTTAGTCAGAACATGGTAGCGTACTGAGTAAATAGTTTTTAAATGTACATTTAGCTCACAGCTTATTTGTCGGATATCCATTCCTTTAACAAGCATCGCCAAAACATTTCTTTCATTCGCCGTTAATCTGACTTTCTCTGACCTGGGAAAAAATTGACCAGCAGCGGCCAAAATCAGTAACTCACGCCACTCAGCAATAGAGGCATCGACCTTTATTCGATATATAGCATGATGTTCATCAATAAAGTTATATTCATTATGGGTAACAATTCCAATGAGTACCGTTTTAAATGTGGAAGTAATATACTGCTGTACGGTGTAGTAATCGTCGATATCAAAAATAATATAATTTACGTTGCCAGCTATTATTGCGACGTCCTTAAATAAGGACTCCAGACCATAATTAAGAAACAGGTTTTCGCTCAATAGTCTTGTATCTGTCTTTAAAACAGATGATGCGGAACCAGTCATATCCACCTCAACAAAACGAGAGCCATGTGGGAATATCCATTCGATGGCCCGCATAAGATCATCTGCTTACTTCAGCGATGAGAACCTATTAAGTAGTAGTTGAGGAACGCCGTTTGCGCAACCTGACAGACGTCCTGGGGCATCTTATGTGAACTGCGTGGGGATGTGCGCTTTCGCAAAATCCACAAAGCGTACGACCGCAGGCAGCAAAATATGCCAGTCCTGTTGCTCCAGACCTAAATATTCACGCTGCGCCGCACGCAACGTGGCAGCATAATCTTCTGGCAACTGAGGTAACAGCCAGTCAGCCGCCGCATCCTTAGAGGTAAATCTCCCGGTAGAAAGGGTATACCAGATACGCGCCAGGGTTAAAACGATATGATACTCATCTCCCTGCACATCTGCCGTGGATTGCCAAAGGTCGAGGGGGTAACGCAAGGCCTTCAGCAACTGCGCCGCAGGGGCTGGCGTGAACAGCCGTTCCGCGCGTTCGCCCTTTAGCGGTATACTGGTTTCCAGAATTTGGGTTATCAGTAACACAATGTCCCAGTCCTGCTGCGCTGGTTCATAAATCCCCTGACAAATGTCCTCTCTTAGCCACTCGCCAAATTGCATTTCCCTGGAAGGTGGAAAACACCAGGGAACCAGCTGCGAATAAAGCACGACAGTGACCTCCAGAGCGCGTTTTTCTGCCGACGCCCCCGGCGGCGATGAAAGCGCCAGCAATTCCTGCATCAGCGTTGCGCGTTGGGCCTCCGTCAGCGGCTGGCATATTGTCACCAGTAGATCAATGTCGCTGTTTGGCTTCAGACCGCCCGCGACAGCGGAACCATATAAATGAATAGCACGCAACGTATCGCCTGTGACACGAGTAATCAGGCGACATGCCGCTTCCGTTTGGCATTGAATCGAGGGCGGTATGGACAGCGTCATCATCGCTCCGGGGGCGCAGGTATTTTTTATATTGGTTGCCAGAAATATGGCATAACGGCAGAAAAAAAGCTCACTATTCATAGCGAGCTTTTAACATTGCAATCAGACTTAATGATGTAGCATTTCGTCAACGACCTCATTCGCCTTTAACTGATAAGGATAATAGGTAGGCCAGTTTTCCATCTCTTGCAACAATGCCTGTTGCGAGGTATTTCCCATAAAGATATGGAAGTGCGCCGATTTGCGCGGGGCAATGATATGATCGCTAAACTGAACATATTTAGGCGCTTTGCTATTCGCATCTTTACATTCGAACAGATAGCGCACCCCTTTTTTACCCGATGCGTAAGTCAGAATTTTATAGCCGGCATAATTGTATTTACAGGATGCAACGTTATTGTCGCGATGGAATTCTATAACGCCATTTTCAATGCCGATAGTCTCAACATTCGTCGCGTATCCTTTGCGATAATACGCTTTAATATCCTCAAACGTTTTCTCCGGGTCTTTCTTCGCCTTTTGCCTGAAGACAGGGTCCAGCTCGCCGCTGACCAGATAAGGATAGACGGATTGCCACATACCATCCCAGTCGGTGAGCGCGCGATCGCGTACATTAGCGTCATCAAACACGCCCGCTGCCGCTTTTTGCTCAACCTCCGTCATCGGCGCGCCATGAGCATGATGACCATGCGCGAAGGCAGGACTATTTACCAACAGCATTCCCAGAAGCATTGTCAGTTTTTTTAAATGAATCACCAAAACGTTACCCTCATCTTTCTTAGAAAGATGATTGTTATATTATAACATTGCATTTATTTCAACAGAAACTCAGCGGCCACCGCGCAGGTGGCCTTTTTTGATATCAACTGGTCCGCCATCGAGGAATTGAACCCCGAACCTTAGAGGTAGAAGCTCTATGCTCTATCCGGTTGAGCTAATGGCGGAAGAAAAATTACGCGGCCATTTTAAGGCAGGCGTCTGCGCATTGGCTGCATGCCCGCGCGCAATTCTGGCAATGGTCGTGATCGTGCCTTGCACACTCTTCGGCGCAGGCTTTGCAGATATCCGCGCACAGGCGGCATAATTTTTGTGAGTACTCGCTTTCCAATGCCATAAATTGCGCCGCCAGGCGACAAATGGCCGCACATTGCATATCTAACTGGATGCAGTGCTTCATCATTTCGACGTTATCTTCACGCAGACAAGAAGAGGCGCAGATATCACACGCCGCCGCGCATTCATAACACTGCTCAATACACTCACGATGTTCTTGTTGCATAAATGACTCCTTATTTTATTAAGAGGAGTAGATAAGTCTGCACAGAAACGCCGGGATAGCCAAACGGCTACCCCTCTTTTTCATACTTTTTGAACAAAAGTGCTGAATAAAACAGCAATAGTAAAGCCGGAAATCGGCCTCCGTGATGTGACGTCTATACTGTAATGTTCATCTGCTTTTCATCGGAGGTAAAATGGAGTATTTAGCACGACTAAATATCGTTGCGATGCTGATGTCAACGACGTTCTGGATCAATCTGGCGGTCGTTTTTTTCGTCACCCTCATTACTTACTGGCTCATCAACTGGCTACTTAATGTGGTCTATAAAGCGCTACAACGCCCGGATAAAAAGAATGATGCTCATGGGCGGCTGCGGCCTATTGTTTTCGAGATGCTGAAAAAGACCAGTAAGATGCTAATCTTTTTTGCCGCATTTCTCTTTAGCCTGCGCTTTGTCGCCCTGCCCGACCGGTTATTCTCTACCCTCTCTCACGCCTGGTTTTTAGTGGTTGCGATTCAAATGGCGATTTGGCTTGATCAGGGCGTACAGTCATGGATGCGTCATTTACTGTATGCCCCAGGCTCCAATAAAAACCCGGTGACGTTAGTCATTCTTGGTATGATTTTGCGCGTGCTCGTCTGGTCTATGATGTTGCTCTCCATCCTGGCGAACGTCGGCGTGGATATTACCGCACTGGTAGCCAGCCTCGGCGTGGGCGGTATTGCTATTGCCCTGGCGGTACAAACCGTTCTGAGCGATGTCTTCGCTTCGCTGTCGATTGGTTTCGATAAGCCCTTCGAGATCGGCGATTTCGTCGTCTTTAATGATGTAGCCGGTACGATTGAACATATCGGTTTGAAAACCACTCGCATCCGTAGCCTCAGCGGCGAACAGATCGTTTGTGCGAACGCGCAGTTGTTGCAGCAAACCATACACAACTATAAGCGGATGCAAACGCGTCGTATCGTGTTTACTTTTGGCGTCGCCACTGCGACACCGCCGGAAAAGTTACGCCTCATCGGCGATATGGTGAAAAAGATTATTACCGATGTCGGCGAAACACAATTCGACCGCGCCCATCTACTGGCCTTTGGTCAGGATCGGCTGACCTATGAGGTGGTGCATATCGTCAATACCGCGGATTACAATAAATACATGGATATTCAGCAAGAGATAAATATCCGTATTATTGAAAAACTCATTGAGAATGATATCGAACTGGCGCTGCCTAGTCTGGTCGTCAGAGCCCCTGTACAGGTTGAAGAGACCAGGGACTACAGTAATACCGCTGAAGCAAAAAACGCAGATAAACGCGTCATGCAGTAAAATCTCTGCCGACAATACCGGGAACCCATGGGTTCCCGGTGCGTTAACGGCGACACGGCAATGCGGGGAAACGACTTGCGGCTATTCCACCTGTAAATGGCGGGTACAGACTTGATCAAGTAGCGCAGACTGATGACTAATCACCAACATCCCTAATGAACGGCTGCGGCACACCTCAAGCACGTATCCCCATATCGCTTTTTGAATAGACGGATCGAGTTGCGCCGTCATTTCGTCGGCAATCAGAAAACGCGTTCGTGGGTCAAGCGCGCGCAGTATCGCAATACGCGCCAACTCCCCGCCTGAGAGCTGCATTGGCCGACGCGTCAGCCACTCGGGCTGCACATGCAAACGCCTCATCGTTTCCGGATCAGGCTGCCAGGCATCACGCACAGCGTCTCCGGCGCTTCGCCAGGGATTAAACGTCAGTTCAGGATGCTGGGGAACAAGCTGTACCGGACAATACTGATGCAGGGGGAACGGGCTGCCGTCCAGCAGAACGTCGCCCGCCGTCGGCTTTTGCCATCCGGCCAGGACGCGCCCCAACGTTGTTTTCCCCGTTCCGCTTGGCGCATGAATTCCTACCCGTTCACCGGCAGAAATCGTAAACGTCAGGTTCTGCCATAAGACTTTCCCGCCCTGACGAATAACGAGGTCGCGGCAGCTCAACATTCTATTCCCTCTCCGGTCGGCATAAATAACGGGTTTAGTTCAGGCAATGCCTGCCATTGCCGTTTTAACGGCTCACTCATCTCTTCCGGCTGTAACTGCTCGCAGCGGATATTGTCCGTGATATAACCCTGATGCAGCGCCACAATGCGATCGGCATACCGCGCCGCCAGCAGCAGGTCATGAGTCACCCACAGCACGCCGCATCCCCGCTCGCAGAGACCTCGCAAGTGCTCAAGCAACTGGTTTGCCAGTGCCGTATCAAGCCAGGCGGTGATCTCATCCGCGAGAATATAACGTGCCTGGCTAAGCGAGGCGTGGCACGCCAGAATTCGTTTAGCCATCCCACCGGAGAGCTGGCGGGGAAAGCGTTCCAGGACTGTCGGTTCAAGATCGCTTTGCTGTAATAGCTGTACCATTTGCGTCTCATCCCAGGCGCGTCCGGTCAGATGACATGCTCTGTTCAAATGTTTTCTGATATTCAGCATGGGATTAAGCGCCTGTACCCCCTGCGGCACGTAGCTAAACGTATTGCCCCTAAGCTGCCTGATGGTATGTCTGTCCAGCCGGTTGCCATCAAGCGTAATCTCCCCCCGAAAGCGTAAGTTTTCCGGCAGCAGATCGAGCAGGCATTGCAGCAGCAGACTTTTTCCCTCCCCGCTGCTGCCAACCAATGCCACCATTTCGCCGGGCGCGATATCAAAAGAGACATTCTGTAATAACGGCGACCAGCGTCTCGCGCCATACCAGCGATAACGCGCGCTTTCCAGCGTAACCTGTTGTAAACTCAGCATACGTCACTCCTTAACCACAGCCGCTGAATGGCGTGCGCAAACTGATCGAAGAGCATCACCAGCGTGAATAACATTAGGCCGGGAAACAGCACCAGCCACCAGTTTCCATGGCTAATAAACCGTAATGCATCCGCCAGCAACAGCCCCAGCGAAGGCTCATGCGGCGCCAGCCCAAACCCCAGAAAACTTAACGCCGCGCTGTGCAATACCGCATGAGGAAACATCAATAACGTTCCCGTCAACCATTGCGGCAATAGCGCCGGAAAATAGTGATATCGCCAGCAGTAAAGGTGTCCATGCCCCAGACGATAGGTCAATGTCAGGTAGTCACTCTGCGCTACCCGCTCCGCGTCGGCGCGCAGAATCAGCGCCAGACGGGGCCAGTGCGTTAACGCCACGGCCGCAATGACGCCGCTTTTACCGCCGCCGAGCGTAAAACAGATAAGGATCAGCAAAAGTAAATGCGGCATGGCAAGCATAGCATCGGTTATCAGCCGCATCAGGAGGTCCAGCCTGGGATGAATACGCGCCACTGCCGCCATCACTAGCGCGATAACGCCGCTGCACAGCGCGGCGCCAACGCCAATTTGTAAACTGGTGAAGGCCCCCTGAAAGCAACGAAGCCATACATCGCGCCCCAGATTATCGGTGCCAAACCAGTGCTGGATATCAGGCGACAGATGCCGAGCAAGCAGATTAACCTCTGGCGGCTGGCTCAACGTGGCATAACCGTATCCGGCAATAAACAGCAGACAGGTAATGGAGAGGATCAGACGAAACAACGTCGGGGCAGGATTATAGAGCATCGGGACGCTCCAGCGATCGATTAAGCACCACCACAAGCCAGGCTGAAATCGTATTTCCGGCAAACACTAATAGCGTACAGAATAAAACGATCCCCATGAGTAGCGGGACATCGCCACGCAGGCCGGCATCGATAGTGGCCTGTCCCAGCCCCGGATACGCAAAGACTTTTTCTGCCAGTAACGCTCCCCCCATCAGTTCTCCCAGAGAAGCAAACTGTAAACAGAGTGCTGGGGTAATCGCATGACGTAACACCTGGTGACGTAACAGCGACCATCCTTTATCCCCCTGAGCGCGCGCAAAACGAATAAATTCGCTCTTCATTACGCTGGCTATTTTTTCTCGCGTATGCAGCGTAATTTGCCCCATGCCCAACAGACTTAACGCACATACCGGCAATACAAGATGGCGTAAGCGTTCCGATAAAAGAGCTGTTCCTGCATTATTTCCGGGGTCCCAGGCGCAACAAACAGGTAATACCGGCCAGCGGACGGCAAACAGCGCCAGCAACAGCATTGCTATCCAGAAAGTGGGCAACGATGACAATAAGTAGCTGATACGGCAAATCATCTTATCCGGCCAGCGGTAGAGAAAACGTCCGGCCAGAAAACCCAATGTCACGCCCAACACACCAGACAATAGCCAGGCGCCTGCCAGCAGCGCGAATGACGTCGCAAAACGTTCCCGGATCACGCTGGCGACAGGCATGTTGAACAGCATGGAATACCCCATGTCACCCTGGAGCAGACGCCAAAACCAGTGACCGAAACGCTCCCACAGCGGCTGGTCAAGCCCCCAGCGCGCCGCAATCCGCGCATATTGTTCTGGCGGAACATGGAGCAGATCGTTGCCAATATAAGCACGGATAGGATCAACGGGCGAAAAGCTAAGCAAAATGAAGGTGCCGGCAGCCACCAGCACCAACAGAATAATCAGCCGCAAAAAATGACTGAAGAACAATTTCATCACCGACAGGTCCAGGTCCAGTCATCAAGATTGTTTAACACCGACCAGCTACCGTGGATTTCTGGCGCGCCTTTTCCCAGATCAATACAGGGGTTGGCCAGATAGGTATGCTGAATATTAAGCAGCCATGCCCATGCCGCATCGCCCTGGACGCCCGCGCCCTGCTTCCCATCCCACTCAACCTGCTGCCAGAAAGGGATCGCCTTTTGCCAGTCAGGCGCATCTATAGCCTGTTTCAGATGTGCTTCTACCGCAGGGTTGCTGTAATAGCCCGGGTTATAATATTCCACACCAGCGGCTTTCCCGCTGTAGTGATGGAAGAGTTCCATCGGGTCCAGACTTCCCCAGCCAAACAGCGTAGGGTTAGCGTGCATATGGCGCTCTACGGTTTCCCAGCTTCCCGATTGCAACGAGACGACAATGCCTAAAGGCTGCAACATGGCGCGCACCGCCTCGGCCAGATCCCGCCGGGTGCTGTCGCCACTGGCATACCATAAGGTCAGACGCGCTTCTTTACCTGCTTTTTCACGCACGCCCGCACTGTTTATCTTCCAGCCAGCCTCTTCCAGGATGGCGCGCGCTTTTGCAATATCGCCATCGCTGAATACCACTGAAGGATTTTGCCACGGCAATCCCTGCACCGCGCTATAGGCGGGTATCGCATGGCCTTCCATCACCTGTTCCGCCAGTTGTTTACGATTAATGGCATAGTTAATTGCGCGTCTGATAGCGACATCAGCAGTCACATCGTTGCCGACAGGATAACCGTTAGCATCCTTTTTACCGGCAGGCACCATCGGGAAGACAATGCCCCGGTTTTCAACGCTATCGCGTACCCAGAGTTTAAGATTATCCTGCTGCGGGGTCACCGCCATAGAAGGGGCAATGCGCACCAGACCTAACTGTCCGCTGCGCGCGGCGGCATAAGCATTATCTTCATCCAGAAAGACAAAAACCAGCCGGTTAAAGTCATTCTTTTTACCCGCATACCAGGGATTAGCTTCAACGATCAGTTGCTGACCCGGCTGAAAGCTGACCAGTCGGTATGGACCGGCGCCTATCGGTTCGCGGGCGAACGTTTTTTCATCATAACGGCTGGCCGGAACAATCCCTAACGACCCGAGTACATTCACAAAGGTGCTCTGCGGATGGCTCAGCGTCATCTCAATTCGGCGCGCATCCAGCGCTCGCGCATGGCTAAAATTGCCCATGTCAATTTTACCGCCGCTCTTCGCCGCTTTATTGTATGTAAAAACGACATCTTCGGCAGTTAATGGCGAGCCATCGGAGAATTTCAGCCCGGGCTTTAAGGTTAGCGTCCAGATTTTACCGTCGGGGCTGGTATCCACTTTTTCCGTCAGTAAATTACCCCAACTCATGTCGGCGTTTTGCTTAAGCAACGGCGCATGAAGCAATAAGTAGCTGCCGTGGCTCCAGCCCAGCATAGGATCAAAGCCTTCCGTTGGCTCAGGGCCAATGGCCAGCTTCAGGGTACGACCGTCTGCCGTGTCCGACGCGGCGAAAAGCGACGAAGTGAATACCAGAGTCAGCGCGCACGTCACGAGCGCCAGTTTGCCTTTAATCATCAATTTGTCCCAGATTATGCGTTGTTTTTGTTTCTCCCGGCGCAGCATAAACGTCGGGAGACCTCCTGAGGACGGCATTATGGCGAGCATTTGTAATGAAAAAATTGACGCAGAACAGAAAGTATGACGATCTTTTAAAAACATCATACGCACAAACGTCGGGAGCGCCAACGTGGGCTAAAGGCCGCTTTTGACGGGGATAAAACGCAAGGGAAATGACGCCAGGAATACCGGGTTAATTAACGCCATCTTATTCTCTTATTTCCTTTCTATTCTGTATTACGTCTTCCCATCCGACGCTGTTCATTTTCTCAACGTTATTAGTCAGTGCTGAAACGTAAGAAGGTATCGTAATTAACGCCTCCTGGCTTTAAACCTAAACCAATATTAAACGAACCGGACGTTAATGAAACTTACCAGCAGAACGCCAGTCATATGGCAACCCGATAAAATGACATGCTATGGAGTCCAACCGAAAAATGTTAACGCCGCCAGGGCTCGTGATGATTTTTTTAGCCGTACTGTTCTCATTGCTGACAGGATGCGCAAGTTATAAAAACACGGCATGGGGAATATATCCGGCTTCAACGGATATTTGTCCATCAGGTACGACATCAACAGGAGGGTGCAAAGAGTAATATCGCATATTTAATATACACCACTTTTTAAATGACTGTCCGGACATTTTCGGACGGTAAGTTTTCTATTAATTTATAATGGACTAATCCCATGACAAATAAAAAACACATTTTTTCAATTATCTTTATTGGTTCTCTTTTAACGGGGTGTGCTACAGGACCATCACCGACAGGGATTGGCTTATATACGGATGTTAAAGGGCCAATTACTGCCACGAGTCTCTCGGCAACCAAAACCGGTAAAGCGTGTGCGCAAACGGTATTGGGTATTGTAAATACCGGCGACGCATCTATTGATTCAGCGAAAAAAGCGGGCGATATTTCTTTAGTGTCGAGTGTTGATTATGAAACTACAGGCTCATATCCGTTTTATGGTAAAACCTGTGTTGTCGTAAGAGGACAATAACAACAGTAAGCCGGCGATGCCGCCGGCTTTTTATCCCATTTTACGTGCCGCTATCTCTGTCTGTTCCTTGCGACTCAGCCCCCGCTTTAAGGTTCTGTTAAGATTTTACGCATACCCTACAAGCAGTTGTTAATAAAGGATAATAATAATGGCACATTTCTCAAGACTGCAAATAACGCTTCACTGGTTAACACTGCTCCTGACAGGCATCGCATATGCGGCTATTGAGTTACGGGGGTGGGCGCCAAAAGGCTCCAGCGTTTACCTGTTTATGAAAGACATGCACTATGACATGGGCGTTCTGGTCTGGGCGCTGATGTTTTTACGGTTATATCTTAAACACAAATACCCGGATCCGGTCATTACGCCTCCCCCTCCTCACTGGCAGCACGTAGCCGCTAAATTAATGCATATCGCGCTTTATCTCACTTTTCTCGCCTTACCGCTGCTGGGCGTCGCGATGATGGCGTCAGGCGGGAAAAGCTGGAGCTTTTTTGGTTTTACTGTACCGGTATTTTTGACGCCAGATAGCACCCTAAAATCGGATATAAAGCGTATTCATGAAATGCTGGCCAATATCGGCTATTTCCTGATTGCCATGCATGCAGCAGCGGCGTTGTTTCACCATTACATACAAAAAGACGATACATTTTCAAGGATGTTACCCGGTAAATCATGACTATTTCGGCCATCCCGGCGTGAGAGAGCACGCCGGGCAAGGCATTATTATTCCAGCGCTATCGGTTTCGACTGATAGCGCCTTATACCGTTTGTAATCGACAATATACGATATTTTTCCGGTTCCACGTGTAAGTGATATGTACGACGCTCCCCTCGCTAATAATAGCGGGATAAGAATACTCACCGTGGTCACTTTCCAGGTCCAGTAGCGGTAGCCATGATTCGCCATTATCCTGGGAAGCAATCAGTGAAAGCGGATAGCGCTTTCCCCAGTTGCCGTTGACCGGATTTAACGCAAGAATCAGCGTACCGTCCTGCATACTAACCAGATCGATACCACTATTATTATTCGGTAAAGATGTCGCGCGGGCAACAGACCAGGTAGCGCCATAGTCGATTGAATCACTGCGAAAAATTGCCCCGCGTGTGCTTCGTAACAACATATGGATATGCCCCGGAGAAGACTCCCACAGCGTAGGCTGAATAACGCCATCCCAGCGCAGGAGGTTTTCCAGACAACATTCCCACAACATCCCCTTTTTTACACCATCCCACAACGCTACGTTTGTCCCGGAAATAGCGTTATCAGGCTCCAGCGGAACAAAAGAGATATTCCAGTGTTTTCCTTCGTCAGAGGATCGATCCACAAATGCCCTCCACCGTTCAGGACTTTCAATCGACCCTGGCGCAATCCAGGCGCCATTTGATGCCAGCAGGAGTTTATTTTTTACGGGACCGCGCGGCAAAATATCATCGTTAACCAACGGAGCTGGCGTACTCCAGGTAAATCCTCGATCGCTGGAGGTGATAAACCAGGTTTTCCACACGTGTACGTCGCTGCCTACTTTATAAAATAACCACAATTTATCCGACGGGTAAAATAACACCGGATTCCAGTGCGCTTCCCCCTCGCGTGCCGCCACTCGCTGCGGTGTTGTCCAGATATTATGTTCATAGCGAGATAGCCAGATGGCTGTATCTTCGCTTCCTTCGCGCAACCCCGCGAACCATGCGGCCACGAGCGTACCGCACGGTAAGCGAACAAGCGTAGAGGCATGGCACTGGAAGGACTCGGTTCTGCTTTCCGGTAAAATGACCTGCCGATTGACGAGCGCTAATTTCATACCTGCCTCTATTAAATAAGGTAAAAAGCATCAGCTTTTTTATGTATGAAAGTAGTGTTAGCAGAAATAGCATCAACGCGGTGAAAACGATGAACTGCTATACGAATTTATGTTCAGATATCGCGCCCATAACAGGCAGAATGTCGAGAGTGGACAAAAATTGGACTGACCTCGCGGATAATTCCAACTTACCGCCGTCCAATGGCGACGAGGTCAGTGGCACGGGATAATATAGAGGTCAGGGCTATAATATTTAGCGATCTGTGCCTACAAGCATGACGGGATACTTTTCGCTACAGGCAATGAAGGCCCGTCTAAACGGGCCTCTATTAACGCGATTATGATTTGTGTTCAATCGCCTTTGGTTTGCTTTCTATGGCAATTTTTTTCGGTTTCTCGCTTTCAGGGATCTCCTGGTAAATCTCGACCAACAAGAGGCCCTGTTCCAGTTTCGCATTATTCACCTTAGCATGTTCAGGCAAAGAAAAACTCAACTGGAAATCCGCCTTACGAATACCACGATAAATCCAGTGCGTCTGATCCTCTACCGTCTCTTCAGTGTGTTTACCCGTAATATTCAGGTTGCCGCCAACCGTTTCAATTTCAAGCTCTTCCTCTTTCCAGCCAGGAACGCTCACGGTAAGCAGATAGTTATTCGCATCGCGCTTTTGCAGATCGTAAGCTGGCGTCGCAGCGACTGGCGTATCTCCTGTTAATTGACTGAAAAGTCTATCAATACGGTTGAAACGGTCAGAGAAAAGAGAATCAGCAAACACGGGAAGTGCTGACAAGGTTCTGAGTGCCATCATTAACCTCCTGAATCACTATTCAAAAGTTCAACATCAAGGCAAGCATTGCTTGTCCACTGACTACATAGGGACGGAAAAAACATTTTCAAGTCTATAAAAGCCTTTTTTTAGTCACGAATTTAAGTAGTTAACGAAAAGTCTCATCCCGTTCATTGCCATTTCCGCTGTCCCTTCATCTTTACAATTTTTCTTCACCATCACAATTGATAATGATTATCAATTGCATTAGTGTATACAGGTTGGTTATGGCAGTGACCAACGCCCTTCTCCATTATCAAACCCAGCGCCGCCTTCGGGCGGCCTTTTGGGAGGAAATATGGTCGCCAAAAATAAAATTCACGGTCGTCGTATTCGTCAGTCTCTGCAACAGTTACATCATCGTTGTCTTTTTCAGCAACTGGCGGTAAGCCCACCAGGAGCAAAATATGTTTCAGTCACCGCTGAAACAAAAAACTGGCTTATTCATCTTGTGACTTCAGAGGGTCGCTAGCACGCGGTAGTGACTGTCCATGTTGTCGCTAAAATTTTAATGAAATGACATTTATACACCTACAATTTGCGCCCGGCTACTCCGGGCGCCATACCTGAAGATATGACCCCCGTTGCCAACTGACTGGAATTTTAGCTATCGTCTCCGACGTAGAAAAATTCGATATCTTTATTAAACCATTTATCAATGTTGTGCCACATCAGACAACCGGTCAGAAAACTTGCGATCAATATCCCTCCTATAAGCCACTTTTTCACATATACTCCTGAATAACCCCTGTTGATGCCATTATCTGATCGATAATAAAAAGACCATCATTTGAAGAAATAGTTTCACTGACAGATACCGTATGAAACGAGACAGTGAACAGTACCGTTTTCTTCGGTTTTTATGCCATAGTATTGAGCAGTGGTGACAATCATTTTCTATCGCACCATAATGATTTGCAGCCTATAGTTTATGATTTTAAGATTTGTCTACTCATCACATATGTCAGTGATGGATAAATTATAATACGCTTTTCTGGCGCACTTTTCGTCAGTAAACAGGAATACTACAGCATTCATCGTATTGATGCCGCTTTATCTCCCGTTCTTCAGGGAATTAACGACAATTTTATGCACAAAGGATACTAATGATGAAACGTAAATTGATCCCATTTACCCTCTTTCTCGCTGCGCTTAGCGCCAGTTCCACATCTATAGCAGCTTCGCAGGAGATTTCTAAATCTATATACACCTGTAATGATAACCAGGTTATGGAGGTGATTTACGTCAACACCGAGGCTGGAAACGCCTATGCGATTATCAGTCAGGTAAACGAGATGATCCCGATGCGGTTAATGAAAATGGCCTCCGGAGCAAATTACGAAGCCATAGACAAAAATTATACTTATAAACTTTATACCAAAGGCAAAACGGCTGAACTGGTGGAAGGTGATGATAAACCTGTTCTCAGTAACTGTTCCTTAGCTAACTAACCTTAAGAAATGCCTGAAGGCTCATCAGGCATTTCCACTTCAACCTTCCTGTAACGTAACGTTAAAGAATATGTGAATCACTACCATAGTATAATGGCTAATTAGTAACCACCTTTGAACATGGTTAATCCTATTTTTAAAGAAAAGTTCGAACTGTCTGAATTGTCGTTGTTGAGCGTTTAAATGTTTTGCTTTATTAAGTGACCCAGGTAGAATTCGCAGCGGCTGGTAACCATTCATATTCGCACTATTGAACGATCACCGGCCAACCGCGCCAGGGTCTTGCATACGCTCTGGCGCGGTTAAATCCCCAGGCCATAAACGAAATCACTGGTTTCTGCTATTGCTCGTATCTTTCACGTTAACCTGCATTATGCTTGCCCACCTGATGTAAAAAGACACCGCTCTGAACCATAGGGTGTGAATTTCATTTTATAAAAAATTGCGGTGCCGGGTGCCTCCCGGTGAACCATACCACAGTCAATATGGTTCGCGAGGAACATTAACTATTTGACTGGACGCCCCGCCGCAAAGGGGGATTCACCGCATAAGAAAAATCTACAACTCACAAGTAATAAAAGACAATAACATTTTTGTGCATTTTTTATAAATGACTATCTTGTCACGTAATAAATGAAATTATTCTGTAACAGGGTTGCGAGACAATACTTATTCAAAACTGAAGTGGTTAGTGGGAGTCGAACCCACATCATCAGCCTGACACTGAGGTAATAACATTATACGATAACCACATTGGACCGCCACCGAGGCCTCGAACCTCGCACCATCAACTTAGGAGGTTGATGCTCTATCCAGCTGAGCTAGTGGCGGCTGGGGACTTCTGCCAGGCGCAAAAAAGGTGCTCTCCTGGATAAAATACATACCTTGCTACTTTTCAGTAGTCGTTCAGCGGCAGGTACAATATGCGAAGGCGGTCACAAAATCTTGATGACATTGTGATTAATTCCAGGAAAATTTTCCAGAGTGAATCTTGTGAGATCTGGCGTTATTTACACCAGATTTTCCTTCCTGCTTATCACCTACCTGAGCAACCTTGATTGCTTACCACAATCCTTTATCTGTGCTTATGCTGGTGAGATGTTATGTACAGCGTCACTATGACGAAGAGAGTATGGCGAAGAGAGAAAAAACAGGCAGGTACGTGTCACTGGTAAAGAAGCCCTGTTTTATTGACTGGCGGTGCGGAAGGCGAACCTTCCGCATAGCTTATGCTTTTCAGAAACGGTATCCAACCCCGACGTTGAAGCCGTTTATTTTTGTAGAGGAGATGTTGCTTCCTTCATACCCAACATCGACGACAATATTCTCCAGCGGATTCATCTGTACACCCGCGCCCCAGGCAAATCCCGTTTTCCTTGAGGAAATTTTGTTAGAAAAAGAATCGCCATCCTGAGTGGAATGTTCTTTAAATGTCGCCTTTACCGTGCCGACACCTGCCAGCGCGTATAACGAAAAATTGTCAGACAATCGATAGGCTGGCCCAACCATAAAAGAGCCGTACTTCACCTCAAACTTGTCATGGTAATGAATACCTTCAGGCTCAATAGACCCGGAAGCCTGGCTGTCTCCATATAAGTAACTTAGCGAGGAAATAAAACTCACCGGAGAGTCATCCTCATAACGGTATTTCACATTTACCCCTCGGATATTTTTGAAATCCTGAACTTTACTTTGTGCATACCCCACGGAAAAGGCGTTAGTATCGGCCTGTGCAACATTTACAACCAAAACGCTTGTAGTAATAACTAAAGTGGATAAAATAATATTTTTCATAACAACTCCTTAATACTACTTATTATTTACGGTGTGTTTAAACACCTGCAGTACCGATCCGGCATTCAGTTATCGCCACTATGCCGAATCGACAAAACCACGAATAATTCACCGCTATCGCTCCTGATGCGTTTACTTCCTGAAAGATATTTTTACTACCAAAGCGCTCTATCGCTCATTAAGGTAACCGGTTCTACAATGTCATCTAACTTTTATAGATTTGAATGCTAATTTTTCTCACGCATATATATTTAACAGAAACCATAAAGTATTAAGCCACTATAGAACAACAAACTCGCCATACAACTATTTGATATTTAAAGCAAAAACCTCACAACCACATTAAGAAACCTGACGCCGAACGGCTAAAACATGTCATTAAGCACACTCGCCATATAACCAGAACATATCGCATTGTGCTTCACAGTCCTCACGTGACGCTCCAGCCGCAATACCGTATATGCCATCGCAGGCGCTGTAATCATATTCACGATGATGCTTAGCACGATTTATTCCCGCTCCGATTTAATCTTTTAATATGTCTATCAGTTACAACATTTCTTGTTATAAGAATAGAATCAACACCACAATTCCAACATAAATATCACCTGTGTTGAGAGAGAATTTACATTCCAGAAAAATAATAACGAACGCAAATATTGAACGCGCGATAAAAAAGTCTATTTCGCTATAAAACCCATTATTATTAAGAGTGGTTAACTCTTCGTTGAATAAAAAATGCCAGTGACGTTCCATAATTCATTAGATGAACTTCACAAGTCATTACATATAACAGGAGGTGCTATGAAACATCATGCTTTTATGCTTTGGTCATTACTTATTTTTTCATTTCATGTTTTGGCCAGTTCAGACCATTGTTCTGGTTTACAACAGGCATCATGGGAAATTTTTATCTACGATTTTGGTAGTAAAACCCCGCAACTACCTACAAATACCGATAAAAAGCAAGCCAGGCAGATTAGTTCACCATCCTGCCCGACGGCAAAACCCATGATGTCCGCACCAGTCAATGACGCCAGGAAAGGGAATACTTTCTCCAGAACATAATGTTCTTTATCTACAATGGTGCCGAACGACTACTTTTAGCCATCCGGAAATCTTGATTGCCATCAAATATAGCTGGCATTATTTTTCCTGATGTGTATAGTGCGCCTCGTTATCCCCATTAAGGAATTTGTTTGTCTCGTAAAATGACAGGAATTGTCAAAACCTTTGATTGTAAGAGCGGTAAAGGTCTCATCACCCCCTCCGATGGACGCAAAGATGTTCAGGTCCACATTTCAGCATGTCGCCAACACGAAACAGAAGCGCTTATCCCCGGTATACGCGTTGAGTTTTGTCGTATTAATGGCCTCCGCGGACCTACCGCCGCCAACGTTTATCTTTCATAATTCGTCACTCGGCATTTTTTCAGAAAAATTTAGCGAGCCCGTATACCTCCGCAGTCTGCTATGAGGCTTTGCCTGAAAGGCTGCAGAATGTTTTCAGTGGCGAAAATCTAAAGGATTTATTTTGCTAATGACTCCTGTGACCTCTTTTATCATATATCGGGTGTCCCCCCCCTTCTCACTTTGTTTAACGTGAAGAAATGTACAGCCGTTTTTCACTGTGATAGCATCTAATATTGCAAAAGTATTTAACGCTATATACCCATCGTTACAGGAGTGGCTGGCTGCGCGCATTTAACCGAAGTATTTATGTGATTCTATCGGAATTATCTCTATTGTCGCTCAATGCTACGTCATATTCAGTGGGTATAAATCGCCAATATAGTTGTAACGCTATTTATTTTTAGGGTAATAATTGAATGACTTTGCTTTCAGGAAAAACCACACTGGTTCTCTGCCTCTCCTCTATTTTATGTGGATGTACGACGAACGGCTTACCCGCACCTTATAGTATTAATTTGTCGTTCCCGGTCATTACACAAAACCAAATTAATTCCGGTGGTTATTACATAAATGACGCGGAACAAATTCGGACAACTGATGGTCTGTGCCTTGATACAGGTTCAGATCAACAGAATCGTTTGACGCTGCGGGAGTGTAAGCATGTGCAATCTCAGCTTTTCTCATTTCACCGAGACAGAATCACGCAGGGTGAGAAATGTCTGGATGCCGCAGGACAAGGTACAAAAGAAGGCACACCAATCATTCTTTATTCATGCACGGGTAATGATAACCAGCGCTGGCTCACTGATGATAACAAAATTAAGGGGAAACAGAGCCGAAAATGCCTGGGCACAAATAGCATTATTGTCAGAAAAGGCGACCCTGTTGTGTTGGCCGATTGCGATTTTAGTCGCGCCCTGGAATTTACCATCAGGTAGCAGGACATCGCTGTGAAGAGAGGGCCGCTAACCTCATGACACAACAATAGGTTAGCGACCTTTACTTCCACGTGCGGTCACGTCCGCAACGTCAGGATGACAAAACGGCGGCTAAACCTTGACACCAGTTATATACCCAGCTTAAATACTGGTCATCCAACCAGTAAAAAGGAAATGGCGATGTTCGTCGAACTCGTTTATGACAAGCGAAATGTTGAAGGTTTGCCAGGCGCACGCGAAATCATCCTCAATGAACTCACAAAACGCGTACATCAACTTTTTCCCGATGCGCAAGTGAAAGTTAAGCCAATGCAGGCGAACGCATTAAACAGTGACTGTACAAAAACCGAGAAAGAACGACTGCACCGTATGCTGGAAGAGATGTTTGAAGAGGCTGATATGTGGCTGGTCGCCGAATAACGTCCCCTCCTGCGAAAGCGACATGTCCGATCGAAAACAGCGCCCTGAGGCGCTGTCTGTGACGATATAACGCAAACGCCACCACTCAGAACATGTAGCGGAAGTTGGCGTTTATCGCATGGTCAACATGCTATTTGCCAGATGCCGACTGCTCCAGCGCCAGTCCTTGCCACTGAACATTTTGCCCAGTGCCACGCCTGTACGCCCTATCAACGAATTATACGTTTTGCTGCGCATCGACACTATTGGTCACGGTTTTACAGTAAAAACGGTACCTGTTCTCAGGTTCTTCCGGCATCAGTGCACCGTTATAATGGTGAGGTCTGACGCTATTGTAGTCGTTCAAGATGTATCCATTAATTTGTCCGGTTTTCTTGTTCATTAAGTCACCTGTTTTGTGTTGAGGTGAGAATATCACCTTTAATCAGGTGACCAAATTTACTGTGTCACTACAAGAATGAGAATAGATGAAATGTTACCTTCCACACAGGGATATAATAATCCTGGTAATGAAAAATTTATGTTTACTTATAAAGTACTAATGATATCGAATCTCTATTTCCGCATATAAATCAACCCAATACAGTTACAATGAGATAAGTGAATGTAGTTTTAAATTCAGTTAGTTGTTTATCTATAGTTGTCTCTTTGGTATTAACAATAATTAATTGATTGTACTGAATAAACTATCATTTTACCTCTGTAATAGACATCTATTTTAGTTTTATTGACGTTAGACTATGTATCTTACTATCTGCACAAGACATAGAACCAGAAACAAGTCAGGCATTGCCAGAATAAAATCAACGTCATGAAACACTGGGTTATGAACACATACATCATTCAGATAAAGAAGTAATAATCGGGAGAGTAGATATCATGAAAAAACCTGTTTTTTTCCTTCTGACCATGATCATCTGCAGCTATATTTCTTTTGCCTGCGCTAATATCAGTGACTACAAAGTTATGACTTGGAATCTTCAGGGCTCTTCAGCATCTACAGAAAGTAAATGGAATGTCAATGTCAGACAGCTTTTAAGTGGTACTGCCGGTGTGGATATTCTTATGGTACAGGAGGCCGGTGCTGTTCCCACCTCAGCGGTTCCTACCGGACGACATATTCAGCCTTTTGGAGTGGGTATTCCCATTGATGAATACACCTGGAATCTCGGAACCACCAGCCGTCAGGATATAAGATATATCTACCACTCGGCTATTGATGTTGGAGCACGCCGTGTTAATCTGGCAATAGTTTCCAGACAAAGAGCGGATAATGTTTATGTCTTGCGTCCGACAACTGTCGCATCTCGCCCCGTCATTGGCATCGGACTGGGTAATGATGTTTTTCTGACAGCGCACGCACTGGCTAGTGGAGGTCCGGATGCTGCAGCTATTGTCAGGGTTACCATTAATTTTTTTAGACAACCTCAGATGCGGCATTTATCCTGGTTTCTTGCCGGGGATTTTAATCGCAGCCCAGACAGACTTGAAAATGACCTGATGACTGAGCATCTGGAACGAGTTGTAGCCGTACTCGCACCTACAGAACCCACGCAAACTGGCGGTGGTATTTTAGATTATGGGGTCATTGTCGATCGAGCACCTTATTCACAAAGGGTTGAAGCATTACGTAATCCACAACTCGCTTCTGATCATTATCCCGTAGCCTTTTTGGCACGAAGCTGTTAATGAGTAAATAGCGTTGACGACATGTACTTTGCAGAATATATATTTATTATAAGGTAAAATTATGAGTTGTTTTACCAGTCCAGCAATTATGGAAATGTTAGGTCATTATAAATGGCGTGTTTATGAGCCATTCAGGTTTTATCTCAGTGAAGATAAAAATGATGTCATTGAAGTACCGGTAGGATTCGTTACCGACCTTGCCACTGTTCCGCGTATTTTCTGGTCATTATTGCCACCGGATGGTGAATATGCCAAAGCGGCAATCATTCATGACTACCTGTATCATTATCCATTACGTAACAGAAAAGAGTCCGATCTCATATTCCTGGATGGGATGAAAGTTCTGGGCGTGCCAAAATGGAAAAGGATAATAATGTATTTAGCCGTAAGAATATTTGGCTGGAAATACTATCATTCTCATACCATACAACATAATTAATTTCTCGTTTTTAACACACAAAGAACTATAGAAAAACCTGACGCCTTAATATAGTAATAATGAGACTTAGTGGCTTTCACCAGTTCTCCGTGTGAATATATCATTATATGCTATCATCACAAACCGCCATAGTGGTAAGTAAGGGAATTACAACCTTACCCGTTCCTTTATCCATCCATAAACAAATGACTCATTCGCCTGGCGCTTTTCTGCTAACTCCAGATAGCGTTGTCCCTGACTACAATTCAATGCCCGGATAAGTATCATTTCGCCCTCATCTCTCCGGTGAGAGAGAAAAAATGTTAGTGCCGAAAGCGTCCGTGGCCCAATCTGACCATCTGCTATCAAATCCGGATAAATTTTTTGCTGATCATTAAAAACATTAAGCCAACGCTGGAAGTACTTAATCGGGATTGAGGGTCCCATGTTCACACCAGTATCACAAAGCTCAGCTGCGATAGAATGAGAGATAATGGCAACCTGATCAAGTCGTGGACCATACCAATAATCTGCCTCAAGGATTTTTAATGCTTGATTACGGGTAAGATTCCGCATATCCCCCATATAGCCATTAGCCCGAGCCGTCGTCAGGGTTATACCCCAATGCGTTGGTCCCCCCCTGTCGTCAGGGTGATCAACATAACCGCCTTCTCTACTAAGGATAGCTGCAAAGATTTCATCTTTAGTCATAATGACTCCTTCTAATATTAATAAAATACGTATCTGAATGCCATGATTGATAATGCAATGAATCTGATAAAAACTTATTGAAGTATATAAACATTTATATTTAAGTGGATAGCCAACTTAATAAACAATATTAACCAGGCCACTAATAAACGGTCTGTTTAATTTAATAGGCAACATAGGTAAGTTTCATTTATTTAGAAAGTATAAGTTCTATTACAGGTCTTGCATCATAAAAAGACATGTTGTATACGTCAGCTCTTTGCCCTCGATGTGACTGACATACGCTACCTATTGAAAAGCATGAACTTATTAATGGGCCGAATGCATCAATTCGTTGTTGGGTATACGTCTGCGGTTCCGGAAGAAAAGGTATCACGCCAGGATTAGACGTAGTGCTTAAACCTAAATAACTGGCATTCATTGTGCTTACACCATCCTTTACCAGACCTGTTGCGCTATCATAAACAAGCGCCACGGCCTTTTGAATATTCTCGGGTAAAATAGATAATGTGGAAACATACTCTCTTTGCAATCGCATCATCGTTTTTTCATAAGCATTAAAGTGACCACCTTGCGTTTCCAGATAGGTGATGGATGGGAGCAAGCTGTAGAAATTATTATCTGCACGAATCTGATATCTGTATAAATTACCTTTGAATGTTGAGCGAGAATAGTACGCTCTGGCTATAGCATATGTTTGATTAACACTTGAGGTTGTTGCAATATAGCGACTGTCACTACTTCCACCACTACATGACCTTCCACTGATAAATTGCTGAAAGTTACGGTTATACCCAAGTAGTGAAAACCCATCGCGAAAAATAACGTCCGGCGGGGTTGAGTCCACACGATACACAAAATCTACTGCATAGTTATTAAAGCTAACTATAGATAAGGTTAAGAATATTAACTTTTTCATTATTTCTTCTCCCCTCTTACTTGGGTCCAAAGCATTGTGTCGCACTGCACGATGATAGTCCCACAAGAGCATTTGCTGAAAAGGTATTAACAAAAAGCGGATAGGTCCAGATATTTTTTTGAACATGAATCCTTACGGATTGCCCTGTACTGTAAAAATATCTTGCCTGGTCAAGAAGTTCTTTAAAGGAGGGCGCCCATATGCTCTGCTTTGATACCGCACATGCAACAACTGGTGTACCACTACCGTTAGCTTTAACCGTTTTTATGCAAAAATAAGGACTAGTATCTATCTGACCAACATGTAATTCACTAATAACTTCGTCTGAGTAATAGGCGTTCGTATTATCTCCTGTCCACTCAGCGCTGGCATTAAAAGAATAAATGATAATTAATAATGTATAAACAGGCACAAACTTATTTATATACATACTACTCTCCTGTACATTTAAAATAATTAACAAAAAACAAATTTATTATATCTCATCACATCAAAATTCAGTCTATCATGATTTACTTCAACACAATGTTACCAACCACAACAAACACTCAAATTACTTGTAAATAGTAATAATACACATATAAAAAATTTCATCACTGATAATAAGCCACACCTATTTTATCAGTTACAGAATTTCTGCCACGGTAATAACACAGGTACTTCCGGCTCATATTGATCGCCGTCGTCTGTCTACTGGTTTTTATTTTCAGCAAAGCACGACATAACTCATTAATAAATTGACGGTAATTTAACAAGCCCGCCCTCTGCAAGAACATTCTGGATAACTATCAGATCACTATTATAGGATCAAAGAGTGGGGAATAAATCATTATCATCCAACTGAATCATGGACGACATCTTATTAACTGGCAATCTTTTTCCAGTGTAGTGATCCTACCCGCGTAATCTATCTGTACCCTCCTGGTAAAGTGTCAGGCAATTTAGTCAGCCTATTGTTGATAACCGCCAGAAAAGTAATATGTTCAGAAAGATGATCTAATAAAGTTGTGAGTTGTAGGTCGCTGAGATCTAGTATAAGGCAATAATATTTCAAACATTCCCGCATCCAAGTTTGTTGAACGAAAATTTACTTAAAGAAAAAATAATAAGCCTTAATATTTTTTGCAGTATTTCAACTTATAGCAGAATAAATGTGCGTAGATGGCGTAAAAACCTGATGAGCAGGAATATCGATAGCCAGCAGGCGCTTCTGCTGGTCCATATTCCTCCATTTTGCCAGGCCATACTGGAGCGCCACCAGGTATCTGCCAGATTGATCCTAAGCTAATAAATATAAACAGATAGCAGTTACTGCCTACCTTAAGAAGTATGTGCTCATGATCATTTAAAGCTCTTTTAAAGAGCCTGATAATAAGCTTGTCAATATAATATTATGCAGTCTCTATTAAGCGCCTGGTTTATTTGTTTTGCATAATCATATAGTTGACTTTCCGAGTAAGAGTTTTCTTGCAAAGACAAATAAACGTGCTTTATATCTCTGAATAAACATACATCACCATGAATATGAGCCTCTATATAATTCCCTTCATAGCCTGTACCATAATTAGAATGAGCTAAAAATTTTTCGCCCTTAGCCATTTTAACCAAACTCTTAAAGCAATTATAACCAAAAAAATCATTTTGACAGGATGCAATCAGGTTCTCCATATGGCAAAATGTAGATAATTTACTCGTATCCAGGCCAAATCTGTGGCCGTAGATATCAAAAGGTGAGAATGTACAATTTGTTTTTACATTATCATTTAATTCAAAAAATGATTTCCCATAGGCGCTGGCACCTCCATTTTCACCGTTCAGAAAGTCCAGTGCAGCATAAATTGGTCTGCTTGTAGGGCTAAAAGTTTTACTGTTGGGAGTATATGCTACGGAAAAACCGCCTGTCTGACCATATGGGGCATAAGGTGAATCTGCAAGCTTCTCCAGTTCAAATGCTTTAGTTTCAACTGAATCACGCCCGACATTATAAGCAGGTAAATCTCCTGGTCTGCAACCTAATGCATAAGAGTTCAGATATTCTTTATTTTTTAAGAGAGAGACAAAGTCAATTTTTGCTGCATTAAAATTTATTGTCAGCCGGGCATTTTGTAAAATATCCACCATCTTATTTAGTAAGAGAGCGCAATCTATTTCGGCACCACACTCACGACTTATCCGCCTGAGCGCTTTTTCTCTTATTATGTCAGCATCGCGCTGACACCTGGAATGAATATGCGCAAGTACTTGTTTTCCAAAAAGGCGACCATACACCTTTTTACGCTCTTCATTGCTGAGACCGCAAAACACTTCGTCAAAAGAAAGCCTGTACGCTGCGCTTACAGAACCTCTCGCCGCTCTGCTTTCTGGAAATGGCGGAACATCTTCAACAAAATTTTTAATTTGCTGAATGTCTGAAGACAGAGGAGTACGTCCGACATTTTTTTCCTTATCTGTTTCCAGATATTCCGGAACCTTCACACTTCCACTGTAGAAGATAAGTTTGAGCATATGTCTCCTGAATTTTTATGACTAATATAGCATTCACTTTCGCTGACGTATTCTTTACCAGGCTGATATTTCAACACCTCTTAACAGCCTTATAGAAGTGCAAATAAAGACACTAATAATTTCATAAAATGCTTAATCTACCCACTATTGCAGGCAATAAATCATCACCTTTTATTGAAATAATCCCCTGATAATAACAATAAATCTGGTAAGGCACTTTCAAAAAATAGCCAAACCACACATCATAAAGAAAACCACCACAATCAAAATCGGTAACTATCAGCTTTCAGGGGGTCTCAGGTTATCATGACGATCGGCGTAAAGGATGGATTACTATTGCGGTCAGAATTGAGGGAGTTTTGATAAATTTTTTTGATAAAATTTTGATAACCGTTCGAATGCTAATAATAAAAACGGGGACGTTAAGTCCCCGTTTTTGTTTTTAACAATTATCGTTATTACATATTTGCGATAATCGCGTCGCCAAACTCACTACATTTCAGCAGTTTCGCGCCTTCCATCAGGCGTTCAAAGTCATAGGTCACGGTCTTCGCGGCAATCGCGCCTTCCATACCTTTAACGATTAGATCCGCCGCTTCGAACCACTGCATGTGACGCAGCATCATCTCCGCAGACAGAATAATGGAGCCTGGGTTGACTTTATCCTGGCCCGCATATTTCGGCGCAGTCCCGTGAGTCGCTTCAAACAACGCGCATTCGTCGCCGATATTCGCACCCGGTGCAATACCGATACCGCCAACCTGAGCCGCCAGGGCATCGGAAATATAGTCACCGTTCAGGTTCATACAGGCGATAACGTCGTATTCCGCCGGACGCAACAGGATCTGTTGCAGGAACGCATCGGCGATAACGTCTTTAACCACGATCTCTTTACCCGTGTTCGGGTTCTTAATTTTCAGCCACGGACCGCCGTCAATAAGCTCACCGCCGAACTCGTCGCGCGCCAACTGGTAGCCCCAGTCTTTAAACGCGCCTTCGGTGAACTTCATGATATTGCCTTTATGTACCAGCGTAACGGAATCGCGATCGTTGGTAATAGCGTATTCAATCGCCGCGCGAACCAGACGTTTAGTGCCTTCTTCAGAACACGGTTTGATACCGATACCGCAGTGCTCCGGGAAGCGAATTTTCTTCACGCCCATCTCTTCGCGCAGGAACTTGATCACTTTCTCAGCGTCTGCAGAGTCAGCTTTCCATTCAATTCCGGCGTAGATGTCTTCAGAGTTTTCACGGAAGATGACCATATCGGTCAGCTCCGGATGTTTCACCGGACTTGGCGTGCCCTGATAGTAGCGAACGGGACGCAGACAAACGTACAGGTCAAGCTCCTGACGCAGGGCAACGTTCAGAGAGCGAATACCGCCGCCAACCGGCGTGGTCAACGGACCTTTAATCGCTACGCGGTAATCACGAATTAAATCAAGGGTTTCAGCGGGAAGCCAGACATCCTGGCCGTAAACCTGTGTGGATTTTTCTCCGGTGTAAATTTCCATCCAGGAAATTTTACGCTCGCCTTTATAGGCTTTCTCGACGGCGGCATCGACCACTTTAAGCATGGCTGGAGTGACATCAACACCGATACCATCGCCTTCAATAAACGGGATAATCGGATTCTCAGGAACGTTGAGTTTGCCGTTTTGCAGGGTGATCTTCTTACCTTCCACCGGAACAACTACTTTGCTTTCCATTCACCTCTCCTTCGAGCGCTTCTGGTTTGCTCGTCTGTCATCGCGCTGCATGTGCAATGGCGTCCTGCTGCACGACTGCGTTAGAGCAATTTTTTGTTAATGTTTTGTAATGAGCATGTCAATACTACCCTATTGTTTGCCGCCATGAAAGACACTCATTATTGCGCTATAATGCGGCAATTAATAAGTTCTGAAAACACCATGCAAAAAACTTCTTTTAGAAATCACTACGTTAAGCGATTCAGCTCACGACAAGCATCTAAATCACGGAAAGAAAACCAGCCAAAACGCGTGGTTTTGTTCAATAAACCTTACGATGTGTTGCCGCAGTTCACGGATGAAGCAGGTCGCCGCACGTTAAAAGATTTTATTCCTGTGCAAGGCGTTTATGCCGCAGGCCGCCTGGACCGCGACAGCGAAGGGCTTTTGGTGCTGACTAATGACGGCGCGCTGCAGGCGCGCCTCACGCAACCGGGCAAACGCACCGGCAAGATTTACTATGTTCAGGTAGAAGGTATACCGGATAATGCAGCGCTGCAGGCGCTTCGTACTGGCGTCACGCTCAACGATGGCCCTACCCTGCCCGCCGGTATTGAGATTGTCGCGGAGCCTGACTGGCTGTGGCCGCGCACCCCGCCGATTCGCGAACGGAAGAATATTCCCACCAGTTGGCTAAAAGTCACCTTATATGAAGGCCGCAACCGCCAGGTAAGACGCATGACAGCGCATGTCGGTCATCCCACTCTACGATTAATTCGTTACAGCATGGGCGACTACACGCTCAACGGCCTCGATAATGGACAGTGGCGCGAGATCGCACAGGAGAAAGACAGATGAAACGGCTTCTCATTGCTTTTGCTTTATTAACACCGTTATCCGTTAATGCGGCCAGCTTCGACTGCCAGAAAGCGCAGGCTGCGGATGAAAAGGCTATCTGCGCGCACCTGACGCTGAATGATAAAGACGTGGAAATGCACACCAAATATCAGTTTCTGAAAGGGTTGTTCGCGATGGGCAGTCGCGGCGCCCTGCAGGACGCCCAGCAGAGCTGGCTTAAACAGCGTCAGCAGTGCAAGGCCGACGTCACCTGCCTGACAAAAGCTTATAACGAGCGTCTGAAACAGCTTGACGCGATCTATGACCACATTGATAAACCGCTTTAATAAGGATGCCTATGTTCAAGCCGCACGTGACCGTTGCCTGCATCGTTCATGCCGAAGATAAATTTCTGGTGGTGGAAGAGACCATCAACGGTAAATCGTTATGGAATCAACCTGCCGGACACCTGGAGGCAGATGAAACGCTGGCGCAGGCCGCCGCACGTGAACTGTGGGAAGAGACTGGCATCACGGCGCAACCACAGTATTTTATCCGTATGCATCAGTGGATTGCGCCGGATAAGACCCCGTTCCTGCGCTTTTTATTCGCTATCAAGCTTGATCATATTTGCGCGACCGAACCCCATGACAATGACATCGATTGCTGCCGTTGGGTGAGCGCCGACGAGATTCTGAACGCGCCGAATTTACGTTCTCCGCTGGTGGCTGAAAGCATTCGCAGTTATCAAACGGGACAATGTTACCCCTTATCTATAGTGGGCGAATTTAACTGGCCGTTTACAGAGGGTGTCAAGTAAAGGGCTGCGTGGTAGAATACGCCGCCTTGAAGTTCAATGTCGCGAGTATTCCAATGTCAGAAAGCCAAAAAAAAGTGATCGTCGGCATGTCCGGCGGTGTCGACTCCTCCGTTTCCGCCTGGCTGTTGCAACAACAGGGTTATCAGGTAGAAGGCCTGTTCATGAAGAACTGGGAAGAGGACGATGGTGAGGAATACTGTACCGCGGCAGCCGATCTGGCTGACGCGCAGGCCGTGTGCGACAAGCTTGGCATTGAACTGCATACCGTTAATTTTGCCGCAGAATATTGGGATAACGTCTTTGAACTGTTCCTTGAAGAGTACAAAGCGGGCCGTACGCCGAACCCGGATATTCTGTGCAATAAAGAGATCAAATTTAAAGCCTTCCTTGAATTTGCCGCAGAAGATTTAGGCGCCGACTATATCGCCACCGGTCACTACGTTCGCCGCGCGGATGTAAACGGCAAAAGCCGGTTGTTGCGCGGGCTCGACGGCAACAAAGATCAGAGCTACTTCCTCTACACACTTGGCCATGAGCAGATTGCGCAAAGTCTGTTCCCGGTTGGCGAGCTGGAAAAACCGCAGGTGCGTAAAATCGCCGAAGATCTGGGGCTGGTAACCGCAAAGAAAAAAGATTCTACCGGTATCTGCTTTATCGGCGAGCGCAAATTCCGCGACTTTTTAGGGCGCTATCTGCCTGCGCAGCCGGGGAAAATCATTACCGTTGACGGCGATGAAATCGGCGAGCATCAGGGTCTGATGTATCATACGCTCGGTCAGCGTAAAGGGCTGGGAATCGGCGGCACCAAAGACGGTAGCGAAGACCCCTGGTATGTGGTGGATAAAGACGTTGAAAACAATGTGTTAATTGTCGCCCAGGGGCATGAGCACCCACGCCTGATGTCGGTAGGCCTCATCGCCCAGCAGCTACATTGGGTCGATCGCGAACCGTTCACCGGCACTCTGCGCTGTACGGTAAAAACCCGCTACCGCCAGACCGATATTCCGTGCACGATTAACGCGCTGGATGACGATCGTATCGAGGTCATTTTTGACGAGCCGGTTGCCGCCGTTACGCCGGGCCAGTCCGCTGTCTTTTACAGCGGCGAAGTCTGCCTGGGCGGCGGCATTATCGAGCAGCGACTGCCGCTGACGGTCTGATTATTCAATACACAACACCATTCAAGTCGCCTCGAAGCGGCTTAAAAGATGAAGTGTATTTTATTTGATACAAGGAAGCAGTGATTGTGGCAAAGAATTATTATGACATCACCCTCGCGCTGTCTGGCATTTGCCAGTCGGCACGCCTGGTGCAACAACTGGCGCACCAGGGACACTGTGATGCCGACGCGTTGCACGTTTCACTCAACAGTGTCATTGATATGAATCCCAGTTCTACTCTGGGCGTGTTCGGCGGCAGCGAAGCTAACCTGCGTCTTGGTCTGGAAACACTGCTCGGCGTGCTGAATGCCAGCAGCCGACAAGGACTTAACGCCGAACTGACGCGTTATACGCTTAGCCTGATGGTGCTGGAGCGCAAGCTGTCATCCGCCAAAGGCGCATTGAATACGTTAGGCGATCGCATTAACGGCCTGCAGCGCCAGCTTGATCATTTTGATTTACAGTCAGACACGTTAATGAGCGCCATGGCGGGCATCTACGTGGATGTGATTAGCCCATTGGGCCCGCGCATTCAGGTGACGGGCTCCCCGGCCGTTCTGCAAAGTCCGCAGGTGCAGGCCAAAGTCCGCGCCTCGCTACTGGCAGGCATCCGTGCAGCCGTGCTCTGGCATCAGGTAGGCGGTGGTCGCCTACAGCTTATGTTTTCTCGTCATCGCCTGACGACTCAGGCAAAACAAATTCTTGCTCATTTAACCCCGGAGTTATGATCTATGGAATTATCCTCACTGACCGCCGTTTCCCCTGTCGATGGACGCTACGGCGATAAAGTCAGCGCGCTGCGCGGAATTTTTAGCGAATACGGTTTGCTGAAATTTCGTGTACAAGTCGAAGTACGTTGGCTGCAGAAATTAGCCGCGCACGCAGCGATCAAGGAAGTTCCTGCTTTTGCTGCCGACGCAAACGGTTACCTGGATACGCTTGTGGCAAACTTCAACGAAGAAGATGCCGCGCGCATTAAAACCATTGAGCGTACGACTAACCATGATGTGAAGGCAGTTGAGTATTTCCTGAAAGAAAAAGTGGCTGATATCCCGGAACTGCATGCCGTTTCCGAGTTTATCCACTTCGCGTGTACGTCAGAAGACATCAACAACCTGTCTCACGCGCTGATGTTGAAAACCGCTCGCGACGAAGTAGTCCTGCCATACTGGCGTAAGCTTATCGACGCAGTGAAAGATCTGTCCGTACAGTATCGCGATATCCCTCTGCTCTCCCGCACCCACGGCCAGCCGGCAACGCCTTCCACTCTGGGTAAAGAGATGGCGAACGTGGCGTATCGTATGGAGCGTCAGTTCCGCCAGCTCAACCAGGTGGAGATCCTCGGTAAAATCAACGGCGCCGTAGGCAACTATAACGCGCATATCGCCGCCTATCCGGAAGTTGACTGGCATCAGTTCAGCGAAGAGTTCGTCACCTCGCTGGGCATCCAGTGGAACCCTTACACCACCCAGATTGAACCACATGATTATATTGCGGAACTGTTTGACTGTATCGCGCGCTTTAACACCATCCTGATCGATTTCGATCGCGATGTCTGGGGCTATATTGCGTTGAACCATTTCAAACAGAAAACCATCGCCGGGGAGATCGGTTCTTCTACTATGCCGCATAAAGTTAACCCCATTGACTTTGAAAACTCAGAAGGCAACCTCGGTCTGTCTAATGCAGTGTTGCACCATCTGGCAAACAAACTGCCGGTTTCCCGCTGGCAGCGCGATCTGACCGACTCAACCGTCCTGCGTAACCTGGGTGTCGGCATCGGCTATGCGCTTATCGCTTATCAGTCCACCCTGAAGGGCGTCAGCAAGCTGGAAGTAAACCGCGATCATCTGCTTGACGAACTGGATCACAACTGGGAAGTATTAGCCGAACCGATCCAGACCGTCATGCGCCGCTATGGTATTGAAAAACCATATGAAAAACTGAAAGAGTTGACCCGTGGCAAGCGTGTTGATGCCGAAGGAATGAAACAGTTTATTGATAGTCTGGCCCTGCCGGAAGCAGAAAAAACGCGCCTTAAAGCCATGACGCCGGCAAATTATATCGGTCGCGCTGTGACTCTGGTCGACGAACTTAAATAATGTCTGCCTCACCCTCTTTTCTTCAGAAAGAGGGTGACTATTTGTCTGGTTTATTAACTGTTTATCCCCAAAGCACCATAATCAACGCTAGACTGTTCTTATTGTTAACACAAGGGAGAAGAGATGATGCGCGTACTGGTTGTAGAGGATAATGCATTATTACGCCACCACCTGAAGGTTCAGCTCCAGGATTCAGGTCACCAGGTCGATGCCGCAGAAGATGCCAGGGAAGCTGATTACTACCTTAATGAACACCTTCCGGATATCGCTATTGTCGATTTAGGTCTGCCGGATGAAGACGGCCTTTCCTTGATACGCCGCTGGCGCAGCAGTGATGTTTCACTGCCGGTTCTGGTGTTAACCGCGCGCGAAGGCTGGCAGGATAAAGTCGAGGTTCTCAGCTCCGGGGCCGATGACTACGTAACGAAGCCATTCCACATCGAAGAGGTAATGGCGCGTATGCAGGCGTTAATGCGCCGTAATAGCGGTCTGGCCTCCCAGGTGATCAACATCCCGCCTTTCCAGGTGGATCTCTCACGTCGGGAATTATCCGTCAATGAAGAGGTCATCAAACTCACGGCGTTCGAATACACCATTATGGAAACGCTTATCCGTAACAACGGTAAAGTGGTCAGCAAGGATTCGCTGATGCTTCAACTGTATCCGGATGCGGAACTGCGGGAAAGTCATACCATTGATGTTCTCATGGGGCGTCTGCGGAAAAAAATACAGGCCCAGTATCCGCACGATGTCATTACCACCGTACGCGGACAAGGATATCTTTTTGAATTGCGCTAATGAATAAATTTGCTCGCCATTTTCTGCCGCTGTCGCTGCGGGTTCGTTTTTTGCTGGCGACAGCCGGCGTCGTGCTGGTGCTTTCTTTGGCATATGGCATAGTGGCGCTGGTCGGCTATAGCGTAAGTTTTGATAAAACCACCTTTCGTTTGCTGCGCGGCGAAAGCAACCTGTTTTATACCCTCGCCAAATGGGAAAATAATAAAATCAGCGTTGAGCTGCCTGAAAATCTGGACATGCAAAGCCCGACCATGACGCTGATTTACGATGAAACGGGCAAATTATTATGGACGCAGCGCAATATCCCCTGGCTGATTAAAAGCATTCAACCGGAATGGTTAAAAACGAACGGCTTCCATGAAATTGAAACCAACGTAGACGCCACCAGCACGCTGTTGAGCGAAGACCATTCCGCGCAGGAAAAACTCAAAGAAGTACGTGAAGATGACGATGATGCCGAGATGACCCACTCGGTAGCGGTAAATATTTATCCTGCCACGGCGCGGATGCCGCAGTTAACCATCGTGGTGGTCGATACCATTCCGATAGAACTAAAACGCTCCTATATGGTGTGGAGCTGGTTCGTATACGTGCTGGCCGCCAATTTACTGTTAGTCATTCCTTTACTGTGGATCGCCGCCTGGTGGAGCTTACGCCCTATCGAGGCGCTGGCACGGGAAGTCCGCGAGCTTGAAGATCATCACCGCGAAATGCTCAATCCGGAGACGACGCGTGAGCTGACCAGCCTTGTGCGCAACCTTAATCAACTGCTCAAAAGCGAGCGTGAACGTTATAACAAATACCGCACGACCCTGACCGACCTGACGCACAGTTTAAAAACGCCGCTCGCGGTTTTGCAGAGTACGTTACGCTCTTTACGCAACGAAAAGATGAGCGTCAGCAAAGCTGAACCGGTGATGCTGGAACAGATCAGCCGGATTTCCCAGCAGATCGGCTATTATCTGCATCGCGCCAGTATGCGCGGTAGCGGCGTATTGTTAAGCCGCGAACTGCATCCCGTCGCGCCGTTGTTAGATAACCTGATCTCCGCGCTCAATAAAGTTTATCAGCGTAAAGGGGTGAATATCAGTATGGATATTTCACCAGAGATCAGTTTTGTCGGCGAGCAAAACGACTTTGTCGAAGTAATGGGCAACGTACTGGACAACGCTTGTAAATATTGCCTGGAGTTTGTCGAGATTTCGGCTCGCCAGACCGACGATCATTTGCATATTTTCGTCGAAGATGACGGCCCAGGCATTCCCCACAGCAAACGTTCCCTGGTGTTTGATCGCGGTCAGCGCGCCGATACCCTACGACCAGGACAAGGCGTGGGGCTGGCTGTCGCGCGCGAGATTACGGAACAATACGCCGGGCAGATCATTGCCAGCGACAGTCTGCTCGGCGGCGCCCGTATGGAGGTCGTTTTTGGCCGACAGCATCCCACACAGAAAGAGGAATAAACATTTCTGTGCGTTCTTCCACGCATCTCGTTAAGCATCCGTTATAATCGGTGTCAGATACCAGCCTGCGGATACTTAACATGGAATACCAATTAACTCTTAACTGGCCCGACTTTCTTGAACGCCACTGGCAAAAACGCCCGGTGGTCTTAAAACGTGGGTTTAGCAACTTTATCGATCCGCTCTCGCCGGATGAGCTGGCGGGGCTGGCGATGGAAAGCGAAATCGACAGCCGACTCGTTAGCCATCAGGATGGCAAATGGCAGGTCAGCCATGGCCCTTTCGAAAGCTACGATCATCTGGGTGAGAGCAACTGGTCGCTGCTGGTACAGGCGGTAAACCACTGGCACGAACCCACCGCCGCCTTGATGCGCCCGTTCCGCGCTCTGCCGGACTGGCGTATCGACGATCTGATGATCTCCTTTTCCGTTCCCGGCGGCGGCGTTGGCCCGCATCTGGATCAGTATGATGTGTTTATTATCCAGGGAACCGGTCGCCGTCGCTGGCGCGTGGGCGAAAAGCTGCAAATGCGTCAGCACTGCCCACATCCCGACCTGTTACAAGTCGATCCGTTCGAGGCCATTATTGATGAAGAGCTGGAGCCGGGCGACATTCTGTATATTCCGCCAGGATTCCCGCATGAAGGCTATGCGCTGGAAAACGCCATGAACTATTCGGTCGGTTTTCGCGCGCCCAATAGCCGTGAGCTGATCAGCGGTTTTGCCGATTACGTCCTGCAACGGGAGTTGGGCAATACATACTACAGCGATCCGGATATGCCGTCCCGCAAGCATCCGGCGGATATCCTGCCGCAGGAGATGGATAAACTGCGTAATATGATGCTCGATTTGATCAATCAACCCGCGCATTTCCAACAGTGGCTTGGCGAGTTTCTCTCTCAGTCACGCCACGAGCTGGATATTGCGCCGCCGGAGCCGCCGTATCAGCCTGATGAGATTTACGATGCCTTAAAGCAAGGCGAGGTATTAGTACGTCTCGGCGGGCTTCGCGTATTGCGTATCGGCGATGAGGTCTATGCGAATGGCGAAAAAATAGACTCTCCGCATCGCCCCGCTCTGGAGGCGCTCGCCAGTCATATTGCACTAACCGCTGAAAACTTCGGCGATGCGCTGGAAGACCCGTCCTTCCTCGCGATGCTGGCGGCGCTGGTGAATAGCGGGTACTGGTTCTTCGAAGGATAAGAACATCGCAATGCCCGGCGACCGCCGGGCTGACGCAAACTATCCACAACGATCGCCACCAGGTTTGGCGAAATCGTTATATTGCGGATCGCCCGGATAAATCGAGTGGGCCATTCGATGGCGAAATGACAATTGTCGGTAACGTCGCACCTGCGCGTTATCTCCAAGACCTTCGGCAATATTAGCCAGTTGCTGTAATCGTTCATACTGCATCTTTGCTGGATAAGCTACGGCATCAAGCGTAAAGGCGCGTTCCGCAAAGTCTTTTGCTTGTTCAAGTTCTTGATTACTCTGATAAAGCAGCGAAATACCATACAACACCATTGATACGTCAGACTGCCGACGTTTATATTCTGCCAGCAATGGGAGATAGAGGGAGGTACTGTCCAGGTCGATGTTTTCGGGCAAATAAAAGCGTAATCGTGATATTACCGTCGCCATTGGCGTTAAACGGCTCTGGTAATACGCGATAAGTTTAAGGTAGAGATCTTTCGCTTCCTTATAATGATGGCCCTGTGCATAAAAGCCAGCAAGATTATTGCTGTCAACCGTCATTTCGCCGAATTCGGCGCCATAAAGCGTTTGCTTAATTTTTAGCGCCTGACTTAGCGCATTAATCGCCTCGCTAATATGTCCTGCATTATAAGCAATATCCGCTTTCTGCTGCAAAAAAGAGGCGACACGCTCACGATTATCCCAGGTTTTATCCCGTAAAATAACGCCCAACCACTGCCGCTCCGTTGCGTCTATCTTCGCCAAATAATAGGCTTTACGCGCACTATCACATTCGACATCCCGCTCTTCCAGCGCATCAGAATAAGCGTCGCGCATCCTGTTTAAGGTATAAACCAATGCCTCCGTCGATGCCTTTTTGTCTTTAAGACGCCACGTTAATGCCTGCTCTTGCCAGGCTATCCGCTGACGGTAATCAACCTTGATCTCGTATCGCCACTGCTCTGTAGATGAATACTCTATATGGCGATCGTCACTGTAAACATTAAAGGCCGCCAGGTGTTCAAACATATCGGCCCGATCGCCCGGATAAGTGCCCGCCGGAAATGTTTTCATGATTGCCCGCGCTCGCAGCAGCATTTGCGGCGTTAATTCAGGTTTACCCAGCCATTGATAAATATCGCTTTGTAATAGCAGGCTACGAACAAGCTGTATTGAGCGTTTGCCATATTGCCGCGAGGCCAGCCTCACCGCATCATCAATAAACGTCATGCAGGTTTCATCGCCGGTCATAAAACATGCTGCAGATTGTTGCTGGCGCAGGGACCAGGAAGGCGTATATTCGGCGCTCCAGGCAGAAAAATTGATGGCGGAAAATATCCCGCCATAAATAATAAAACGCTTCACCACAATGCGTAACATTCGCTACTGGCCGCGCTTCGCCGTCAGCTCCGCGATACGTACAATCACCTGTACCGCTTTTTCCATCCCCTCCAGCGTCACAAACTCATGTTTACCATGATAGTTATATCCGCCGGTAAAGAGATTAGGACACGGCAAGCCCATAAACGACAGTTGCGCCCCGTCTGTACCGCCGCGAATCGGTTTCATCTCCGGCGTAATATGACAGTCGCACATGGCCTGCTGGGCGATATCGAGAATATGCGGATGCTCAACCACTTTTTCGCGCATATTGTAATAACTGTCTTCAATCACCAGTTCGATATAGCAGTCCGGATGCAGCCCCTTACCGACTTTTTTGGCAATCTCCATCATTTTGCGTTTACGCGCTTCAAACTGCTTACGGTCGAAATCGCGAATGATGTAGTGCATTTCGGCCCGGTCAACGGTGCCTTTCATGCTGGCCAGATGATAAAACCCTTCGTAACCTTCGGTGGTTTCCGGCGCTTCATCCGCCGGCACTTCCGCGTGAATCCTCGCCGCCAACGACAGCGCATTGACCATCACGCCTTTCGCCGTACCGGGATGCACGTTATTGCCGACGATTTTGATATTCACCGAGGCGGCATTGAAGTTTTCAAACTCCAGTTCGCCCACGCCGCCGCCGTCGACCGTATAGGCCCACTGCGCGCCAAATTCCTCAACATCGAAGTGCTTCGCGCCTTTCCCTACCTCTTCGTCAGGCGTAAACGCCACTTTAATGTCGCCGTGGGGAATAGGATTACCTTTCAGCACCGCCAGCGCGGTCATGATCTCCGCAACACCGGCTTTATCGTCCGCGCCCAGCAATGTCTTACCATCAGTAGTAATCAGCGTCTGTCCCAGTAATTGATGCAGTACCGGGAACATCACGGGTGACAACACCTCATCGCCAATCCCTAATGCTATATCGCCGCCGCGATAATTCTCGACAATCTGCGGATTAACGTTTTTACCGCTGAAATCCGGAGAGGTATCCACATGGGAGATAAAACCAATGGCGGGAATATCCCCCTCAACATTGGCCGGGAGCGTCGCCATCAACGTCCCTTTTTCACTTAATGTAATGTTAACCAGCCCCATCTCTTCGAGCTGCTGTTTGAGCAAACGTAGTAACTTCCACTGCCCCTCAGTGCTGGGAACCTGCCGAACACCCGACTTTGATTGGGTATCCAGCGATACGTAGTGTAAAAAACGCTCAAGTAGTTTATCCATGCAGTCACCCTCACTTTTCGTGACAACATTATTAATAAGCAAGAAAAGACAAATATTGCGTCAGGTCACTTTTATCCCTGCAAACAAGAATATTTCACTTTGACACGCTTTCTGACTATAAAGCTAAGTCAGTAATTCGCAACAAGGATTGGCGATCACAGTGGTTTGCCGTAGAATGACCGCCCTCATTAAGAGTGATTAAGGTGGTTAACCACAAACCCCGCAGCGGTCAGCCATCCGTTGCGTTTACATGGGACAGAGTAAGAAATTGAATAAACAACCGCGTTCGCTTTCACCGCTGGTGCTTTTGTCGGGAATTAGCAAAAGTTTCGATGGCAAAGAGGTCATTTCACAGCTGGATTTGACCATTAACAATGGCGAATTCCTCACGCTACTTGGCCCTTCCGGCTGCGGTAAAACAACCGTTCTTCGCCTGATTGCCGGCCTGGAAACCGTTGATGCCGGGCATATCATGTTGGATAACCAGGATATCACCCACGTTCCCGCCGAAAATCGTTATGTGAACACCGTATTTCAAAGCTACGCTTTATTTCCGCATATGACGGTGTTTGAAAATGTCGCGTTTGGCTTACGAATGCAAAAAACGCCAGCCGCCGAGATTGCGCCCCGCGTGACCGATGCGCTGCGTATGGTGCAGCTTGAAGAGTTTGCACAACGTAAACCGCACCAGCTTTCCGGCGGACAGCAGCAGCGTGTGGCTATCGCTCGCGCGGTGGTGAATAAACCTCGCCTGTTATTACTGGATGAATCGCTCTCCGCGCTGGATTATAAATTGCGCAAACAAATGCAGAACGAGCTTAAAGCATTACAGCGTAAACTCGGTATCACGTTTGTTTTTGTCACTCACGATCAGGAAGAAGCGCTCACCATGTCCGATCGTATCGTGGTAATGCGTAATGGCGTGATTGAGCAAGACGGCACGCCGCGTGAAATCTATGAAGAGCCAAAAAACCTGTTTGTCGCCGGTTTTATCGGCGAAATTAACCGCTTTGACGCGACAGTCATTGAACGGCTTGATGAACAGCGCGTCCGCGCCAGCGTAGAAGGTCGGGAGTGCAATATATACGTCAATTTCGCTGTCGAACCAGGCCAAAAACTGAACGTCCTGCTGCGACCGGAAGATCTACGCGTCGAAGAGATCAACGATGATAACCACATCGAAGGGCTTATCGGCTACGTGCGCGAGCGCAATTATAAAGGTATGACGCTGGAGTCGGTGGTTGAACTGGAAAATGGCAAAATGGTGATGGTCAGCGAATTCTTCAACGAAGACGATCCTGACTTCGACCATTCACTTGACCAAAAAATGGCCATTAGTTGGGTAGAAAGCTGGGAGGTCGTACTGGCTGATGAAGAACACAAGTAAATTCCAGAATGTAGTGATTGTCACTATCGTCGGTTGGCTTGTGTTGTTTGTTTTTCTGCCCAACCTGATGATCATTGGCACCAGCTTTCTGACCCGTGACGACGCCAGTTTCGTCAAGATGGTCTTTACGCTGGATAACTACGCACGCCTGCTCGATCCGCTCTATTTTGAAGTGCTCCTGCACTCTCTGAATATGGCGCTGATCGCCACCCTCTCCTGCCTGGTGCTGGGCTATCCTTTTGCCTGGTTTCTGGCGAAGTTACCGGAAAAGATACGTCCGTTATTGCTGTTTTTGCTGATTGTTCCTTTCTGGACCAACTCACTGATCCGCATCTATGGGTTGAAAATATTCCTGAGCACTAAAGGTTATCTCAATGAATTCCTGCTGTGGCTGGGCGTGATTGATACGCCGATTCGCATCATGTTCACCCCGAGCGCCGTTATTATCGGCCTGGTTTACATTTTGCTGCCGTTTATGGTCATGCCGCTCTACTCCAGCATTGAGAAGCTCGACAAACCGCTACTGGAGGCCGCACGCGATCTCGGCGCCAGTAAAATGCAAACGTTCATCCGCATCATTATTCCATTAACCATGCCGGGCATTGTCGCCGGTTGCCTGCTCGTGATGCTACCGGCAATGGGCCTGTTCTACGTCTCCGATTTAATGGGTGGCGCGAAAAACCTGCTGATTGGTAACGTCATTAAGGTACAGTTCCTGAATATTCGCGACTGGCCGTTTGGCGCGGCGACCAGCATTACGCTGACCATTGTGATGGGACTCATGCTGTTGATTTACTGGCGGGCTTCCCGCTTATTGAATAAGAAGGTGAGTGATATAAGCGATTAATTGCGCAACGCTAACAAATCCACACGCATCCAGGCATGAAGTTTATTCAAGGGTAAACTTCATGCCTCCGGCATAAAAAACGCATGAAAGAAGTTGCCGCCAGTATTGCAAATCTACAACATCATCCGCGCCAGGCCTTCTTTTACTTTTACCTGTACCGACGCTAGCACAGACAGTAATGCGTTTATACGCGAAGCTCTCAGGTTTTATACTGATTGCCAGTCTCTTTTAAAAATTATATTACATCCGATGCGCCCGCAGTTGAGATAAAAAGGGTCGATTTAATCAATTATGTAGTCATTTTTACTCCAGTATAAGTGAGATTAATATGCCGATTACTATAGGGAATGGTTTTTTAAAAAGTGAAATCCTTACCAACTCCCCAAGGAATACGAAAGAAGCATGGTGGAAAGTTTTATGGGAAAAAATTAAAGACTTCTTTTTTTCTACTGGCAAAGCAAAAGCGGACAGTTGTCTACATGAGATGTTGTTTGCCGATCGCACCCCCACACGAGAGCGGCTTACAGAGATTTTTTTTGAGTTAAAAGAGTTAGCCTGCGCATCACAAAGAGATAGATTTCAGGTTTATAATCCTAATGAAAATGATGACACTATTATTCTTCGCATCATGGATCAAAACGAAGAGAACGAATTGTTACGTATCACTCAAAATACCGATGCCTTTACCTGTGAAGTCATGGGGAATGCTTATTTTTTAATAAAAGATCGCCCCGATATTTTAAAACCGCATCCACAAATGACGGCCATGATTAATAGAAGATATAGCGAAATCGTAGATTACCCCCTCCCTTCGACATTATGTCTCAATCCTGCTGGCGCGCCGACATTATCGGTTCCATTAGACAACATAGAGGGGTATTTATATTCTGAATGGAGAAAAGGAAATTTAGATGAGTGGAAAACGCAAGAAAAGGTAACCTACCTGGCAGAGAAAATTCAGTCTGGGATTGAAAAGACAACGCGCATTTTACAGCATGCGAATATATCCGAAAGTACTCAGCAAAACGCATTTTTAGAAACAATGACGATGTGTGGCTTAAAACAGCTTGAAATACCACCACCGCATACCCACATACCTATTGAAAAAATGGTAGAAGAGGTTTTACTGGCGGATAAGACGTTTCAGGCGTTCCTCGTAACGGATCCCAGTGCCAGCCTAAGCATGTTAGCTGAGATAATCGAAGCCCTCTCTGATCAGTTTTTTCACGCCATTTTTAGAATAGACCCCCAGGCTATACAAAAAATGGCGGAAGAACAGTTAACCACGCTACACGTTCGCTCAGAACAACAAAGCGGCTGTTTATGTTGTTTTTTATAAAATCAGACGACGCTTTCTCAGACGTCACGTTCAGGGTTTACTCACGTACTTCATGTTTGCCTACAGAGTAACCTCTTGCCTGGCGCAATAATGCCGCATCTGACCGGATCGGATGAGAATAGTCATTTAGATGGCCTTTTTTTCCCGCTCGTCTGGCAATTTGTTGTAAAATTCGCGGCTTCAAGCGGCAGCTTGCTTCTTCCTGGCTGCTGATAACCGCGAGACGTTTTGGAGAGATTTTGGAGAAGAGAAAAAATTGATCATTTTCAATACTCTAAAAGCACCCCATCCTCTGAATAAGAAGGTGGAACTTGAATGATCGGTCGGCTGCTCCGTGGCGGTTTCATGACTGCCATCTATGCGTATCTGTATATTCCTATCATTATTCTGATTGTGAACTCCTTCAACAGTTCGCGGTTCGGCATTAACTGGCAGGGCTTTACCACTAAATGGTACGAACTACTGGTCAATAACGACAGTCTGTTGCAGGCCGCTCAACATTCACTGACGATGGCGATTTTCTCAGCGACCTTCGCTACGTTGATTGGCTCGTTAACCGCGGTGGCGCTTTATCGCTACCGCTTTCGCGGGAAGCCATTCGTCAGCGGGATGCTGTTTGTAGTAATGATGTCGCCGGATATTGTGATGGCGATCTCCCTGCTGGTGCTGTTTATGTTACTCGGCATTCAATTGGGCTTTTGGTCGTTGCTGTTCTCGCATATCACCTTTAGCCTGCCGTTTGTGGTCGTCACGGTCTATTCGCGCCTGAAAGGCTTTGATGTCAGAATGCTGGAAGCCGCAAAAGACCTGGGGGCCAGTGAGGTAACGATTTTACGCAAAATCATTCTGCCGCTGGCGATGCCAGCGGTGGCGGCGGGCTGGTTGCTGAGCTTTACGTTGTCGATGGACGATGTCGTGGTCTCGTCGTTTGTCACCGGGCCGGGCTATGAAATTTTACCCTTAAAGATTTATTCCATGGTAAAAGTCGGCGTTTCACCAGAAGTGAACGCGCTGGCGACCGTTTTATTGGTGCTGTCTCTGGTAATGGTCATTGCCAGCCAGCTTATTGCTCGTGATAAAACCAAGGGCCGATAAGGCCCATAATTCAGGGGACGTTAAATGAAAAAATGGTCACGCCACCTGCTCGCGGCGGGCGCCCTGGCGCTGGGTATGAGTGCCGCTCATGCCTCCGACAACGACACGCTCTATTTCTATAACTGGACTGAGTATGTGCCGCCGGGCCTGCTGGAACAGTTCACTAAAGAGACCGGCATTAAGGTGATTTATTCGACCTACGAGTCGAACGAAACCATGTATGCCAAACTCAAAACCTATAAAGATGGCGCGTATGACCTGGTTGTTCCTTCTACATACTATGTCGACAAAATGCGCAAAGAAGGCATGATCCAGAAGATCGATAAGTCGAAATTAACCAATTTCCACAACCTCGATCCGGAAATGCTCAACAAACCGTTTGACCCCAACAACGATTATTCTGTCCCGTATATCTGGGGCGCAACGGCGATTGGCGTGAACAGCGATGCTATCGATCCAAAAACCATTACCAGCTGGGCTGACTTGTGGAAACCGGAATATAAAAACAGCCTGCTTTTAACCGACGATGCGCGAGAAGTCTTCCAGATGGCGCTGCGCAAGCTAGGTTATTCCGGTAACACTACCGATCCGAAAGAGATCGAAGCGGCATATGAAGAGTTGAAAAAACTGATGCCGAACGTAGCGGCCTTCAACTCCGATAATCCGGCGAATCCGTATATGGAAGGAGAAGTCAACCTGGGGATGGTGTGGAACGGTTCGGCCTTCGTTGCTCGTCAGGCTGGCACGCCGCTGGAGGTCGTCTGGCCGAAGGAAGGCGGTATTTTCTGGATGGATAGCCTGGCTATTCCGGCGAACGCGAAAAATAAAGAGGGCGCGCTGAAGCTAATCAACTTCCTGCTGCGTCCTGACGTCGCGAAAGAGGTGGCAGAAACCATCGGCTACCCTACCCCCAACCTGGCGGCGCGTAAGCTGTTAAGCCCGGAGGTCGCCAATGATAAGTCGCTCTATCCGGATGCGCAAACCATCAGCAAAGGCGAGTGGCAAAACGATGTCGGCGACGCCAGCGCCATTTATGAAGAGTATTATCAGAAGCTAAAAGCAGGACGCTAATTCAGCCAAAGCGCCTGTCGGGCCTACAGATGAACGTAACGTGAAATGTAGGCCGGATAAGGCGTTACCGGGCAAACAGCACTACAGCCCTTTCAGGAATTTATCAACAAATTCCGGCACAACCTGGCTTGCCGGGCCGTAGTGCTTCTCTTCAAACTCGCTGCCGACCTGGCTTGGCTCAAGATTCAGTTCCACCGTATGTGCGCCGTGCAGTTTTGCTTCATGCACAAAACCCGCAGCCGGATAGACATGACCGGATGTGCCAATGGCGATAAAAATATCCGCCATCGACAGCGCCATATAAATTTCATCCATGCCAAGCGGCATCTCGCCAAACCACACCACGTGCGGACGTAGCGGCGCCGGGAACTGACAGCAGTGACATTTATCTTCCGGCATCACATCGCCGTTCCATTCCAGAATCTGGCCACTTTGAGAACAGCGCACCTTCAACAGCTCGCCATGCATATGAATGATGTTGCGATTGCCCGCGCGTTCATGCAAATTGTCGATGTTTTGCGTCACCAGCAAAAAGCGATCGCCAAGCGCTTCTTCAAGCTTCGCTAACGCCAGATGCGCCGCATTAGGTTGTATTTCCGGCTGTTGAAGCTGCTGACGGCGGGCATTATAAAATGTCTGCACCAGCCCCGGATTACGGGCGAATCCTTCCGGCGTTGCCACGTCTTCAACCCGATGCTCTTCCCAAAGGCCATCCGCCGCGCGAAACGTACGAATACCAGACTCTGCAGAAATTCCTGCACCTGTAAGGACTAATACTCTTGGGTTTTCCATCATTTCCGGCACCACTCTGTCTCTGAAAAAGATCCGCTGGCGCAGACGTTCACGCAACAGACGTTTATTTTTACGAAAGCGGCTTAATCGATGAAACCGACGCGACTGCATAACAACCTCTTTTTTTGATTAGTCGGTAAGATGTAAAAAAGCAGCACCGCGCATCCCACCTGCATCCCCATGCCGCGCACGCTCAATGCGCGGCGCGCGGGCAACAGGGAGGAGATGGCGCGGCAGTCTTTCCGCCAGTTGCGTTGTTATTGCCGTAAAGTTCGATAGTCCGCCGCCGATCACCAATAAATCGGGATCGACAATCGTCAGTATATTCCCCAGACAAACCGCCAGTAAATCCAGATAGCGCTCAACATGCGCGTGCGCCTGCTCATCACCCTGCTCCCACAACGCGATAATCTCCGGCGCCTGCAGCGATTGATCATAATAATGCTGATATAGCCACGCAAACCCGCGCCCGGACAGATAATTCTCAATGCAGCCCATCTGGCCGCATCCACAACGGCGGAGAGGAAAATCAAACCCCATCAACGTTAGCGCGTCAACCGGCAAACGCATATGGCCAAACTCGCCGGTGATATAGCTCTGACCGGTAATCGGCTTCCCGTTTAGCACCAGGCCACCGCCGACGCCGGTGCCGAGGATAAGCCCCATAACCAAAGGATATTGCGTGAATTCATCATCCCAGGCTTCGGACAAGGCAAAACAGTTAGCGTCATTGTCCAGACGCACATCGCGATCCAGTCGGGCGCTGAGATCGGCGCGCAACGGCTTACCGCTGGCTGCCGGGACATTCGCGGCGTACAGCGTGCCGTCTTCAGTTTCCGGCATACCGGGTATGCCAATCCCTACCGACCCTTTTACGCCAAATCGCTGGTCGGCTTCCGCGACCAGTTCGCACACGGCGTCTAAAAAGGCGCTATAGCTGGTATGGGGCGTGGGAACCCGTTTTTCCCACTGCAGCCGCCGCGTTGAGTCAAATACGCCTAACGCAATCTTTGTTCCGCCAATGTCAAACCCGTAATACATCACCGCTCCTTGTTTTTATATTCCGCGATTACTGGCCGCTCAATACTCGCGCAGGGTCAATGTTGCTCGCCCGCCGCGCCGGATACCAGCTCGCCAGTAAGCTTAACAACAACGCCGTGACCAGTACGTAAACAACGTCCAGCCAATGTAATTCGGATGGCAGGAAGTCGATAAAATAGATATCGCCGGACAAAAACTGATGCCCGATCGCCTTTTCAATCCCATTAATAATGGCGGTAAGCTGAAGCGAAACGACAACGCCGATCGCCACGCCAATCAAACTGCCCAGCAAGCCCGCGAGTAGCCCGTACCAGACGAAAATGGCACGAATCAAACCATCTTTCGCCCCCAGCGTTCTTAATACCGCAATGTCGCCGCTTTTATCTTTTACCGCCATCACTAAGGTGGAAACGATATTAAAACAGGCCACGCCGATCACCAGAATCATCGCCAGATACATAATGGCGCGAATCATCTGGATATCGCGATACATATAGCCGTAGGTGCCGATCCAGCTCTTAATGTAGACATAGCTGTTAGTCACTTCACCCGCGTCACGCACCAGTTTGTTCGCATTAAACACGTCGTGGACTTTAAGCGCGATACCGGAAACGCTGGACCCCATATCCAGATACTGCTGCGCATCCTCAAGCGGGATCATGGCGAAGCTGTGATCGAGCTGGCCGCTCAGTTGCAGAATCCCGATGACATGCAAACGCACGCGTTTGGGCTGGAGCAGCTTATGGTCGGCATTCGCATTGGGGATCATGATGGACACCCAGTCGCCCTGTTTCACGTTCAGAGCATCGGCGACGCCTTTGCCGATAATGATCTGCTGTTCGCCCGCTTTGAAATGATCCCAGGCGTGATTTTGCACAAATGACGGTAACGCGCTAAGCTGCTGCTCTTGCTTAGGGTCGACGCCTTTAACCTGAATGGCGCGCAAATTGGCCCCGCTCTCTACCAGGCCGGTAAAATTGATATACGGCGCGGCGGCGGCAATGCCCGGCACCTTCTGCACTTTTGCCAGCGCTTCACGCCAGTTGGTCCACGGCTGATTGACCGCTTCAATCTCCCCGTGCGGAACCACCGCCAGAATACGGTTATTCAACTCGCGTTCGAAACCGTTCATCGCGCTTAAACCGACAATCAATACCGCCACGCCCAGCGCGATACCGATGGTAGAAATGACGGAAATGAGCGAAACCATACCGCCGCGCCGCCGTCCACGGCTGAAACGCAAGCCAATTAACAATGATAAAGGCGACGCCATTACTCCGCCCCCATCAGGCTCAGTTCCGCCGTCAGGCGGCCATCGCGCATCTCAAGCTGGCGGCTCATACGTTTCGCCAGTTGCAAATCGTGAGTCACCACCAGAAACGCGGTTCCCTGCAGACGATTTAACTCGCCCAGAAGCTCAAAAATACTGTCGGCATTACGCGCATCCAGATTACCGGTCGGCTCATCCGCCAGTACCAGACGCGGGTTATTCACCAACGCGCGCGCTATCGCGACACGCTGGCGCTCACCGCCGGAAAGTTCCGAAGGTCGATGGGTTGCGCGATGCTCCAGCCCTACGGCGTGCAGCATTTCTCGCGCCCGAGCGTCAATCTCCGCCGGTTTCTTTTTGCCAATCAATAATGGCATCGCCACGTTTTCCAGCGCCGTAAAATCCGGCAGGAGATGATGAAACTGATAGATAAACCCCAGTTTCTGGTTACGTAATTCCGCTTTTGCCGCAGAAGAGAGTTTGCTCATCGGCTGGCCGCTAAAAATCACATCGCCAGAGGTAGGCGTATCCAGCCCGCCTAACAGATGCAGCAACGTACTTTTACCCGAACCGGAACTGCCGACGATCGCCATCATTTCGCCTTCGCCGATACTGAAGCTGACATCGTGCAACACGTCGGTTTGTACGGTGCCTTCCTGATAGCGTTTGCACAGGTTGTCGCATTGCAACAGGATCTTATTCATAACGTAAAGCCTCAGCGGGTTGAGTGGCGGCAGCGCGCCAGGAAGGATAAAGCGTAGAAAGCAGCGCGATGGCCATTGCCACCAGAGCGATAACGATCACCTGTAACGGCTCTATCGCCACGGGCAACGCAGCGCCATCCAGAAACGCGCCGATGATCGGCATCAGGTTATTCAGTTGGCTGGCAAGCAATGCGCCCAGCGCGGCGCCCAACAGCGCGCCAATAATCCCGGCGCTGGCGCCCTGCACCATAAAGACCATCATAATTTGTCGCGGCGTCAGCCCTTGAGTTTGTAAAATCGCCACTTCGCCCTGCTTCTCCATGACCATCAGGCCCAACGAAGTAATAATGTTAAAAGCCGCGACTGCCACGATGAGACTCAGCAACAATCCCATCATGTTCTTTTCCATGCGCACAGCCTGGAACAACTCGCCTTTGCGTTCGCGCCAGTCCTGCCACTTCGTGCCTTGCGGCAGCGTCTGTTGGCTGAGGGTATCGACTTGCAGCGGTTCATCCAGCCACAGACGCCAGCCGGTAATATTGCCTGCCGGATAGCGCATTAAACGCGACGCGTCCTGAATATTGACCAGCATTTCATAGCCATCGACCTCGCTATTGGCGGCAAATGTGCCAATCACCGTAAACAGACGCTGGCTGGGCAGACGTCCCATTGGCGTAAACTGGCTGGCAGATGGCACCATTAGCCGAATCTGATCGCCGCGGTTGACCCCTAACTGTCCGGCGAGCTGCTCGCCGAGGATGACATTATACTTACCCGGCTGTAATTCGCTTTGCTTCACATTGACCAGATACGGCGTTAACGGATCTTTTTGCGCCGGATCGATACCCAACATCACGCCAACCGCAACGCTACGCGCGCTTTGCAGTACGACATCGCCCGTCGTCAGCGGCGCAATACGGTTAACGCCTTGCAGATTCACCGCTTTTTCCGGCATCTGATTCGGGTTAAGAGAGCCATGTTCAGCAGAGAGGATGGCCTGAGGCATCAAACCAAGAATGTTATTTTGCAGTTCGCGCTCAAAACCGTTCATCACCGACAATACCGTGACCAGCGCCATCACCCCCAGGGTAATGCCGATAGTGGAAAGCCAGGAAACGAAGCGACCGAAGCGATCTGCTGCACGCCCGCGCATGTAACGCAGGCCGATGAATAGAGCGACAGGTTGATACATGTAATCCGTCTGGTTGCTGTTAGCAAAGTCCCGAGTATATAAGCGAAAGCGGAATGCGTAAATGTCTGAACCGTAAGAGTTCGTCAGCGTTATTCTGAAAAAGGCCGACAAATCAAGTCACTTACATGTTCATACTTTACCTGTTCGACGTGTTATCCGGCGGATTCAATTTGCTAATAAACAACGATCGCGGATAATAAAGAACATTGCTTATCAGTCATATGCCCCTGAATACCTGAGTCCTTCATGCTGTCCTGGCGTGCAGCCAACCATGAAGCAGCCTGAAGGGTGACGCGTAGAGTGCGGCGTAAAACAAAAAGAGATACTGACAACCGTTATGCCTGAAAAACAACGTTACACGCTGCCGACAAAAGCGGGCGATCAGCGCCAGTTGGGCGAACTTACCGGTGCCGCCTGCGCTACGCTGGTGGCGGAGATAGCTGAACGCCATGCCGGTCCGGTGGTACTCATAGCGCCTGACATGCAAAATGCTCTGCGATTGCATGATGAAATCCGCCAGTTTACCGATCAGATGGTCATGAACCTGGCGGACTGGGAAACGCTACCGTATGACAGCTTCTCCCCGCATCAGGAAATTATCTCTTCGCGTCTGTCCACGCTCTACCAGTTGCCGTCGATGCAGCGCGGCGTCTTGATTGTACCGGTAAACACCCTGATGCAGCGCGTTTGTCCGCATAGCTATCTGCATGGTCATGCGCTGGTGATGAAAAAAGGCCAGCGGCTGTCCCGCGACGCTCTGCGCGCGCAGCTTGACAGCGCCGGTTATCGGCATGTCGATCAGGTGATGGAGCATGGCGAATACGCGACGCGCGGCGCGCTGTTGGATCTCTTTCCGATGGGCAGCGAACAGCCTTATCGCCTCGACTTTTTTGATGATGAAATCGACAGCCTGCGTCTGTTTGACGCGGATACCCAACGTACGCTGGAGGAGGTCGAGGCCATCAATTTGTTGCCCGCGCACGAATTTCCTACCGACAAAGCCGCTATTGAGCTTTTCCGTAGCCAGTGGCGCGATACCTTTGAGGTAAAACGCGACGCCGAGCACATCTATCAGCAGGTCAGCAAAGGCACCCTGCCCGCCGGGATCGAATACTGGCAGCCGCTCTTTTTCAGCGAACCGTTACCGCCATTATTTAGCTATTTCCCCGCCAATACTCTGGTGGTGAATACTGGCTCGCTGGAAACCAGCGCCGAACGCTTTCAGGCCGATACGCTGGCGCGTTTTGAAAATCGCGGCGTCGATCCTATGCGCCCGCTTTTGCCGCCGGAAGCCCTCTGGCTACGGGTAGATGAGCTCTTTTCCGAGCTTAAACGCTGGCCTCGCCTCCAGCTTAAAACCGACCATCTGCCGGAAAAAGCCGCCAATACCAATCTTGGTTTCCAGAAATTACCGGATTTGGCTATCCAGGCGCAGCAGAAAGCGCCGCTGGACGCGCTGCGTAAGTTCCTCGAATCTTTCAGCGGTCCGGTGATTTTTTCGGTGGAAAGCGAAGGACGCCGCGAAGCGCTGGGAGAGCTCCTGGCTCGCATAAAAATCGCGCCGAAGCGAATATTACGCCTGGACGAGGCGCAGGATGCGGGACGCTATCTGATGATTGGCGCCGCAGAACATGGCTTTATCGACACCCAACGCAATCTGGCGCTGATTTGTGAAAGCGATCTCCTGGGTGAACGGGTGGCGCGTCGCCGCCTGGATTCCCGCCGCACGATCAACCCGGATACGTTGATTCGTAACCTGGCGGAGCTCCACGTCGGTCAACCGGTAGTGCATCTGGAGCACGGCGTCGGACGCTATGCCGGCATGACCACTCTGGAGGCTGGCGGCATCAAGGGTGAATATCTGATGCTCACCTACGCCAATGACGCCAAACTGTATGTGCCGGTTTCCTCATTGCATCTGATTAGCCGCTATGCTGGCGGCGCGGAAGAAAGTGCGCCGCTGCATAAACTGGGCGGCGACGCCTGGTCGCGCGCCCGGCAGAAAGCGGCGGAAAAAGTGCGCGATGTCGCAGCGGAACTGTTGGATATTTATGCGCAACGGGCGGCAAAAGAGGGTTTTGCCTTTAAGCATGATCGTGAGCAGTATCAGTTATTCTGCGACAGCTTCCCGTTTGAAACGACGCCCGATCAGGCACAGGCGATTAACGCCGTATTGAGCGATATGTGCCAACCGCTGGCGATGGACAGGCTGGTGTGTGGCGACGTCGGCTTCGGCAAAACCGAAGTGGCGATGCGCGCCGCGTTCCTGGCGGTGGAAAACCATAAACAGGTGGCGGTACTGGTGCCGACTACGCTGCTGGCGCAGCAACACTATGACAACTTCCGCGACCGTTTCGCCAACTGGCCGGTACGCATTGAGATGCTGTCTCGCTTTCGCAGTGCCAAAGAGCAGACGCAAATCCTGGCGGAAGCCGCCGAGGGTAAGATCGATATTCTGATCGGTACGCATAAACTGCTACAAAGCGATGTGAAGCTGCGCGACCTCGGCCTGCTGATTGTCGATGAAGAGCACCGTTTCGGCGTGCGCCACAAAGAGCGAATTAAGGCGATGCGCGCCGATGTCGATATTCTGACGCTCACGGCGACGCCGATCCCGCGGACGCTGAATATGGCGATGAGCGGTATGCGCGATCTCTCCATTATCGCCACCCCCCCTGCCCGTCGTCTGGCGGTAAAAACCTTTGTCCGCGAGTATGATAGCCTGGTAGTAAGGGAAGCGATTCTGCGTGAAATCCTGCGCGGCGGCCAGGTTTACTATTTGTACAATGACGTCGAAAATATTCAGAAAGCCGCAGAGCGGCTGGCGGAACTGGTGCCGGAAGCGCGAATCGCTATAGGCCACGGGCAGATGCGCGAACGTGAGCTGGAACGGGTCATGAATGATTTCCACCATCAACGTTTTAACGTGCTGGTGTGTACTACCATTATCGAAACGGGGATCGACATTCCCACCGCTAACACGATCATCATTGAACGCGCGGATCATTTCGGCCTCGCGCAGTTGCACCAGCTGCGTGGCCGCGTTGGGCGCTCGCACCACCAGGCCTACGCCTGGCTGTTGACGCCACATCCTAAGGCCATGACCACCGATGCGCAAAAACGGCTGGAGGCGATTGCGTCGCTGGAGGATTTAGGCGCCGGGTTTGCGCTGGCGACCCACGATCTGGAGATCCGCGGCGCGGGCGAACTGCTTGGCGAAGAGCAAAGCGGCTCAATGGAAACCATTGGCTTCTCACTCTACATGGAACTGCTGGAAAACGCCGTTGATGCGCTGAAAGCAGGCCGCGAACCCTCGCTGGAAGATCTCACCAGTCAGCAAACGGAAGTCGAGCTGCGAATGCCGTCGTTACTGCCGGATGATTTTATTCCGGATGTTAATACCCGGCTGTCATTCTATAAACGCATTGCCAGCGCGAAGAACGAAAACGAGCTGGAAGAGATCAAAGTGGAATTGATCGATCGCTTCGGCCTGCTGCCCGATCCGGCGCGTAATCTGCTGGATATCGCCCGCCTGCGCCAACAGGCGCAAAAGCTCGGCATCCGAAAACTGGAGGGTAACGAGAAAGGCGGAACGATTGAGTTCGCCGAGAAAAACCACGTTGACCCTGCCTGGCTTATCGGGTTGCTGCAAAAACAACCGCAGCATTTCCGTCTGGATGGCCCGACGCGCCTCAAGTTTATTCAGGATTTAAGCGAACGTAAAACGCGTATAGACTGGGTACGCCAGTTCATGCAGCAACTGGAAGAAAACGCTATTGCATAAGCGTCAGGCCGGGCGTCATTACTCTGCGTCCGGCCTAATCTTTACAAATTCTTTGCACTTCCCTGCAGTTCCAGACACAGCCAGCCGCCATAATTCTTATTTCCTCTTTTATAAAAATAACCACATAATAATCATGGGTTTATTATAATGTTCAACAATACGCGACTCTCTCGCTGGTGGGCGTTGTTTGCGCTTACCGCGACCATCATGCTTGCCCTTCCCGCGCAGGCAAATACGTGGCCTCTTCCGCCCCCCGGCAGTCGACTGGTGGGAGAAAATAAATTCCATGTCGTTGAAGACGACGGCGGCTCGCTGGAGGCGATCGCCAAAAAATATAACGTGGGCTTTTTAGCCCTGTTACAGGCCAACCCCGGCATTGATCCTTACGTGCCACGCGCAGGCAGCGTGCTGACGATTCCGCTGCAAACGCTGCTACCGGACGCGCCACGTGAAGGTATCGTCATTAACCTCGCGGAATTACGGCTTTACTATTATCAACCGGGGAAAAATACGGTCACGGTCTACCCTATCGGGATTGGCCAACTGGGCGGCGATACCCTGACGCCAACGATGGTGACGACCATTTCGGATAAACGCGCCAATCCAACCTGGACGCCGACCGCCAATATTCGCGCCCGTTATAAAGCACAAGGTATCGATCTCCCCGCCGTGGTGCCTGCCGGTCCCGATAACCCAATGGGGCATCACGCGATTCGTTTAGCGGCCTACGGCGGCGTCTATCTGTTACATGGCACGAATGCCGATTTTGGCATTGGTATGCGCGTCAGTTCCGGCTGTATCCGTCTGCGCGACGGTGATATAGAGACATTGTTCCGTCAGGTCACGCCGGGAACCAAAGTGAATATAATCAATACGCCGATTAAAGCCTCGGTGGAACCAGGCGGCGTGCGACTGGTGGAAGTTCATCAGCCGCTGTCTAAAAATATAGGCGACGATCCGCAGGTGCTGCCGATTGTGCTGAATGGCCCGATGCAGACCTTTAAGGACGCGCCGCAGACCGACGCCGCGGTGATGGAACATGTTATGGAAGTGCGCTCCGGAATGCCGGTAGATGTAACCCGTCAATCAGAGGCGAAACCGCAGTCGCTGTAAGCGTGAATAGCTGACCGACAAAAAAGCCTCGCTATGCATCGCGAGGCTTTCTCTTTTTATTGTGGCAATCGCAGCGGCATTAATGAGGGTTAATGCTTACTTATAGATTACCGCCGTACCGTGAAGGGTATTCGGGCCGGTAACAGAGGTAATACGGAAAGACTTCGCCCCCATCTCCTGCGCTTTTTGCGCCAGCTGATCTTCCAGCGAGCCCAGATTCGTGCCGCCATTCGCGGAAATGGTGCCGAACTTCTGTTGACCTTCTGGCGTTGCCTGAACTTCAACGGCGGCGAAGCTGGCGAATGAGAGCGAACTCAGTACCACAGCAGCGATGAGGGTTTTTACATTTTTCATAGTGATGACCTTTAGCAGATGAATGGGTGTCGTAAGCATTAACTTAACGATCGATAAATTAATCATAGATGTGATCTATATCACACGTCAACTTCTTTTTATAATGATCGTTATATAATTTATAAAGATGTTATTTTTCATGTGAATAGAATTGATTTATTTTTCTAATGAATACTCTGGAGCCAGAAGTGGTTTGTTTTTATAATAGAGAGACCGCTCTTTAAACAGGTACAACGGCATCATGACAACGGATACCACGAGTTGCGCGAAGAAAAGCCGTGGCCGACCAAAAGTGTTCGACAGGGAAGCCGCGCTTGATAAGGCCATGACTCTCTTCTGGCAGCACGGCTATGAAGCAACTTCGCTTGCCGATCTCGTAGAGGCTACCGGGGCGAAAGCGCCTACTCTCTATGCGGAATTCACTAACAAAGAAGGATTATTTCGCGCTGTCCTGGATCGCTACATCACTCGCTTTGCCTCAAAGCACGAAGCCCAGCTCTTTTGTGAAGAGAAAAGCGTGGAATCGGCGCTGGAAGATTACTTCACAGAAATTGCCGCCTGCTTTACCAGTACAGACACGCCGGCTGGCTGCTTTATGATTAATACGTCCGCCACCCTCGCCGCCTCCTCGCGCGATATCGCCCGCACGGTAAAATCACGCCACGCCATGCAGGAACAGACGCTCATCCAGTTTCTGCGCCAACGTCAGGAGCGCGGTGAAATTCCGGCGCACTGTAACCCGCAGGCGCTCGCGGAATATATAAACTGTATTTTACAGGGAATGTCGATCAGCGCCCGTGAGGGAGCCACTTTCGAACAACTGATGCAAATTACGCGTACGACTCTGCGCATCTGGCCTGAACTGCTCAAGCCCTGAACAACGCGGCTTCGGATAAAAAAAAGCCCCTCAGCCTGAGCGAATGAGGGGCTAACTTGCAGAGTACAGCTTTTTTATGCTTTGTTATTCAGAACCAGTTGGCCATTGCCGTCGAGGGGAATTTGCGTTCCGGGGTCTTTATCCATGCGGATTTTGCCCTGCTGATCGCCAATTTTGTAGGTCACGTCGTAGCCAAGCATCTTTTCAGATTTGTCATACACCGTCTTACAGCGTTGCTGCGTGGTAGTGTAGGTATCACTTTCCTGCATTGATCCCTGGATTTGATTGCCAGCATAACCGCCGCCCAGCGCCCCGACAACCGTCGCCACATCTTTACCACGACCGCCGCCAAATTGATGTCCAATCACGCCGCCTGCTACTGCGCCAAGCACCGAGCCGGCAATACGGTTTTCGTCCTGAACCGGTCTGCGATGCGTGACCGTGACATTACGGCACTCCTGACGCGGCGTTTTTACCGTCTCTTTAATCGGTTTAGCCGATATCACCTGCGCATATTGCGGACTACGATTAAATACGTTGAGACTGGCCACTGCCGCCACACCCAGCGCAGCCGCTACGCCAATCCCTATACCCGCCAACATTGATTTATTCACGGGAGCTCCTCCTTCGTTGCTATTGGTAACAATTTTGCAACCAGTATGTGAACAAAGCCAATCGGAATGAGGATGAAAAATGCGGGATGAGGCGGTAAAGCTGAAGGATTCGGACAACTCCGAAGCGAGTGATGGAGAAGCGCTCACCGGCGCGAGCAGCCGGTGAGGCGCAGAAAAATTAATGCAGTTTCAGGCGCGGACGAATGACGCGGTTAATACTGCCCACCAGCATCATCAGGCCGGTTTTAAAATATCCATGCAGCGCTATCTGGTGCATACGGTATAGCGAGATATACACGAAGCGGGCGATACGTCCTTCAATCATCATTGAACCGCGGGTCAGGTTCCCCATCAGACTACCCACGGTAGAGAAGTTGGACAGGGAGACCAGCGAACCATGGTCTTTATACTGGTAAGCTTTCAGCGGTTTGCCATTCATCTGCGCCAGAATGTTATTCATTGCGCAGGTAGCCATCTGATGCGCCGCCTGAGCGCGAGGCGGCACAAAACCTCCCTCCGGACGTGCGCAGGAAGCGCAGTCGCCAATCGCATAAATATCAGGATCGCGCGTGGTTTGCAGCGTCGGTTCCACCACCAGTTGGTTAATGCGGTTCGTTTCCAGACCACCAATCTCTTTCATAAAATCTGGCGCTTTGATACCCGCCGCCCACACCATCAGATCGGCCTGAATATATTCACCTTCTTTCGTATGCAGACCGCCTTCGTCGGCGCTGGTGACCATAGTTTGCGTCAGCACGCGAACGCCCAGTTTGGTCAGTTCATTATGCGCGGCGCTGGAGATACGCGGCGGCAACGCAGGCAGAATACGCTCGCCAGCCTCAACCAACGTCACGTTCAGCGCGTCGTTGGTCAGCCCCTTATAACCATAGCTATGCAACTGTTTTACCGCATTATGCAGTTCAGCCGACAGCTCAACCCCCGTCGCACCGCCGCCAACGATGGCGATATTGACCTTACCGTTCGCGCCCAGATTAGCCGAATACTTGAGGAACAGGTTCAGCATCTCCTGGTGAAAACGGCGCGCCTGATGCGGGTTATCGAGGAAGATACAGTGCTCTTTCACGCCTGGCGTGTTGAAATCATTAGAGGTGCTGCCCAGCGCCATCACCAGCGTGTCATACGCGATTTTGCGCTCCGGCACCAGCAGTTCGCCCTTTTCATCACGCAACTCGGCAATGGTGATGGTTTTCGCTTCGCGATCGATATCCATCACCGATCCCAGTTGGAACTGGAAACCATGATTACGCGCATGAGCCAGATAGCTCAGCGCATCCACGCCTTCGTCCAGAGAGCCAGTCGCCACTTCGTGCAGCAATGGTTTCCACAGATGGCTGTGATTTCGGTCTACCAGCGTGATTTTCGCTTTTTTCTTGCGCCCCAGTTTATGGCCTAACTGCGTCGCCATTTCCAGCCCGCCAGCGCCGCCGCCGACAATCACGATCCTTTTTAATGGTGTAGTCAACGTGACCCCCTTAAATTTATTAACCAATTGTTAATTAAAAGTTATTGCAATAGCCTTTAATTAACAACAAGTTACGTTAATGAGAATAAGCTTCTGATATGAGAATAGCATGAACGGTGCATTGGTCATACCAAAATTGATGTGCATCAAGTTTTCATGCTGAAAAGATAGACAGTTTGCGAGAATTGAGCATAAAAAAACCAGCCGCAAGGCTGGTTATCCGGTCACTAATAACGCCATATTGCCGGATGGCGTTATCCCAGCGTTTTAAACGCTTTGATACGTTGCAAGTGCGGCGAAATATTTTTGAATTTGTGAGTCTGTTCCTCATCCCACACAATTTCATAATACGGGTGAAGCGCTTGCGCTGAGCGTTGGCTGTCCAGCGCTTCGTCATGACGCGAGAGGATCACCAGACAACGATCGCGATTTTTTTCGCGAAAGTTGGTCACGCACTTTGTAGCGATGTCCGCATACTCTTCCGGGCGATCGATTTTCCCCTCCATGTTTTCATAGGGGAACAGGTTCGGGTTAAAAACCACCTGACGGATATCGCACAAAAAGCCAATCCGCTCCGCCCAGTAACCGCCCAGCCCCACGCCACAGATTAAAGGGCGATCGTCCACATTCAACTGCAACATTTTGTCCACTTCTTTCAGCAGATGCTGCATATCGTGCTTAGGATGCCGCGTACTGTAGCTTACCAGCCGAACATCCGGGTCGATAAACTGTAATTGCAACACTTTTTCATGGTTGCCCGGACTATTTGAATCAAAACCGTGTAAATAAATAATCATCTGGCACCCTCACGAAAACTCGAGTTAATGACCTGCTTTTTCTTCCTGCCAGCGTTCATGTAACTGGTTGAGCTGGGCGCTGGCTGTTTTCCAGCGTGCTGAGTCCATGAGCTCCCGGCGTGAAAATGAACCTTTATGATACAAACGTGTAACACGCTCTGCTTTGATCGGCGACAGATTATCCAGCACGCTGACTGCGCCTTTACGATTATTGCAGACCAGAATCATATCGCAACCCGCATCCAGCGACGCCTGGGCGCGCTCAGCATAGCTGCCCATAATCGCCGCGCCCTCCATAGACAGATCGTCGGAGAAAATGACGCCGTCAAAGCCTAGCTCCTGACGCAGCACCGTTTTCAGCCAGTACGGCGAACCGCTTGCCGGACGCGGATCGATAGCGCGGTAGATCACGTGGGCAGGCATAATCGCATCCAGTTTATTCTCGCTAATCAGCGTGCGGAACACCGACATATCTTTGCCACGGATGTCCGTTTCAGGACGTGGATCGCACGGCGTCTCTTTGTGGGAGTCCGCCGTGACTGCGCCGTGGCCGGGGAAATGCTTACCGGTCGTTTTCATCCCGGCGTCATGCATGCCGTCAATAAAGCGCGTTGCCATTGCCAACGCTTTTGCGGGATCGGCATGATAGGAGCGCTCGCCAATTGCCGCGCTGATATGCCCGACGTCCAGCACTGGCGCAAAACTGATATCAATATCCATCGCGATCATTTCGCTGGCCATCAGCCACCCTGCCTCCTGCGCCAGTCGTCCCCCCTCTTCCAGCCCATGCAGCGCAAAAAAAGATTGCGCCGCGGGCAGGCGGGTAAACCCTTCACGGAAACGCTGTACGCGCCCGCCTTCCTGATCGACGGCCACCACCAGATGGTTACGCGATGCCGCCCGAATCTGGCGCACTAATTCGCGCAGCTGTTCCGGGTCATGGTAATTACGCGTGAACAGAATAAGCCCGCCAACCAGCGGATGCGCCAGTATCTCGCGCTCCTCCGCATCCAGCTCACATCCTTCGACATTCAACATTACTGGGCCCACACTGCTCTCCTTATCCTTTCATACGTAGCTGGCGCCAGGTTTCATCGGCCAGCCTGATAAATTGTTGCTCGCCGGTTTGTCGCCAGCGGTATTCGAACCACCCTGCTTTTAGCATAATGACCCAGGGGTGCCATAATCGTATCTGTCGCCATAGCTGCCGGGCGTCGATTCGCGCGCGCGCTGCATAAGCGTCTGCCAGTTGTCGGTGCTGGCATTCATCCTCAACCCATACTGCCGCCAGCTCCAACGCAATATCGCCGTCGCCGGCATACTCCCAGTCAATCAGTCTCAACCCGGCTGACGTTAATACTATATTGTCGCCATGGACATCCATATGCAAAGGCGCGAGCCGCAGCGGGCGAGGTTCACCTTTTTTTTGCAACTGTTTGAGCCGCCGCAACCAAAACGGCGTACGCCTTGCCGGATCGCAACACGACCAGTACTGCGCCAATAGTGGCGATAGCGCGATACGCCAGCCAAAACGCGGCTGTTGATGCAAATGATACAGTAAGGCCGCCAGTTCGTCGGCATCTGGCAGAGCGGAATTTACCACACCATGCAGATATTCTACCGCCATCCAGCCCGGCGTATAAAAAAGCGCTCGCGGCGCCAGACTGGCCGGCAATTGGGATAAGGCGCGGTGATGACGTAAAAAATGGGCTGGTGGAGCGTCGGGGTCGTGATGACGGCGCAGCACGATACGGTGAGTATCGTGAGCAATAATACAGCTCCCGCCGCTTAGCCCCTGCGATGCGGCAACGGCGGGACGATACTGGGGAAAATAGCGCGACAGGATCTCGTCGCGCGTTAAGGGATTATTGTTGTTGGACCGCACCTTTACCTGACCAGATTATCTCGCCAGTTTGCACCAGCATTAACTGCATCTGTAATGCAGGCGCGTTAACGTTACCGGATGCGCTGGAGTAAAGTACATATTGCGCCCCGACATTGCGCGCAATGCCAATAGCTTTACTGCGCGTTCCCAGACTATCCTGCGGAGACAACCCTAACTGCTGTTTTGCCATCGAGAGTTGCTGTACGGAGACCAGCGTAAATTTACCGTTGTTCGCCAGCGCATTACGTAACGTTTCCGTTGCCTCGTTCGCATTTAACGACCCATTCGTCCGGTTATTCACGCTGTCGACAAGCAATACGTTTCCGGCCGTCACGCCATCAGCCTGCAACATTTTGCTGACCAGCGGTTGCATCGCGCCGTTCCAGTCATAGTGGCGCACCTTAGGCGCTGGCTGGCCCGTTTGATCTTCATGTTCGATCGGCCCCGGTTGCTGTGGAATGGTTGGCACAGACGGCACAACAGGAGGCTGCGGCGGCTGCGCGGGTTGTTCTGGCGCTGGTTTTACCTCTTCAACTGGCGCAGGTTGACGTTGCGCCATACACCCGGAGAGAAATATCGCCAGCGCAGCAATGGCAGCGTAGCGATGCATTTTTGTCATCAAAATTCACTCCTCACAAATAAAGATAAAGCCTGACCTTATGCGCCCCCAGATAATTGGCGCTGCCAAATAGCGTTACCGACGAACGCGCGGGTATGGTTACGCTACGCGGCGCCTCCAGCGGATGCATCTCCAGCCCCCGCGCGTCATACCAGTAAAACCGATAATGAACGGTTATGGGCTCTTGCCTTTCGTTATAGACGCGGGAAGAGGCTGATGGCTGGATATCAGACGCCGTCAGTTCAGGCGGCTCTGCGGTGACGCCCGCCGCCAGAACCGTGGACTCCATCACCAGCGACTGCGCGTCGCTTACCGGAATTTCAGGGTGTGACCGGCAGCCGGTAAGCAGCAGCAAGCCCAGAGAAACCGCGATGCATCCTTTGATCATACTTACAAGCCTTTATGCGCCAGCATCGGGCCTAGCGGGCGGCCGCCCAGTAGGTGCATATGGATATGATAAACCTCCTGGCCCCCATGACGGTTGGTATTCATGATTAAACGATACCCATCTTCGGCAATGCCTTCTTGTTCAGCGATTTTCGCCGCCACGGTGATCATCCGACCTAACGCCTGTTCATGTTCCGCCGTCACGTCATTGACGGTTGGGATCAGGATATTGGGAATAATCAAGATATGCGTCGGCGCCTGCGGTGAAATATCACGAAAGGCGGTGACCAGCTCATCCTGATAAACGATATCCGAAGGGATTTCACGACGAATAATTTTGCTGAATATAGTTTCTTCTGCCACGACGTTTTCCTTTTTCATAATAGCCCTTGCAGCGCACATGCTACGCCGAGCCATACTGCGAGTATAGAGTATGAGCGAGTTACCGACGCTCTTTCAACTTTAACCCACGATTTATTAAGCGAAAAATGACTACATGCTGGACTTACCGCCATATCCCCCTGCCATGACGCCTTTGTACGCTTAAAAAATATTTCTAGTTTCCCTGTTTATACCGTTTTACACATTTAATACAAATGCGTATATTTCTCATTTGCATTTTTATGCGCATTAACTAGCAAAGAATGAAAAGGTTCAACGTCATACGTCCTGAACTTACCCCAATAACAAGCAAGGATTTTCAGATGTCTTTCATTCAATACCGCCGGGACAAACACCTTCAGTCCACCGCCGCACCGTCGCTGTTAGCTATGGGTATGGCGATGGCATTTATGCCTGCCGCCTTCGCGGCTGAGGATACCGTTATTGTCGAAGGCGCGACGACCGCTGACGCCGTAAACCGTGAAGAACAGGATTACAGCGTGAAAACGACCGCAGCGGGCACCAAAATGCCGATGACTCAGCGCGATATCCCGCAGTCGGTCAGTATTGTCAGCCAACAGCGTATGGAAGACCAGCAGTTGCAAACCCTGGGCGAGGTGATGACCAATACGCTGGGGATCAGCGGAAGCCAGGCTGACTCCGATCGCATCAGCTATTACTCGCGCGGGTTTGAAATTGACAACTATATGGTTGACGGTATTCCAACGTATTTTGAGTCCCGCTGGAATCTGGGCGATGCGCTAACGGATACCGCGCTGTATGAGCGCGTGGAGGTGGTTCGCGGCGCGAATGGGCTGATGACCGGAACCGGCAATCCTTCTGCCTCAATTAATATGATCCGTAAACACGCCACCAGTCGGGAGTTCAAAGGTAACGTCTCCACAGAATACGGTAGCTGGAATAAGCAGCGTTACGTCATGGATCTGCAAAGTCCGCTCACCGCAGACGGTAATGTCCGTGGGCGCATCGTGGCGGGTTATCAGAATAATGATTCCTGGCTGGACCGCTATAACAGTGAGAAAGCGTTCTTTTCCGGAATTATCGATGCCGATCTGGGTGCAACTACCAGCCTTTCAGCCGGTTATGAATATCAAAAAATTGATGTCAACAGCCCGACCTGGGGCGGTCTGCCGCGCTGGAACACCGATGGCAGCAAAAATAGCTATGACCGCGCACGTAGTACCGCCCCGGACTGGGCTTATAACAACAAAGAGATAAATAAATTCTTCGTCACGCTTAAACAGCGTTTTGCCGAAAGCTGGCAGGCGACCCTGAATGCGACCCATACTGAGGTCAAATTCGACAGTAAAATGATGTATATCGATGCGTTAGTCGATAAAGAGACAGGTACGCTGGTGAGTCCTTATGGCGCAAGCTACCCCGTGGTCGGCGGTACGGGTTGGAACAGCGGCAAGCGCAAAGTAGATGCCATAGATCTCTTTGCCGATGGCGCTTATGAGCTGTTTGGCCGTCAGCACAATATGATGTTTGGCGGCAGTTATAGTAAACAGAATAACCGCTATTTTAGCGCCTGGGCGAACGTCTTTCCGGACGACATTGGCAACTTCAGCGCCTTTAACGGTAATTTCCCCCAAACCCACTGGGCGCCACAAAATCTGGCGCAGGACGATACCACGCATATGAAATCGCTGTATGCCGCTACGCGCATTTCGCTGGCCGACCCGCTGCATCTGATTCTTGGCGCTCGTTATACCAACTGGCGTGTTGATACACTGACCTACAGCATGGAGAAAAACCATACCACGCCGTATGCCGGGCTGATTTATGATATCAACGACAACTGGTCCGCTTATGCCAGTTATACCTCTATCTTTCAGCCGCAGAATAAACGCGACAAAGCGGGTCAATATCTGGCTCCGATTACCGGTAATAACTATGAAGCGGGTCTGAAGTCCGACTGGATGAACAGCCGCCTCACCACCACGTTGTCCGTGTTCCGCATTGAGCAGAATAACGTCGCTCAGGCAACCACTATTCCCATCCCTGGCAGTAATGGGGAGTTTGCCTGGAAGTCTACTGACGGAACGGTGAGCAAAGGCGTCGAATTTGAAGTAAACGGCGCAATTACCGATAACTGGCAGATGACTTTCGGGGCTACCCGGTATGTTGCCGAGGACAATGAAGGTAACGCCGTGAACCCTAATCTTCCGCGCACCAGCGTGAAGTTATTCACCCGCTATCGTCTGCCGGCGATACCGGAGCTGACGGTCGGCGGCGGCGTGAACTGGCAGAATCGGGTTTACAAAGATACCACGACGCCGTACGGTACTTTCCGCGCCGAACAGGGCAGCTATGCGCTGGTCGATCTGTTTACCCGCTATCAGGTGACGAAAAATTTTTCCGTACAGGGAAACATCAACAACCTGTTTGATAAAACCTACGACACCAATATTGATGGTTCCATTGTTTACGGCGCGCCGCGTAACGTCAGCCTCACCGCCAATTATCAGTTCTGACAGACTGTCGGAGAGCGGCATGTAAAGCGCCATTAAAAAAGGCAGCCGAATGGCTGCCTTAATTCTCCCCAACATCATTACTGCTTAGCTGTTACGGATGTACTCATCCATTTCCGTTTTCAGGTTATCGGATTTCGTACCGAAAATAGCCTGAACGCCGGAACCCGCGACGACAACGCCTGCCGCACCCAGTTTCTTCAGGCCAGCCTGATCCACTTTCGCTACATCGGCTACGCTCACGCGCAGACGCGTGATACAGGCATCCAGGTTAGTGATGTTCTCTTTACCGCCAAACGCCGCAACCAAAGCCGGCGCCATTTCGCTGGTCGCGCCCGCTTTTGCGTCATCAGTAGTGTCTTCACGACCCGGCGTTTTCAGATCCAGCGCTTTGATCAGCACGCGGAACACGGTGTAGTACACAATCGCATAACCGGCGCCAACAATCGGGAACAGCCACAATTTGCTGCTGTTACCGGACAGCACGATAAAGTCGATCAGACCGTGGGAGAATGACGTACCGTCACGCATCCCCAGTAGGATACAGATCGGGAATGCCAGACCTGCCAGAATCGCGTGAATAATGTACAGGATCGGCGCCACGAACATGAAGGAGAACTCGATAGGCTCGGTAATACCCGTCAAAAACGAGGTCAGCGCGGCGGAAATCATGATACCGCCCACTTTTGCGCGGTTTTCCGGTTTAGCAGAGTGCCAGATAGCAATGGCCGCAGCCGGCAGACCGTACATTTTGAACAGGAAGCCGCCAGACAACATACCTGCCGTCGGGTCGCCCGCCATATAGCGCGGAATGTCGCCGTGGAATACCTGACCCGCTGCGTTGGTATATTCGCCGATCTGCATCTGGAAAGGAACGTTCCAGATATGATGCAGACCAAACGGCACCAGGCAACGCTCGATAAAACCGTAAATACCAAACGCGACAACCGGATTCTGATAAGCCGCCCACTGCGAGAACGCCTGGATAGCCGTACCGATTGGCGGCCATACGAAAGACAGCACCACACCGGTAAAAATAGCGGCCAGACCCGAAATGATCGGCACGAAGCGTTTGCCCGCAAAGAAGCCCAGATACTCAGGCAGTTTGATACGGTAGAAGCGGTTAAACATATACGCTGCGATCGCACCGGAGATAATCCCCCCGAGAACACCCGTATCAGCAAGGTGTTTAGCGGCGATCTCTTCAGCAGGTAAATGCAGAACCAACGGCGCAACCACAGCCATGGTTTTCACCATGATGCCATACGCTACTACCGCCGCCAGAGCCGAAACGCCGTCGTTGTTGGTGAAGCCCAACGCCACGCCGATAGCGAAAATCAGCGGCATATTGGCAAAAACAGATCCGCCCGCTTCTGCCATAACGTGCGATACAACGGCTGGCAGCCAGCTGAAGTTAGCGGAACCGACACCCAGCAGGATACCTGCGATAGGGAGTACGGATACCGGCAGCATCAGCGATTTACCGACCTTTTGCAGGTTAGCAAATGCATTCTTAAACATAATTGAGAGTGCTCCTGAGTATTTGTGCTTTTCTACGTTCTCACGCATTGGCGAGGGGGGAGAACCCCGCCGTGGACAGGACATCTAAGTGCCCTTTTATTTATTACACAGAGTAAAATAAATACGTCTGATTTTGTTTGACGGCTATCACGTTTCAGCGCCAGATAGCCTAAAAAGTATCACATTCTGCCAAAATGAGTTTCCTAATGTTTCCATAAGCTCGCTCACCGCCCCTTTTGTGGCGGTGAACTTTACGCGCTTTGCTTATTAATTACGAGCTTTAAAAAAACTCGTTTAACGGATTGATGACAGGCGAGACGCGTCAATATGGAACAGGCGAGCAAAGTTATCGGTGGTGATCTGCGCCAGTTCTTCAACGGCAACCCCTTTCAATACCGCCATATATTCTGCGACGTCGCGTACCATCGCAGGCTGGTTCTCTTTACCGCGATGCGGCACCGGCGCCAGATAAGGAGAATCGGTCTCGACTAACAACCGATCCAGCGGCACATAGCGCGCCGCATCACGCAACTGTTCAGCGTTACGGAACGTTACGATGCCGGAAAAAGAGATATAAAACCCCAGATCCAACAATTTGCCGGCCGTTTCTCTGTCTTCTGTAAAACAGTGTAGTACGCCACCGCAATCCGTCACTTTTTCTTCGCGCAGGATAGCCAGCGTATCGGCACGCGCGTCGCGAGTATGGACAATCACCGGTTTATGCAATTCGCGGCCAATCTGGATATGATGAATAAAAGACGCCTGCTGGCGGATTTTGGTCTCAGGCGTGTAAAAGTAATCAAGCCCGGTCTCGCCCATCGCCACCACATCGTCTTCTGCAGCAAGGAGGCGCAGTTCTTCTACGTCATATGCTTCATCCTGATTTAACGGATGCACGCCGCAGGAAAAGACCACATTATCGCGCTTGCCCACCAGCTCGCGCATATGGCGATACCCCGGCAGCGTCGTCGCCACCGCTAAACAGAACTTCACATCGCGCGCGGCGGCTTTCGCCAGCACATCGTCCACGTCCTTATGCAAAGATTGATAATCCAGACCATCAAGATGGCAGTGTGAGTCGACTAAAAACATAATGTCTCTCTCAAAGATGAGGAACAGGCAACAAGGTGCCTGATTGCAGGTAATGCTCGATGCGGAGAATGAGATCGGTTAATACCAGTTCGCGGTTTAATCCGGTCACATGAAGTAATTGATCACGACAATGGCAAACATCGTTCAGGATTGCCTGAATACGCGCCGGGGATAGCGGCCCCGCCAGCGCGGCAACAACCGCGTCCGCATCAACGTTTGTCAGGTACGACGCGCCGTGCTGACGTTTCAGCGCGTCTACCAGCAGCGTCGCCAGCCAGTGCAGGCGCGCCGGGGCTTGCTCATGATTGAGCGCCGTTAATAACGCATACCAGTCGCCCGTATGTAAACTGTCCATTAACGCCTGACACAGCGCCTCACGCTGCGCCCAGCGTTCAGACTGCAACAGCGCCAGCGCGGCGCCGGGCGACCCCGCATTCAGGCGTAGTGCCGTGAGCAATGCTTCTTGTGACGCCGTCACTTCTCGCGATAGCCATGACATCGCATACGATTCGGACGGCGGCGCCAGATGATGCAGCCGGCAGCGGCTGCGTAATGTCGCCAACAGACGAGCAGGCTCCGGGCTGGCAAGGAAAAACCAGGTTTGCTCCGGCGGCTCTTCCAGCGTTTTGAGCAACGCATTGGCAGCGGCGTCGGTTAATAGCGCCGCATCCGCAATCCACACCACCTTCGCACCGCCCAGACGGGAGTGCTCGTACAATTTCTCGCTGACCTCGCGTACCGCATCTACGCCGAGGCTGCTTTTGCCTTTATCCGGCGTCAGCGTGTAATAGTCCGGATGCGTGCCAGCCTGCATAAGCTGACAACCACGGCAATGCCCACAGCTTTTGTGGCCCTCAGGCTGCTGGCATAACAGATAACGGCTCAGCGCATAGCACAGCGCCTCGTCGCCCATGCCAGGTAAGGCCTGAATCAGTAGCGCATGGTGCCCACGTCCCGCCTGGTAACTTTCTACCAGTTTTTCATAGGCGGGCCGTAACCATGGATACCATTTCATGCCGCTTGCTCCTGCACCCACTTCGTCACCGTGGCGCGAATGTCGCGCATGACGGCATCCAGCGGCTGGGTCGCGTCAATGGTGCGGATACGCGAGTCTTGCGCCGCCAGTTCCAGATAGCGCGCGCGAGTCCGGTTAAAGAAATCAAAAGATTCCTGCTCAATGCGATCCAAATCGCCGCGCGCTCTGGCGCGTTTTAGCCCGACTTCCGGCGTGACATCCAGATACAGCGTCAGGTCAGGGCGAAAATCGCCCAGCACGGCATCGCGTAGTGTCGCCAGCATGGTTTGATCAATGCCGCGCCCTCCCCCCTGATACGCCTGGGTCGAGAGATCGTGGCGATCGCCGATCACCCATATGCCTTGCGCCAGCGCGGGTTTGATTACCGTTTCGACGAGCTGTACGCGAGCGGCATAAAACATCAGCACTTCCGCTTTATCGGTAATCACTTCGTCGCCTACCGATCGAATATCCAACACCAGACTTCTTAGTTTTTCGGCAAGCTGCGTACCGCCCGGCTCACGGGTAAAAATCATATTACGAATACCCAGTTGCTCAAGGGTCTCCACCACCACGTCGCGCGCAGTGGTTTTTCCGGCGCCTTCCAGGCCCTCGATGACGATATAATTACTGCCCATTTTTTTCCTTAAGCACTTTCAGGTACTCCTGCACTGACCGATTATGGCTGGCAAGATTGGTGTTAAATGTGTGACCGCCTTTACCGTCGGCCACAAAATAGAGATACGGCGTTTTCGCCGGATGCGCCGCCGCCTGCAATGACGCTTCGCTGGGCGATGCAATCGGTCCTGGCGGCAGCCCGGTTATGGTATACGTGTTATAAGCCGTCGGCTTTTCCAGATCCGCACGCGACAAGTTACCATTATAACTCGTCCCCATCCCGTAAATCACGGTGGGATCGGTCTGAAGGCGCATACCGATTCTCAGGCGATTAATAAAGACTGAGGCCACCTGATCGCGTTCGCTGGCGACAGCCGTCTCTTTTTCAATAATCGAGGCCATTGTCACCAGTTGGTTCTGATCTTTATAAGGCAGCCCCTCGGCCCGACCTTTCCAGACAGTATCGACAGCTTTCACCATCTTTTGATGCGCTCGCTTGAGAATAGCGACATCGCTGGTGTTGGCGGTATACATCCAGGTATCAGGCCAGAACCACCCTTCTACCCATTCCGGGTGCGCAAGCTTTAATGCCTGAGCGACAGTGGCGTAGTCATCATCCGGCAATGTATGGCGAATATACGGCGCCTCTCGTAACTGTTTCAGGTAATCGCTAAGGCGCATCCCTTCCACAAACCGCAACGGGAATTGCGCTTCTTTGCCGCTCTCCAGCAACTCAAGCATCTCCCGTACGGTCATCCCCGGCGTAAAACGGTAAGTTCCCGCTTTAAAGTGCGATAACTCAGGCTCCACGCGCAGCAGCCACTGAAATACCCGGGGGCGATTAATGATTTTTTCATCATAAAGCTGGTCGCCAAGCGCCAGCCGCCCCGTTCCCGCCTTGAGCGTAAAGATAGTCTCGTTTTTAATAAGTAACGTGCTGTTCGCCAGATGGCGAACTTTCCACATCCCCACGCCCGCGGCAATACCCAGCACAACCAACAGCAGAAGGAAAACGCCTGACAATTTTTTCATAACTAATTCGGATGCTCACAAAATGGGGCTAAAAATTGAAACAGTGTTCGCGAAGAATACGACGTCCCGTGATAGGCGCGTATGGGAATAATCGGCATTAGCGCGTTGCAGATGATAATCTCATCCGCCTGCCTGACTGCCTCCTCTCTCGCCTGTACTTCAAGAACCTGGAAAGGAGATTGCGCCAGTTGGCGTAAACAAAATTGTCGCATAATGCCGTTCACCCCGGCCTGATCCAGACGCGGCGTAAAAACAATGTCGCCTGTACGCCAGAACAAATTAGCCGCACAGCATTCCGTAACCCATCCCTCGCTGTCAAGAACCAGCGCCTCATCGGCGTCCGTCTGCTCAAGATGAGAGCGAATCAACACCTGTTCGAGACGGTTCAGATGTTTTAATCCGGCAAGATAAGGATTGCGCCCAAGCGGTATGGGACTAAGGGTAAGAGTGATGCCTTGCTTACGCCACTGAGAATAATAAGCGGGATAAGCAGAAACGGAGAGGATTCGGGTAGCTGCCTGACAATTCATGGCGCTGTATCCCCGGCCGCCGCTGCCACGGCTAATGATCACTTTCAACACGCCTGAATCATGCCCTGTGGCCAACATTGTCATCTCTTGCCGAAGGGTCGCCCAATGGCTAAAAGCGATCCGTAATTTTTCACAGGCAACCTGCAAGCGCTGAAGATGCGCTTCCAGATGGCAAATGTTGCCATCAACAATACGTGCGGTCGTAAAACTGCCATCGCCGAACTGCGTCGCCCGGTCGCTTACAGCAAGTTGATCCTGCGCATGGCCATTAATTAAAAACATAGTGGCTCCTTATCCGTCGCCTGCTAGTGTGGCAGGATGAATAACGCAGAACAAGAGGTGATATGCCTGATAAAAAAGGCCCGACAAGCGGACCTTTTTATTAATGTCTGTCTCTGGCTTAACTTAGATCTTTTTAAAAATCAAGGAACCGTTAGTTCCGCCAAAGCCAAAGGAGTTACACAGAGCGTACTCCAGATCGCTGACCTGGCGCGCTTCATGCGGCACGAAGTCCAGATCGCAACCTTCATCCGGGTTATCCAGATTAATGGTTGGCGGAATGGCCTGATCGCGCAGCGCCAGAATAGAGAAAATAGACTCTACTGCGCCTGCGGCGCCCAACAGATGGCCGGTCATCGATTTGGTCGAGCTCACCATCACTCGGCTTGCAGCATCGCCAAAGACTGACTTAACCGCCTGCGTCTCAGCTTTGTCGCCGGCAGGCGTCGACGTGCCATGCGCGTTGACGTAGCCAATCTGAGCAGGCTCAATCGCGGCATCACGCAACGCGTTAACCATCGCCAGCGCAGCGCCTGCGCCATTTTCCGGCGGCGACGTCATATGGTAAGCATCGCTGCTCATACCAAAGCCGACGATTTCAGCATAGATTTTCGCACCACGCGCTTTTGCATGTTCGTACTCTTCAAGCACCAACATACCGGCACCGTCGCCCAGTACAAAACCATCGCGTTCTTTATCCCACGGACGGCTCGCCGCCTGTGGGTTATCGTTGCGGGTCGACAGCGCGCGCGCTGCGCCAAAACCACCTACGCCCAGCGGCGTACTGGCTTTTTCTGCGCCACCTGCCACCATCGCGTCCGCATCACCATAGGCGATGATACGCGCGGCATGGCCGATGTTATGCACGCCTGAAGTACAGGCAGTCGCAATAGAGATGCTTGGCCCACGCAGGCCATACATGATAGTCAGATGGCCTGCTACCATGTTAACAATCGTCGACGGGACAAAGAACGGGCTAATCTTACGCGGTCCGCCTTTTACCAGCGAACTGTGGTTTTCTTCGATCAGACCGAGACCACCGATACCGGAGCCGATAGCGGCGCCAATACGGCTTGCGTTCTCTTCCGTCACTTCAAGGCCAGAATCCTGCATGGCCTGTACGCCAGCGACAATTCCATATTGAATGAAGGCATCCATCTTGCGCTGTTCTTTGCGCGAGATAATGTCATCACAGTTAAAATCCTTTACTAAGCCAGCAAATTTCGTTGCATAGGCGCTAGTATCGAAATGGTCGATCAGGCTGATGCCACTCTGACCGGCAAGGAGAGCTTTCCAGGTAGACTCTACGGTATTGCCGACAGGAGACAACATGCCCAGTCCGGTCACAACTACACGACGCTTAGACACGGTTGTCCTCCAGGGAGGGAAAATGATTCTAGTGGGACAAAAAGATAAAACTCAGGCGGTCGAACGACCGCCTGGAGATGTTCACTTACGCCTGGTGGCCGTTGATGTAATCAATGGCAGCCTGAACGGTGGTGATTTTCTCAGCTTCTTCGTCCGGAATCTCAGTATCAAACTCTTCTTCCAGAGCCATTACCAGCTCAACGGTGTCAAGAGAATCTGCGCCCAGGTCTTCAACGAAAGAAGCATTGTTGGTTACTTCTTCCTGCTTAACGCCCAGCTGTTCGCCGATAATTTTCTTAACGCGTTCTTCGATAGTGCTCATACTCTTAAATTTCCTATCAAAACTCGCTTTCGCGATGGTTTTCGTAGTGTATAAAATGTTGAAAAATTTGCAACTAAATCCCGGCAGGTCTTACCACGATTTTACGTTATTTTGCGGCCTTTCGCCCTAATAACGCAAATATTTTTCAATCGTGATTAAACCATGTACATTCCGCCGTTGACGTGCAGAGTCTCACCAGTGATGTAACTCGCTTCGTCAGAGGCTAAAAATGCAACCGCACTGGCGATTTCCTGAGCGCCGCCGAGGCGACCCGCAGGCACCTGCGCCAGGATACCCGCACGCTGATCGTCAGACAGCGCACGCGTCATGTCCGTTTCAATAAAACCCGGAGCCACAACATTGACAGTAATACCACGGGACGCAACTTCACGCGCCAGTGATTTACTGAAACCGATCAGGCCCGCTTTCGCCGCAGCGTAGTTTGCCTGACCTGCATTTCCCATGGTACCAACCACAGAACCAATAGTGATAATGCGACCACAACGCTTTTTCATCATAGCGCGCATTACCGCTTTTGACAGGCGGAAAACGGATGATAAGTTGGTTTCGATAATATCGTTCCACTCATCATCTTTCATTCGCATCAACAGATTATCACGAGTGATACCGGCATTATTAACCAGGATATCCACTTCACCAAATTCTGCGCGAATATTTTCCAGAACAGATTCAATAGATGCAGGATCGGTCACATTCAACATCAAACCTTTCCCGTTAGCACCTAAATAGTCGCTAATGTTCTTCGCACCATTTTCACTGGTCGCAGTCCCGATAACTTTCGCGCCGCGGGCAACGAGAGTCTCTGCAATTGCGCGGCCTATGCCACGGCTTGCACCAGTCACCAGCGCAATCTTTCCTTCAAAGCTCATGGTTTTCCTCTTTTATTGCGTAAGTGCCGCAGACAGCGCCGCCGGCTCGTTCAGCGCCGACGCTGTCAGGGTGTCGACAATACGTTTCGTCAGACCAGTGAGGACTTTACCTGGACCCACTTCATAAAGATGTTCAACGCCCTGCGCCGCGATAAATTCCACGCTCTTCGTCCACTGTACCGGATTGTACAACTGGCGAACCAGCGCATCGCGGATAGCGGCGGCATCGGTTTCACATTTCACGTCAACGTTGTTTACTACCGGCACCGTTGGCGCGCTAAAGGTAATTTTGGCTAATTCAACCGCCAGCTTATCTGCCGCTGGTTTCATCAGCGCGCAGTGCGACGGTACGCTCACCGGCAGCGGCAGCGCGCGTTTCGCGCCAGCGGCTTTACAGGCTGCGCCCGCGCGTTCTACCGCCTCTTTATGCCCGGCGATAACCACCTGTCCCGGCGAGTTAAAGTTAACCGGCGAAACAACCTGCCCTTCGGCAGATTCTTCACAGGCTTTAGCAATAGAGGCATCATCCAGCCCGATGATCGCAGACATGCCGCCAGTGCCTTCCGGAACCGCTTCCTGCATGAATTTACCACGCATTTCCACCAGACGAACGGCATCAGCAAAGTTGATGACGCCAGCGCAAACCAGCGCGGAATATTCGCCCAGGCTGTGACCTGCCATTAACGCAGGCATTTTACCGCCCTGCTGCTGCCAAACGCGCCAAAGCGCGACGGAAGCGGTTAATAACGCCGGCTGCGTCTGCCAGGTTTTATTCAGTTCTTCCGCTGGACCTTGCTGGGTGAGCGCCCACAGATCATATCCCAGAGCCGCAGAAGCTTCAGCAAACGTTTCTTCTACGATAGGGTAATTTGCCGCCATTTCGGCCAACATCCCAACGCTCTGAGAACCCTGACCGGGGAACACAAATGCAAATTGCGTCATGTTTAAATCCTTATACTAGAAACGAATCAGCGCGGAGCCCCAGGTGAATCCACCCCCGAAGGCTTCAAGCAATACCAGCTGACCGGCTTTAATTCGCCCGTCACGCACGGCTTCATCCAGCGCGCACGGCACAGAAGCTGCGGAGGTATTGCCGTGCCTGTCCAGCGTGACGACGACATTGTCCATCGACATGCCGAGTTTTTTCGCTGTCGCGCTAATGATACGCAGGTTAGCCTGATGCGGCACCAGCCAATCGAGTTCTGAGCGATCCAGGTTATTAGCCGCCAGCGTCTCATCGACAATATGCGCCAGTTCAGTGACCGCCACTTTAAAGACTTCATTGCCCGCCATTGTCAGGTAAATCGGGTTATCCGGATTTACGCGATCGGCATTCGGCAGGGTCAGTAATTCACCGTAACGACCATCGGCATGAAGATGAGTGGAGATAATACCCGGTTCTTCAGAAGCGCTCAGTACGGCCGCGCCTGCGCCATCGCCGAAAATAATGATCGTACCGCGATCGCCAGGATCGCAAGTGCGGGCTAATACATCGGAACCGACCACCAGCGCGTGTTTAACCGCGCCGGATTTAACGTACTGGTCGGCGATGCTTAACGCGTAGGTGAAACCTGCGCACGCTGCCGCGACATCAAACGCCGGGCAACCTTTAATACCGAGCATACTTTGAATCTGACATGCCGCGCTTGGAAATGCATGCGTTGCTGATGTGGTAGCCACCACAATCAAGCCAATTTGGTCTTTATCGATCCCCGCCATCTCAATCGCGCGATTCGCAGCGGTAAAGCCCATCGTCGCGACAGTTTCATTCGGCGCGGCGATATGGCGTTCACGAATACCTGTACGAGTGACAATCCACTCGTCAGAGGTCTCAACCATTTTTTCCAGATCGGCGTTAGTCCGCACTTGTTCGGGCAGATAGCTGCCAGTACCAATAATCTTCGTATACATGTACGCTCAGTCACTTTTCGGTTATATACCGTTACCTGTAAACGTCTGGCACGCTGGCGGCGCCGGGGAGACAGCGATATTATCTGTGCGCCCGCAGGTTTACGCCTTTGCCATCGTCCAGCGGTTCAAATCCGGCTGGGTATACAGATTCCAGGCGAGCGGCAATTCGCAGAGGAACTTGTCGCTGCACCGCCTGCACTGCCTGTTCAATCGCGACTGCAAATGCTCGCTGATTGGCCGCACCATGACTTTTTATCACCGTGCCGCGCAATCCTAACAGACAGGCGCCATTATACTGGTCGGGGTTGAGGTGACTGAATCGCCTCGTCAGGCTTTTTTGTAACCAACGTTTTAATAACAGCAGCCACCACGACCGTTTTTTCCCCTCGCCCTGTGATTTCAGCAGTGAAAGGAACATTCTGACAACCCCCTCCATCGTTTTAAGTGTGACATTGCCTGTAAAGCCGTCACACACCAGTACATCGGTTTTTCCCGTCAGTAACTCATTCGCCTCAAGGTAGCCGATGTAATTGATGGTTGGGACTGTTTTTAACATTAAAGAGGCTTCGCGAATACTGTCGAGGCCTTTGGTTTCTTCTTCCCCGATATTGAGTAGCGCCACGCGGGGATTTTTGATCCCGACGACCTCTTCCGCCAAAACGGCGCCCATCACGGCAAACTGCACCAGCATGGTACTGTCACAGTCGACGTTGGCACCCAAATCAAGCACTACCGTTTTGCCCTTTTGCTGGTGCGGTAATACCGTCACCAACGCCGGACGCTCAATCCCCTCAAGAGGCTTGAGCAATAATTTCGCCAGCCCCATCAGCGCCCCGGTATTACCGGCGCTAACGCAAGCTTCGGCTCGGCCTTCTTTCACAAGCTCCAGGGCCACACGCATGGATGTCCCGCGACTGGCGCGGATCGCCTGCGAAGGCCGGGCATCACTGGCAATAACTGACTGTGCAGGGATAATCTGCAGACGCGAACGTTGTTCAAAGTCAGCTTTGGCAAGTAATGGCGTGATAATATCGGGATTCCCGACTAAAAGAAGAGTGAGCTGCGAATTAGCGTTCAGTGCCTGCAATGCTGCAGGCACCGTCACGGAAGGACCAAAATCGCCCCCCATGACATCTAACGCCAGGGTTAGACGTGTCAAGGTATCGTCGCTGCCTGGTTCGGTGTTCTCCGCTTACGCGGAGAAATCCTCACTAAGCTTTATCACGCTTGTACTCTTCGGCTTTTACACCACAGGCACGCCTGTGATGCAAAAGGCATCGAGTATCGCGCGATTACTTAGCGATGACCTTACGGCCGCGGTAGTAACCGTCGGCAGTGATGTGGTGACGCAGGTGTTTTTCACCAGAAGTTTTGTCTACAGACAGGCTGGTGACTGCGGTCAGAGCGTCATGGGAACGACGCATGCCACGTTTGGAACGGGTTGGTTTATTCTGTTGTACGGCCATGGACCTTACTCCTCAATTACGGTTTATCCCTGCGTCCGCGGGGAAGACCTATTACTTACGCTTTAAGCTGGCTAATACGGCAAATGGGTTTGGCTTTTGCGCTTCATCAGGCAGTTCGCCAAAGACCATGTCCGCCTCGGACACTTCACAGTGTTCAGAATCATGCACCGGAACTACCGGCAAGGCGAGGATGATTTCATCTTCAACCGTCGCCAGCAGATCGATTTCGCCGAATTCGTTTACCTCAATCGGCTCATACGCTTCCGGCAGTGCTTCAGCCTGCTCGTCGGAACGGACAGGGCTAAAACAATACGTTGTGTGAACCTGATGGGTAAACGGTTTCCCGCAACGCTGGCATTCGAGCGACACCGTAACGACCGCATCGCCGGTTAAAACGGCGAGACGCTGGTTATCGATAGCGAACGACATGGAGCATTCCACATCACTGTCCACACTGACTACAGATTCGGCAACGCGCTCAACCTGATCGGGGGTATAGATACCCTGGTAATCAAGGCGTTTTTGAGCGGTACGAACCGGATCAAGAGTCAGGGGTAATTTTACCTTTTGCATAGGGCGCGCATATTAACTTCGTAACGTCATATAGTCAAAGAAAAAGGCAGCCTGCGGTTGCCTTTTGCCAATAATTCGCACACATTGCGGGTTACAGACTTATTTTCGCTCAAGACGAGTCAGTATGACAGGCTTGAAGACCGAAGAGCATAGTTTAAGATGGCTCTCATCATTACGCTATATCTGAGGGAAAAAATATGCCCCGTCTCATCCTTGCGTCTACCTCTCCCTGGCGTCGCGCGCTGCTGGAAAAGCTGACGATTCCTTTCGAATGCGCCGCGCCGGATGTTGATGAAACCCCCATGCCGGGCGAAGCGCCGCGTCAGTTGGTGCTGCGGCTGGCGCAGGCGAAGGCGCAATCGCTCGCCGCGCGTTTCCCGAATCATTTGATTATTGGCTCCGACCAAATTTGTGTTCTGGACGGCGAAATCACCGGCAAACCGCTGACGGAAGAAAAAGCGCGTCAGCAATTAGCCAAAGCCAGCGGAAATATTGTGACGTTTTATACCGGACTGGCACTGTATAACTCCGCCTCCGGGCACTTACAAACCGAAGTGGAGCCTTTTGACGTTCATTTTCGCCATTTAAGCGAAGCGGAAATAGATGACTATGTCCGTAAAGAGCATCCGCTGCACTGCGCGGGAAGTTTTAAAAGCGAAGGTTTAGGCATTGCATTATTTGAACGCCTGGAAGGTCGTGACCCAAATACCTTGATCGGTTTGCCGCTGATCGCGTTGTGTCAAATGCTGCGGCGGGAAGAGATGAACCCGCTGAATGCCTGATTAATCTGCCTGATGGCGACGCGATGCGTCTTATCAGGCCTACGGTGCATCACACGATTGTAGGCCTGATAAGCAACGTGCATCAGGCTTTACTACGTAATACCTCAAGGCAGCGCTTCAATTGCTTATCCATTGGCGCTTCAATGCGCATGACATCGCCCGTTCCCGGATGTGTGAATTTCAGCGCCGCGGCGTGCAGAAAGAGACGTTTAAGACCAGTTCCCGCTTCGGTAAGCTGTTGATCAAACTCACGGTCGCCGTAGCGATCGTCGAACGCAATAGGGTGACCGGCATATTGGGTATGTACGCGAATCTGATGCGTACGGCCCGTGACCGGGCTACAGCGCACCAGCGTGGCGAAGGCATAACGCTCTTCCACCTTGAAGCGCGTTTCTGACGGTTTACCTTCCTGGCTCACGCGGACAATGCGTTCGCCGCTTTGCAGAATGTTCTTTAATAATGGCGCCTGTACGGTTTTAACGTGCGATTGCCACTGGCCGCGCACCAGCGCCAGATAATCTTTCTGCATTCCCTTTTCGCGCAGTTGCTCATGCAGCGAACGCAGCGCGGAGCGTTTTTTCGCCACCAACAGCACGCCGGAGGTATCGCGGTCAAGACGATGCACCAGTTCCAGGAATCGCGCTTCCGGACGCAACGCCCGCAGCCCTTCGATGACGCCAAAACTTAACCCGCTCCCGCCGTGTACGGCGGTGCCGGAAGGCTTATTCAGCACCAGAATATGGTCGTCTTCATACAAAATGACGTCCGCCAACGCCGCCACTTTTTGCAAATGCGGCGACACGGCCTCTTCTTCGCGTTCAGCAACGCGAACCGGCGGAATGCGGACTTCATCACCCGCTTCCAGTTTGTATTCCGGTTTAATGCGTTTTTTGTTCACCCGCACCTCGCCTTTACGCAAGATGCGATAAATCATACTTTTTGGTACCCCTTTCAGTTGGGTGCGCAAAAAGTTATCAATGCGTTGCCCCGCTTCGTCAGCGGCGATAGCAACAATTTTTACGGATGGCGTTTCTGTTTTCATGGGGGGCGATTCTAAATAGCCTGTGAGATTCGCGCCACACATTTTTCTATGCTTATAGAGACGCCTACGCCAGTGGATGAACATTTTTCACTGCGGTTTTGCTGGTTATTAAAGCGATTGGCTCGCGCTGGTGAAAAAACTGTGAGTAAGCGGGTGATAAATGGTAAAAGTCATCTTGCTATAACAAGGTTAGCAGTGGAATAATGATGCGGTTTCCGCACCGAAACTTGTTAAAACAAAAAGTTTAGCGGAATAACCCATTTTGTCTGACCGATCATCAACGCAGCAATGGCGTAAGACGTATTGATTTTTCAGACAGTTAGCGGGCTGCGGGTTGCAGTCCTTACCGGTAGATAGGATCTTCTCTGGAGAGTAATGCCCAGGCTGCTTCCCTGATAATTGCGCTGTGTTTCCGTATGAAATACAGGCAACCGACACTCTGCGCCTCTTTGAGCTGACGATAACCGTGAGGTTGGCGACGCGAAATAGTCACGAGGCCATCGGTTCATGCCCGGTAAGGCGTCACCATGCCCGCAGCTTAGTCGTCAACGTAAGAATAATGAGTAAGTTACGATGAAAAGAATGTTAATCAACGCGACTCAGCAGGAAGAGTTGCGCGTCGCCCTTGTAGATGGGCAGCGTCTGTACGATCTGGATATAGAAAGCCCCGGACACGAGCAGAAAAAAGCGAACATCTATAAAGGCAAAATTACCCGTATTGAACCGAGCCTGGAAGCGGCTTTTGTTGATTACGGCGCAGAACGTCACGGTTTCCTCCCGTTAAAAGAAATTGCCCGCGAATATTTCCCCGCTAACTACAGCGCTCATGGTCGCCCGAACATTAAAGACGTGTTACGCGAAGGCCAGGAAGTCATTGTTCAAATCGATAAAGAAGAGCGCGGCAACAAAGGCGCGGCGTTAACCACCTTTATCAGTCTGGCGGGCAGCTACCTGGTGCTGATGCCGAATAACCCGCGCGCGGGTGGTATTTCCCGTCGCATTGAAGGCGACGATCGTACCGAGTTAAAAGAAGCGTTGGCCAGCCTGGAACTTCCTGAAGGGATGGGGCTTATCGTGCGTACCGCAGGCGTGGGTAAATCCGCCGAAGCGTTGCAGTGGGATTTAAGCTTCCGCCTGAAACACTGGGAAGCCATTCAGAAAGCCGCTGAAAGCCGTCCCGCGCCGTTCCTGATCCATCAGGAAAGCAACGTCATCGTACGCGCGTTTCGCGACTATCTGCGTCAGGATATCGGTGAAATCCTGATCGACAATCCAAAAGTGATGGAAATGGCGCGTCAGCATATCGCCGCGTTGGGCCGCCCGGATTTTAGCAGCAAAATTAAGCTATACACCGGTGAAATCCCGTTGTTCAGCCATTACCAGATCGAATCGCAGATCGAGTCAGCGTTCCAGCGTGAAGTGCGCCTGCCCTCCGGCGGTTCCATCGTCATTGACAGTACCGAAGCGTTAACCGCCATCGATATCAACTCCGCCCGCGCGACTCGCGGCGGCGATATCGAAGAAACCGCGTTCAACACCAATCTCGAAGCAGCCGACGAGATTGCCCGCCAGTTGCGTCTGCGCGACCTGGGCGGCCTGATCGTTATCGACTTTATCGATATGACGCCGGTACGTCACCAGCGCGCGGTAGAAAACCGTCTGCGTGAAGCGGTGCGTCAGGACCGGGCGCGTATTCAGATTAGCCATATTTCCCGCTTCGGCCTGCTCGAAATGTCGCGTCAGCGCCTGAGCCCGTCGCTGGGCGAATCCAGCCATCACGTGTGTCCGCGCTGTAGCGGTACCGGCACCGTGCGCGATAACGAATCTCTGTCGCTGTCCATTCTGCGCCTGATTGAAGAAGAAGCGCTGAAAGAGAATACGCAGGAAGTCCATGCCATTGTTCCGGTGCCGATCGCCTCTTATCTGCTTAACGAAAAACGGACGGCAGTTAACGCTATTGAGACGCGTCAGGATGGCGTCCGCTGTGTCATCGTCCCGAACGATCAGATGGAAACGCCGCACTATTCCGTGCTGCGCGTACGCAAAGGGGAAGAAACGCCGACCCTGAGCTACATGCTGCCGAAGCTGCACGAAGAAGCGATGGCGCTGCCTTCTGAAGAAGAGTACGCCGAGCGTAAACGCCCGGAACAGCCTGCGCTGGCGACATTCGCTATGCCAGATGTGCCTCCGGCGCCGACGCCTGTCGAACCGGCGGTTAGCGTCGCCACGGCGAAAAAGGATAATGTTGCCGCCGCGCAGCCTGCCCAGCCGGGTCTGTTTAGCCGCTTCCTTAACGCGCTGAAACAACTGTTCAGCGGTGAAGAAACGAAAGCCGTCGAAACAGCCGCGCCGAAAGCGGAAGAAAAAGCGGAGCGTCAGCAGGATCGTCGCAAGCCACGGCAGAACAACCGTCGCGATCGTAACGAACGCCGCGACACCCGTGATAACCGTGCCGGACGTGACGGCGGCGAGAGCCGCGACGATAATCGTCGTAACCGTCGCCAGGCGCAGCAGCAAAATGCGGAAACGCGCGACACCCGCCAGCAGGAAACGGCGGAAAAAGTGAAAACCGGCGATGAGCAGCAACAGACGCCGCGTCGCGAACGCAGCCGCCGCCGCAATGATGACAAGCGCCAGGCGCAGCAGGAAGTAAAAGCGCTTAACCGCGAAGAACAACCTGTCCAGGAGACCGAGCAGGAAGAACGCGTTCAGCAGGTTCAGCCGCGCCGCAAGCAGCGTCAGCTTAATCAGAAAGTCCGCTTTACCAACAGCGCAGTGGTTGAAACGGTTGACACGCCGGTCGTCGTCGACGAACCACGCCCGGTTGAAAACGTTGAACAGCCCGTTCCAGCGCCGCGTACCGAGCTGGCGAAAGTTGATTTACCTGTCGTTGCCGATATCGCGCCGGAGCAGGATGATAGCGTAGAACCTCGCGATAATACCGGTATGCCGCGTCGCTCCCGCCGTTCTCCGCGCCACCTGCGCGTAAGCGGTCAGCGTCGCCGTCGCTATCGTGACGAGCGCTACCCGACACAATCGCCAATGCCGCTAACCGTCGCCTGCGCGTCGCCGGAAATGGCGTCCGGTAAAGTCTGGATCCGCTACCCGATTGTCCGTCCTCAGGAAACGCAGGTTGTTGAAGAGCAGCGTGAAGCAGATCTGGCGCTGCCACAACCGGTTGTCGCTGAACCGCAGGTTATCGCTGCGACCGTAGCGCTCGAACCACAAGCGTCGGTACAGGCGGTAGAAAACGTTGCCGTTGAGCCGCAGACCGTCGCCGAACCACAGGCGCCGGAAGTCGTCGAGGTCGAGACAACGCATCCGGAAGTGATTGCCGCGCCGGTTGATGAACAGCCGCAACTGATTGCCGAAAGCGATACGCCGGAAGCGCAAGAGGTTATTGCTGACGCCGAACCGGTAGCAGAAACCGCCGACGCGTCCATTACGGTGGCTGAAAACGTGGCTGATGTTGTCGTTGTCGAGCCAGAAGAAGAGACAAAAGCGGAAGCGGCTGTTGTGGAGCACACGGCAGAAGAAACCGTTATCGCACCGGCCCAGGTGGTGGAAAAGCCGCAGGACGTTGTCTGCGTTGACGATCATAACCACGCCAGCGCGCCGATGACGCGTGCGCCAGCGCCGGAATATGTGCCGGAAACCCCGCACCATAGCGACTGGCAGCGCCCTTCCTTCCACTTTGAAGGTAAAGGCGCAGCAGGCGGACACAGCGCCACACGCCACGCCAGCGCCCCGGCAACACGACCACAGCCGGTAGAATGATGTAAATGCTGATACAAAGCCGACCGCCAGGTCGGCTTTTTTATGCCCCTCACAGGGCGATGCCTCACCCCATGGCGTCTTTTAGTCACTCCAGGCGTTTATGAGATCGGGCGGGATAATACGTACGGATGGCGTCGCTACGGGCGCGACAATATGACCACTAACTCAATGACGACTAAAAAATGCCCGCGCCGGGGTGGATGGCGCGGGCAGACAAAACATATCCAGTTTCGTGATATGTTTCAAAAGAGGCGTTACCGGTTCAACTGGAAAAGCGACATTCCCTGCATGTCGGTAAACGTTTTATAGGACGCCTGTAATGCCGCCTGTTGCATGACGTAGGAGGAGATGACCGAGTTCCAGTCCACATCTACCAGGTTGCTCATCTGCAACTTCTGTCCCAGCGCACGGTCGCTTCCCAGTGAATCCAGCGTACTGAGTTCGCTCAGTTGCGTTCCCAGTTCCGCACGAACGGTCAGGACGTTATTAAGCGAATTTTTTAAGCCGCGATTGGTTTTATCAATGGCGGCAGCGGCCTTTTCTTTTTCCACGTCATTGCCTTCCACCGGGGTATTGAGCGCGGCAATTGCCGTATCGAGCATGACAAACAGATTCTTTTCGGAGTCCGAGCCATCCGGTTCCGGCACCGCATTGCTGGTGATGCTATTAAAAATTTGCGCTCCCGTATGGCCAATTACCATCGTGCGTGCGGAATCCACCTGCTGGGTAACACTTTTCTCGCCACCATGATAACCACCTGTCGCCTGGTCGAATGGCGCCGCTTCCGTTTTATATCCGGCAAAGATATAGCGACCATTGCCGTCAGTGCTGTTTGCCAGGTTCATCAGCTGATCGCGGATCCCCTGTAAATCCGTCGCCAGTGACGCGCGGTCATCGTCGCTTAATGTGCCGTTTCCGGCATAGACGATTTTTTCCTGCGCGGTTTGAATCGCCGTCGTCACCTGACTGAGTACGCTTTCTTCCAGCGACACTTTTTGGGTGGCAAACGTACGCGCCAGGGCGTACTGGCTATTCTGCGCCTGCGCCTGAGAGAGTACTACCGCCTGCGACGCGGCGATCGGATCGTCAGATGGGTTGGTAACGCGCTTACCGGTAGACATCTGCTCGCCCAGCTTCATCCATTCGGCCTGAGAATTAGTGATGCCGCTCATATTTTGTTCGTACATCATCTGGGTACTGATACGCATGTCATCCTTCTCCTTTAGCGAATATTCAGTAACGCATCAAACAGCGCATTCGCGGTCTGCAATACTTGCGCATTCGCCAGATAATACTGCTGATAACGCTGCAAATTGCCGTACTCTTCGTCGAGGTTAACGCCGGAAACCGACTGTTGCTGTTTATAAAGCTGTTTAACCACATTCGCCTGCGTGGTGCTGCTGGTTTTCAGCGTTGACGTTTTGTTACCCACATCGCTGACCAACGTGGCATAAGCATCGTTAAAGGTTTTGTTGCCGCCCACGACATTGCTGTTTTGTAAGTCCAGCAATGCCTGACCATTGCGGTTATCGCTGTCGCCGGTATCCACATCAGGATCGAGTTTTGACTCAGACGCCATCGCAATCTCGGCTTCATTTGTCACTTTAACGTTCATGTCGACGATAGCATTGCTGACCGGCTTGAGAAGAAAACTGTCGTTTTTCTGTGCGCCGGTCCCTACCGTCACTTTCAGACCGTCAATCTCCAGTTTTCCGTCAGCATCTTTTGTCGCCGTGAAGGTGGTGTTATCCGCAGTGCGAGTAACCTGCCAGTCTGTACCGTCAAAAACAATCTTATAATCCGTCGCCTGAACCTTCGTGCTGTCGACCACCTTAGCGGTTAGCGATACCGTTTTATCGGCATTATTACTGTTGCTATATACCACCGGCGAGCCAATGCTAAAGAAGTCTTTCCCTTTATTACCGTCGGCGTCATAACCTTTGGTATGCTGCGCGTTAAACGCATCGGCAAACGCCAACGCCAACTGGCCCAGCGTATTACGAGTCTGATCCAGATCCTGAGAACGGAACGTCAGTAATCCGCCGAGCGAACCGGTGTTCAGCAACTTTTCCGGAATTTCGATGTTACCGGCGGCCTCATCGACATAAGCGACAGTCGTTCGCGTCGGGTCGGCGCTGGAGGGAACCGCCGCCAACTGACGCGCCGTCGACCCCTGCACCAGCGTATAGCCATTGGCCATCGTCAGGTTATAGGTGCCGCCGTCCTGTACACTCACCTCGACGCCAACGATCTTGTTAAGCTCGCTGACCAACTGATCACGCTGATCGAGCAGGTCGTTCGGCGATGCGCCCGCGCCTACGCCCGTCATACGGGAGATTTGATCGTTCAGGTTAGCTATCTGCTTCGCGTAATTGTTGATTTGCGCCACGCTGGAGCCAATCGCGATATTGACCTGTTTATCCTGATCGCGCAGATACTGATCGGTGGTTTTGAACTGGTTTACCAGCCCTTCCGCTTTACCAATCAGCGCCTGACGCGCCGCAGGATCTTCCGCATTACTGACTAACGTTTGCAGGCTGGTAAAAAAACTCTGCAACGAACCAGACAGTGAGCTGGATTTATCGGCCAGCAGGTTGTCGATTTTCGACATCTGTTCATAGCGCGTGGTCAAGCCGCTGCTCTGGTTTTGCGCGCCGCGTAGCTGATTAGTGATAAACGCATCATATTCGCGCTGTACGCCTGAAACGTAAACGCCATTACCTATCCAGCCGCCAGCCCCTAACGTACTGTTTGCCTGCGCCAGAATAGTTGTCTGCCGGGTATAACCCGCAACGTTATAATTGTTGATGTTATTACTGACCGTATTTAACGCGGCCTGCGCGGCGTTAAGTCCGCTCATGGCGTGATTAATCAAGCTGGACATGATGGTTCCTTTTAATCCTTCAATACTCGTTGTTATCGGCAGCGACTACGTGGACTTGAGCAATTTAAAAGAGATTGTCGAGATTCGCGCTGTAGGTTTTGCTGACCTTTTCACTCATCGCTTTCAACTGCTGAATCATGCTGGTCAATTTACGCGCGTAATTCGGGTCAGTGGCGTATCCGGCGTTTTGCAGAGCCACTGCGCCCTGCTCTGCCGTGGCGGCAGTGGTCACGGCAGCGTAGCGTGGGTTACGCGTTAACAGCGCAACATAATCCGATAACGCCTCCAGATACGAGTTATAGACGCGGAATTTCGCTTTCACTTTTTTCGCTTCGCCATTTTCGTATTCAGTGGTGGTGATTTCCGTCACCGGCCCTTTCCAACTGGCGGTCGCTTTCACGCCAAATACGTTATAGCTGGGTTCGCCATTCTCCCGCAGGATTTGCCGTTGCCCCCAGCCGGACTCCAGCGCCGCCTGCGCCAGAATCAGATGATGCGGCACCCCGCTTTGTTCGCTGGCCAACCTCGCCGGGAGCGAAAGCCGGGCCAGAAAGTCTTTACTGTCGCCGGAAAGCGGCGCATCGCTGCTGTCCGGCGTTTTCGGGATGGCTTTGCGCACCAGTTGGGTCAGCGCCTGATTTTGATAGCTGTTTACCGTCTCCAGGGAGAATTTAAGCGGTACTTGCGGCGCATCATCTGCAGGCATCGTCTGCCCGCCCGTCATCTGTTTAACCATCATATCCGCCAGCCCCAATCCCTTACCGGCGGTCATCTGCTGGGCGATCTGCTGGTCATACATGCTGGTATACAGACGCGTCTGATCGCTGCTGAATAAACCATCTTTGGGTAAAGCCTCGCGCATACTTTTCAGCATCATCTGCACAAACATCCCTTCCACCTGACGGGCCACAGGACGGATATTCGCCGCCGGGTCCTGGCCCGCTTTCGCTTTCAGTTCGTTCAGAGATTGCGCATCCCAGGCCGCGCTGGCCAGCAATTTACCGTCTCCGATCATCAGATGATTTCCAGTTTGGCGCGTAGACAGCCTGCGCTCTGCATGGACTGCAAAATCGACATCAGGTCCATCGGCGTCGCGCCAAGCGCATTCAGCGCGCGCACTACGCTGTTCAGATTGGCGCTGGAACGCACGCTCTGTAGCGATCCGCCGCTCTGACGCAAATCTATTTGAGTCTGTGGCGTCACCACGGTCTGCCCGCCGCCAAATGGCGTATTCGGCTGGTTGACGTTGAGCTGGCGATTGACTGTCACTGACAAATTGCCCTGCGCCACAGCGCAGCTATCCAGCGTGACTTCCCGATTCATGACCACCGAACCGGTACGCGAGTTGATCACGACTTTTGCATCCTGCGGCGTCACGTTGACTTCCATATTTTGAATGTCCGCCAGAAAACGCACCTGCGAGCTGTTGCCGCTGGGCACGCGCACCTGTACCGTTCGCGCATCAAGCGCAGTGGCGCTGCCGTAACCGCGGGCGCGGTTGATGGCGTCGGTAATTTGCTGCACCATCGTAAAATCTTCGTCGTTCAATTGCAGATTAATGGTGTTGCCAGCGCCGAACTGAGTCGGCAACTCGCGTTCGATAATCGCGCCGTTAGTGATGCGCCCGCCATTAAGCTGGTTAACCTGCACACTACTGCCGCCTGCGGAAGCGCCCGCGCCGCCGACCAGAATATTGCCCTGCGCCAGAGCATACACCTGGCTGTCCACCCCTTTTAACGGCGTCATTAATAACGTCCCGCCACGCAGACTTTTAGCGTTCCCCATTGAGGAAACGACGACATCGATCGTTTGTCCCTGTCGCGCAAAAGGCGGATACGACGCCGTCACCATCACCGCCGCCACGTTTTTCAACTGCATGTTGGTGCCGGTGGGGACCGTAATCCCCAGTTGTGACAGCATGTTATTCAGCGTCTGGGTGGTAAATGGCGTCTGGGTCGTCTGGTCGCCCGTACCGTCCAGCCCGACCACCAGCCCGTAGCCGATCAGCGAGTTTTCCCGTACTCCCTGGACACTGGTCAGATCCCGGATACGCTCGGCGTGCGCCAAAGTGGCAACCAGTGCCAGAACGATTCCTGCAAGAGCTTTAAACACATACACCTCGCTTACATCGGCGACAAATTAAGGAAGAAACGTTGCAGCCAGCCCATATTTTGCGCTTCGTTAATATAGCCGTTCCCGACATATTCAATCCGCGCATCCGCCACCTGTGTCGAGGGAACGGAGTTGCTGCCGCTGATGGTGCGTGGATTTACCACGCCGGAGAAGCGGATGAATTCCGTTCCCTGATTAATCGCGATCTGTTTTTCCCCCACGACGTGTAAATTGCCATTGGCCAGAACCTGATCGACGGTCACGGTCAGCGTGCCGCTAAAGGTATTGCTGGCATTCGCGCCGCCTTTACCGTTAAAAGAGTTGCCGCCGGAGGCCTCCATATCCGCGCGGGAATTACCGAATAATCCCTGCAGATAACGCGGTACCGTATCAAAACCAAAGCTGGTTTTGCCGTCGCGACTGGCATTTGCCGACGAGCTTTTACTGGCGCTGACGTTTTCCTGTAACACAATCGTGAGCGTATCGCCGATATTACGCGGTCGACGATCTTCAAAAAGCGGCTGATAGCCATAATTAATCGGCTGCGCAGACTGAAATATGGAGCCATTCGCCACCGGTACCGGGCCAGGTATCGGCTGCGCCGTGGTCGCCCCCTGCACGAGCGGTTTAGCGGGTATCCAGGCGCATCCTGTCAGCGTCGCGACCATCAGGGCCATAACTGGGTAAGCGTGAAGCGCGTATTTTTGCATTACCTTCATCTTCAAAATCAGGGAGCCGGTGGCGTATCCCCCACCGGCGGCCCCTTAGAGTTGCGTCAGTTTCTGCAGCATCTGATCGGTCGTCGATACTGCTTTACTGTTAATTTCATAGGCGCGTTGAACCTGAATCATGTTCACCAGCTCTTCCGCCACGTTAACGTTCGACGTTTCGACATACCCTTGATACAACAACCCCGCGCCGTTGAGCCCCGGCGTGCTTTCGTTCGGCGCGCCGGACGATTGCGTTTCGATATAGAGGTTCTCGCCGATGCTTTCCAGCCCGGTGTCGTTCATAAAGGTGGTCAGGTTAAGCTGCCCGACCTGAACCGGCGCGGCCTGCCCCTGCTGGGTAACGCTGACCACGCCGTCGCGGCCAATCGTGATGCTTAACGCGTTGGCCGGAATGGTGATTGCCGGCTGCACCTGAAAACCGCCCGCCGTCACCAGTTGACCATTCTGATCCACCTGGAAAGAGCCGTCGCGGGTATAGGCAGACGTACCGTCCGGCAGCATGACCTGGAAAAAGCCCTGCCCTTTAATCGCCACATCTTTACTGTTGTTGGTCTGCGACAGGTTCCCCTGGCTGTGCAGGCGCTCCGTGGCGACCGGACGCACGCCGGTACCGATTTGCAGCCCGGAAGGCAGCGTCGTCTGCTCGGACGACTGCGCGCCCGGCTGGCGGATGGTCTGATACAACAGATCTTCAAATACCGCGCGCTGACGCTTAAAACCATTGGTGCTGACGTTTGCCAGGTTATTGGCAATCACATCCATATTGGTTTGCTGCGCGTCCAGACCGGTTTTGGCGATCCATAATGAACTGATCATAAAATGTCCTGTATTAACTCATCGACAGCAGTTGGTTAGCTCGCCCTTCGTTCTCATCTACGCTGGTGATAACCTTCATCTGCATTTCAAAACGACGTGCGTTGGCGATCATGTCGGTCATGGCTTCAACCGGCTTGACGTTACTGCCCTCCAGCACGCCCGACATAATGCGAATTGACGGGTCAGCGGCCAGTACCGCCCCGCGTTCAGCCTGTGCCTCGGCGGTAAGGCGGAATAAACCGTCATCGCTCCGCTGCACCTCATTGCCTTCCGCTTTGACCAGCTTCAGTCGCCCAACGGGCGCCACCGTGTTTGGCGGGTCGCCGGGATTGAGCGCGGAGATCGTGCCGTCTGCCGCAATGGTGATTTCCGACCCTTCAGGAACGGTGATCGGGCCGCCTTCGCCGATAACCGGATGTCCCTGAATGGTTAACTGCCCGGTCGGCCCCACCTGGATATTCCCGTTACGGGTATATCCTTCAGCGCCATCCGCCGCTTGCACCACCAGCCAGCCGTCCTGCTGCAACGCAACATCCAGCGGGCGGGACGTGTAGTCCAACTGACCCGGGGTCATATCCGCCCCGGGCGTCGACGCCGTAACCAGCGTGCGCGTTGCTAAAGAGAGGCCATCAACGGGCACCGCGCGTAGCGCGTTAAGCTGTGCGCGAAAGCCCGGCGTTGAGGCATTAGCCAGGTTGCTGGCCGTTACCGCCTGCTGGTTAAGCGTCTGGCTGGCCGCCCCCATGGCGGTATAAATTGCGTGATCCATTAAGCTATCCCGTCAGGCGCTTAGCGCAGGTTAACCAGCGTATTGAGGATCTGGTCCTGGGTTTTGATGGTCTGCGCATTCGACTGGTAGTTACGCTGCGCGACGATCATATTCACCAGCTCTTTACTCAAATCCACGTTAGAGGCTTCCAGCGCGCCGTTCGTCAGCTTACCGAAGTTGCCGGAACCGGCAGTCCCCAGCAGCGCAACCCCGGAGGCCTGCGTCGCCGCCCAGACGTTATCGCCCTGGGATGCCAGACCTTCGTTGTTGGCGAAGTTAGCCAGCACAATCTGCCCCAGCACCTGCTCCTGCTCGTTGGAATAGTTGCCAACCACGGTGCCGTCGTTGTTAATCTGGTAGCTCACCAGGTCGCCAGGCTTATAGCCGTTTTGATTGGTGGCGACGATGTTGTTAGCCCCGGTGTTCTGCTGCATGGAGTTAAGGAAGCTGAGGGAGAAGGTGGCCGCTGTCGCGCCATTAATCGTACCGGTGGTGATGTTCACCGTACCGCCAGACTCCAGAATCCCGTTTTCATTGAATTTCAGCGTAGTGGACGCCGTTGTTGGCGCTGTGGCTGCAGGATCGCTGCTGTCATGGGTGTACACGGCCCATTCATTATCTTTGGTTTTCACAAAATAGACGTTCATGTCATGGGCATTACCCTGGCTGTCATAAACGGTGACGGTGCCTTTTTTGTTATACGAATCCGCATCACTCACGCTAAAGGGCGTTTTAGACGGTAAAGGATCCGTCGAGTTCAGGTTGATCTGCATTGACGCGGTGGTGGTCGATTTCGCCGCCATCAGCGTGTTCGGAATGGTGATCGGCGCAGGATTCGCCCCCTGCTGAATGGTCGGCGGCGTACCGGTGGCCGGATAGCCGGTCAACTGCATCCCCTGCATATTGACCAGGTTACGGTTCTCGTCCAGTTTGAACTGGCCGTTGCGGCTATAGAACACGGAACCGTTGCTGTCTACCAGGCGGAAAAAACCGTTCTGGCTAATCGCGACATCCAGCCCGCGCCCGGTGTTCGTTGTCGTACCGTCGGTAAAATCCTGGGTAATCCCCGCCACTTTTACGCCCAGCCCCACTTTGGAACCGGCGAACATATCGGCAAATGATGCCGTACCGGACTTAAAGCCATAGGTGGCGGAGTTGGCGATGTTATTACCGATAACATCAAGGTTGGTGGCCGCAGCGTTCAGGCCGCTAACCGCTTGAGAAAAAGACATGACTGACTCCTGATAAGTGTAAGGGCTTAGATTATTTGCCGAACTTCGTCGAGTGTGGTGGTGCCGTAGGTACCCAGATCCAACAGGTTGCCGTTACTGCCCTTCGTCACGCCCTGTACCAGAGCGAATTGCAGCGGCTGCGCCACCAGTTGCGTCCCGCCATTGCTGGCGGTAATCGCAATGTTGTAAGAACCATTCGGTACCGTTGTTCCGTCCGTTTGCTTACCATCCCAGGTAAAGGTGTGTACCCCGGCTCGCAACTCACCGATCTCCAGCGTCCGTACCACCCGGCCATCTTTATCGGTAATGGTTGCCGTCACTTTGTCCGCAGGCTGTTGCAATTCCACGCCAAACGGCGTCGTGGACGTCACGGCCCCTTCTTCCGCGCCTTTACCCGCCAGAATTGTGGTGCCAGGCACCATAACGCCATGTCCAATCAGCGTGGTCGCCTGTAGGGACTGACTATTATCGATTTGCCCGGAAATAGCCCCCAGCGTCGTATTCAGTTTTTCAATGCCGCTCACGGTACTGATTTGCGCCAACTGTGTCGTTAACTCATTATTTTGTAATGGGTTAGTCGGGTCCTGGTTCTTCAATTGCGCGACCAGTAAGGTCAGGAAACTGCTTTGCAGATCGGCAGCGTTGCTTCCGGTCATCGACCCGCTGCCGGTCGTCGTTTTGACGCCCGTGTTGGTCGGGTCATTCATATTTACGGCAATAGACATACGCGCCTCCTTTACTGGCCTAATGTCAGCGTTTTAAGCATCATGCTTTTTACGGTATTCAGGACTTCGATATTTGCCTGATAGCTGCGCGAGGCTGACATCGTGTTGACCATTTCGCCGACCACATCGACGTTGGGCATTTTGACGTAACCATTAGCGTCCGCCAGCGGATTGCCTGGCTCATAAACCAGCTTTTCCGGTGCCTGACTTTCAATCACGCTGGCGACCTTTACCCCGCCAGTGGCTTGCCCCGGCGCGGCGTCCACCTGAAAAACCACCTGTTTGGCGCGATAAGGCTGTCCGTCCGGGCCGGTGACGCTATCCGCATTCGCCAGGTTACTGGCCGCAACGTTCAACCGCTTGGACTGTGCGGCAAGCGCCGATCCGGCAATATCAAAAATGTTTAACAGCGCCACGAATTAGTTTCCTCCCTGTAGCACATTCATCATGCCTTTGAGTTGGCTACCCAGAACGGTAAGCCCCATCTGATATTTGAGACTGTTATCCGCAAACTGCGTACGTTCCCTGTCCATATCTACGGTGTTACCATCCAAAGAAGGCTGATCGGGTACGCGGTAAAGCAGATCCACTGCGGGAGAAGAGACCGCCTGGGCGGGAATATGGCGAGAGGAAGTCAACGACAACGCGACGCCGCCGGTTTCTTCCCGTCCGCGCACCATCACTTTTTTTAACTCACTGGCAAAATCAATATCGCGCGCCTGATACCCCGGCGTATCGGCATTGGCGATATTCGCCGCTAATATTTCCTGACGTTGCGCGCGCAGATTTAGCGCTTCCTGCTGAAATCGTAAGGCGGCATCGAGCCTGTCGAGCATATCTCCTCCGCAAATGGCAAAATTCAGCCGACAGCTTAAATGCCTTCACGCGCGCGTTATCGCCGGAATAAACGCAAAATGCGTCGCTATTTATTGCGTTGATGCTTGCTTCACACGGGTAGAATCCTGTCATGACATCAACCAGGGGGAAGTACCATGCAAACGTTAAAACAAGGATTCGCCGTGGCGGCTTTGCTGTTCAGCCCCCTGACAATGGCGCAGGACATCAACGCCCAACTGACCACGTGGTTTGCCCAGCGTCTGGCTGGCTTCAGCGATGAGGTGGTTGTCACGCTCCGCTCACCGCCCAATCTGCTGCCGAGCTGCGAGCAGCCAGCCTTCAGCATGACGGGCAGCGCGAAGCTGTGGGGCAACGTCAATGTGGTGGCGCGCTGCGCCAATGAAAAACGTTATTTGCAGGTGAATGTGCAAGCGACCGGCAATTATGTCGCCGTTGCCGCGCCCGTCGCGCGCGGCGGAAAATTGACGCCGGCCAACGTCACGCTAAAACGTGGCAGGCTGGATCAGTTACCGCCGCGGACGGTACTGGATATCCGTCAGATTCAGGATGCCGTCAGTTTGCGCGATCTCGCTCCCGGGCAGCCGGTACAGCTTACGATGATACGTCAGGCCTGGCGCGTCAAAGCGGGGCAACGAGTACAGGTCATCGCCAATGGCGAGGGGTTTAGCGTCAATGCGGAAGGTCAGGCGATGAATAATGCCGCCGTCGCGCAAAATGCGCGCGTGCGCATGACATCGGGTCAAATCGTGAGTGGAACCGTCGATTCTGATGGGAATATTCTTATTAACCTATAATTGTGTAAAGATTTTGTCGCGGCTGCCGATGAGATATTCAACCATGATGGTAGCTGGCCGCTACAACGTAACCCTCGATGAGGATAAATAAATGAGCATTGACCGTACCTCACCTTTGAAACCCGTTAGCACTGTCCAGACGCGCGAAACCAGCGATACGCCGGTACAAAAAACGCGTCAGGAAAAAACGTCCGCCGCGACGAGCGCCAGCGTAACGTTAAGCGACGCGCAAGCGAAGCTCATGCAGCCAGGCGTCAGCGACATTAATATGGAACGCGTCGAAGCATTAAAAACGGCTATCCGTAACGGTGAGTTAAAAATGGATACGGGAAAAATAGCAGACTCGCTCATTCGCGAGGCGCAGAGCTACTTACAGAGTAAATAAGCGTATGACTCGTTTGTCAGAAATACTTGACCAGATGACCACCGTCCTGAATGACCTGAAGACGGTGATGGACGCCGAGCAACAACAGCTTTCCGTAGGCCAGATTAACGGCAGCCAGCTACAGCGTATTACAGAAGAAAAAAGCTCGTTGCTGGCGACGCTGGATTATCTGGAACAACAGCGCCGTCTGGAGCAGAACGCGCAGCGTAGCGCAAACGATGACATTGCAGAGCGCTGGCAGGCGATTACCGAAAAAACGCAGCATCTGCGCGACCTCAACCAGCACAACGGCTGGCTGCTGGAAGGGCAAATCGAGCGTAATCAACAGGCGCTGGAGGTGCTGAAACCTCACCAGGAGCCGACCTTGTACGGGGCTGACGGTCAGACTTCCGTCTCTCACCGCGGCGGTAAAAAAATTTCTATCTAATCAGTGCCGGATGGCGACGTTGCGCCTTTCCGGCCTGAATGCCTTGTAGGCCTGATAGCACAGAGCTATCAGGCACTGAATTTACGCCGTCCGGCGAACAAACTCTTTAACTTTAAAGCCCAGCACGGCAAGCGCGGCAAAATAGGCCGCGATACCCGCGATCACTACCGCCATCAAACGTAGCAAACGCCATAACATCGACCCTTGCGACCACTCCGGCATAATATGCAACACGCCGAACAATACGGCAGCCATCACCAGTACGGAAATGATCAGACGCATCAGGAACCACATCCAACCCGGTTGTGGCGTAAAGATATTCTGTTTGCGCAGTTGCCAGTACAGCAGCGACGCATTGAGACATGCCGCCAGACCAATAGAGAGCGACAGCCCGGCGTGTTTCAGCGGTCCAATAAACGCCAGGTTCATTAACTGCGTCATGATTAACGTCACGATGGCGATTTTCACCGGCGTTTTAATATCCTGGCGAGAATAGAAGCCAGGGGCCAGCACTTTTACGACGATCAAGCCAATCAGCCCCACCGAATAGGCGATTAACGCCCGCTGCGTCATTGCCGCATCAAAGGCGGTGAATTTACCGTACTGAAACAGCGAGACCGTCAGCGGCTTCGCCAGAATGCCTAACGCTACCGCGCTCGGCAACGCCAGTAAAAAGCACAAACGCAGCCCCCAGTCCATCAGGCGGCAGTACTCATCATGATTGCCGCTGGCAAAGCTTTTCGACAATGACGGCAACAGGATGGTCCCCAACGCCACGCCCAGCACGCCGGACGGGAACTCCATCAACCGATCGGCATAGTACATCCATGAAACCGAGCCAGAGGCCAGAAACGAGGCGAAAATGGTATTGATGATAAGGGAAATCTGACTGACGGAAACGCCCAAAATCGCCGGCCCCATCTGTTTGACCACCCGCATCGCCCCGGTGTCGCGAAAGTTAATGCGCGGCAGCACCAGCATACCGATCTTTTTCAAATACGGAAGTTGATACACCAGTTGCAGCACGCCGCCGACGGTGACTGCCCAGGCTAACGCCAGCACCGGCGGATTAAAGTATGGCGCGGCGAATAATGCAAAACCGATCATGCTGATATTAAGAAATGTCGGCGCAAAAGCGGGAATAGAGAAGCGATTCCAGGTGTTGAGAATGGCGCCAACCAGTGAAGCCAGCGAGATCAGCAGAATATAGGGAAACGTAATCCGCAGCAGTTGCGTCGTCAGCGCGAATTTATCCGCAGTATCGGCAAAACCCGGCGCGGTTACCATAATCACCCACGGGGCGGCCAGCATACCGGCCACCGTCACGACGGCCAATGCCAGCGTCAACAGGCCGGAAACGTAAGCGACAAAGATCCGCGTCGCTTCTTCACCCTGCTTGCTCTTATATTCCGCCAGGATAGGCACAAAGGCCTGAGAAAAAGCGCCTTCGGCAAAGATCCGGCGTAGTAGATTGGGGAGTTTAAACGCCACAAAAAAGGCGTCGGTCGCCATCCCTGCGCCAAAAATTCTGGCGACAATCGCATCACGGGCAAAGCCCAACACGCGTGAAAACATAGTCATCGAGCTGACGGCAGCCAGCGATTTCAATAAATTCATTTCTTTTGTATTCCAGACCCTGGCGTAAAACTCCTGCATGGCTGATCCATCGACCGGATAACGCAACTTCTGCCGTATCCGGCTGTATCACCGCGCCTGACGGCGACGTTAAAACGTCTTATCAGGCCTTACAGACTCCCCACGGTTTGCCATTATTCACTGTGAAAAGAGGTATTATGTAGAGTGGGCATATATACCCGCCATACTTCGAGCTGCATGTGCGTTAGCTTTTCTGCAACTCGAATTATTGAGGGTATAGTACCTGGATTACGATGAATTACTACCGCCAGATGTTACAGAGGGTTATTCGCTGATGGCGTCCCGCCACAGCGCCTCCACGACGCGCTGGGCCAAAATCGCCTGCTCCCCCGCCGTTTCCGGAACCGTCTGATTTTGTACGCAGTCAATGAAATGCCGCGCGCATCCGACAAAACCACGCTGTTCAAGCGTCGTTTGCCAACCCGGACTGGGTTTGATGAGAATACCCTGCCCGCGCTCTTCGCGCCATTCACGCATATCCGTCACGTCATACAGCCCGCCGTCGGTGACGGCCTGGACCGATTCACGCTGACTTCCGGCGCGCCGGTGCATACTGGTGGTAATTTGTAATTTGTCGGCGGAAAAATGATGTTCCGCATAGCACATTTCGCCGGACTCACTGGTGAGCAACGTGCCGCTGGTAAGGCGCGCCTCGCCGCCCGCCAGCCACAGAGCGGTATCCACGACATGCAGATAGTCATCGAGCAAAGTAAAACGTAAGTCGTGCGGCCCGATGCTATCGGTACGATGTTTATCCATACGCAGTGACGCCGCAGTGCCGAGGCGCGTCTTCAGTTCGCGGTACAGCGGCGCGAAACGGCGATTAAAGCCAACCATCAGCGTCAATTTTTTTTGCGCCGCCAGTGCCACCAGCCGTTCGGCATCACGTAGATTTTCCGCCAGCGGTTTATCCACGCAAACATGGACGCCGGCATTGAGAAGTTCGCTGACCACGGCATAATGGCTTGCGGTACTGGAGTGGACGAAGACCGCATCGCAGCCGGATGCTAAATTCGCCAGCGAATCCACATACGGTATGCGCCAGCTTTCGCAGATACGTAAGGCTTTATCCCGCGAAGGAGACCAGGCGCCCTGTAGCGTCCATCCGGCGGTGTTGGTTAATACCGGCAGCCAGGCCTTCTGCGCAATACCGCCTAACCCGACAATGCCAATCCGTAATGTTCTCACATTACTCTCCCAGGTGAGCTAACAAAGAATCCAGCCGCTGCTTTAACTCCGCCACTTCGCTTTCCAGCGCTTCGACGCGCGACTGAAGATCGCCCGACGCACTTTCCGGCGCAGACGTCTGGAGAGACAGGTCATCGACGTCGCCGCAAAAAAGGTGCATATAGCGGCTTTCGCGCTTACCCGGTTCACGCGCCAGACGGACGACATACGGGCCGTCCTCACGGCTGGCAAGCCGTTCCAGCGTGGATTCAACTTCCGCCATATCGCTGAATTCATGCATCCGCGACGCCCGGCTACGCAACTCGCCGGGCGTTTGCGCGCCGCGCAGCAGCAGCGTAGTGACGAGCGCCACTTCCGCCGCGCTAAGTTTCAGATCGCCAAATTCGGAATTACAGAAGCGCTGTTCATATTTGGTGACGCGGTTGCCAAACCCGCTGACCGTGCGTAAGAAATGGCGTTTCACCAGGTTATCGAGCTGTTCTTGTACCTCTTGTTCCGTCAGGTTCATCACCGGTTCACGGTTGGTTTTCTGATTACAGGCTGTCACCACCCCGTTGACGGAAAGCGGATACTGTTCCGGCGTTGTCACCTGCTTTTCCAGCAGACAGCCAATCACTCGCGCTTCAGTGGCGGTTAATTCATATTTCATCGTTTTCTCCCTTTGCCTCTCATTCCGTAAGCCGCTCAACGCCCCGGCGTCCATAACGGCGTGGTTAACGCCGTCAGGACATGGTCGCGCCATTGTCCATCGATCAACAGGTAATCTTTCGCATAGCCTTCTTTTTCAAAACCAAGCCGCGCCAGCAACGCGCCGCTACGTTTGTTGTGCGGCATATAATTCGCCATGATACGGTGGATATGCTGAGTGCGCTGCATATAGCGAATCGCAGCGGTTAGGGCTTCAAACATCAGCCCTTGCCCCTGCCACTTTTGCGCAATGGAATAGCCCAGATAACAGGCATGAAAAGAACCGCGCACCACATTGGAAAAATTCGCCACGCCGATAATTTCTTTTTCTTCCGGATCAAGCAGCGCGAAATAGAAGGCGGAGCCCTGTTTGTGAAATTCACCGATCATTCCCAGACGCGCCTGCCATCCTGAAGGATAACAATGACTTTCATCACGGACCGGTTCCCAGGGTTTTAAAAAATGACGATTTTCCGCGTAATAATCGGCCAGACGCCAGGCATCACGCTCATGCACTAAACGTACCACCAGACGATCGGTGGTTAAGCGCACTTTTGGCACGTTACTACGATAGCCAAACATTCTATACCTACTCCTTCCTGTAACGTCTTCAGCACGCCAGTAACATTACTATACCTGCGCAACCAGGCTCTGTGAAAAGCGCAAATCGTCATTTTTTGAATTGCTGCCACATTTTGATGAAAACTCTCGATTAAAAAGGACTTTTGATAAAAAAATATTGTCCCGCTAACGGTAGGAAAAAACGAAACGCCGCCGCAGAATAGAAGACGCTCATCTTTTATTTCCCGGGAGGGGAAATGTCGCGCGTCTCGCAGGCGAGGAACCTGGGTAAATATTTTCTTCTCATCGATAACATGTTGGTGGTGCTGGGTTTTTTCGTCGTATTCCCGCTCATCTCTATTCGCTTTGTCGATCAAATGGGGTGGGCTGCCGTAATGGTAGGGATCGCGCTCGGCCTGCGCCAGTTTATTCAACAAGGTCTGGGCATTTTTGGCGGCGCCATCGCCGATCGCTTTGGCGCGAAACCGATGATTGTCACCGGTATGCTGATGCGCGCCGCAGGCTTTGCCACCATGGGTATCGCGCATGAGCCCTGGCTCTTGTGGTTTTCCTGCTTTCTTTCCGGTCTCGGCGGTACGCTTTTTGACCCGCCGCGCTCAGCGCTGGTGGTCAAATTAATTCGTCCGGAGCAACGGGGCCGCTTCTTCTCTCTGTTGATGATGCAGGACAGCGCGGGCGCGGTGATTGGCGCGCTACTGGGAAGCTGGTTGCTACAATACGATTTTCGCCTGGTCTGCGCGACGGGCGCTATTTTGTTCATATTATGCGCCCTTTTCAACGCATGGCTGCTTCCGGCCTGGAAGCTATCAACGGTCAGAACGCCGGTGCGTGAAGGAATGCGCCGCGTCATGAGCGATAAAAGGTTTGTCACCTACGTGCTGACGCTGGCGGGCTACTATATGCTGGCGGTACAGGTCATGTTAATGCTGCCGATTATGGTAAACGATATCGCCGGTTCGCCTGCTGCCGTGAAATGGATGTACGCTATAGAGGCGTGTCTCTCGCTGACGTTGCTCTACCCGATTGCCCGCTGGAGCGAAAAGCGTTTTCGGCTAGAGCATCGGCTGATGGCCGGTTTGCTCGTCATGTCGCTGAGCATGATCCCCATCGGGATGGTGGGCAATTTACAGCAGCTTTTTACGCTTATTTGCGCTTTCTACATCGGCTCGGTTATCGCCGAACCGGCGCGCGAAACGCTCAGCGCGTCGCTCGCGGACGCGAGGGCGCGGGGAAGCTATATGGGCTTTAGCCGTCTGGGATTAGCCATTGGCGGCGCGATTGGTTATATCGGCGGCGGCTGGTTGTTTGATATGGGTAAAGCGCTTGCGCAGCCTGAACTACCGTGGATGATGCTCGGTATTGTCGGCTTTATCACCTTTTTGGCTTTAGGCTGGCAGTTTAGTCATAAACGCACGCCGCGCCGGATGCTGGAACCCGACGCCTGATTTGATACCTGTCGCTATCTCCTCCATACTGGTCAGGAACCGACAGTCAAATGGAGGAGAAACGTGAAGCTTTATATTTACGATCATTGCCCTTTCTGCGTTAAAGCCCGCATGATTTTCGGCCTGAAGAACATCCCCGTTGAACTTAACGTGTTACAAAATGACGACGAGGCGACGCCCACCCGGATGATTGGTCAAAAGATGGTACCCATCCTGCAAAAAGATGATAGTCGCTACCTTCCTGAAAGTATGGATATTGTACATTATGTCGACAACCTCGACGGCAAACCGCTGTTAACCGAGAAACGCAATCCAGCCATTGAAGAGTGGTTGCGCAAAGTTAACGGTTACGTTAATCAGCTACTGCTGCCGCGATTTGCAAAATCCGCTTTCGATGAATTTTCTACCCCTGCGGCACGCCAGTATTTTATCCGCAAAAAAGAAGCCTCATCTGGCAGTTTTGACAACCATCTTGCGCACTCTGCCGGACTGATTAAAAAGATCGGCGATGATTTACGTTTGCTGGATAAACTCATCGTACAGCCTAACGCCGTTAACGGCGAATTATCGGAAGATGATATTCATCTGTTTCCGCTTCTGCGTAATCTGACGCTGGTCGCCGGTATTCACTGGCCGACAAAAGTCGCGGACTATCGCGATAATATGGCAAAGCAGACGCAAATTAATTTACTCTCCTCAATGGCTATCTAACGCCCGCCAGGCGGCAACCCTTTCTTGCCGCCTTTTTCAGCTTTTTCTAGTGGCGCCATGTCCGCTGGCGCGACATGCTGCTTTGTGTCAAGATTAGGGCACAGGCAACATGCTAAGGAACGCCATGAAAAAGTTTTTTTTTGCCGCTGCGCTGGTAGTTAGCGGCCTGTTAGTGGGTTGTAATCAACTTACGCAATACACCATTAGCGAACAAGAAATCAATCAAGCGCTTGAAAAACGGAATAATTTCTCAAAAGATATTGGTCTGCCCGGCATTGCCGACGCGCATATCGTATTGACTAACCTTGCCAGCCAGATTGGTCGGGAAGAGCCTAATAAAGTCACCCTTACTGGCGATGCCAGGCTGGATATGAATTCCCTGTTTGGCAGTCAAAAAGCGACGATGAAACTCAAGCTAAAAGCCCTGCCGGTCTTTGATAAAGAAAAAGGCGCCATCTATCTTCAGGAGATGGAAGTAGTAGACGCCACCGTGACGCCGGAGAAAATGCAATCGGTGCTACAAACGCTCCTGCCTTATTTAAATCAGTCTTTACGTAGCTACTTTAACCAGCGGCCCGCTTACGTGTTGCGTGAGGACAGTAGTAAAGGCGAAGCGTTAGCGAAGAAACTCGCGAAAGGCATTGAAGTTAAACCTGGTGAAATCGTTATTCCTTTCACCAATTGATTTCGGAGGGCGCGCTCGCGCCTTTTTTTACGTGCAAACGAAAACGTTTCCGCTTATCCTTTGTTTCCGGCAAAAAGACTATTCCTCAGCCGGAGCTTATTAATGACTGCACCATCCCAGGTTTTAAAGATCCGCCGCCCGGACGACTGGCACGTTCACCTTCGCGATGGCGACATGTTAAAAACGGTCGTACCCTATACCAGCGAAATTTATGGTCGCGCTATCGTGATGCCGAACCTGGCGTCCCCCATCACGACCGTTGATGCAGCGATCGCCTACCGCCAGCGTATTCTCGATGCGGTGCCCGCCGGGCATGATTTCACGCCGTTAATGACCTGCTATTTAACGGATTCGCTCGATGCCGATGAACTGGAGCGTGGTTTCCATGAAGGCGTGTTTACTGCGGCTAAGCTTTACCCGGCCAATGCCACCACTAACTCCAGTCATGGCGTAACGTCAGTCGACGCTATCATGCCGGTACTGGAGCGGATGGAAAAACTCGGAATGCCATTGCTGGTCCACGGTGAGGTGACCCATGCGGAGGTTGATATCTTCGATCGTGAAGCGCGTTTTATCGACACCGTAATGGAACCGCTACGCCAGCGTCTGACCGCGCTTAAAGTGGTCTTTGAGCACATCACGACCAAAGATGCCGCGCAGTATGTACGTGACGGCAACGACAACCTGGCGGCTACCATTACGCCTCAACATTTAATGTTTAACCGTAATGATATGCTGGTCGGCGGCATTCGTCCTCACCTGTACTGTCTGCCGATTCTGAAACGCAATATTCACCAGCAGGCGTTACGCGACCTGGTCGCCAGTGGTTTTACGCGCGCCTTCCTGGGGACGGATTCAGCGCCGCATTCACGTCATCGTAAAGAGACCAGTTGCGGCTGCGCCGGTTGTTTCAACGCCCCCTCCGCCCTTGGCAGTTATGCCGCCGTGTTTGAGGAAATGAACGCGCTGGCGCACTTTGAAGCGTTCTGTTCACTGAATGGCCCGCAATTCTATGGCCTGCCGGTGAATACGGGGTGGGTGGAACTGGTTCGCGATGAACAACAGGTACCGGAAAATATCGCGCTGGCTGATGATTCGCTGGTGCCTTTTTTAGCGGGTGAAACAGTACGCTGGTCAGTAAAAAAATAAAAAATGCGCTTACCTGTTGCTATATATTGGATTTAACTGTATATATATCCAGTATATTCAACAGGGGGCCATTATGCGTATTGAAGTCACTATAGCCAAAACGTCACCTCTGCCTGCCGGTGCGATTGATGCGCTGGCGGGCGAACTCTCCCGTCGTATTAGCCATCATTTTCCTGAGAACTTGGGTAACGTCACCGTGCGTTACGCTACCGCCAACAACTTGTCCGTCATTGGCGCATCAAAAGAGGACAAAGAACGCATTAGCGAGATTCTCCAGGAGACCTGGGAGAGTGCTGATGACTGGTTCATCAATGAATAAAAAATGATATGCAGTGATGTATGTTTGCCGGGTCGCCCCGGCTTTTTTATTTGCGCAACTGATGAATATTTCGCCTGACCCTCAAAATAATTGCACAACATCCTAAAAAAATATGAATGAACTGCCGCTTTATTGTTCATATAATTCTTAAAAAGAGAAATTTATCCTCCGGTCTCTTTAAAAACGCAGTGAATAGCCTTATTAATTGGTATACTGAAGTTGCTTCAGAAGAAAAACACGCATTGAACCTCGAGAACCGTTGTCTTATAACACGTACCAGGGGGGCATGATGGAAAAGAATAATGAAGTCATTCAGACCCATCCGCTTGTAGGATGGGACATCAGCACCGTCGATAGCTATGATGCGCTGATGCTGCGTTTGCACTACCAGACCCCAAATCGTCCGGAACCGGAAGGGACTGAAGTTGGTCAAACGCTCTGGTTAACAACAGATGTAGCCAGGCAATTTATTTCAATATTAGAAGCCGGCATCGCCAAAATAGAATCAGGCGATTACCAGGAAAACGAGTATCGTCGCCATTAGCGTGACGCGCTCCCCCTCTCTCAGGCACCGTAAGGTGCCTCACTTATTTCTGGCTTGTATATCTCAGCGCAGTTATTTACCCTGAAATCATCGCGATAGCAGAGAGAAGCTGATGAAATACGACCTTATTATTATCGGCAGCGGTTCGGTTGGCGCCGCCGCTGGTTATTACGCCACCCGCGCCGGGCTAAAGGTCCTGATGACCGATGCGCATATGCCGCCTCATCAACAGGGCAGCCACCACGGCGATACCCGACTTATCCGCCACGCTTATGGTGAAGGCGAAAAATATGTCCCGCTGGTGCTTCGCGCCCAGACGCTTTGGGATGAACTCTCCACACACAATGAAGAGCCTATTTTTGTCCGCTCTGGCGTCGTTAACCTCGGCCCGGCCGATTCCGCTTTCTTAGCCAACGTCGCACGAAGCGCGCAACAGTGGCAATTGAACGTCGAGCGCCTGGACGCGACGGCCCTCATGACGCGCTGGCCGGAAATTCGCGTGCCCGATAATTATATCGGGCTGTTTGAAGCTGACTCCGGTTTCCTGCGCAGCGAATTAGCCATTACCACATGGCTTCGTCTGGCCCGAGAGGCTGGCTGCGCACAGCTATTCAACAGCCCGGTAAGCCATATTCACCATGATGATAACGGTGTGACGATAGAGACGAGTGAAGGCAGCTACCACGCCAGCAAGGCGCTGATTAGCGCGGGCACCTGGGTAAAAGCGCTGGTACCGGAGCTGCCCGTTCAGCCCGTACGTAAAGTTTTTGCCTGGTTTAAGGCGGATGGACGTTACAGCACTAAAAACCGCTTTCCGGCCTTTACCGGCGAAATGCCCAACGGCGATCAATATTACGGCTTCCCGGCGGAGAACGACGAGTTAAAAATCGGCAAACACAATGGCGGACAGCTAATACAGGCTCCGGAAGAGCGCAAGCCCTTTGCCGCCGTTGCCAGCGATGGCGCGGAAGCATTTCCTTTCCTGCGTAACGTACTGCCGGGTATCGGCGGTTGTTTACATGGGGCGGCATGTACCTATGATAATTCGCCGGACGAGGATTTTATTATCGATACGCTGCCTGGCCATGAGAACACGCTTGTCATCACTGGACTCAGCGGACATGGTTTTAAATTCGCCCCGGTGTTAGGAGAAATCGCTGCGGATTTTGCGTTGGGAAAAACATCCTCCTTTGATCTGACGCCGTTCCGGCTTTCCCGTTTTAGCCAATAATTTGTCGGCCCCGTAAAGGGGCTGTTTATTAAGGTAACCTATGCGCCGTCTCTTTCATTTTCTGATGAATAATATTCGCGAACATTTCATGCTTTACGTTATTCTTTGGTCGCTGTTGGCGGTGATGGATATTGTTTATCTCCTTTTCTTCTGATTGCTTTTCATTGACGTTAACTGACACTTCCTGAAAATTCCTCACTTTTTATTTCATAATGTTGAAGCACGGTAATAATGCCAGTTCCTGCCGTTGCGCGGTTATCAGGGGGAAATATCTCGAAACTTCTGAAGCTGAACCGCAAACAACATCAAAATTATTGAAATAAAAATAAATATCATTCAAATTCTTATTTATAAGTTGCATTCGGCGCTTTTCCACGCCATTTTCATTCTCTCGTGAAATATTCATTGGTGTGTTTATGCAATTTAAAAATACTCCACAGCGTTATGGCGTGGTTTCCGCCGCGCTCCACTGGCTGACCGCCCTGGTGGTCTATGGCATGTTTGCGTTGGGTTTATGGATGGTCACGCTCAGTTATTACGACGGCTGGTATCACCAGGCACCGGAAATACATAAAAGTATTGGCATATTACTGATGATGGCGCTGATCGTGCGTATTATCTGGCGGCTTTATTCGCCACCGCCCGTTGCGCTGGCCAGCTATTCCCGTTTAACGCGCGCTGGCGCCGCCGCGGGTCATCTCCTCCTGTATCTCCTGCTCTTTGCGATAATCATTAGCGGCTACCTGATTTCCACCGCCGATGGTAAACCGATTAGCGTCTTTGGCTGGTTTGAGATTCCGGCCACGCTTATGGACGCGGGCGCGCAGGCTGACATCGCCGGAACGCTGCATCTGTGGTTTGCCTGGTCGCTGGTCATTATCTCGCTCTCGCATGGGGTTATGGCGCTAAAACACCATTTCATCGATAAAGACGACACACTGAAACGTATGACAGGAATGTCGTCATCTGACTATGGAGCTCAAAAATGAAAAAAAACCTGCTGGGATTCACCCTCGCATCCTTGTTATTCACGACCGGTTCCGCCGTGGCGGCGGAGTATAAAATTGATAAAGAAGGCCAACATGCGTTCGTCAATTTCCGCATCCAGCATCTGGGCTACAGCTGGCTATACGGCACCTTTAAAGATTTCGACGGCACGTTCACTTTTGACGAAAAAAATCCGTCGGCAGACAAAGTGAATGTGACCATTAACACCAATAGCGTCGACACTAACCATGCAGAACGTGACAAACACCTGCGTAGCGCGGAATTTCTTAATGTTGCGAAATTCCCGCAGGCAACCTTCACCTCTACCAGCGTGAAAAAAGAGGGCGATGAACTGGATATTACCGGCAATCTGACGCTCAATGGCGTGACTAAACCGGTGACGCTGGAAGCGAAGCTGATGGGTCAGGGCGACGATCCGTGGGGCGGTAAGCGCGCGGGCTTTGAGGCCGAAGGAAAAATTAAGCTGAAGGATTTCAATATAACTACCGATCTCGGCCCGGCATCACAAGAGGTTGAGCTTATAATCTCAGTAGAAGGCGTTCAGCAGAAGTAACGCCTAGCGAAATGCCGGATAGCGGCCTTTACGCCGCTATCCGGCAAAATATTACTCAGCTGGATCGGGAATGCTCAGTTTGCTATTAAGCCGACCACGCGATTTATTAAAAATTTTATTGCCGTTTTCGCGACCCGCGCGACGTCGGCGCTGTTCTTCCTCCGGCAAGGCCAACTCTTCACAGCATTGTTCACTACAGCAGCCGTTAAATTTACTGGCGCACTGCGGACACTGGATAAACAGCAGATGGCAACCGTCGTTTTTGCAGTTGGTATGGCTATCGCAGGGCGCGCCGCACTGATGGCAATGCGCGATAACCTCATCCGAGATTCGTTCGCCCATTCGCTCATCAAATACAAAGTTTTTGCCGATAAAGCGAACGGGAAGCCCCTGCTCGCGCGCGCGACGGGCGTACTCAATGATGCCACCCTCAATATGCCAGACTTTATTGAAACCGTTGTGTTTCATCCAGGCGCTGGCTTTCTCACAACGAATACCGCCGGTACAGTACATCACTATCTTTTTATCTGCATGTTCCCGCAGCATTTCAACCGCTTTTGGCAACTGTTCACGAAACGTATCCGCCGGAATTTCCAAAGCATTTTCGAAATGGCCGACTTCATACTCATAGTGGTTGCGCATATCAATAAAGACCGCATCAGGATCGTCCAGCATCGCATTCACATCTGCCGCCTTCAGATAATCGCCGACATTACTGGCGTCAAAAGTCGGATCGTCAATACCGTCAGCAACGATACGGTCGCGAACTTTCATACGCAGCACCCAAAATGACTTTCCGTCATCCTCCAGCGCAATATTTAAACGCAGCCCGTCCAGCGCGGGGTCGAACGTATAAAGCTGTTGACGAAACGTCTCGAGCTTGCTTTGCGGCACGCTGATTTGCGCATTGATGCCTTCATGCGCCAGGTAAACGCGACCAAAAACATCCAACGCCGTAAATACCTGATACAACGCGTCCCGCGTCTGTTGCGGCGAGGCGATAGTGAAATATTTATAAAAAGAAATTGTCGTACGCGGCTCGCTTTCCGCCAGCATTTTGGCTTTCAGCTCGTCATTAGAGATGCGGTTGTGTAACACTGGCATGGTGTACGTATCCTGCAATCAGCAAAAAATAAAGTGGGCAGGCATGATAAGGCAAGTCTCGCCAATTTACATCCACACATTTTGCGCTACATTTCCTGCTTTACACTAAATAATTAACAACAATTGTCGATTTAATCGCCACTCTCCTGCTACATATTTTTGCTCAACGCAAAAAGATGCGAGAATACGGGGAATTGTTCGTTGAAAGACAGGATAGAAATGACGAAGTTGCCTAAGTTCTCCGTGGCCTTACTGCACCCGCGCTATTGGTTAACCTGGTTGGGTATAGGCGCGCTTTGGTTGGTCGTGCAACTCCCTTACCCGGTCATCTATAAATTGGGTTGCGCATTGGGCCACCTGGCGCGACGCGTAATGAAACGCCGCGCGAAAATCGCCTATCGCAACCTTGAATTATGCTTTCCGGAAATGACCGCGCAGGAACGCCACACCATGGTGGTCAAAAACTTTGAATCCGTCGGTATGGGCGTGATGGAAACCGGCATGGCCTGGTTCTGGCCCGATCGGCGAGTGAACCGCTGGATGGAAGCGAGCGGTCTGGAGCATATCCGTGAAGTTAAGGCGCAGGGGCTGGGGTTCATTCTGGTAGGAATACATTTTCTTACCCTTGAGTTTGGCGCCCGCATGTTTGGTATGCATAACCCGGGGATCGGGGTTTATCGCCCGAATGATAATCCGTTGCTCGACTGGTTACAGACCTGGGGACGCTTACGCTCCAATAAATCGATGTTGGATCGCAAAGATCTGAAAGGCATGGTTAAGGCATTGAAAAGCGGCGAATTGATCTGGTATGCGCCGGATCACGATTATGGCCCACGCGCCAGCGTTTTTGTACCATTATTTGCCGTCGACCAGGCCGCCACGACCTCCGGTACCTGGATGCTCGCGCGCATGTCTAAAGCCTGTATTATCCCCTTCGTGCCTCGCCGTAAACCCGATGGGAAAGGCTACGAACTGATCATTCTTCCTGCGGAATATTCGCCTCCGCTGGAGAGCGCAGAAGCGACTGCCGCATGGATGAATAAGATTGTTGAGCAGTGCATTATGATGGCGCCAGAGCAGTATATGTGGCTGCATCGCCGCTTTAAAACTCGCCCTGAAGGCGTACCGTCGCGCTATTGACAGGATTGCAGCCGTCAGGCTGCAATTTTTCCCCTCTTTTAGCTTTAAAAGCTCCCCACATTGCGAGGCTGGTAAGGTCGGCGCATAATTATAATTAGTACGCTCATAATTAAATTGATGATAGCGCAAACCGCGCATCATACTGTGGAACGCTATGTCACCCTCTGATGTCCCCATAAACTGGAAACGCAATCTAACCGTTACCTGGCTGGGCTGTTTTTTAACCGGCGCGGCATTCAGTCTGGTCATGCCTTTTCTCCCTCTCTACGTTGAGCAACTCGGCGTAACAGGCCATAGCGCGCTCAACATGTGGTCCGGGCTGGTCTTTAGTATTACGTTCCTCTTTTCAGCTATCGCTTCCCCTTTTTGGGGCGGTCTGGCGGATCGTAAAGGGCGTAAGATCATGCTGTTGCGTTCCGCTCTCGGCATGGCCATTGTCATGCTGTTAATGGGCATGGCGCAAAATATCTGGCAATTTCTGATCCTCCGCGCGTTATTAGGCCTGCTGGGCGGATTTATTCCCAACGCCAATGCGCTCATCGCCACTCAAGTGCCGCGCCATAAAAGCGGCTGGGCGTTAGGGACGCTCTCTACTGGCGGCGTCAGCGGCGCTCTGCTTGGCCCACTTGCGGGCGGTCTGCTCGCCGACCATTACGGCCTTCGCCCGGTCTTTTTTATTACCGCCAGCGTTTTGTTTATCTGTTTTCTGCTCACCTTCTTTTTTATTCGCGAGAATTTCCTGCCGGTGAGCAAAAAAGAGATGCTTCACGTTCGGGAAGTGGTCGCCTCGTTAAAAAATCCCCGCCTGGTGTTAAGCCTGTTTGTCACCACGCTGATTATTCAGGTGGCGACGGGGTCTATTGCGCCCATCCTGACGCTCTATGTGCGCGAACTCGCGGGAAATGTCAGTAATATTGCGTTCATTAGCGGGATGATAGCGTCCGTTCCCGGCGTGGCGGCATTACTTAGCGCCCCCCGGCTCGGCAAGCTTGGCGACAGAATTGGCCCGGAAAAGATCCTTATCGTCGCGCTGATTATTTCCGTACTGCTGCTGATTCCAATGTCTTTTGTGCAAACGCCATGGCAGCTCGCGCTATTGCGGTTTCTGCTTGGCGCGGCGGATGGCGCGCTGCTGCCAGCCGTTCAAACTCTGCTGGTTTACAACTCTACCAACCAGATAGCCGGGCGCATATTCAGTTACAACCAATCTTTCCGCGATATCGGCAACGTCACCGGCCCTCTCATGGGCGCCGCAATTTCCGCGAGCTATGGCTTCCGCGCCGTATTCTGCGTCACGGCAGGCGTGGTGTTGTTCAATGCTATCTATTCATGGAACAGCTTACGACGGCGCAGACTGGCAATAGAATGATTTTTGCGCTTTCATACTTGCAATATCACAGAATCAGCTATTCTTTCCCTAAATACCTCGTCAAATCAAAGGGAGACACTGATGACCATGTATGCCACGCTGGAAGAAGCTATCGATGCAGCCCGGGAAGAATTTCTGGCTGACCATCCAGGCCTCGAACAAGATGAAGCGAATGTGCAGCAGTTCAACGTTCAGAAATATGTACTGCAGGATGGGGACATTATGTGGCAGGTCGAATTTTTCGCCGATGAAGGTGAAGATGGCGAATGTCTGCCGATGCTGAGTGGTGAAGCCGCGCAGAGCGTGTTTGACGGCGATTATGATGAGATAGAGATCCGCCAGGAGTGGCAGGAAGAGAATACCTTGCATGAATGGGATGAAGGGGAATTCCAGCTTGAACCCCCGCTTGATACCGAGGAAGGCCGTACTGCGGCAGACGAATGGGATGAGCGTTAATTACTCATAAGGCCCGTGGTGAATATCGAGCGGCAGCAGCAATGTATCGAAGATCAGTGAGAAGGGCAGATCGAGGATAGTGATATAGCGCCATGCGGAATCACGCATATCCCACTGCACGCCAGGGTAATACTGGTTGCCGTGTCCTTGTCCGGGGATCGTTCTGCTGATAATACTGCCGCAGCCGCTCAGGGTAATCACCATTATGCTCACCGCGAATATACGCACCTGATACCTCATTTCACTATAAAAATACCGGCATCACGCCGGTATTTTTCACCTCACTCCAGACCTTATCCCGCTGACGATGTTCGCCCCTGCAACGCCTGCGGATTCAGGACGAGAGACTGATAATGGTTTACCCAGGAAGAGTATCTCTCTGGCGCATTCCAGACCCGATAGTGTAAACGCGCCATCGTCACCGGATCGCTGAGCAAAACCAGACGCCGATCGCGGTTCAGTTTCTCCGGCGTTTCGTTTAGCGCCTGCTCCACATGGCGATCGCGGGCTATTTCCAGCACCTTACTGGCGCGGTGACGCGCAGTGGCCATCGCGGTCGCCAGCGCATTAAGCGACGGGTTAAATACCGCATGCATAAAGCCATCGTCCAGAATACGGCGGCGATTCATCTCCAGATATTTATCGGTATCGACCAACACCTGAGGCGGCGAATACTCTTCCGGGATCAGGAACAGCTTCCAGCGTTTGGTGCGTAATCCTACCGTTGAACGACTGGAGATCACCGAAACAAATGGCGACAGAATCAGCGAAAAGACAATCGGCGCCAGCCAGAACAGAAAGCGTAAATCCAGCCACGCCATACCCACCGCCCAGACCAGCCCCAGCAACAGTTGAGAGCCGTGACGCATAAAGGCTTCTCCCCACGGCGTAGAATCATCGTCGCGTTGCGGTGAGTTCCAGACCACTTCCCAGCCGAGGAACGCGCTGACCACAAACACGGTATGAAACAGCATACGCACCGGCGCCAGCAACACGGAGAACAGCACTTCCAGCAACAGCGACAGCGTAACGCGCCAGAAACCGCCATACTCTTTGGTGCCTTTACACCAGATCAGCATAATACTGAGCAGCTTCGGCAGGAACAGCAGCACCATCGTTGATGCAAACAGCGCGATTGCCAGTTCCGGACGCCACTGCGGCCAGACCGGAAAAAGCTGGCGCGGCTGAAGGAAATATTGCGGCTCTGTTAACGCATGAACGACCTGCAGCGCGGTAGAAAGCGCGAGGAACATAAACCATAACGGCGCCGACAGGTATGACATTACCCCGGTCAGGAACACGGCGCGATGCACCGGGTGCATTCCTTTCACCAGGAACAGACGAAAGTTCATCAGGTTGCCGTGACACCAGCGGCGGTCGCGTTTAAGCTCATCCAGCAGGTTTGGCGGCAGCTCTTCATAGGAGCCGGGGAGATCGTAGGCAATCCAGACGCCCCACCCTGCCCGACGCATTAGCGCCGCCTCCACAAAGTCGTGGGAAAGAATCGATCCGGCGAACGAACCTTCTCCCGGCAGCGGCGCCAGAGCGCAATGCTCGATAAACGGCTTCACGCGGATAATGGCATTGTGCCCCCAGTAGTGCGACTCCCCCAGCTGCCAGAAGTGCAGCCCGGCGGTAAACAGCGGTCCATAAACACGGGTCGCGAACTGTTGGCAGCGGGCATACAGAGTATCCATTCCCGACGCTTTCGGCGAAGACTGGATAATCCCGGCGTTTGGATTCGCTTCCATCAGGCGCACCAGACCACTCAGACACTCGCCGCTCATCACTGAGTCCGCGTCCAGCACCACCATATAGCTGTACTGATTGCCCCAGCGGCGGCAAAAATCGTCAATATTGCCGCTTTTGCGTTTCATACGGCGGCGGCGACGACGGTAAAAAATTTGGCCTTCGCCCTGCACTTCCGCGATGAGCTCCATCCACGCCTTTTGCTCCGCCACGCAGATATCCGGGTTATAACTGTCGCTAAGGATATAGACGTCAAAATGCGCGGCGTTGCCTGTGGCTTTAACGGACTCCCAAGTCGCGCGCAGACCGGCGAAAACGCGGCTAACATCTTCATTACAGATAGGCATGATCAGCGCCGTCCGGTGTTCCGGATTGAGGGGCTCATCGCCAACCGTAGACGCGGAGATGCTGTACTTATCGCGCCCGATAAGCAGTTGCAGGAAGCCCATCAGCGCCGTCCAGAATCCGGCTGACACCCAGCAGAACAGCACGGCAAACAGAATCAGGATACCGGTTTGCAGCATGTAGGGCAGGAGCTGCATAAAAGAGACCCAAATATCCTGCCCCACCATATCCATAGGATTGATGAGCGCCCATCCCTGATAAGGCAGAATGGTCTTCATATACCAGGTCGCGACGACGGTTTGCGCCAGAGTCAAAATTAACAAAATATAGCGGCGTATAGTGCCGACGGTACGCCATTTTTGCTCGCTCGCCTGCTCTTCTTTTGTCAGACGAGAAACATAGCGCGGCGTTACATCCCGCCCACGCAGACGATCCCAGAAACGGCCAACCGGGTTGGTTCGCCAGGGATCGGGAAACATCGAAGAGCGCGTCGCTTTTGGCATAGCCTGCAACTGATCGCGCCCTTCATCATCTTTAATTAACTGCCCCTTCGCCAATGAATCCGGCCAGGCGTGTTCAAGGCGGGCTTTTACGGAACCCTGCGGTGAATCGTCTTCTCGCGAGTAAGTCCGATGCTCGGCATCCAGCGCCTGATGCACGGCGCGGATGTCAGTTTTCGGCAATGCCGCTTTCTCACGTTCAGAAAGCAGCAGTGCGTCAATATACTCAGTTGTTTTATTCATTGGCAGGTAACTGGTAGCTCCAGGTTTCACTTAGCGTCTGATCGGCATTCACCAATGCGGCACGCATTTCCGTGGTTTTCTTCGCGTCTTTGACTTTCACGCGCAGCATTAAACGCCAGCCTTTAGTGACTGGGTTATAGCGTACATTACTGTCAACGATTTCACCGTTATCGCCAATGCTGGTTTGCGCAGCGACAGGCGTATCCGGCGGCAGTTTTTTCATGTCGGCGCCAACGAAATCCACCACAAAGGCAATAGTGCCGTCGGGCTGGCGAATCAGATTAGACTGTTTAACGTCGCCCGTTGAGCGGCGTGTTTGCAGCACCCAAGCATTATCCGGCGCATGAAGTTTATCTTCATCGCGGCTGAAGGTCAGAGTGTACTTGAAGTTCATCTCTTTACCCGGTTCCGGCAGTTGATCCGGAGTCCAGTAAGCGACGATGTTATCGTTGGTTTCATCATTGGTCGGAATTTCAACCAGTTCAACCTTACCTTTGCCCCAGTCGCCTTTCGGGGTAATCCAGGCGCTTGGACGCAGGTCGTAGCGATCGTCTAAATCTTCAAAGCGCGAGAACTCGCGACCACGCTGCAACAGGCCGAATCCCTGAGGGTTTTCCATTGCATAGCTGCTCACAGCGAGGTGTTTTGGATTGTTCAGCGGACGCCAAATCCACTCGCCATTACCCGCATGAATGGATAAGCCGTTCGAGTCATGCAGTTCCGGACGATAGTTGGTCGTCGGCGACGGCTGGTTTGGCCCAAACAGGAACATACTGGTTAATGGCGCAACGCCCAGCTTGCCCACTTTATCGCGCAGATAGACTTTTGACTGCACGTCCACCACGGTATCGCGGCCAGGAATGATCACAAAACGGTAAGCGCCGGTCGCGCGCGGAGAATCCAGTAATGCATAGACGGTCAAACGCTTATCGGTGGGTTTTGGACGCTCAATCCAGAACTCGCGAAAGCGGGGAAACTCTTCACCAGATGGTAAGGCGGTATCAATCGCCAGGCCGCGCGCAGATAAGCCATATACCTGGCCTGCGCCGATAACGCGGAAATAGCTGGCGCCAAGCATACTGACGATTTCGTCGTTCTTATCTTTACTGTTGATGGGGTACAGAACTTTGAACCCGGCGAAGCCTAAATCTTTTACCGTGTCTTTATCGTGCTGAACATTGCCAAAATTGAAGTAATCCGGGCTGTATTTGATTCTTTTGACCGTCGTCGCCGTCACTTCGTTAATCTTGACCGGCGTATCGAAGTACATCCCCTGATGGTAAAATTCGAGCTTAAAAGGGGTCTTTAAGTTGTTCCAGTAGGCTTTATCGCTGTTAAACTGGATCTGCTGATAATCCGCATATTTCATGTCGCGGAAAACGGAGGGCAAGTTGCTTTTAGGCGCCTCATAGCCTTTCCCGGCTAAAGATTGAGCTTGTTTTGCCACGTCATCAATACTGAACGCCCAGCTCGATGATGCGTAGAGCGTTAACATAATAGCTGCGCCCAACCAACGCATTTTCATCATTTGTCGTTTATGTTTCATAATAAGTAAGCACTTCCCCCTTTGTGTGCTTATATCGATCCGATCCATTTTAATGGATAATCAGGCATTACGACAACTGAATCCAGGCTTTGTTCAGCGCGCTGGCTCATGGATTAAGCACCTCCCGCGCCTGTTTTCACTTTGCGTGCTTATCCTGGAGACAGGTTGTCGGAGTTGGTGTAGGGTTGCTACCGAATGTAACTATAATTCGCCTTATGGATAAGGTGAAAAATCTGAGAATACGTGACCTTATATGAGCTCTGTACCCGCGCCGCGTGAATATTTTCTTGACTCTATCCGCGCATGGCTGATGTTGTTAGGGATTCCCTTTCATATCTCGTTGATCTATTCCACTCACAGTTGGCATGTCAATAGCGCCACGCCATCATGGTGGCTAACCCTGTTTAACGATTTTATCCACGCTTTTCGTATGCAGGTGTTTTTTGTTATTTCTGGTTATTTTTCGTACATGTTGTTTTTACGTTATCCGTTAAAACGCTGGTGGAAAGTACGGGTAGAACGTGTGGGTATTCCTATGCTTACCGCAATCCCTTTGCTTACCTTGCCGCAATTTATCCTGTTGCAATATGTCAAAGAGAAAACAGAGAACTGGCCTACACTCTCTGCCTATGAAAAATATAATACGTTAGCGTGGGAACTCATTTCACATCTGTGGTTTTTACTGGTGCTGGTGATATTAACCACAGTCAGCATCGGGATTTTTACCTGGTTCCAAAAAAGGCAGGAAACAAGCAAGCCTCGTCCCGCCGCTATTTCACTGGCCAGGCTTTCGCTTATTTTTTTCCTGCTGGGGATGGCTTACGCCGCTATCAGGCGCATTATTTTCATCGTATATCCGGCAATCCTCAGTGACGGCATGTTCAATTTTATTGTGATGCAAACGCTATTTTATGTGCCGTTTTTTATTCTCGGCGCGCTGGCCTTCATTCACCCCGATCTGAAAGCGCGCTTCACCACGCCCTCACGCGGATGCACTTTAGGCGCTGCCGTTGCTTTTATCGCGTATCTGCTGAATCAACGTTATGGGAGCGGCGACGCCTGGATGTACGAAACCGAATCCGTGATTACGATGGTAATGGGGCTGTGGATGGTGAACGTGGTATTCTCACTGGGGCATCGCTTGTTAAACTTCCAGTCCGCGCGCGTCACCTATTTCGTGAATGCTTCGCTGTTTATTTATCTGGTGCATCATCCCTTAACGCTTTTCTTTGGCGCGTATATTACGCCGCATATCTCCTCCAACCTGATCGGGTTCTTGTGCGGGCTGATATTTGTTATGGGTATTGCGTTAATTCTGTATGAAATTCATTTACGCATCCCGCTCCTGAAATTTCTCTTTTCAGGTAAACCGCCGGTAAAACAAGAAAGCCGCGCCGCGATCGGGTAGTTTTCCGCGCGCGGGTTCACAGCAACCATTCCACAGGTAAAATTGCCGCCAACCGTACCAGAACTCGCTGCCAGAAACGCGTAGCGGGTTCTTTCTTTAACACCTTTTCCTCTTCTTGCTGACGATCGATCCAGTTAATTCGTCCCCAGCGATCCAGCCGCAGTTGCCAGGCCGCATCGCGTTGGCTCTGCGTAAAACGCTTATGAATAAGCGTCGCCAGCGTTTCACTTTCAATGACAAAGCCCATTTCGGTATTTAAAAGCGTTGAACGGGGATCAAAATTAAGCGACCCGATAAACACCTTACTACCATCAATACTGAACGTTTTAGCATGTAAGCTGGAACCTGAGTTCCCGGTGAGTCCGCGATCATGTACGGCGGTTTCATGTTCGCGGGTCGGTTTCAGTTCGTAGAGCTCCACGCCATAGCGCAGTAATTTCTTGCGCCAGCGCGCGTACCCTGCGTGAACGACCGCCACATCGTTGGCCGCCAGAGAGTTAGTTAAGATGGCGATCTTCACGCCTTTCCTGACCAGATTAAGCAACTGCGCCACGCCTGCGCGCGTAGGGACAAAGTAAGCGGAAATAATGTCGATACGCTCCGTCGGCGACCCCATCACGTCAAATAATCGCTGCGGAAGAAGCGAATGGCGCTGCGCCTTCCCCTCGCCTTTAGAAGGGTCATCGCTAAGCAAGCGTGTTTTTGCCCAAATCAGCGGCAACGTTCCGCGATCGAGATCCGCCATAAACTGGCTGGTTTCCAGCTTATGCAGATAACGGCGGGTGATCTCATCGTTATACCAGGATTCGGGAAGTTCGATACGCTGCGTCAGTTCCTGCTCAGAAAGGGATAATACTTGCTGCAATGTCGACACTGAACTACAGCGCCAGTAACGTTCAAAATCATTGGCGACATCATTGACCACCGGGCCAATGGCCATCACGTCCAGATCGGAAAATAGCGGCTCCTCGCCAGCGCCGAAATAGGCATCGCCGATGTTGCGCCCACCGACCAGCGTCACTACGCCGTCGGCAGTGTAACTTTTATTGTGCATCCGCCGATTCAGCCGCGCAAAATCCGTCAAATATCCCAGCGCGCGTAGCGTACGAAAAGAGAAAGGATTAAACAGACGAACTTCGATATTAGGATGGCTATCCAGAAAGCGCAACGTATCATCCAGACCAGGCGTATTGTTATCATCCAGCAGCAGACGAACATGAACGCCGCGCTTCGCCGCCGACAGCAGTACCGAAAAGAGCAGCCGCCCGGACATATCGTCTTCCCAAATATAATACTGCACATCCAGCGTCCGCGCCGCCATTTCAGTCAGGCGGTAGCGGGCGGCAAAAGCGTCCAGACTGTTATCCAGCGCCAGAATGCCGCACTCTCCGGGATGGCGCGCGCATAGCGGTTCAACGGCACGCTCCAGGCGTGTTTTATCAGGCAGGGTCGTCGCCTTGCTGAGTAAGTAATCTTGCGTAAAGCCGGGCAGTTTCTTCATCATAACAGACAAAGTATACTTGTTCAGGCAGAGCGTAACGGGTAATAAAATCTGAAACCGTCCTGACGGCGATCTCAGCGGCCTGGGCGCGTGGATAGCCATAAACGCCGGTACTGATTGCCGGAAAAGCGATGGAACGAAAGTGATTCGCCTCGGCAAGCAGCAAACAATTCCGGTATGCCTCTTCGAGTAGCTCAGCTTCCTGGTGTTCGCCGCCTCGCCAGACGGGCCCCACTGTGTGAATAACCGCCTTTGCCGAAAGCTTGCCAGCAGGCGTGATAACCGCATGTCCCGTCTGACATTCGCCCTGTTGCTGGCGGATGAGTTTACAGGCGTCCAGCAATGCCGGCCCCGCCGCGCGATGAATCGCGCCGTCTACGCCGCCGCCGCCCATTAATGATGCGTTAGCGGCATTCACAATCGCATCGACGCTAAGTTGAGTGATATCACCCTGTATGACCTGAAGACGTGATGTCATAATCCCCCCCTTTGTCTCACCTTATCTGCAAAGTGTACAGCAGGGCTTTCAACAGAGTCGCTCTTTTTATATCTATGACACCGCCGTTAACGATACTCAATATTCATCACCGCCAGGCTTTTTTGCGCATCGAGATAATGCAGCCGAACCGTCGCAATGGACTGAATATCCTGCGGTAATCCAGATGCCTGCCGAAGGTCAATCCGGTGCATTTGCTTTTTACCTTCGCGTAGGCAGGTTAAATCAATATTTTCGGCGTGAGTAGAAATATCGCACAGTGGCTCAACAATCGCGCCGCGAAAATGGATAACGCCGCCCTGTACCGTTTGTTGCCCTACCGCAGAATGGATAAAAAAAGCGCAGATACACAGGCCTATGCCAGGGATATTTTTCTTGATTACGGACATGTTAACTCCTCAATGATTAGTCATCCTCGAGGGTTCGGCGTTACCTTTTAGCGACATGCCGAGACGATGAGACGCTTTTATCGCCTCTTTATACCCAGGTCAGCCAATCCATTTCCGCCACCATCAAAAACTACTGTGCAGAAGGCGGCCATTGTTGTGATAAATGCAGTGATTGTCCGTCCGAAACAGTAACAATAATTTTAACCGAGTCCTCTGAAGATATATTTACACTAAGACGAGACAACTCAATCGGTTGATTAGCAGGTAAAGATAGCGTTTGTTTTTGCTGTGTATGGCTTTGTCCCCCGACGCCGTCGCGCACAGAGAGAATTTGCACCTGACAGACGCAGGGTTCGTTTAATGTGACCTGAGGGATCACCGTGTAAATATCGCCTTGCTGAGTCGTGGTAAACGTAATCTGATTTGAAAGTGCGGCAAGGAGCAATAAAGTATGCATAATTTCCTCCCGAAAAAAAACAGGGCTTATGCCCTGTTTTTTTATTAGCGCAGACGCTAAATTAATACTGGTTAGCCGTGGCGTTGTTGCCAAAACCAACCTGACGCACCATTACGCTGGAATCAGATGCGGTCTGATTAACCAGCGCGGCGTTATTACCGCCGTATTGACCGACAGTAATATCGGAGTTTTTAGCGTTCCACTGGTCGATGGTGGCATTGTTTCTGAAACCATTCTGAGTCAGTTCAATAGTACTGTTATCCGCACCCTGGCCTACATCGGCGCCGTTACCATAACCGCTCTGGGTAATAGTCGTTTCAGATTTACGGGCATCGCTTTGCAGAGCAAGCGCAGCGTTAGCGGAACCGTACTGATAAATGCTCAACGTGGAATCCGGGCCGGAACTATTGCCGCCGCCGTTATGATTACCGCCGCCGCCCCATTGTGGAACGACGCCAGCCAGAGCACTGCCAGAAACTACGATTGCTGCGAATGCTGCCACTTTTAAAAGTTTCATGGTAAAACCCCCATCGGATTGATTTAAAAGTCGTAACGGTATTAGCGTTGGGTGACGCGAATAGCCATATGCGACTGTTTCTGCACTACAACTGCTGTTTTCTGCGTACCGTACTGGGTAATATTGGCCTTATTTCCAGAACCTTTCTGGATAATAGCCGCACTATTACCGTAAGCGCTTTGCGATATACTGGCATCGTTGGCATTGCCCGTTTGCTCAATATACGCAAAGTTATAATTCCCTGCCTGGTCGACTTTCGCCCGATTATTTCCTCCTTCTTGTGAAATAACGGACAATAGTTTTGATCCTTCCTGGCGTACTCTGGCACTATTATCCGTGCCGACTTGACCAATAATGGCCGCCTGATTAAATGAAGACTTGCTTAATTCATTTACCGCAAAATTATACTCTGAACGAGCCAGATCATAATTTGTCGCGGTTGCAATCCCAGGCGCACCCAGTATTGTCAACATCATAAATAACAATTTGTTTTTCATGCTGTCACCCTGGACCTGGTCGTACATAGCGAAAACTATCTATTACCTTGTTAGCGACATGCGTTTTTTGTTAACGCGTCGTTACGATGAAGAGTATGTCCGTGGAAACATTTTTAATAACTCACCCACGCGTGGTATTTTGTTATTTAAGCTCATACCAAAGTGCTAATAAAACGATAGCCATGTGATTTTTTATAATTGATTTTTGGCCACAGAAGAGAGTGTATCGCGCCCCCAAAAAATGAAGTGTTGGTGTGTGTTATGCCGCCATGGGGATGTTCTTATGCTTCCCATGGGGGGCAATACGCACAAGACGTGACACACTTCGTTTTTTTTGTCTTTGTGCTGTCCAGGTTAATGCCACGTCTCAAATTTTAAGAAAAAATAAAATCAAAACATGACATACAATAATTAAAATGATTAAAAATCAATGGATTATTATAATTTGTATGATTTTTTAAATCTATGCAATAACAGCGAAATGTACAACTTTACTATCAATTCTAAACTTCAAAAAAACCCAAAAACAACATTTTAATATATATTTTTACATCTTGTTACAAGTTTAACACTTGCTTTAAGATTTGTAATGGCTAGATTGAAAACAGTTAAAAGTATTTTCGTAAATATTTTTCTCTTTCTGGATAATGGGCTATTTCAACCCACAGCAGTGCAACATCTGTCAGTACTTCTGGTGCCTTTATTTTATGGGGGCAGCTGTCAGATGTGCGATTAAAAAAAGTGGAGTTTCATCATGTTTAATGAAGTCCATAGTAGTCATGGTCACACACTATTGTTGATCACAAAGCCATCTCTGCAAGCTACGGCATTATTGCAACATTTAAAGCAATCGCTGGCCATAACCGGAAAACTGCATAATATTCAACGTTCTCTGGAAGATATCTCAGCCGGTTGCATTGTTTTAATGGATATGATGGAAGCGGATAAGAAGCTTATCCACTATTGGCAGGATAATTTAAGCCGCAAAAACAATAATATAAAAACATTATTGTTAAATACCCCTGACGATTATCCCTACCGTGAAATTGAAAACTGGCCTCATATTAACGGCGTGTTTTACGCCACTGAAGACCAGGAACACGTGGTCAGCGGATTACAGGGTATTCTGCGGGGCGAATGCTATTTTTCACAAAAATTAGCCAGTTACCTGATTACACACTCAGGAAATTACCGCTACAACAGCACCGAGTCCGCATTACTCACTCATCGCGAAAAAGAGATCCTCAATAAGTTACGTATTGGTGCCTCTAATAATGAAATCGCCAGGTCGCTATTTATCAGCGAGAATACGGTTAAGACACATCTTTATAATCTTTTCAAAAAGATAGCTGTCAAAAATCGCACCCAGGCAGTTTCATGGGCAAACGATAATCTCAGGCGGTAAGGCCATGAAACGCTATCTGACCTGGATTGTAGCAGCAGAGTTACTGTTCGCTACCGGAAACCTGCATGCCAATGAAGTTGAAGTCGAGGTTCCCGGATTGTTAACCGACCATACCGTCTCTTCGATAGGACATGAATTCTATCGTGCATTCAGCGACAAATGGGAAAGCGAATACACCGGCAATCTGACCATTAATGAAAGACCCAGTGCGCGTTGGGGAAGCTGGATCACCATAACGGTAAATCAGGACGTTATTTTCCAGACCTTTTTATTTCCAATGAAAAGAGACTTCGAGAAAACCGTCGTCTTCGCATTAGCGCAAACAGAGGAAGCATTAAATCGCCGACAAATAGATCAAACGCTATTAAGTACGAGTGATTTAGCGCGTGATGAATTCTAAAACATGATTTTTATCCGGAGGCTGTCATGCGTGTTAAACATGCAGTAGTGCTACTCATGCTTTTTTCGCCATTAACCTGGGCTGGAAATATGACGTTCCAGTTCCGTAATCCTAACTTTGGTGGAAACCCCAATAACGGTTCCTTTTTATTGAATAGCGCCCAGGCGCAAAATTCATATAAAGACCCCGCTTATGATAACGATTTTGGTATCGAAACCCCCTCAGCGTTGGATAACTTTACACAGGCTATTCAATCGCAAATTCTGGGCGGCTTGTTGACCAATATTAATACCGGGAAACCAGGACGTATGGTGACCAACGATTTTATTATCGATATCGCTAATCGCGACGGACAGCTCCAGCTCAACGTCACGGACAGAAAAACGGGAAGAACCTCGACCATCGAAGTGTCAGGTTTACAAACTCAGTCAACCGATTTTTAAGCTACAGTCACTAAAGGATATAAATCATGCCGCGCTTACTTATTTTGGTTGCCGTTTTATTGTTGAGCGGATGCTTAACTGCCCCGCCGAAACAAGCTGCGAAACCGACATTAATGCCCCGCGCACAAAGTTACAAAGATTTGACGCACTTACCTGCTCCCACCGGTAAGATCTTTGTTTCGGTATATAACATTCAGGATGAAACGGGCCAATTTAAACCTTACCCGGCAAGTAACTTTTCTACGGCTGTGCCGCAGAGCGCCACCGCTATGTTGGTCACTGCGCTGAAAGATTCGCGCTGGTTTATCCCGCTGGAACGACAAGGCTTACAGAATCTTTTGAATGAACGGAAAATTATTCGCGCAGCCCAGGAAAACGGCACCGTGGCGATGAATAACCGTATCCCGCTTCAGTCGCTGACGGCGGCAAATATTATGGTGGAAGGTTCTATTATTGGTTATGAAAGTAACGTCAAATCCGGCGGGGTCGGCGCAAGATATTTCGGTATTGGCGCCGATACGCAGTATCAGCTGGATCAGATTGCTGTCAACCTGCGCGTGGTTAACGTCAGTACGGGCGAGATCCTTTCTTCGGTGAACACCAGTAAAACGATCCTTTCCTATGAAGTACAGGCAGGCGTGTTCCGTTTTATTGATTACCAGCGCTTACTGGAAGGCGAAATCGGCTATACCTCGAACGAACCGGTGATGCTGTGTCTGATGTCAGCCATTGAAACCGGCGTTATCTTCCTCATTAATGATGGTATCGATCGCGGACTGTGGGATTTGCAGAATAAAGCGGACAGGCAAAATGATATTCTGGTGAAATACCGTGAGCTGTCAGTACCGCCAGAATCCTGATGAATACGACAAAGCGTGGGGAAGAACCCCACGCTTTTTTATTTTGTGACCGCCGTATTCGCTGAATGTTGCTCGCGGCGTGATGCCAGCCATAGCCCACTATTTTTCATGGCATAGCCAAAGATTAGCCCCAGCGCCAGCGACGGTAATACCAACCGCCAGTCACCCTGCCCTGCAAATGTCGCGCAGGCGCCGATAAATGTTCCCGGAACAAAAGAAAGCAATAGCTGCTTTGCCTGGATACACATCAGGAATGCCACGATCCCCGTCAACACGTAACTGACAATTTCCAGATGCGGCGCCAGCGCGCTACCGTGAATAATGACCAGCGCCCACACCATACCGCTTAACAGCGTACAAGCGGAAATCAACAATCCCTTAAAGCCGCCCTGCGGACAGGCGAAATAAGCCGTACAGCCTAAAAAACCGGCCCAGCTTAGTAACCCCAGGGAGACGGCCACCCATCCCCATATTCCAGAAAGGATGCCCGTCGTGATAGCAATAGAAAGAAGTATGTTCATGGCGCGCATCATAACAGAAAAGCGGCACATTAATGAGATCACGCACACATTTTATGCAATGATGTAAAACCAGTTGCAGTTAAAAGTGATTTACATCACATTATTCTTCGTCTTCTTCCTGAAGTTCATCCCACATGGCCCCTATCGCATCACGCGTTAGCGGCGCCAGAGTGCGCCAGAATGGCGTAACGGCATGGGCTTCAACTTTACCGAGGAAGGTATTGCACCAGGGAAGCAGATAATCGGCAAATAAGGTTTCCAGCGCTTCACTTTCATCTTCGGCAGACTGATCTTCCAGCCAGGAGGCCGCGAGCAATAAAGTGCCAATGTGATCGGCAGGCGTATCGGCCAGCGGCATCCCTCGCGACGTTAAAAAAGCGCGCACCTCAGACTCTTCTGCGCCTTCGACCCACGCACTGCGGTATGGCGCTACCGCGCACTCTTCCCCAACAAATAACGCATTGTAATCAGTGGAAATCTGCGTGATATCGCAGCTTTTCTGTAAACGCGCCAGCATGTCATCCTGCTCCAGCGGCCAGTTTGCCGCCAGTTTACCTTCACGGATTAACGTAAACAGCGGAACCAGTAAAGGATCTTGCGGTTGGCGGTAAAACAACGATCCCAGCACACGGCACAGGATTGAAAACTCATTCATTGATATCTTCCCATAAATAACGATTAAAGTTCGGCAAATTCCGGTACAGGCGCCATACCGCGTGATTCGAGGAAGGCCAGTAAGCGCTGCGGCGAGACGTTCAGGATTCGATCTTCCGGAAAATTCACCGCATCCAGAATTTTCCGGCATTCGGTGAAATCGCCAAGCGTAAAGGCCGTATGGGAATCAGATCCTAACGCTACCCAGCCTCCCGCATCGCGTACGGCGGCAGCGACCGCGCGGCAATTATCTTCGCTTCCTTTACGCGAATGCAGAAAAGAAGAGTTGTTGATTTCCAGCGCTACATGGTGTTTCGCCGCCGCCTGCGCGATGGCTTTAACCTCCACTGGATACTTTGGATTTCCGGGGTGACTAATTATATGCACCTTGCCGCTGGCGATGGTCGCGATCATCGCCTGGGTATTGGTTTCTTTATCATGCGGCGCAAAAACGGGCTCATGAAAGCCTGCGATAATCAGATCCAGCGAGTCGAACATCTTTCCGGAACAATCAATTTCACCGTTAATGTTCTTGATATTCGCCTCAATGCCACGCAGTATCCCCACGCCGTCAACCAGACGCGGCCAGATGCGCATGTTAATAAAATGCCAGTGATGCGGCGCATCTTCCATGTCCGGACCATGATCGGTAATCGCAAAAAGTTTAATGCCTTTGCGTTTGGCTTCCGCGATATAATCGCTCAGGGTACTGTAGGCATGAGTGCTGGCGACGGTATGCATATGCAGGTCAACGGGATACATTGCTCTCTCCTGTAGTCATTTCCGACAAGGATAGCAGGTATCGCCAGCGTTTTTTAGCGAAACCCGGCCCGCGCCGGGTTGATGTCAATATCCTCTCGCCCGATCCACCTGCCCCGTCACCGGCTCTCCCTTCTCCAGCTGGGTAATGGTGCGGCTAATATAATCGATGGCTTCCGCTGGACGGGTGACTGCCGCAATGTGCGGCGTCATGGCGACTCGCGGATGGCGCCATAATGGACTTTCCTGCGGTAACGGTTCCTGGCTAAAGACATCCAACATCGCGCCTTTTAGCTTACCGCTATCAAGCGCAGCCAGCAGATCCGCCTCCTGAACATGCACGCCGCGCGCGAGATTCAACACGTAAGCGCCATCCGGCAATTGATCCAACAATTCGCTATTAATAATTCCTACCGTTTGGGCCGTATTCGGCAGCAGATTAATCAGCACCCGCGCCTGGTTCAGGAAAGCGTGCAGCTCTTCACGCCCAACATAACTTTCCACGCCAGGCCAGGATTTGCGGCTACGACTCCAGCAACGTAACGGGAACCCCCACGCCTGTAGACTTTCTGCCACTTTTGCGCCCAGTACCCCTGCGCCCATGATACCGACGCTAAATTCTTCGCGGGTATATTCCGGCAACGGTTTCCATAGCGCCTGATTTTTCAGCGCCTGATAATCATCGAAACGACGGAACCAGTGTAATACCTGGCTGACGGCATACTCCTGCATTTGCAGGCCCATTCCGGTATCTTCCAGACGGAATAGAGGAATGGAGGCGTCCAGCATTTCCGGATGCGCATTTAATTTACTCAGAATTGCATCCACCCCCGCGCCCAGCGCAAAGACGGCTTTTAAGCGTCTTCCGGCCAGCATTTCAACCGGGGGCTGCCATACAAGCGCATAGTCTGCGGGGTTGTTATCACCGACCTTCCATTCACGAACGCGCGCATGTGGGAGAGCCTTCTCCAGCGCATTTACCCACCAGGCGGCGTTAAATGTCGGGTGATAAAAAATTATCTCCATGTTATCTCCTGAGCAGTATTGTGCGGAATGTGATTGCGCCTGTTATCAGCGTTTTCAACGGGATGTGCAGCATAGCAAATTTCCCGGCGCGGGCAAAAAAAGCAGTTTTCGCTTATTAAAGCCACAGATTGGTGGAAGTTTGTATAAACGCGCTTTTTTTTAAAAAAGTTGATTGACGTAGAAAGGATATTTCCCTACATTAGCGCCCGTTCCAGTAATGCTGGAGCGACAATATGGTGAGGTGTCCGAGTGGCTGAAGGAGCACGCCTGGAAAGTGTGTATACGGCAACGTATCGGGGGTTCGAATCCCCCCCTCACCGCCATATTCAAGTTGAGAGCCTGTACAGAAGTACGGGCTTTTTGCTTATATGTATCCCCCAAACCAAGGGGGGATGAGAACCACCGACCGGGGTTCGACACAAAAACGCCGGGAGCGTTTTTGAACAGAGCTTGCTCTGGCCCCGAAGGGGCGAGGCCCAGGGATGGGCTGAGTAGCGGCGCAGCCAGTTGGACAGACGACGAGCCTGCGAGGAGACTGCCCGAAGGGCGAGCGCAGCGAGTCAATCCCCCCCCTCACCGCCATATTTAAGAAAGAGCTCGTACGAATGTACGGGCTTTTTTCGCATTAAGCCCCCCCGTCCATTGCCGGATGGCGGCACAGTTCACAGGCGCCTTATCCGGTCTACATAAGCGCAGCGCCACCGGGCAATAACACCACCATCCGGCTTTCAATTTTAGCCAAGAATTTCAGTGAGTTTTACTTTGCGCCCCTCGTTTGAGGAAAGCGTCGCAGCATCAGCGGTAGCAATGGCATTTGTCGCCGCTTCTCCCGTTAGCAATTTAGCAAACTCCTCGCCTGGCTCCAGACCGTTTATCACATCATGCAAGTACTGCATCTCCAGTTTCATAATTGATGAGAGCCACATCGGCGTACGTTTACCGGGTTTACCATAAGCGATTGCGCCATCCATCTCGCTGGATATGTTACCGTTGCGACGATCATCATCCTCCGCCTGGCTTTCATGCACAAGAAAGTGTGTTTTTTTGCCCGCTTTTATTAGATAACCCGCCGTGTTTTGCATATCAATGAGAATTGCACCTGTCGTGCCCTCAATTAATACATAGTGCTCAGGGTAGTGGAACGATGATCCCCACTGAAGTGTCGCGAAACGACCGCTTTCAAACTCAAGGGTGATTAGGACAACATCATCTTCATCACCAAATTTTTCACCTTTGTGCGCAACATTCCCCGCCGCCATTGAAACCAGGGATGGGGTTTCATCCATGATGAACAGTGTACAATCTAGCTCGTGAATGTGATGGTACAGATGCCCGCCTGACTTTGCGCGAATCTTCTTCCATGAGATCTCATCCTGCACGTCTTCAAAACCATTACGTTTAGTGTGAACTTGTGTAACTTCACCGATTTCACCGGCTTTGATGAGCGCTTTAGCGTGGCGAACCCCATGAAAAAAGTTCATAACGTGACCCGCCATAAAGGTAACACCAGCTTCTTTGCAGGCATCAACCATATCCTTACAATCCTGGTAATTTAAGGCGATAGGTTTTTCACAAAACACGTGTTTACCCGCTTTAGCCGCCGCAATGACCGGCGCTTTATGTAAGTAATTTGGTGAAGCAATAATTACGCAATCCACATCAGGATGGGTACAAAGCGCCTCCATTGTTGCAGTGGCGACACAGTTCAGCTCTTTCGCTATCGGATCCGCATTTACCGGATCGTAAATCGCAGTGATTTTCGCTCCTTCAACCTTAGACATAAATCGCGCCAGTTCAGCGCCAAAATAACCCGTACCTACAACACCGTATTTCGTCATCATTTATCCTCTATTAAAATTCTTTTGTTGATTGAAAACTTTCACGACGTGCTTTTAGTCTATCCGGAATGGATAAGCCAATAATGAGTAGAATTGTTGCGGTCCAGAAAGCAACAATGAACGTTAGCGCAGCGCCTAGCCCCATTGTTATTCCAAGCCAGGTCGCCGCCATTGAATTGAATGTGCCTGATGTCGCAGCAAGATTATAAATCAGCCCGGTACCCAAACCACGAACCTCAAGAGGAAAGTAGTCGTAGAGAAATTTGGGAACCAACCCGCCAACACCTACGTTAGTCGCCATTAAACCGAATAAACATGCGCCCAGCAGTAAATAATTATCTTGCGGAATTCTGAATAACGGGAAAATGAATAAAAAGGACATGAGAAGACCAATGCTGAACGTTTTCTTCAAACCAATTCTATCTGCGCACAGACCCCAAACGATATTTCCCAATACAGTGCCGAATGCTGCCGCCGTCATTAAATTAGAGACCACGCCCGTATCAAAGCCCTCGCCCGCTAAATATGTAGGCAGTAGACCAAAGATTGGCCAGTTTGCGCCAAAAATAGAGAACAGAACAATAAATACACATAATGTCAGTGGAAATTGAGCTCGATTAAATAGCCCTTTCATTGACAAAGAGAAAACTGACCAGGCACTTTGTGAGTGCTTTCCGGGACCACTGAGTTTGGCTTCTTCCCACTCTTTAGATTCAGGAGCCCTGGCCCGGATGTAGATTACTAAAAGAACGGGTAGCAAACCGACAAAAAAAGCAGCACGCCAACCATACGCTTCGGCAAATGACGGCATAAAGTAGGCTGCTATGATGTTACCAATACCGAAACCTGAAACCAGAAATGCGCTCGCTTTAGATTTTAAATGCTTTGGCCAACTTTCCACGGCATAAGTAGAAGCGCAAGCATACTCCCCCGCCATCCCCATACCGACAATGAAGCGACTAAGCGTCAGCATAATTACACCGGAAGCCAGGCCACTTAACCCTGTACCAACAGAATAGGCAACTATCGACCACATCATTAACGGCTTACGGCCAAATTTGTCTGCCAGCAGACCAAATAGCGCCCCGCCAAATGGTCGCCCAATAAAGGCCGCTGTGGCAAGGAATGCGCCCTCCATATCTGTCAATCCTAAGTCAGCCTTGATCAGATACATAATGTAGAAAATCAGCATAAAGTCGAAGCCATCAAAAACGTAACCCAGCCATGCTGAAAATAAAGCATTTTTTTGTGGACGAGTTATCTCGCTATACCACGGGAAGAATTTTGCTATCACAATAAAACCCTTATTTGCTGTTACCGTCTGAAATGCTTACGGAATTAACTTTTAAGTCATATCAATTGCCGAATAAGACACAATCAACCGGCACTTTCCGACAACCGCCTGAGATCGTAGCTATGTAAGACGTATATTCATTGTTTATCATCCTTATTCGTAGCTACGTTAAGGACGTGAATACTCAAGACAAAGTCTAACGTTCTGTAACGTAGCCACGGGCTATAAGATTATCGATATGAATACTAAGCAAAGATTAGTACAGTAACTCTTTAACCTTTCTCAAAAGTGGTATTGTAATCCAACGCGATAACGGGTCTGTCTCTCATCGGTATTATTTCTCACCGCTACATTTCCGACCTCAACGTATGGTGTAAATGACTTATTCAGTTTCCAGGCTAAAGCCACATTATGTTCATAGTTTGTTTTTTTGTTATCAAATTTAATTTGATCGCTATCCATCCAGGTAAAGTTATATTCTAATTTCAACTCATCAAAAACATAACCTATATAAGTATCAAATCTATTCGTTTTCTCATCATCACTATAGTTAGCTGTCTTCCTTGCATAGTCATAACGGTAACGACCAGCCATATAAACACCAGAATCAAAATTATATTGCCCCCTTAAATAAGGCTTATAAATTGAAGTGTCTGGACCGCTTTCAAATATAAATCCAGGCTGCAAAACAAAATTGTCCGTAACTTTATAATTATAACTTACGCCCAGTTCTATAGCGTTTGCGACGAGATCGCTTAAATGCTTATCCTGCTCACCATCTACTCCTCCCGATTTAACGCTGGCATCGACATAAAAACCAATGCCGTTAGGAAGCTTTTCAATTATAGCAATACGGTCTTTATTAATTCTGGTTCTATCAGCATATTCATGCCGATAATCAAAGGTTGCCGCTTGTAGATATGATGAAAATGCTATAAACGAAACCATACCCAGAAGATATTTGTTGATTTTCATAAAATACTCCGCTCATCAATTAACTTTATTTTTGTATTTAAAAAATTATTTTATTAATAAATTACCATCACGCATGGTAAAGGAGGTTACAGACGAAACAGGTTTCCCTTTAGCATTTTCACCACCAATAAGGAAAACTTCATCACCATAACTTACTGATACACCATAGCCGAGAGGTTGTTTCATTTTACCCATATATTGCCAATGGCCATTAACCAAACCATAGACTTCATCTCGCCATTTTTTATTTATTCCTTCGTGGGAATAAAACTTTCCATTGGTATAATTTTGTTTTGCTCCCGGAAAATTCGCGCCACCACCGACAAGCAGGACACCGTGACTATAGCCCGAAAATGCTCCGGCCAACCCTTCTTGCTGTTGTTCTCCAGGCGATGGCGGTAACTGGCTGTTCTTCAACCATGTTAGCTTATCGTTATCCCACATGGCGCGGTAAATTACATCGGTACGTAAACCCGGTTTGAGCTCACCATTAATCAGCATCAGGAAATTATTTTCCATTACCGATGACGATCCTGCCGTCCCCGCGCCTGGCAGCTCACCGGCATTCTTCCATGTGTTCTCTTTAGCATTGTAGATAAATACGATTTTATTAAAAAAATAATCTTTGGCAGGTTTATTAAAATAATTATAGATGACTTTATTTTTTTCACTTTCATCCGCAGCAGCAGCCGCTATATCAATAAAATACTTATCAAAGATATGCTCATTAACCCCTCCGGTAATAAGTACCATCGTTTCGTTTAATTTTACTCCCGTATGCCCTGTTAATCCAACTGGAGATATAGTGTCAACTTTTTGCCATGTATTTTTCACCGGTGAGTATTTGTACACATCGCTATAAACCTGCAACGGTGATTCACTGTTTTTTTTCCCTACGCCACCAAAAACATAAAGCTCATCATTTAAAAATACCGACACGGATTGCTCACGAGCTCCACCAGGAAACGACTTTATACGCTCCCAGTCTTTATGTTGCTTTTTAAGATCAATTTTATACCAGGATGTCCCTGCGGTACCTAAGCCGACATAAATCACGCCATTATTATCAATAGCGCCAGTACCATTTTTCAGTGGTTCTGGTATATCAGGAAGCGTCGTTGCATATCCTGATGTGGTGATAGCAACTGAGAAACATAGCGCCATTAGCGTCATCATTTTCTTAAAATTTTTCATCTGCATCCCCATGCGAAGAAATACAATTGGAGTAAAGCTTCATCATTAGTGATCTTATGGTGCACAATTTCAACAATGACAATGACAAAATGTGACCAAGCGCTAAAAATAATTACATGGAGTTATCATGTGCGAGGTAAAAGCACCCCATGGTGATGTTAGAAGTGATTATGGGTGACCTGTTATGGCCAAACTCATTAGTGATAGCATTCTGAATAAATACAACAAGAATTATGTGATGCATTTCATACTGGCTATCCCGTGGCGTATAAGCTCCTTCTGAGCATTTTATCTTTATGCCGGAAGCAATTAATAAAATACAGCAAGCTGCCGTCAGAATGAATTGTATTTGTCTTGTAGCTTCAGGTTATAGCCTCAAATCCGCTGGCGCAGTAATTGAATAACAAACATACCTTATGACTGTGTTCACATTTTTCTATCTTTTTGCTTGATGCAGCAACACTCCACGACATAACATAAAACGGAGTAAAACTTCAAAATATATAAGGCGGAACTGGATGTCACTATTAGCCAGGCTGGAACAAAGTGTACACGAAAACGGTGGGCTGATTGTCTCATGCCAACCGGTATCAGGCAGCCCTATGGATAAACCTGAAATTGTGGCTGCAATGGCACAGGCAGCGGCTTCGGCGGGTGCGGTCGCTGTGCGCATTGAAGGCATTGAGAATCTGCGGACTGTTCGTCCCCATCTTTCTGTTCCAATTATTGGGATAATTAAACGTGACCTTACAGGGTCGCCAGTCCGTATCACTCCATATTTACAGGATGTTGACGCCCTGGCGCAGGCAGGTGCCGATATTATCGCTTTTGATGCCTCATTCCGCTCTCGCCCGGTTGATATTGATAGTTTACTGACACGTATTCGCCTGCATGGATTACTGGCGATGGCAGACTGTTCAACCGTGAATGAAGGCATAAGTTGCCATCAGAAAGGAGTCGAATTCATTGGTACAACACTGTCTGGCTATACCGGCCCCATCACGCCGGTTGAGCCAGATTTGGCAATGGTGACGCAACTGAGCCATGCAGGTTGTCGTGTTATTGCCGAGGGGCGCTATAACACGCCTGCACTGGCGGCCAATGCTATTGAGCATGGTGCCTGGGCAGTTACCGTTGGTTCCGCTATCACCCGTATCGAGCATATCTGTCAGTGGTTCAGTCACGCAGTAAAACGCTGAACAGGAAAAGAAAATGAACACGCTTACTATTGATATTTATGTCTCAGAGAATAATCCGACGTTAATAATGCTATCGGCAAATACGATACCCAGGCCTGAAGCCTGTTTGAACGCAATATCGGATATCTGCTATTTCAGGTATCCGGCAGGACATACGTCTGGGCATCACCATTGGTGGAGCATAAATGCTCTGCCTTTTACATCTCATGATTACCGTCATTGAGATTAACAAAAACTATTACTTGATCTGAATATCGTATCGTCTGAATGATGGGAAGATAAAAATACACAGACGATGACCGCAACTCTACTCAAAACCATAAGCAGGAAAGAACTATGATTACACATTCTTTCGGCATCGTTAATTATCTTGTATTATTTGGCTACCTCCTGGCCATGATGTTAGTCGGTGTCTATTTTTCCAGACGGCAAAAAACAGCAGACGATTATTTTCGCGGTGGTGGCCGGGTTCCTGGTTGGGCGGCTGGGGTCAGTGTATTTGCTACTACGTTAAGCTCAATTACATTTATGTCAATTCCTGCCAAAGCGTTTACTTCCGACTGGACGTTTATCATTGGTCAGTATCTGGCTATCGCAATTTTACCGCTGGTTTTTTATTTCTATATTCCGTTTTTTCGGAAATTGAAAGTCACATCAGCCTATGAATATCTCGAAGCACGGTTCGATGTGCGCTGCCGTCTATTCGCCAGCATGTCATTTATGTTGTTTCATATCGGACGTATCGCCATTATCACTTTCCTCACCGTGCTGGCCTTGCGCCCCTTCATCGCTATAGACCCGGTGATTTTGGTACTGTTGATTAGCGTGATGTGTATCATTTATACCTGGATGGGGGGAATTGAAGGAGTAATATGGACTGATGTTATTCAAGGTCTCTTACTTTCTGGCAGCGCGATACTGATTTTTATAGTGATATGTCTCAAAGTCCAGGGCGGCATTGGTGAAATTTTTACGGTGACGCAGCAGGCGGATAAATTCTTTCCGGCTACGCAGTTCCACTGGAGCTGGACGGAAAGCACAGTACCTGTATTGATGATTGGTTTTCTGTTTGCCAATATTCAGCAATTTACTGCCAGTCAGGATGTGGTCCAACGCTATATCGTGACTGACTCCATAGAGGAAACGAAGAAAACATTACTTACAAATGCCAAACTGGTTGCTGTGATCCCTGTTTTCTTTTTTGCTATCGGCTCGGCATTATTTGTCTACTATCAGCAACATCCACAATTATTACCGGCGGGATTCAACACTGGCGGCATTTTGCCCTTATTCGTGGTCACCGAAATGCCAGTCGGCATTGCAGGGTTGATAATCGCCGCTATTTTCGCTGCCGCGCAGTCCAGCATCTCCAGCAGCTTAAACAGCATTTCCAGTTGTTTTAATTCCGATATCTATCAGCGTTTGAGTCATAAAAAAAGAACGCCAGAAAACCGTATGAAAATAGCTAAGTTAGTTATTCTGGTCGCGGGCCTGATAAGTAGCGCGGCCTCGGTATGGCTGGTCATGGCCGATGAATCAGAAATCTGGGATGCATTTAATAGTCTGATAGGTCTGATGGGAGGGCCAATGACCGGTCTGTTCATGCTGGGCATTTTCTTTAAACGAGCAAATGCCGGGAGTGCGGTTTTAGGAATTATTATCAGCGTCATTACCGTGCTGGGCGCACGCTATGCCACTGACCTTAACTTCTTCTTTTATGGGGTCATTGGCTCGCTAAGCGTGGTGATCAGCGGCGTTATTTTCGCCCCGTTATTTGCCCCGGCACCGCCATTGACGCTGGATGAAAAACCTGAACCAAAGGTGACATTATGATTTCATGATACCACGCTATACCGACACAACACACGGTGACGCCAACGCCCGGGGCGACAATACCGGGCCAGATATAAACCATCCGTCAGATGGCGCGCTATAAACACCGTAAGAGCAAACAGATTACTCTCCAGTGATGTTCTGTCATAAGTTGGCAACGCGATGTAAATATTCCCCCTCCTTTACTTACATCGCGCTTTTTTTCATGCCGCAGACTTGATAGGCTCTGCTCTGTTCGATATTGCAGGCTTTGTGCCGCAATCAGCCCTCAAGAGCAGGAACTATATGGAGCCTCAACCCCCACGTCTTAAACCCGGAAAAATCCTTGACACTCTGGGTGCTATGCAAAAAAGCCTGACACGTGCCTCCCAGCGTATTGCGCAATATATTTTAGCCTTCCCCAGACAGGTGACACAGTCATCTATTGCCGATTTGTCGCGCGACACACAGGCCGGAGAAGCCACGGTTATTCGCTTTTGTCGCACCCTGGGCTATAAAGGTTTTCAGGATTTTAAAATGGACCTGGCCATTGAACTTGCCACTACCGAGTCTGATGACAGTAGTCCTCTACTGGATGCCGAAGTTAGCGAATCCGACGATGCCCACGCCATTGGTTTAAAATTGCAGAACACCATTAGTAATGTATTATCTGAAACGCTAAATCTGCTTGATATGCAACAGGTTCTCGGTGTCGTGGACGCCCTACGTCACTGTCACTCAGTTTATATCTTTGGTGTGGGCTCATCGGGGATCACGGCGCTGGATATGAAACACAAGCTAATGCGTATTGGTTTACGGGGAGATGCGGTAAGCAATAACCATTTTATGTACATGCAGGCTACGCTATTAAAAGCAGGCGATGTCGCGATGGGTGTCAGTCACTCGGGCACATCGCCAGAAACAGTGCATTCACTCCGATTGGCCCGACAGGCTGGCGCCACCACAGTCGCCATTACCCATAATCTGGGTTCTCCATTATGTGAAGAGGCCGATTTTTGCCTGATCAATGGTAATCGGCAAGGAATGTTGCAGGGTGACTCGATCGGTACGAAAGCCGCGCAGCTTTTCGTCTTTGACCTGCTCTATACCCTTCTTGTACAGTCCTCGCCGGAACAGGCCCGAGAAAGCAAATTACGGACAATGAATGCCCTGGACATGACAAAATAATTCCCTTCACGTACAGGCGTCATTTCCTTTTTTGTCCATGAGTCTGCTGGACGCTTTATAGACAACAAAGCCCGGTCTCCCGGGCTCTGAAAGTCAATGCTATATTAGCTGTATGCGTGAAGCGTTCGCTGACAAAGCGCCGAGCGCACGCAGTCGTCTTTGTTGAAATGCACAATCCCCACCATTTCATCTTCTTCAAAGCGTTCCAACGCATCGCTCAACCCGGAACGCACGCCGCGCGGCAGGTCGCATTGCGTAATATCGCCATTGACAATGACCGTGACATTTTCGCCTAATCGCGTCAAAAACATTTTCATTTGCGCCGCAGTCACATTTTGCGCCTCGTCGAGAATCACGACCGCATTTTCAAAAGTACGCCCACGCATATAGGCGAACGGGGCAATTTCTACCTTACCGATTTCCGGGCGCAAACAATATTGCATAAAGGACGCGCCCAACCGTTTAAGCAGGACATCGTAGACGGGACGAAAATAAGGCGCGAATTTTTCAGCGATATCACCGGGCAAAAAACCAAGATCTTCATCAGCCTGCAATACCGGACGCGTCACAATGATCCTCTCGACGTCCTTATGAATCAATGCTTCTGCCGCCTTTGCCGCACTGATCCATGTTTTTCCGCAGCCGGCTTCGCCGGTCGCAAAAATAAGCTGTTTACTGTCAATAGCGTTCAGATAATGCGCCTGTGCTTCATTTCGCGCCTTAACAGGAGAGGTATCGCGACTATCGCGCGCCATGCCAATGGCTTCTACTCCGCCCATCTGTACCAGTGACGTGACCGATTCTTCTTCACGTTGCTTATGACTACGCGAATCTCGTCTCAACACACGCTTTGCTTCACGACGAGCTTTGATCACTGCTTTTTGTCTTCCCATGGATAGCACCTTGAGTTGTAGGTATACATCACCCGCGCTCTCTTGAACGCGATTATGCGCACACACATCTGAGGGTTGGCTTCCTTGTAAGCCTTAGCTTGCTTTTTGAAACGACGCCACACACGGCTACGCGCACCACATATGACGTCATGGGTATGGACAGTAAGAGAAATGATGAGAGCTTTTAAGGTGACAAGACCACCACCGGAGAGAGAATGTCCGTACAGGGTGTTGTAACTACTGTAAACAATGTGTCCTGGTGCGGACATTACCATTCGCGATCTCCATAGTGAGTGACCATCACTGCCGGGGAACTACCGCTATTACTACTAAGTACAACACAAAACATCAATAATGCAACAATATATTCACCAAACATTAACCAAACATTATTGCGTCATTGTCAGTCTCTTACAGAAAGATTACACAATTATTTCATTGGCAGGAGACTAAAAAAGATAATCATTAGCTACTATGGGTATTAATGGTGAAACCACCCATAAGCCATTGAATATTAAACATATAAAAGGTTAAAATGGAGTAATTAACATGTCCTCTCTCCCATCGCTAAAACGGCATTATTTATGCAAAATTTTGTGCGGCATACTTACGCCAGTAACGCTGACTCGTTTTAATTTTTGTCATTATCCTATTGCGTCAAGGCTATTGGTACCATTAACAGGCGATTTCATATATGGCCAGTTAGTGATTACTCGAGACGTATTACGGCCGCGTTAACGGCGCTCAAGGGCTAAAAATAGTTTGAGAGAGCGTCCTCATTTACCTGAACATCTTCAGTCAATCGGTCCGGGACTTATCAGAGGACCAGGCAGGCGTATAACGCCGCCTGGTAAAATATGTCCGATGGCAATAATGCTATCGGACATGTCGGTTATTCCGCCTGTAGCTTCGACGGCGGCGCGGAATGATAATGCGCGTCCGCTTTTGCAAAGCGTTCCTGCATCGCTGCTGTCGGCGCTTTGCCAAGCAGGCTAAAGATTACGATCCCCAGGCTGCCGAAAATGAAGCCAGGGATGATCTCATACAGATCCAGCCAGCCATATTGTTTCCAGACGATAACCGTCACCGCGCCAATAATCATTCCCGCCAGCGCGCCGTTACGTGTCATACGCGACCACATCACAGAAAACAGGACAACAGGTCCAAATGCCGCGCCGAATCCAGCCCAGGCGTAGCTCACCAGCCCCAGCACACGGTTATCGGGATTCGCCGCCAGCGCAATGGCGATCAGCGCTACCACCAGCACCATCACTCGCCCTACCCATACCAGCTCTTGCTGGCTGGCGCTTTTACGCAGAAAAGCCTTATATAAATCTTCCGTAATCGCGCTGGAGCATACCAGCAACTGACAGCTCAACGTCGACATCACCGCCGCCAGGATAGCAGACAGCAGAACACCGGCAATCCACGGGTTAAACAGGATCTGCGCCAGTTCAATAAATACGCGTTCTGAGTTTTGGTTCACCGCCCCGGCCAGCGCGGGGTTATTGTTAAAGTACGCAATGCCAAAGAAGCCCACCGCCACCGCGCCCGCCAGACACAGAATCATCCAGGTCATACTGATACGACGCGCATGAACAATACTGTGATGGGAATCCGCCGCCATAAAGCGCGCCAGGATATGCGGCTGACCGAAGTAACCCAGTCCCCAGCCCATCAGAGAAATAATAGCGACAAAATTCAGCCCCTTGAGCATGTCGACATTCTCGATGCTCTTTTGCTTGATCACCTCCAGCGACTCGCTAAAACCGCCTACGCCGACAATAACCATCACCGGCGTCAGGATTAACGCAAAAATCATCAGGCTGGCCTGAACGGTATCCGTCCAGCTAACGGCAAGAAACCCGCCTATAAACGTATAAATAATGGTTGCCGCGGCCCCCGCCCACAGTGCGGTTTCATAGCTCATACCGAAGGTGCTTTCGAACAGTCGTGCCCCAGCGACAATACCTGATGCGCAATAGATAGTGAAAAACAGCAGAATGACCAGCGCGGAAATAATACGCAGGACTCGGCTCTTATCCTCAAACCGACCGGTAAAATAGTCCGGCAGCGTGAGCGCGTTATTGTTAAATTCGGTATGCACGCGCAGGCGCCCGGCCACCAGCTTCCAGTTAATCCATGCGCCTAACGTCAGGCCAATGGCGATCCAGCTTTCAGAGATCCCCGACAGAAAGATAGCGCCAGGCAGCCCCATTAACAGCCAGCCGCTCATATCCGACGCGCCGGCTGATAAAGCCGTAACAAACGGCCCCAGGCTGCGACCGCCAAGAATATAGTCATCAAAGTTTTTGGTTGAGCGCCAGGCGATAAACCCAATCAATATCATGCCAAAAATATAGACACAGAATGTCACCAACATCGGTGTGCTAATAGCCATCAAGGTTCTCCAAATTTATTTATTGGCACTACCGTAGCGTGCCGTTTTGTACCCTGCCGGAACGTGGCAAGGGTGTTATGTTTACCAGGGCGACCGTATCCTGCCGGAAGCGGTGGTTATTCACAATCGATTTAACACACCATTTACATCAAATTTGATTGCAGAGGGATACTATTTTTCTCCAGGTTGCACTCTCTCACATTTTTTGCGGTTGCACCTTTTAAAAGTGTTAACTACCGCAGAGAAAATAAATCCAGATGGTTTTCCCCGTCAGACTCCCACTTTCTTTTTTTAACAATTTATTCATTTTTAAGCTTGCAACGCAGGTCACATTTAACGCGGTTGCACAAAGTTGCAACATAGTGGATATTTTCCGCTAACTATTGGTTAGCAGATAGAGCGAATAACAGGAGTAGAGGGTATGGGAACCACCACGATGGGGGTTAAGCTGGACGACGCCACGCGCGAACGGATCAAAATGGCCGCGTCGCGTATCGATCGCACGCCGCACTGGTTAATAAAACAGGCAATCTTTAGCTATCTGGACAAGCTGGAAAATAGCGATACGCTACCGGAGCTACCTGCGCTGTTTGCCGGCGCGGCAAATGAAAGCGAGGAGCCGGTCGCGCCGCAGGATGAGCCGCATCAGCCCTTTCTGGAGTTTGCCGAACAGATTCTTCCCCAATCCGTCTCTCGCGCCGCCATCACCGCCGCCTGGCGCCGCCCGGAAACCGATGCGGTGTCAATGCTAATGGAACAGGCGCGCCTGTCGCCGCCTGTCGCTGAGCAGGCGCATAAACTGGCGTATCAACTGGCGGAGAAATTGCGCAATCAAAAATCCGCCAGCGGTCGCGCGGGTATGGTACAAGGCCTGTTGCAGGAGTTTTCCCTCTCTTCGCAAGAAGGCGTTGCGCTGATGTGTCTGGCGGAAGCGCTGCTGCGTATTCCCGACAAAGCTACGCGCGATGCGTTAATTCGCGACAAAATCAGTAATGGCAACTGGCAGTCGCATATTGGCCGTAGCCCGTCGCTGTTTGTAAACGCCGCCACCTGGGGGCTGCTCTTTACCGGCCGACTGGTCTCAACGCATAACGAAGCCAATCTTTCGCGCTCGCTGAACCGCATTATCGGCAAGAGCGGCGAGCCGTTAATCCGCAAAGGCGTCGACATGGCGATGCGTTTAATGGGCGAGCAGTTCGTGACTGGCGAAACCATTGCTCAGGCGCTGGCGAATGCCCGAAAACTGGAAGAGAAAGGGTTCCGCTATTCTTACGATATGCTGGGCGAAGCCGCGTTAACCGCCGCCGATGCGCAGGCCTATATGGTCTCTTACCAGCAAGCGATTCATGCCATCGGCAAAGCGTCTAACGGTCGCGGTATTTACGAAGGGCCAGGCATCTCGATTAAGCTGTCCGCCCTGCATCCACGCTATAGTCGCGCGCAATACGATCGGGTAATGGAGGAGCTTTATCCGCGCCTGAAATCCCTGACGCTGCTGGCGCGCCAGTACGACATTGGTCTCAATATCGACGCCGAAGAGGCGGATCGTCTGGAGATCTCGCTCGATCTGCTGGAAAAACTCTGCTTCGAACCCGAACTCGCAGGCTGGAACGGCATTGGCTTTGTGATCCAGGCTTACCAGAAACGCTGCCCGCTGGTCATTGATTATTTAGTCGATCTGGCCTCCCGTAGCCGCCGTCGGCTGATGATTCGTCTGGTGAAAGGCGCCTACTGGGATAGCGAGATCAAACGCGCGCAAATAGAAGGGCTGGAGGGCTATCCGGTTTATACCCGCAAAGTGTATACCGATGTCTCTTATCTGGCCTGCGCGAAAAAACTGCTCGCCGTACCTAATCTGATCTACCCGCAGTTCGCGACCCATAACGCTCACACACTGGCGGCGATTTATCATCTGGCCGGGCAAAATTACTATCCGGGTCAGTACGAATTCCAGTGCCTGCACGGCATGGGCGAACCGCTGTATGAACAGGTCACCGGTAAAGTGGCGGACGGAAAACTTAACCGTCCCTGCCGTATTTACGCGCCGGTGGGAACACACGAAACCCTGCTGGCCTATCTGGTACGACGCCTGCTGGAAAACGGCGCCAACACCTCTTTTGTCAACCGTATCGCCGATGCCACCCTACCGCTCGATGAACTGGTGGCGGACCCGGTCGAGGCCGTGGAAAAACTGGCGCAGCAGGAAGGTCAGGCTGGCATACCGCATCCGAAAATTCCGCTGCCGCGCGATCTGTACGGCGAAGGTCGGATAAACTCCGCCGGACTTGATTTAGCGAATGAACATCGCCTCGCCTCGCTTTCTTCTGCCCTGTTAAGCAACGCCATGCAGAAATGGCAGGCCAAACCTGTGCTGGAACAACCGGTGGCCGACGGTGAGATGACGCCGGTTATCAACCCGGCGGAACCGAAAGATATTGTCGGCTGGGGACGCGAAGCGACAGAAAGCGAGGTTGAACAGGCATTGCAAAACGCGGTCAATCAGGCACCGGTTTGGTTTGCGACGCCGCCGCAAGAACGCGCCGCCATTTTGCAGCGGGCGGCGGTATTGATGGAAGACCAAATGCAGCAGTTGATTGGCCTGTTGGTGCGTGAAGCGGGGAAAACGTTCAGCAACGCCATTGCCGAAGTGCGCGAAGCGGTAGACTTCCTCCATTATTATGCCGGCCAAGTGCGTGACGATTTCGATAACGAAACGCATCGCCCGTTAGGGCCGGTAGTCTGCATCAGTCCGTGGAACTTCCCGCTGGCCATTTTCACCGGCCAAATCGCCGCCGCGTTGGCGGCAGGTAACAGCGTTCTGGCGAAACCGGCAGAGCAGACATCGCTGATTGCCGCCCAGGGCATTGCTATTTTGCTGGAAGCGGGCGTACCGCCGGGCGTCGTGCAACTGTTGCCGGGACGGGGAGAAACCGTCGGCGCCCAGCTTACCGCCGATGCGCGTGTACGCGGCGTGATGTTTACCGGTTCCACGGAGGTCGCGACGTTGTTGCAGCGCAACATTGCCACGCGTCTTGACGCCCAGGGCCGCCCTATTCCGTTGATTGCGGAAACTGGTGGTATGAACGCTATGATTGTCGACTCTTCCGCGCTCACCGAGCAGGTGGTCGTGGATGTGCTGGCTTCCGCTTTCGACAGCGCCGGACAACGCTGTTCCGCGCTCCGCGTGCTGTGTTTGCAGGACGATATCGCCGAACATACGCTGAAAATGTTACGCGGCGCGATGGCGGAGTGTCGGATGGGGAATCCAGGCCGTCTGACGACCGATATCGGGCCGGTGATTGATAGCGAGGCCAAAGCCAACATTGAACGTCATATCCAGACAATGCGCGCCAAAGGCCGCCCGGTTTTCCAGGCCGCGCGTGAAAACAGCGATGATGCGCAGGAATGGCAAACCGGTACGTTTGTAATGCCCACGCTTATTGAGTTGGAAAACTTCGCAGAACTGGAAAAAGAGGTCTTCGGGCCTGTGCTGCACGTCGTGCGTTATAACCGTAACCAACTGGCGGAGCTTATCGAACAGATTAACGCTTCCGGCTACGGGCTAACGCTGGGCGTACATACCCGTATTGATGAAACCATTGCGCAAGTCACCGGTTCCGCCCATGTCGGCAACCTGTACGTTAACCGTAATATGGTGGGCGCGGTCGTCGGCGTCCAGCCGTTTGGCGGCGAAGGACTGTCCGGCACCGGGCCAAAAGCGGGAGGGCCGCTCTATCTCTACCGCCTGCTGGCACACCGCCCGCCCAATGCGCTCAATACGACGCTGACTCGTCAGGATGCGCGTTACCCGGTGGATGCGCAGCTTAAAACCACGCTACTCGCGCCGTTGACCGCCCTGACGCAATGGGCGGCGGATCGTCCAGCGCTACAGACGCTCTGCCGACAATTCGCCGATCTGGCGCAGGCCGGCACGCAGCGCCTGCTACCGGGGCCGACCGGCGAGCGCAATACCTGGACGCTGTTGCCGCGTGAACGGGTATTATGCCTGGCTGATGACGAACATGACGCGTTGACGCAGCTTGCCGCCGTTCTCGCCGTCGGCAGTCAGGCGCTATGGTCAGACGACGCCTTCCACCGCGATCTGGCGAAACGTCTCCCCGCCGCCGTCGCGGCGCGTGTCCAGTTTGCGAAAGCGGAAACGCTGATGGCGCAGCCGTTTGACGCGGTGATTTTCCACGGCGACTCCGACAAGCTGCGAACCGTGTGCGAAGCCGTCGCCGCCCGCGAAGGCGCGATAGTGTCGGTACAGGGGTTCGCCCGCGGCGAAAGCAATATACTGCTGGAACGGCTCTATATTGAACGTTCGCTGAGCGTAAACACTGCCGCCGCTGGCGGTAATGCCAGCCTGATGACAATTGGCTAATACTGTGGTTAATTAAGGCTCCGTCAATGGAGCCTTTTTACTCGCGTCAGAGGAGCGTATGAAACGAATTTTCCTTACCTGCGCGGCGTTGTTGTTCAGCAGTCAGGCGTTGGCCGATGAGTGTGCCAGCGCCAGTACGCAGCTGGAAATGAATCGCTGCGCCGCCGCGCAATACCAGGCGGCAGATAAAAAGCTGAACGAAACCTATCAAAGCGCGATTAAGCGTGCGCAACCGCCGCAGCGCGAGCTGTTGCAAAAAGCGCAGGTGGCATGGATTGCACTGCGGGACGCCGATTGCGCTCTGATTCGCTCAGGTACGGAGGGCGGCAGCGTGCAACCCATGATCGCCAGCCAGTGCCTGACCGATAAAACGAACGAACGCGAAGCGTTTTTAGCCTCGCTGCTGCAATGTGAAGAGGGTGATTTGAGCTGCCCACTGCCGCCAGCCGGTTAACGCACGCGAATCCCTTCAATAATAATGCGCTGAACGCTTTCGACCGTTTGGTTAAAAAAGGCTTCATCGCGAAGCGTCGCGCCGGTTACCGCCTCAACCTGAGGGGCAAAATCGGCGTAATGTTGCGTGGCGGCCCAAATCATGAAGATCAAATGGTGCGGGGAGACGGGCGCCAGTTTCCCGCTGTGCACCCATCCGGCAATCAGCGCGGATTTTTCATCTATCAACGCTTTTAGATCGCCGGTCAGTTCCTCCATTAAGAGCGGCGCGCCCGCCAGCATCTCCATGCAGAAGAGCCGCGACGCCTGCGGATAATCACGCGAAACTTCCAGCTTGAGACGGATATACTCTTTGATGGCCTCCAGAGGGGAAAATTCTGCGCGAAACGCCTTGAGCGGCGCCAGCCAGACATCCAGAATCTGTCGCATTACCGCGACATACAGCGCCTCTTTCGAGGGATAATAATAAAGCAGATTGGTTTTGGAGACGCCTGCCCGCTCGGCGACCTGCTCAAGACGCGCGCCATGAATGCCATACTGGGAAAAAACGGCAAGCGCGGCGGTTAAGATAAGCTGCCGTTTTGCACCGGTGGCCTGCGAGCGTTTCCCGATTTTTTTCTCTGTGCGTTGCGACATGCGCCCTCTCCTTTTTGTCAGGACGCAAGCATACCAAATCCGGCTTATAAACAAAAAAACCGCCGGAAATCCGGCGGCGGTGGCGCATGACGCTTTTTAGCGTGAAACGCTCAGCGTCTTGCTGTTGTGACGCAGGCTAGCTATTACGGTTACTGCTTTTGCCCCCTTTTTTGCCTGCTTCGGATGCACGCTGCGGGTCATTCTTAAAATTGCCCCCGCTGTGCTGACCACCTTTACGACCTGCTTCTGATGCTCTTTCGCGGTCTTCCGCAAAATTACCGGAACCGCCACGATGGTTTGCCATTACTGACCTCCGTCATAGATTAGACATCATATTGCATAGGTAATGAGGAGTATCTCCTCGCGCAGCGTATGAACGATATCATCAGTAACGCCGCGTAACATTAAGCATAGTGAAAAACGTCGTGGTAGGCCGCTTACCGAAATATTCTGCAACATTGGAAGCCGAATACGCAGAATAATAACCATAAGAAATAAATAAGTTATTCTTATATTTGGGAAAATCAAAGCGCTTAAAAATGTATCATTTTGCAACAAAGGTCGCCAAATTAATTATTGTTATAAATCAAAGAAATGGCGCTGAAATTTGCACTCTTCACAGGAGAGCATATCTTTAAATAGACGTAGCGAATCGCTACACACCTGATTAATCTGAGGAGTAGTACAAATGGCAAAGATTCTGGTGCTCTATTATTCCATGTACGGACACATTGAAACCATGGCGCATGCGGTGGCGGAAGGGGCAAAGAAAGTCGACGGCGCAGAGGTCATTATAAAGCGTGTGCCAGAAACAATGCCGCCTGAAATCTTCGCAAAAGCTGGCGGTAAAACACAAAACGCACCGGTTGCCACCCCACAGGAGCTGGCGGATTACGATGCCATTATTTTTGGTACGCCAACCCGGTTTGGCAATATGTCAGGCCAGATGCGTACCTTCCTGGACCAAACCGGCGGACTGTGGGCATCCGGCGCGCTATACGGCAAGCTCGGCAGCGTGTTCAGTTCTACCGGAACGGGCGGCGGCCAGGAGCAGACCATCACCTCGACCTGGACTACTCTTGCCCATCATGGGATGGTGATCGTCCCGATAGGCTATGCCGCACAGGAACTCTTTGACGTCTCCCAGGTTCGCGGCGGCACGCCTTACGGCGCAACGACTATCGCCGGAGGCGACGGTTCACGTCAACCAAGCCAGGAGGAACTCTCTATCGCTCGCTATCAGGGGGAATACGTCGCCGGTCTGGCAGTCAAACTCAACGGCTAATCTTCAACAGGAGGATTCGAATGCCAACTCAAGAAGCAAAAGCGCACCGCGTCGGCGAATGGGCAAGCCTGCGTAATACGTCGCCGGAAATTGCCGAAGCCATTTTTGAAGTCGCTCACTATGACGAGAAACTGGCAGAAAAAATATGGGAAGAAGGTAGCGATGAGGTGCTGATCAAAGCCTTTGAGAAAACGGACAAAGACTCGCTCTTCTGGGGCGAACAAATCATCGAACGTAAGAACGTATAACACAAACGCCCCCGCCTGCGCGGGGGCATACGGCTATTTTGCGGCAGTGTTCATGACGTTATCGAACTTATCCAGCGGACAGAAGCCGTTCGCATCCACCGGACATCCTTTCAGTTCCAGGGTTACCCTTTGCGCGGGCGATTTGAGCGTTAACGCTTCCGCGTTACGTAACTGCCGGGCGCTCTGGTAGACATACTCGATTTTCATCAAATCCCGGTTAGCGTTGCCGTCATGCCAGCGTTGGAAGACAAGCTGGCCGCCAATCGGCGTTCTCTCATACTGGTCATGGAGCTGATAGGGTTTAAAATCCAGGGCCGTCAGCAGCGACGCGATATTGGAATCATGCCCCACCAGCACGGTAACCTTCGGCGCGCTAACGCGATCGGCAACCAGCACCTTATCGATATATTTCACCAGCGGCGCAGCGACATTGCGCGCCACCGTGGGTGAGGTAAACAGGCTGTCCTGATAGCCGTTTTTCAGTTTTGACAGCACCTTCCACTGCCGATCGGTGTGGATGCCGCCCCAGGCGACCTGATCCATCGGAAACCCTTCGTAATATTGCAGGGTAAACGCATCCACCAGCGAGTTCCCTACTTTCAGCGGCCCCTGCACGCCAGGCTCTTGCTGATAGTTCGCGCTGAAGGTATCTTTCGCGTCGATTAGCGAACACTGATGCTTCTCTTTGCAGGACGGCGAGTCCTGATAATGCGTTATCTGCTCAAGCAGTTTATAACTCTCATCAAGATGTAGCTGACTACGCGCCTTTTCCATCGCCTGTACGGCCTGTTGCCGGAACGCGGCGGAATCATCGGTAATTACCGGATTGAAGGTAGGGTCCATAGTGCCCATTTTTTCCTGATGATGAACAGGAATATCACAGCCGGGGAAAGCGCCGGTAATGAAAAATTGCGCGGTGGCGACGGTGCGCTGCAAACTATTCGCATAGGCATATACCGTGTCGGGCGCCGGACATTCTCCCGACGGTATCAGCCCCTGCGCGACCAGCCATTCACGTGTGTAGTGTCCCATATAGACTTCCAGCACGCCGCCTTTCGTCGTCAGTTGCCCGCCGGGAACGTCCCACGCCGGCCAGGCGTTCGGCGTCGACTGCGCCAGTACGCTGCCATTATTCGCCAGCGGCGCCCGCAGATTATGGCGGCTCATCATCAGCACCTGTTGTAATTGATAACCCTCCGGCGTTGTCTGCGCCTGTACGGCGGATGACAACAAAACAGCCCCTGCCACAGCAACAGCGAGTAATGATTTTTTCATCCCTATGACCTCTTGTTGTTATCAAATCGTTCTGAGTGTGACAGAAATGGATCATTTTTCCGGGAACGATTTCGCAAAACGGGGGTTTTTCTTACAGTAAACGCGTTAGCGCCGGGAAACCCCGGCGCATATTCAGAACGTTTTTGCCCACCACAGTCGAAGCTTCATGCCCCAATAGCTGGTCCAGCCGCTGGTGGTGAACACAACCCGACCTTGTGAAACCACCACCAGCGTTGGCGTCACGCTGATTTCCCAGCCAGCGGATAAGGCGCCGTTAGCATCATTGACGACCGGGAAGTCAACGCCCTTGCGCGCCAGCCAGCGGGCAACCTCAGCGTCATCGCCGGAGCGGAGCGCAACGGTCATGACGTTTTCCCCTTCCGCCGCCAGGCGAGCGACCGCAGGCGTAGTAAAGCGGCATACCCCACACCAGCTGGCCCAAAAATAGAGCAGTACGGGGCGTTCCTCGCTCAAGGTCGCCAGAGTTGTCGACTCTCCCGTCAGCGTACGTAATGGTGTCGCGGCAAACGCCGGAGGTGCCTGCGGCGCGCGCCAGACGTCCATGACCACCATTATCGCGATGAGGAGCGCCAGAAAAACCGCGGCTTCACGCAGCCAACGCCGCAGTTTACCCGGCATTGGCAGCCGCCAGTTTTTCTTTCACCACCGCTTCCAGCGTATCCCAGGGCACTGCGCCCGGAATCAGCTCGTCGCCAATGATCGTCGCTGGCGTTCCTTGCACGCCGACCAGCCTTGCCAACTGCAAATTAGTGCGTATCGTTTCCATGCTTTTTTCATCCAGCGTCACTGGCGTAGCCCCTGCTTTCTGCTGGGCCTGTTTAATACTGTCATCCGTATGGTAACCGCGCTTTTGCATGAGTTTTTCATGTAGCGCGAGGAACTGTTGCGGATGCTCGCGCCAGGTGGTCAGCGCAATACGCGCCGCCAGTATGGAACTCTCTCCTTTAAATGGCAGCGGTTTAATAATGACCGCAACGTCAGGATATTTCTGCACAATCTTTTCCAGCATCGGATCGAGCTGTTTGCAGTACGGGCAGTTGTAATCCGTAAAGTTCACCAGCGTCAGCTTAGGGTGTTTAGCGCCTATCCGCGGGCTGGCAGGATCGTTAAACAACGCCGCATGGATCAGATTTTCAATCTGCTTTTCCTGATCCGGCGTAAAAGGAGCGGTTTCTTGCGCGATGCTCAGCGTCGAAAACAGCGCCAGCAGCAAAACAATCATGTATTTCATTGGGTTATTCCTTTCGCTTTTTTCAACATTTGTAATACCGCATCGCGGGTCAGCAAAGTGGGCAATGCCTCCCCTTCCGGCAAGCCGGGGCCATATACCTGATTAAACGGCACGGCGACCTGACCACGCGTTTTCAGAAAATCTGTAATGGCATCGGACGGCAGCGTCCAGTCTCCCCGCAGCGCCACAACATCCGGCTGTTGCAAGGCGGCCTGCACATCCTCTTTTTGCAGGACGTTGTATTTATTCACTTTACAGGTAATACACCAGTCCGCAGTGACATCGACAAATACCCGCTTATGCTGCGCCAGCGCCGACTGGATTGCCTGTTCACTCAACGGTTGCCACTGAACCGTGTCTTGCGCGCTCTTTGACGCAGTGAAGCCGAAATGCGGCAGGAGTAACGTCGCCAGCCAGATAGCCGACCCCAGCATCATCAGACCGAGGATCCTGCGCAGGACATTCATCCAGCGCCCGGGGCGCGGTAAACGTAGCGCAAGCCCTGGTCGTAGCGCGACCAGTAGCCACGGCGCGCTCATTCCCAGGCCAAGCGCAAGGAACAGCCCCCACAGCGTCGGCAGCGACGCCGTGAGCGCCACCGCGACCGCCGTGCCCAGAAACGGCGCGCTACAAGGCGTCGCCAGCAGCGTGGCGAATGCCCCCTGCCAGAAATGTCCCGACATACCGTTACCGCCGTAAGTGGCCAGTTTCGTGGTCATAGATGAGGGAAGCCTGAACTCAAAAAGCCCGAACAGGCTGGCGCTAAACAACAACATCACCAACGCCATAAAACCAATAAACCATGCATTCTGGAACTGGACTCCCCAGGCCAGCGCATGGTTTGACAGGCGAAGGAGGGTCATAAACGCCGCCAGCGCCATAAATGACGCAATGATACCGGCGACCGAAGCCAAAAATTGTCGCCTGATGTGAGAGCGGCTTTTTTCCTCTACCAATAAAATAGAGCCAAGTTTCATGCCCAGAACCGGCAGTACGCAGGGCATTAAATTAAGAATCAGTCCGCCGATTAGCGCCATCATTACAACTTGCCAGAAAGGTAGCGCCGCATTGTCCGGCGTTTGCGCTGGCGCAGCGCCAATGGTTTGCGTGCTCTCCTGGGCGATAGCGCCATCGGCTAACACGAGGGTCAGCGATTTGTCGCGCAAATCGGGCGCCTTTTCGCCCCAACTGTCCGCCACCGGCACCGTCGCCTGTAACCTGTCGCCCTCTACGCGCAGGCGAGGCTTCGCAAAATCGACGTCATCTATGGTGTCAAGATAGAGCCCGGGCGATGACCAGCCCGCCGCTCGCGTAGCAGTGACCACCAGTTCTCCCGGGCGATAGCCGACCTCAAGCGAGTCCGTTAGTCCACTGCGGAGCGGAACTTTACCCATCGCCCGCGCATAGTCATGGGCAAAATCGGCATTCTGCACAGTGGGCGTCACGGAAAAGGGGTAATCGGTCAACAGACAAACATTGCTGCAGGTTGATAACGTCAACACGCCGCGCAAGGTCGCGGGCGGCGTACCGCGCACGATCATCGGAAAGGTCACCTCGTCGTGATATCCCTGGGTGGTGATATTCGCCACATCAAAGCGCGAGGGGGTTGGCCAGAACCAGCTTACCTCAGGCATGTCGCCTTTCCAGGCGATAGAGGGCGCCACGCCCCCTTCCCCCGGCGCGCGCCAGTAGGTTTTCCAGCCGTTTTCCAGTTTGACATCCAGCAACAGCCGGGTCTCACCGTTAGCGGACGTATCGGCACGTAGCCGTATGCTGGCATGGTCGTTATCGGGCGAACGCAGCCAGCCGCTTTCCGCCGCCCAGGAGACGGGCAGCCAAAGCCATAACAGGCAGAACAGTATCCGCCTGAACAAAATCATCATATTTTTTCTCCGTGAATGAGTAATTAACCGTTAGCAATAACCGGTCTGTCATTCACGGAAGACACAAAATCGTAGATGTACCCGTAATGTGGGCGGCGAAATAGCCCGTGGAGGCGAAAACGGCAGGCGCATGACCCGGACAGGCGCCAGTAAGGAAAGCAGTAGACAAAGCGCAAGGATAGCGCCTTCAAAGAGTACCGGAGGCGCCGCCAGCAGCGACTTGGCGCTTAATTCGCAGGGGGTGACCGGCGAGCCGTCATCTGTCGAGGAGGGAGCGCTGACCACCGCAGCAGAGGCCGTCGCCTGCATCTGCAAGGCGTGCAGGCCCGCCATGCGTTGCGCGGTACAAACCATTACCACGACACATGCAAGGCAAAGAAACCACCAGCCCATCCGTTGTTGTTTCGCCATTGCGCCCTCACTGTTTAACGCGAGTTATCTTAGCCACTGGCGCGGTTTTGGCAACCTTTCCCCTGTAAAGTTATGTCGGCGCGCTGCGCAACCTTCTGATAGTCGAACAACGTAATTTATTCTTACTAATGATATAACTGGTGTTTTCATACGCACTTTTCAGGTTTACCCTACACTTAGTGGAGAAACCTTTTGGGGTCCCTTCTGTATGTATTGATTTAGCGAGATGATGCTATGGAACTTAAGGATTATTACGCCATTATGGGCGTGAAACCGACGGACGATCTCAAGACGATTAAGACCGCCTATCGCCGACTGGCCCGCAAGTACCATCCAGATGTCAGCAAAGAACCCGATGCCGAAGCCCGTTTCAAAGAGGTTGCTGAAGCATGGGAAGTGCTGAGTGATGAGCAACGGCGCGCCGAGTATGACCAGTTATGGCAACACCGTAACGATCCACAATTTAATCGCCAGTTCCAGCAACACGAAGGCCAGCCGTATAACGCCGAAGATTTTGATGATATTTTCTCGTCTATTTTTGGTCAGCACGGTCGTCATTCGCACCACCGCCACGCCGCACGCGGTCATGATATCGAAATTGAAGTGGCGGTATTCCTGGAAGAAACGCTGGAAGAGCACCAGCGTACGATTAGCTATTCCGTCCCCGTTTATAACGCGTTCGGCCTGGTGGAGCGGGAAATTCCCAAAACATTGAATGTGAAAATCCCGGCTGGCGTCAGCAACGGGCAACGAATCAGACTAAAAGGCCAGGGCACGCCGGGGGAAAACGGCGGACCTAATGGCGATTTATGGCTCGTTATCCATATTGCCCCGCATCCGCTCTTTGATATCGTCAATCAGGATCTGGAAGTCGTCCTTCCGCTTGCCCCATGGGAGGCGGCGCTCGGCGCTAAGGTGTCTGTGCCAACGCTTAAAGAGCGTATTTTGCTGACCATTCCCCCCGGCAGCCAGGCTGGTCAGCGGCTGCGTATCAAAGGAAAAGGATTAGCCAGTAAAAAGCACACTGGCGATCTCTATGCCATCATCAAAATCGTTATGCCGCCGAAACCTGACGAGAAAACAGCTGCCCTGTGGCAACAACTGGCGGACGCGCAGTCGTCCTTTGACCCACGCCAGCAATGGGGGAAAGCATAATGGCTAACATCACTGTCACCTTTACCATCACCGAATTTTGTTTGCACACCGGCGTGACGGAAGAGGAGCTAAACGAAATCGTCGGACTTGGCGTAATTGAGCCTTACGAAGACGATAACGCCGACTGGCAATTCGACGATCGCGCAGCGAGCGTGGTACAACGCGCGCTACGCTTACGCGAGGAGCTGGCGCTCGACTGGCCTGGGATCGCGGTCGCGTTAACGCTGCTGGAAGAGAATTCACGGCTGCGCGAAGAAAACCGGTTACTGCTGCAACGCCTTTCTCGCTTTATCTCGCATCCCTAATCCACGATAAAGGCAATAAACCGAGGGTGGGCTTTCTGCCCACCCCGGATTTACATGCACCCGGTATAATACCAGAATGCCTCTGACATACTTCCCCCAACGGAAGAAATATAGCCTTTCACCGCGCACAACCCGATCAACGAACCGCCAATGTCAGCCATTAATGCGCCATTGCGAAGATCATCGTTTAAATAAAGACCAGCCACACGTTCACATTTTTTAGATACGTCGGTTATTTTTACACGTTAGCGATCATTTATTGTCTGAAGAATATATTCTTTCACTGTTTTGTACTCTCTGGTTGATACGTACCTTCTCCCTGTCAATGCCGGGTAAAATGTACCGCTGCGCTTACAGGTTGCGGTATTTATAAATAAGAAATACAACAGTCACTTACAGTTTAATAATTGAGCGTTATAACATCCACTACCGCCCAATATTTACACCACGCCTAAAATACAAAAATGTAATAGAATGTAAACAAAATAAGAGCATAAAATAAATAACTTATTAAAAAATCAATATAAATAGAGTGGTCAATAAAAAACGATCGTTTTCAACGAGTTATGTTTCTCAGATTTTCATCTATCCTGAATAGGCTTGCGGAAAATGTAATTTACACCATTGACTATTTCACTTAAAAGGTTTCTGTAATGGAATGGAAGGTCGTTGATACAGTTATAAGTCCCTCTACCGGAGTGTCGTTCTCATGCATACATAGCCTAAAAAATCTTAGATTGACCTTATGGTATCAGGCAGATGTTTACATGCCTCCAGGTAGCATTATCATCCCCTTTAATAAGGGGGTCTTAATAAACGATAAACTTTATCCCGTTACTGTTTACAACGTTACCAGGTTTAATCCTGTTCTATGGAAATCGCTTAAAGAAAATAGCCACTGTCCTGGTAACTGCAACCCTAAACCAGAAGCCTGCAGTTATCCTTTCGAGTGTCTGGTATCCGTTTGTCCATTTGGTTTAACCAGAAATATTCAAATAGATAATAAGAAAGTTTAGGAAATAAAGTATGCATTAGCCATACTACTGATTAAGTGTATTCGCGCACGTTTGCAGTATTTTGCAGTTAAATATGTTTGATATAAAAATTGTACAGTTCGGATATTTTTTGATTCGTTTAATCTAACCTTCACTTTGGCAACGAGGAGCCGGTACAGAGGATATTACTGATGGCCGGCAGACAAAGAAACGCATTGCTTTTAACACTGTATAAATTCCATCCGTGACATTCTTATTTAGTAATATTTCACCAGAGCAATCATCTTACCTTTATTGTGCATAAAAATCAGCAAGTAGTGTTTAGAAAAAATAATGTTTTAGACAAAAGCTCTGCGCGTCATGCTGATCGCCAAAAGCATAACGGGCTGACATCATGTCAGCCCGTGGGTTTACCCCTGCCCTGATCCTTACGGTACGCTTATCGTCATATTGTCATGACCGACAATGACAGGGCCCGGGTAATTTTTCATGGCTTCCTGTTGCCAGACGTCATCCGCAACCGTCGCAGGCACCAGATGACTTAACACCAGTTTTTTCACGTGGGCCTCGCGAGCAATCTTACCGACATCTTCAATCGTGGTGTGATGCGACGCAATCGCTTCAGCCAGCGTTTTTCCGTTGCCAATACTATTAGCCAGTTTTGCTACTGAAGGGACATGTACCGCCTCATGTACCAGGATATCCGCCCCTTGAGCAAACGTTGCAAGCGGCGGAAACCAGGACGTATCGCCAGAGAAGACGATTCGCTTACCCTGGGTATCAAAACGGTAAGCAAACGCTTCACCGTCCGGGAAAGGGGAATGAGGCACTTTCAGCGCGCTTATTGTAACCAGTTCATCTTTATAGATGACGCCCTGGCTAATATCGGTCGCCTTAACCAGGTTGCGCGGATCGGGTTTCCCCTCTTCTTCCATGCGTAGCGTGATATCCCTGTCAAAGACCTTCCAGCTAGCCTTCGTCATCGCCTGGGTTCCCGGCGGGCCATAAACCTGTATGGTATGGTCTTTCAGACCACTTGCCCAGGCATTCATCAGCAAGGAAGGATAATCCAGTATGTGGTCGCTGTGCAGATGTGTGAGCAAAATAGTATTGATGTTGCGCAGTGGAATGCCGTTTTTCACCAGTTGCAGACTGGCGCCGTAGCCGGCATCTATCAGCCATATTTTATCGCCGATAGTGAGCGCCGTCGCTTGCGGTAGTCTGGCTGTATTGAGCAAAGAAGGCCCGCCTTTGGTGCCCAGTAAAACAATGTTGATCTCTTGAGGCGCAGGAGTACCGGCAGCAATGGCAAGGTGGCTTTGCGCCAGCATACAAACCGCCAGCATAGCGACGCTTTTTTTCATCATGTTTTTACTCTTCTTAGTTGAGAAAAGAGGGAACTTCACGTTGGCGAAACTGCGAAGGAGAACAGCCAGCAAGGCGATTAAAGAAACGGGCGAAATAAGCCGGATCTTTAAAACCTAATTGCCAGGCGATCTCGTTGACAGCATTGTCGGAAAAAAGCAGCAGTCGTTTCGCCTCGCGTAATTGCCGATCAAAAATCAGGCGTTTAGGCGGGCGATTAGCAAAACGTCGGCAAATATCGGTCAAACGAGATTCGGTAATATGCAGCTCGCAGGCATAATCGGGCACCGTCCAGTGCTGATGGAAGTGGTTGTCAATTAACAGGGTAAAGCGCTGAAAAAGTTTCAGTTCACCGCGCATCCCGGTTGCGGCGTGATCGTCCAGCTTCGCATTACGCAACAGCAAGGTAAATACCGCCTGCGCCAGTAGCACCAGGGTATGTTCGCAGCCAGCCAGTTGTTCCGTGGACTCCCGCTCAATTAGCTGCCAGTAATGTTTGAGCGCCGCCAGCTCATTGGGTTTATCCGCCAGCGACAGACAGATCCCCGGCAGGCCGAAGGCCTCTCTGGTGCCGGGATAAAGCACTTCCAGCAGCGGCCAAACCAGCTCTTCGCGTACCGTCAGAACATGACCATCGCTATCCGATTCGGTAATAAAAGCATGCGGCACCGAGGGCGGCGTAAGCACAAATAGCGGCGCCTGCACCGAATAGCGATGATCGTCGAGCTGTAGCTCAATCTGCCCGGTATCAAGAAAGTGCATTTGAAAAAACTGGTCGTGGCGATGCGCCTGCATATCACGACCAAAGAAATCCGCCATACGAGCAAACGACTGATAATGCACATCGTTACTGCCCATGCTTTCGTCATACTCTTTGCTGATATCAATATTGGCGATCGCACGTTGGCACATAGTTTCTCCTCAAGGGGTGGCGCGCGGACGCGATGCTTTCATGGGAATGAGCCAGATAATGGCGGCGCCGACGACTAACAGAGAAGCGACAAACCAGAGTCCGCTATTGAAGCTACCGGTGATATCTTTTAGCCAGCCAATCATAAACGGGCTGAGCGCGGAGCCAATATTGCCGGTGGCATTGATGACCGCAATGCCTATCGCCCTGGCGCGTAAACTGATCGACTGATCCGGCGTGGTCCAGAAGATCGCCATCGCGCTAAAAGAACCCGTGGATGCCATCACGATCCCCAGGAGCTGGATCAGGTTATGGTCGGTCGCCGACGCCAGCAGCCAGCCCGCGGCGGCAAACAGGAACGGCAACGCCGTGTGATGTTTACGCTCCTGATGTTTGTCCGAATGGCGGCTCCAGTAAATCATGCCCAGAATAGTACAAATCTGCGGGATCGCCGCCAGCAGGCCGATGGTGATATTGCTACTGCCTTCATTAAAACTTTTCAGGATTTGCGGCGTCCAGATACTAATGGCGCTAAGCGTATTGGTAAGGCAAAAATAGGCCAGCGTATACATCAGTACAATTGGCGTGAATACTTCGCGCCACAGACTACGCTGCTGCATGGCGTTATGGCTGATGGCCCCCTCCGGCTGAACCAGCGTCAGGCGGTCATTATCCATCATCTCCTGCAAACATTTTTTATCCTCTGCCGTCAGCCATTTGGCTTTTGCCGGGGTATCATCCAGGTAAAACCAGACCATAATGCCTAACAAAACTGACGGAAATCCTTCCAGCAGGAATAACCACTGCCATCCATGCAGATTGAATATGCCGTCCAGCGATAAAATATAGCCGGAGACAATCGACCCCAACGCGGTAGTGGCCGGCATGGCAATCATAAATAATGCGTTGGCGCGGGCGCGGAAAAATGCCGGGAACCAGTAGGTTAAATAGAGCAATATTCCTGGCAAAAAGCCCGCTTCGGTAATGCCCACCAGCATTCGCAGCACATACAGGCTTTTCGGTCCCACCGCGAACATCGTGGCGGTAGATGCAATGCCCCATAGCACCATAATGGTCGCAATCCAGCGGCGGGCGCCGACGATGCTCAACATCACGTTGCTGGGAATGCCGAAAATGACGTAGGTGGCGTAAAACAGCGTCGTGGCAAGGCCAAACATGGTGGCGCTTAACCCCAGATCCTGCCCCATCGTCAACCCGGCAAAACCGATGTTGATACGGTCTAAAAACGAGAAGATAAACAACACGAATAAAAATACGATCAGTCGGCGGAACAGTTTATTTATGACGGTTTGTTGACCCGTGCTGAGCGCGTTGTGCGAACTGACAGACTCGGGGCTTTCCGGAAGTGCAGATGATGTGTCGCTCATTTTTTTTCCTCTGATGGGAATTTTTGTAGGGTACTACGGTTGCCCGGTAGCGCTGCGCTTACCGGGCCAGGCTTAATAGACGCCGGACGCACCGGACAGGTTTTTTTCTGCGCCAAAGCGCGCCGCCAGCGCCTCCGCGCCGCGCGCCAGCAGCGTGGTGTCAACGCCGACGGCGACAAATAGCGCCCCCAGTTCCAGATAACGTTTCGCCAGTGCTTCATTGGCCATCAGAATCCCCGGCGCTTTCCCCGCCGCGCGTATCTGCACGATGGCGTTCTCAATCGCCGCCTGCACTTCCGGGTGCTGCGGATTGCCGGCAAAGCCCATATCGGCGCTGAGATCCGCCGGGCCAATAAACACGCCGTCAATGCCATCCACGTCGAGAATTGACGCCAGATTGCTCATCGCCTCACGCGTTTCAATCTGCACCAGTACGCACATGGCGTCGTTGGCCTGGTGGAGATAGTCCGGAATGCGATTCCAGCGCGATGCCCGCGCCAGCGCGCTGCCCACGCCGCGAATACCGGCAGGCGGATAACGCGTAGCCGCCACGGCGTTTCGCGCTTCATCGGCATTCTGCACCATCGGTATCAGCAGCGTTTGCGCGCCGACGTCGAGCAGTTGCTTAATCTGTACCGGATCGTTCCATGACGGACGCACCACCGGCTGGCTGGGATAAGGCGCAATCGCCTGCAACTGGGTCAACACCGTCTGCACGTTGTTTGGCGCGTGTTCGCCGTCAATCAGTAGCCAGTCGAAGCCGGCGCCCGCTAACAGTTCAGCGCTGTAACTGTTGGCAAGCCCCAGCCACAAACCGATTTGCGGACGCCCCACTTTTAACGCGTCTTTGAAAGCATTTTTCATCGTTTTTTCCTTACACAAACCGGCAACTGATCGCGCCCATGTTGCCGTAATCGACATGGAAAGTGTCGCCCTTGCGCGCCGGCACCGGGCGGGTGAACGAGCCGCCGAGGATGATCTGCCCGGCTTCAAGCTGGACATCGTAGGGGGCAAGCTTGTTCGCCAGCCACGCCACGCCGTTGGCCGGATGATTCAGCACACCTGCGGCGACGCCGGTTTCTTCGATCACGCCGTTGCGATAGAGCAGCGCGGAGATCCAGCGCAGATCCAGCTCGTCTGGTTTGATGGGACGACCACCGAGGATCACCCCGGCGTTGGCGGCGTTGTCGGAAATGGTGTCGAACACTTTGCGCGGGCGCTGGGTTTCCGGGTCGATGTTGTGGCTGCGGGCGTCAATCAGTTCCAGCGCCGGAATCACATAATCCGTGGCGTTGTAGACGTCGAACAGCGTGCAGTGAGGGCCGCGCAGCGGTTTCGCCAGCACGAACGCCAGCTCCACTTCGATGCGCGGAACGATAAAACGGTCGGTGGGGATATCACCGCCGTCATGGAAGAACATATCGTCAAGCAGCGCGCCGTAATCCGGTTCGCTGATTTGCGAGCTGGCCTGCATCGCTTTTGAGGTCAGGCCGATTTTGTGGCCTTTGAGCGTGCGCCCTTCGGCGATCTTGATATTGACCCATTCACGCTGTACAGCATAGGCATCTTCAATAGTGATGTTGGGATAATCCAGCGACACTGCGCGGATCTGTTCACGCTGTTTTTCAGCCTGATTAAGTCGCTGGGCGATCAGGGTATGGGTCTGTTTATCGAGCATAGTTGCTTCCTGTTACGTCATTCGGTGCTGCTGCGCCGGGTGGCGACGCGGGTGCGTCTTACCCGGCCTACGGTTCGGTATTGCTTCGTGCATCGTTTTTTTGTAGGCCCGGTCAGCGCAGCGCCACCGGGCGAAAGAGTGTGCTATTTAAACAGCGCGTGTACGTTGTTTTGTTTGTAATTGAGCGTCGGATGTAGCTCGGCAATCTCAAACGACAGCGCCAGATAGCGGTTCTCCATCAGGTCGGCGAAGTGGGCTTTAATCAGCCCAAACAGCATTTCGCCGACTTCCTGACGGCTCTCCAGGCTGCGCCCGGCGCCGATTTTCAGCGTCATATGTACAAACGCGTAATCATGCTTACCGTCAGCCATCTGCCAGGTATCCAGCCAGTGGGCGCGACTGCGGATACCGCCGATGGGGAAAATTCCGGTGGCGGCCAGCGCCTCGTTTACCTTGCTGAACAGGCCGGGTAAATCAGCCTGCTCGCGAATATTTTCAGTACATTCAGCAATAAAGTGCGGCATAACCCCCCCTTACGCAGGCAGCGGGAAAACAGCGTTCACCTGGCCGGTACCGGAGCTGGCGAACAGGTCGGTGATGAACTCCACCTTGCCGTCGTATTTGTCCCAACCCAGCATTCCCAGCAGCATGACCGTGTCGTGCATGTTGCCTTCGCCGTAGCAGTAGTCGGCGTACTCCGGCAACATGGTGCAAAACTCCTTGAATTTGCCCTCGCGCCACAGCTTGACCACGCGCTCGTCCATCTGATGATCAAACTCGCGGGTATAGCTGTTCATCCCCTCTTCCGCCCGTTGGTCGTCAATAAAACGGTGCGACAGAGAACCACTGGCGAATACCGCTACGGTACCGTCATATTTCTCAATCGCCTTGAGAATGGCTTCGCCCAGTCTGCGGCTGTCGGCAAAATCATGCACAGTGCAGAACGCCGAGATGGAGACCACTTTGAAGTGCTTGTCGCTGTTCATGTAGCGCATCGGTACCAGCGTGCCATACTCCAGCTTCAGGCTCGGGATGTTATGCGCTTTAGCGCGCACGCCCAGTTTGACTGCCTCGTCGGCGATCAGGTGGCCGAGCTCCGGATTACCGTCATAGTCATAGGTCATGTCGCGAATAAAGTGCGGCAATTCGTTGCTGGTATAGACGCCCTGGAAATGGTCGGCACAATTAATGTGGTAAGCGCTATTCACCAGCCAGTGGGTGTCGAATACGATAATGGTGTCAACGCCCATTTCGCGGCAACGCTTGCCAATTTCAATATGCCCATCAATGGCTGCCTGACGACAACCGTAATTTTTTCCCGGCAGTTCAGAAAGATACATCGACGGCACGTGGGTAATTTTTGCTGCTAACGCTAACTTGCCCATATCAAACTCCCCATTTTGGGATAGGATGGTCGCCCATTGAGATGCAGACGTTTTTCATTTCCGCAAACACTTCGAAGCTATATTCGCCGCCTTCGCGCCCGGTACCGGAGGCTTTCACGCCGCCGAACGGCTGGCGCAGGTCGCGGACGTTCTGGGTGTTGACGAAGACCATGCCGGCTTCAATCCCACGCGCCAGGCGCAACACTTTGCTCACGTCCTGGGTCCAGATATAAGAGGCCAGACCGTATTCCACGTCGTTCGCCAAACGTAACCCTTCCGCTTCGTCTTTGAATGGCAGCAGACAGGCGACTGGCCCAAAGATCTCTTCCTGCGCGACGCGCATACGGTTGTCGACATCGGCCAGCACGGTTGGGCGCAGGAAGTTACCGCCTTTCAGATGCGCAGGCAGGTCAGTGGGTTTTTCCGCACCGCCCGCCAGCAGCGTTGCGCCCTCTTCAATGCCGAGGCGGATATAACCGGAGACTTTTTCCCAGTGCTGTTGGCTAATCAGCGCGCCGACCTGAGTGTTCGGGTCGGTCGGATCGCCGACACGCAGGCGATTCGCGCGTTCGGCAAAGCGCTTCACGAACTCAGGGTAAATGCTCTGCTGGATAAAGATGCGCGACCCGGCGGTGCAGCGTTCGCCGTTGATCGAGAAGATGGTGAACAGCGCGGCGTCCAGCGCGCGCTCAATGTCGGCATCTTCAAAAATCAGCACCGGCGATTTGCCGCCCAGCTCCATCGAGTATTTTTTCAGGCCGGCATTTTTCATGATATTGCGACCGGTGGCGGTCCCGCCGGTAAACGACACCGCACGCACGTCATGGTGGCGTACCAGCGCATCGCCAGCAGTGGCGCCATAGCCCTGCACCACGTTCAGCACCCCTGCCGGAATTCCTGCCTCCAGCGCCAGCTCGCCCAGCCTGTCGGCAGTCAGCGGCGACAGCTCGGACATTTTGAGCACCGCCGTGTTACCCAGCGCCAGGCACGGCGCGACTTTCCAGGTCGCGGTCATAAACGGCACGTTCCACGGCGACACCAGCGCGCAGACGCCGACGGGCTGCACCAGCGTATAATTGAGCATTTTATCGTCAACAGGATAGGTCTTGCCGTTCATCTGCTGGCACACTTCGGCGAAGAATTCGAAGTTATGCGAGGCGCGCGGGATCAGCACGTTTTTAGTCTGGTGAATAGGCAGGCCGGTGTCGGCGGTTTCCATCGCCGCGATTTCCGGTACGTTCTGGTCAATCAGGTCACCCAGACGACGCATCAGGCGCGCGCGCTCTTTCATCGGCAGGTTGGCCCATTTCGGGAACGCCTCTTTGGCCGCCGAGACAGCCTGGTTCACTTCTGCTTCACCGCCGGAGGCCACTTCCGCCAGCACGTCACCGGTCGCCGGGTTAGTAGTCTGGAAGTAGTCGTTACCTGCAACGTTTTTGCCGTTAATCCAATGATTTATTTTCTTCATTTTGCACTCTCCTCACTGACGATTCGGTTAACCAGGCGACCCACGCCTTCTACTTCCACGACAACTTCATCCCCCGGCACCACATCGGACAGCCCTTTCGGCGTACCGGTGGCAATCATGTCGCCCGGTTGCAACGTCATAAATTCGCTCAGATAAGAAATCAGGAACGGGATGCTGAAGATCAGATCGGCGGTCGTCCCTTCCTGGCGCAGCTCACCGTTGACAAAGGTGCGTAACGTCAGGTTGTGCGGATCAGAAACCGCCTCTTTATCCACAATCCACGGGCCTATCGGCGTCAGGCCGTCGCGGCTTTTTACCCGCAGATTCGGACGGTAGTAGTTTTCCAGATAGTCGCGGATCGCGTAGTCGTTACAGACGGTGTAACCGGCCACATACTCCATGGCTTCGGCTTCGCTCACCTTACGCGCCGTTTTGCCAATTACCACGACCAGTTCGGCTTCATAGTGCATATATTCGACGTTGTTCGGGCGCACCGACGTTTGGTGATGTTCGGTAAAGGTGTTTGGCGCTTTGATAAATACCAGCGGCTCTTTCGGCGGCGTAAATGCCAGCTCGCTGGCGTGATCGGCGTAGTTCAACCCCAGCGCAAATAGCGTTCCCGTCGCTGACAGCGGCCACGTAAACGTCTGGTGGCGGGCGAATTCATCTTCTGCGACAACCGGATTTTCCAGAGCGGGTAAACCTTTCGCCAGAATACGCACCCGATCGCCGGGACGCAGCGCAACGCGATTCTGCGGTGTACCGAGTAAGATCGCATCGCCAGGGTTAAGCGTAGCGAACTCACTTAACGCGCTAAGCAGCTGTGCGGCGCTACGCTGTAAATCGGCAGTATTCCAGTGGTCCGCTTCTCGTCCGTTGATTTCCGTGATAATGGTGAGGTTATCCACATCACTCAGCGGCGCCATTTCACCCAACGGGCAAAAGCCATCGCGACATTTCGCTTTAATCGCCGGGCGATAAAAGCTCTCTTCCGGCAGGCTGACCTCGTTAGCCAGCGCATACCCGGCGATATAGTCCGCCGCCGCTTCAGGGCGTATCCGGCTGGCGGTTTTCCCCACAATGAGCGCCACTGTCGCGCCGCTCAGTACCTTTTCTCCCTGCGGATAAGGAATGGGTTCGCCGTGACGAATCACCGTATTACGCGGCTTGATGAACCACACTGCGGTTTTAGGCGGCTCATTATAGGGAGGCTGAGAGAAAGCCTCTTGCCAGGCATCAAGCTGGCTGCGATGGTTTAACGCAACGGCGAAAACAGTACCCTTCATACATAAACTCCTCAGGCCGATTTAACGGGCTGTGATTTCATTAATATATTAATGATTAGATTTATGCTTTCGCTGTACATTTAGCAAGCTGAAGTAAAGTATTTGTGATGTGATTAACAATATTTTCACAAAATAATAATTAAATGCATACATATCAAATAGTTAAATAAAACCCTTTGTTTCTGTTAAACTTTGGACATAAAACAGATGTCATAGCTCACATCGGTAAACACGATTATTCAGGTATTAATAATTCTGCAAAAGAGAAACGCTTATGCATGATTCATTAACCATCGCATTGCTTCAGGCGCGCGAAGCGGCAATGACCTATTTCCGCCCCATCGTTAAAAGCCACAATCTGACCGACCAGCAATGGCGCATTGTGCGAATCCTGGCCGATAGCCCCTCTATGGATTTTCATGAGCTGGCCTTTCGTACCTGCATTTTGCGTCCAAGTCTGACCGGAATATTGACGCGCATGGAGCGAGACGGACTGGTGTTGCGACTCAAGCCGGTTAACGATCAGCGTAAGTTATATGTCATGTTGACGGAGCAGGGACAAACGTTGTACGCCCGTGCCCGGAGCCAGGTTGAAGAGGCTTATCGAAAAATTGAGGCCGATTTCACGCCCGAAAAAACACAGCAATTGATGCTGCTGCTGGACGATCTTATTGCTCTGGGACGCCAGCATCCTGATAGCGAAGCGGAAGCATAGTATTCTTACCTTCCCACGCCGCCGACGCGGGAATCCCCTCCCGCTTACAACGTTGACGGCGATCGCATTTTACTCTTCTTCTTCGACGTTCATCTGAAAAGTACCCGCCGTTGTCCTGAAAGTCTCTTCACAGTTTACGCTTCTGCCTATTCAATTAAACAACAAATAAGAAACATATTATTAACAAAACATTCCGATTAACGAGGAAGAGGCCGCAATGAAACCTGAAGATTTTCGTACTGATAACAAGCGTCCGTTAACGGGCGAAGAGTATTTAAAAAGCCTGCAGGACGGGCGGGAAATTTATATTTACGGCGAACGCGTTAAAGATGTTACGACACATCCGGCATTCCGCAATGCCGCAGCCTCTGTCGCACAACTGTATGACGCATTACATAAACCGTCGATGCAAGATACCCTGTGCTGGAATACTGATACCGGCAGCGGCGGTTATACGCATAAATTTTTCCGCGTGGCGAAAAGCGCAGACGATCTGCGCCAACAGCGTGATGCTATCGCCGAGTGGTCACGCCTGAGTTACGGCTGGATGGGACGCACACCGGATTACAAAGCCGCCTTTGGTTGCGCTCTGGGCGCTAACCCAGCCTTCTACGGCCAGTTTGAGCAGAACGCCCGCAACTGGTACACCCGTATTCAGGAGACCGGCCTGTACTTTAACCATGCTATCGTCAACCCGCCCATTGACCGCCACAAACCTGCCGACGAAGTGAAAGACGTCTATATCAAGCTGGAGAAAGAGACGGACGCCGGGATTATTGTCAGCGGGGCGAAAGTCGTCGCCACTAACTCCGCCCTGACTCACTACAACATGATTGGTTTCGGCTCAGCCCAGGTGATGGGCGAAAACCCGGATTTTGCTCTGATGTTTGTCGCGCCAATGGATGCCGAAGGCGTAAAACTTATTTCGCGCGCCTCGTATGAAATGGTCGCGGGCGCGACGGGCTCGCCGTTTGATTATCCACTCTCCAGCCGCTTTGATGAAAACGATGCCATTCTGGTGATGGACAAGGTGCTGATCCCGTGGGAAAACGTATTAATTTACCGTGATTTTGATCGTTGCCGTCGCTGGACGATGGAAGGCGGTTTTGCCCGTATGTATCCACTGCAAGCCTGTGTTCGTCTGGCGGTTAAACTTGATTTCATTACCGCGCTGCTGAAAAAATCGCTCGAATGTACGGGTACCGTAGAGTTCCGGGGCGTGCAGGCCGATCTCGGCGAAGTCGTAGCCTGGCGCAATATGTTCTGGGCATTGAGCGATTCTATGTGTTCTGAAGCAACCCCGTGGGTAAACGGCGCCTGGCTACCGGACCACGCCGCGCTGCAAACCTATCGTGTCATGGCCCCAATGGCCTACGCGAAAATTAAAAATATTATTGAACGTAACGTTACCAGCGGCCTGATTTACCTGCCTTCCAGCGCCCGCGATCTGAATAATCCGCAAATCGACCAGTACCTGGCGAAATACGTACGTGGCTCTAACGGAATGGACCATGTTGAACGTATCAAAATTCTTAAATTGATGTGGGATGCCATCGGCAGCGAGTTTGGCGGTCGCCATGAGCTGTACGAGATTAACTACTCGGGCAGCCAGGATGAAATTCGTCTGCAGTGCCTGCGTCAGGCCCAGAGCTCCGGCAATATGGATAAGATGATGGCAATGGTCGATCGCTGCCTCTCCGAATACGATCAGAATGGCTGGACGGTTTCGCATTTGCACAATAACGACGACATCAATCAACTGGATAAGCTGCTGAAATAACGCGGCAGGAGGTTCTCATGCAAGTAGATGAACAACGTCTGCGTTTTCGCGATGCGATGGCAAGTCTGGCGGCAGCGGTCAACATCGTAACCACGGCGGGTCACGCCGGACGCTGCGGTATCACCGCAACAGCGGTCTGCTCCGTCACCGATACGCCGCCCTCCGTGATGGTATGTATTAATGCCAATAGCGCCATGAACCCCGTTTTTCAGGGCAACGGCAGGCTGTGCATTAATGTACTTAACCATGAGCAGGAGCTGATGGCGCGCCACTTTGCCGGTATGACGGGGATGGCGATGGAAGAGCGTTTTCACCAGCCATGTTGGCAAAACGGGCCGCTGGGCCAGCCGGTACTTAACGGCGCGCTGGCCGGTCTTGAAGGCGAGATCAGCGAGGTACAAACCATTGGCACGCATCTGGTGTATCTGGTGGCGATCAAAAATATTATTCTTAGCCAGGATGGGCATGGCCTGATTTATTTCAAACGCCGTTTTCATCCGGTCAGACTTGAGATGGAAGCGCCTGTTTAACCGTCACTCATGCCCACAAGCGGGATAACCACCGCTTGTGGGAGAAGAGTCGATACGCTGAAGATTTTTATTCCCGCCGCGATGTTTGCTCGCCATAAATCGCGGCGATTAATACAATCTAAGAGCCTATCCCACCAGGCGTTATTGGCGCAGCCAGTTTGGACACGGACAGCGCGCAAAAACCGGAGCGTACACGTAGTACGTGAGGTTTGACTCGCTACGCTCGCCCTTCGGGCCGCCGCAAGCGGCGTTCAAAACGCTAACGCGTTTTGGCGAGCACTGCCCAGGACCAAAATGGCAAGTAAAATAACCCTAATGGGATAGGCTCTAAATTAGCTCCCGCGATAGGTTGAATAACCATACTGACTTAATAACAGCGGCACATGATAGTGCTCATTCGTTTTGCTGATATGAAACTCGACGGGAATCTCCGGGAAAAACGTATCCAGTTTTTTACTTTCAAAATACTGGCCGGTTTTAAAAATAACGCGATAATCCCCCGGCGCGGCAGCTTTTTCGGGCCACAGTGCTTTAATACGTCCATCCTGGTCGGTATGCCCGGTGTTTAATTGCGTCCATCCGTTATCCTTTTTCTGCTCCAGTACCACCTCCACGCCGGGCGCCGGTTTGCCTGTTTGCTGATCGAGAATATGTACGCTGAGAATATTGTTGCCAGCGGCCAGCGCCATTGCCGGGGCTGCAACAAGAGATGCTATCACGGTAGCCAGTATATATCGTTTCATGCTTCACTCCTTTACGGTATTGATGCAGGAAAATATATCTGGCGCGTCCAGGATTAACCTTACACGGACATGACAATTATGTCATCTTGTTGGAGATTTACGGATTCGCTAACAAGCCTATGGCATACTGCGTTGATGAAGATTTTATTGATTGAAGATAACCAGAAAACCATTGAGTGGGTACGTCAGGGACTCACGGAAGCAGGCTATGTGGTTGATTATGCCTGTGATGGACGAGACGGATTACACCTGGCCCTTCAGGAACATTATTCATTGATTATTCTTGATATTATGCTGCCGGGGCTTGATGGATGGCAGGTTTTACGCGCGTTACGCACTGCGCATCAGTCCCCTGTTATTTGCCTGACGGCGCGCGACTCGGTTGAGGATCGCGTCAAAGGTCTTGAGGCGGGCGCTAATGATTACCTTGTTAAGCCTTTTTCCTTCGCCGAACTGCTGGCCCGGGTGAGAGCTCAACTCAGACAGCATGTCCCGGTCTTGACCCGACTGACGATCAATGGTCTGGACATGGATGCCACAAAGCAATCGGTGTCACGAAATGGCAAACCGATTTCCCTGACCCGCAAAGAATTCCTGCTCCTCTGGTTACTGGCGTCCCGGGCAGGAGAAATCGTGCCCCGAACCGCGATCGCCAGCGAAGTTTGGGGAATTAACTTTGATAGTGAAACCAACACCGTTGATGTCGCGATTCGTCGGCTGCGCGCCAAAGTAGACGATCCATTTGAAAAGAAGCTCATTATGACCGTCCGGGGGATGGGTTATCGATTACAGGCGGAAACGTCGCAGAATGGTTAAGTTATCAATGACGCTGCGCCTGACAATTTCTTTTATCGCCATACTTATCCTCGCCTGTACCGGCATTAGCTGGACGCTCTATAACGCGCTGAGCAAAGAATTAACGTATCGGGATGATATGACGCTAATAAATCGGGCGGCGCAAATGCAGCAACTGTTACTGGATGGCGCCAGGCCGGAAAATCTGCCGCTCTATTTCAATCGGATGGTGGATACGAAGCAGGATATCTTATTGATCCATTCAGCAACAGGCCACAATGTTGCGATTAATCATAGCGGCATCCCCGACCAACGCTTTAACGAGATTCCGCTGGCTAAAAACATCACCCGCGAAACCTTATTTCGCCAGGCGGTACAAGGCACGGAACTTACCGCGGTACGAGTAAACGCCAGAAGCGGCGATGACCCGCTGACCCTTACTATTGCCAGGCTGGCGACGGAAAGGCGGCAAATGCTGGCGCAATATCGCCGCAACAGTTTGCTGATGAGCCTTATCGCGATCCTCGTCTGTTCGGCGCTCAGTCCATTAGTCATCAGAAACGGGCTGCGGGCCATTACGTCGCTCAGCCGACTCACCGCGGCGACAGATAGCGGCACACTTCGCCAGCCGTTGGCGGAACAGGCGTTACCCGTCGAGCTCAGGCCGCTTGGACAAGCGCTAAATACTATGCGCCAGAAGCTTTCCGACGATTTTGAACGCCTGAACCAATTTGCCGACGATCTGGCGCATGAGCTGCGCACGCCGGTTAATATTTTACTGGGGAAGAATCAGGTGATGCTGAGTCAGGAACGCAGCGCCGAAGAGTATCAACAAGCCCTTGTCGATAATATTGAAGAGCTGGAGGGACTGTCGCGACTGACAGAAAATATTCTCTTTCTGGCACGCGCGGAGCACCAGAATATAGCGGTAAAAAAACAGCCTGTTTCGCTCAATGCGCTGGTCGAAAATATGCTGGATTATCTTAGCCCACTTGCCGAGGAGAAGCGCATCTGTTTTATAAATCAATGTCAGGGAACGGTATGGGCTGACGAAATATTATTACAAAGAGTGCTCTCAAACCTGCTGACGAATGCCATCCGTTATTCTGATGAAAACGCCGTGATACGTATTGAAAGCGCTTATGATGATAACGTTGCAGAAATTCGGGTCGCTAATCCGGGCAGCCACCCCGCCGATGCGGATAAGCTTTTCCGGCGTTTTTGGCGAGGAGATAATGCCCGCCACACTGCTGGTTTCGGCCTGGGGCTATCGTTGGTTAACGCGATTGCTCTATTGCACGGTGGCTCGGCATCTTACCGCTATGCCGATGAACATAATATCTTTTCGGTTCGTCTGCCTGATAGCGGTGATAGCTAAGGTCAGTACAGGTTCTGTTCCCCTTCCCTGCCACAGGGCTGTGGTTATCAATACAACCTCAATAAAGAGAAAATAAAGGATGCCGGCAAAGAATATTGCTGGCTCGATCACTTTCTCGGTTTCCAATCCAGGGTCAATTCATCCCATAACGCGTTATTCAGTGGGAACCTTTATGAAAAAGTATCTTGCATTCGCCGTTACGCTGCTGGGTATGGGTAAAGTCATCGCCTGTACTACCCTTTTGGTAGGCAATCAGGCTTCGGCTGACGGCTCCTTCATTATCGCGCGCAACGAAGATGGCTCGGCAAATAACGCCAAGCATAAGGTTATTCATCCCGTCGCGTTTCATCAACAAGGCGAGTATAAAGCACATCGGAACAATTTTAGCTGGCCGCTTCCGGAGACAGCGATGCGCTATACGGCAATTCATGACTTTGATACTAACGATAACGCCATGGGTGAAGCCGGTTTCAATTCGGCGGGCGTCGGAATGAGCGCAACGGAAACCATTTATAACGGCAGAGCGGCGCTGGCTGCCGATCCTTACGTGACAAAAACGGGAATCACGGAAGACGCCATTGAGTCCGTGATCCTGCCAGTGGCGCAATCGGCGCGTCAGGGCGCCAAATTACTGGGAGACATTATTGAACAAAAAGGCGCGGGCGAAGGTTTCGGCGTCGCGTTTATTGATAGCAAAGAGATATGGTATCTGGAGACGGGAAGCGGTCATCAATGGCTGGCAGTACGACTTCCGGCAGATAGCTATTTCGTTTCCGCCAATCAGGGACGTTTACGCCATTACGATCCGAATGATAACGCGAATTATATGGCGTCACCAACGTTAGTAAGCTTTGCGAAAAAGCAGGGATTATATGATCCGGCCCGCGGCGAATTCGACTTTCATCAAGCCTATTCGCAGGATAACAAAAACGATACCACCTATAATTATCCGCGCGTCTGGACGCTACAACATCAGTTTAATCCGCATCTGGATACGGTCGTTAGCGAAGGGGAAACATTTCCTGTTTTTTTAACGCCAATAACGAAAATTAGCGTGGCGGCAGTAAAAAACGCGTTACGCAATCACTATCAGGGAACGTCGCACGACCCTTATGCCAGTCATAACCCACAAGAATCATGGCGACCCATATCCGTTTTTCGTACCCAGGAGTCACATATTTTACAGGTCAGACCTAAATTACCGCAGGCTATCGGCAACGTAGAATACATCGCCTATGGAATGCCATCTCTTAGCGTCTATCTCCCCTATTATCAGGGAATGCGTCATTATCAACCCGGAGATGATAAAGGAACCGATCGGGCGAGCAACGACTCTACCTACTGGACATTCCGCACGCTGCAAACGCTGGTTATGCAGGACTACAATGCGTTTGCGCCAGATGTGCAACACGCCTGGAAAACATTTGAACAGCAAACAGCTAAGCAGCAGTATAAGATGGAACAGAGCTATCTGAGATTATATGCGTCGCATCCGAAAGAAGCGCAACGCTTACTGCAAAATTTTGAAGATAAAACGATGCAAAATGCGCAGACGCTCGCCCGTCGCCTGACCAATAATATTATTACGACAATGACTTACCGCACAGATATGAAATATCACTTTTCAAGTACGCAACCATAAATTTAATGACAATCTATTAGCCACTCATACACAATAAGATAAAGCGGCACCAGAATTAGCCAGATATAAAAGACAATAATTATTATAGATTCATAGAGAGGATAGTTTATGACACTCCAGGCAAATATCAGCAAAGAGATAAAAGCGGCAAAAACCCAAGAGGTATATAAGCACGTTGTTCTTTTCAAAATGGCCGCCCCCTCTTACATAAGACGATAACTACAGCTTATGTCCCGTGTTACATAACTTTTCCCGACAGGCCTCTTTTACCCATGCTGAAAAATTCCGCGTCTTTTCAGATTTCAACGCGAATTCTATCTGTTCAAGCATGGAATAGGAAAAACGAATATTTTTCGTCACGGTCTTACTTGTCCGGGGCTTTGCTGGCATACACACACCTGTATAACATTTGATGTAACGCCGTTACTTTACGCAGGAGTAAATCGGTGAATTTGATCTGAGTCAAGAAGGTGGGTTTTCAATAAAAGTTGTGCCATAAATTGTGAAGTTTGTAGATTTTATGAACATTTGATGTACCGATCTCCCCCCATGATCGCCACTACGTATGGACGTCAGGACACCTCCCCGCCTGATCAGAAGCGTTTCCTCATTAAAAAGGACATTTTTTTAAAGTTCCTGGTGCATAAAAGTCACATCCTTTTAAAGGGTTGTTAACCCTGTTGAATGTTCCCACTCCCCTATTCAGGAATATTAAAAACGCTATGCAAATACAGAGCTTCTATCACTCAGCTTCACTAAAAACCCAGGAGGCTTTTAAAAGCCTACAAAAAACCTTATACAATGGAATGCAGATTCTATCAGGCCAGGGCAAAGCGCCGGCTAAAGCGCCCGACGCTCGCCCGGAAATTATTGTCCTGCGAGAACCTGGCGCGACATGGGGGAATTATCTACAGCATCAGAAGGCATCTAACCACTCGCTGCATAACCTCTATAACTTACAGCGCGATCTTCTTACCGTCGCGGCAACCGTTCTGGGTAAACAAGACCCAGTCCTGGCGTCAATGGCAAACCAAATGGAGTTAGCCAAAGTTAAAGCGGACCGGCCAGCAACAAAACAAGAAGAAGCCGCGGCAAAAGCATTGAAGAAAAATCTTATCGAACTTATTGCAGCACGCACTCAGCAGCAGGATGGCTTACCTGCAAAAGAAGCTCATCGCTTTGCGGCAGTAGCGTTTAGAGACGCTCAGGTCAAGCAGCTTAATAACCAGCCCTGGCAAACCATAAAACATACACTCACGCATAACGGGCATCACTATACCAACACGCAGCTCCCTGCCGCAGAGATGAAAATCGGCGCAAAAGATATCTTTCCCAGTGCTTATCAGGGAAAGGGCGTATGCAGTTGGGATACCAAAAATATTCATCACGCCAATAATTTGTGGATGTCCACGGTGAGTGTGCATGAGGACGGTAAAGATAAAACGCTTTTTTGTGGGATACGTCATGGCGTGCTTTCCCCCTATCATGAAAAAGATCCGCTTCTGCGTCAGGTCGGCGCTGAAAACAAAGCCAAAGAAGTATTAACTGCGGCACTTTTTAGTAAACCTGAGTTGCTTAACAGAGCCTTAGCGGGCGAAGCGGTAAGCCTGAAACTGGTATCCGTCGGGTTACTCACCGCGTCGAATATTTTCGGCAAAGAGGGAACGATGGTCGAGGATCAAATGCGCGCATGGCAATCGTTGACCCAGCCGGGAAAAATGATTCATTTAAAAATCCGCAATAAAGATGGCGATCTACAGACGGTAAAAATAAAACCGGACGTCGCCGCATTTAATATGGGTGTTAATGAGCTGGCACTCAAGCTCGGCTTTGGCCTTAAGGCATCTGATAGCTATAATGCCGAAGCGCTACATCAGTTATTAGGCAATGATTTACGCCCTGAAGCCAGACCAGGTGGCTGGGTTGGCGAATGGCTGGCGCAATACCCGGATAATTATGAGGTCGTAAATACATTAGCGCGCCAGATTAAGGATATCTGGAAAAATAACCAACATCATAAAGATGGCGGCGAACCCTATAAACTCGCACAACGCCTTGCCATGTTAGCCCATGAAATTGGCGCGGTACCCGCCTGGAATTGTAAAAGCGGCAAAGATCGTACAGGGATGATGGATTCAGAAATCAAGCGAGAGCTCATTTCTTTCCATCAGACCCATATGTTAAATACTCCTGGCAGTCTTCCGGATAGCGGTGGGCAGAAAATTTTCCAAAAAGTATTACTGAATAGCGGTAACCTGGAGATTCAGAAACAAAATACGGGTGGAGCGGGAAACAAAGTAATGAAAAATTTATCGCCAGAGGTGCTCAATCTTTCCTATCAAAAACGAGTTGGGGATGAAAATATTTGGCAGTCAGTAAAAGGCATTTCTTCATTAATCACATCTTGAGTCTTGAGGTAACTATATGGAAAATTTATTAAATCGTTTATATGACGCGTTAGGCCTGGATGCGCCAGAAGATGAGCCACTGCTTATCATTGATGATGGGATACAGGTTTATTTTAATGAATCCGATCATACACTGGAAATGTGCTGTCCCTTTATGCCACTGCCTGACGACATCCTGACTTTGCAGCATTTTTTACGTCTTAACTACACGAGCGCCGTCACTATCGGCGCTGACGCAGACAATACTGCTTTAGTGGCGCTTTATCGCTTGCCGCAAACCAGTACCGAAGAAGAGGCGCTCACTGGTTTTGAATTATTCATTTCAAACGTGAAGCAATTGAAAGAGCATTATGCATAATTTAATACGTCAACATACTTTCTTAATGAGATAAAACGCGATACGTATGCCCTTTACAAGAGACAAAACCAGAATCTTTGGTGGAAATGTAAGGGGCAAACGTTCCTCTTTCTCATTTTGCTCTGTTTGCGGGAGCATTTTTAGTGTGTAAGTATTCCTGCTCATCAGGTTTTTACGCCATCTATGTGCATTTATTCTGCTATAAGTTGAAATACTGCAAAAAAATATTGGTACTTATTATTTTTTCTTTAAGTAAATTTTCGCTCAACAAACTTAATTGTTTATTCAATGATGATGAAGCGTAAGCTATGCTGGAAATGAAGGAAGTCAATAGCAAGGATAATCTTATTATTCACGGGTGATATTACTTCTGCTTCACCGTTATGGCAGATATCATCGCCTCTTGTCAGATGCCAGACACCTACTCATACTCAACCAAAGCTCTAAATACAAAAATCACCTTATATCTTTTTTTATTATTCCTTGTATAAATGTGACTTGACTCACACCTATAAGGAGTCGGCTCACTTCCATAAGAAGGAATCAAAATGCCAATAACTAACGCGTCCCCAGAAAATATATTAAGATATTTGCATGCGGCCGGTACCGGTACGAAAGAAGCAATGAAAAGTGCAACTTCACCACGCGGTATACTGGAATGGTTTGTCAATTTTTTTACCTGTGGTGGAGTAAGAAGAAGCAATGAAAGATGCTTTCAGGAGGTAATTGGAAAACTGACCACATCATTATTATATGTAAATAAAGATGCTTTCCTTGATGGTAATAAAATATTTCTGGAGGACGTCAACGGGTGTACTATATGTCTGTCATGTGGAGCAGCATCCGAAAATACGGATCCCATGGTCATTATTGAAGTGAACAAAAATGGAAAAACTGTAACGGATAACGTTGATAGCGAGAGATTTTGGAATGTATGTCGAATGTTAAAACTAATGAGTAAACATAATATACAACAGCCTGATTCACTTATAACCGAGGATGGTTTTCTGAACCTGCGCGGAGTAAACCTGGCTCATAAAGATTTCCAGGGGGAAGATTTGTCAAAAATAGATGCTTCTAATGCAGATTTCCGTGAAACAAATCTTTCTAATGTAAATTTAGTCGGTGCAATTTTGTGTTGTGCAAATCTACACGCTGTAAATCTAATGGGTTCAAACATGACTAAAGCAAACCTGACTCACGCAGACCTGACTTGCGCTAACATGTCCGGTGTAAACTTAACCGCTGCAATTCTATTCGGCTCAGACTTAACTGACACCAAACTAAATGGTGCGAAATTAGATAAGATAGCTCTAACTTTAGCGAAATCATTAACAGGAGCCGATCTGACAGGTAGTCAACATACCCCTACTCCACTCCCGGATTACAATGATAAAACGCTTTTTCCCCATCCGATATTTTAGTCGAGATAAAGGGATTTTATAAACAAGGAGTATTCAAACAGAAGCCCCCCTTGTTTTATTACATAAACCCCGCCCCTAAGTTTCATTATAAATAACATTTTCAGCGTATTACTTGTTGGCTTTGTCTGAATCATAGCGTTATCTGTATGTGGCACATTAACTAAAAACACTATTATTGTTTAATTTAAATAATTCATAATTGTAGTCAGGAAATAAGAAGTTATGCTTCCGGTCACCTACAGATTAATACCTCAAAGTGGAGTATCCACATATGGATTAAATACCGCAGATACACCTGTTTTCCCCGATATTCCCGAACATGCACCAAACCCCTCACGGCTACGCCTTGCTCATGACAGCCTTGCCATAAACAGTGAATTCCGTCTGGAGCCAGAGTGTGTGGTGGAGTACCTTATCTCAGGCGCGGGTGGAATAGACCCTGATACAGAAATTGATGACGACACTTATGACGAATGCTACGATGAACTATCCTCCGTACTTCAAAATGCGTATACCCAAAGCGAAACATTCCGCAGATTGATGAATTACGCATATGAAAAAGAACTACATGATGTGGAGCAGCGCTGGCTACTGGGGGCAGGCGAAGCCTTTGAAACTACCGTGGCTCAGGAACACTTCAAACTTTCAGAAGGCAAGAAAGTTATTTGTCTCAATCTGGACGATTCTGATGATTTATATACCGAACATTATGAAAGTAACGAAGGACCACAACTTTTTGACATAAAACGTTCATTTATTCATGAAGTTGTACATGCACTGACCCATCTTCAGGATAAAGAAGAAAATCATCCAAGAGGCCCTGTTGTCGAATATACCAACATTATTCTGAAAGAGATGGGGCATCCTTCACCTCCCAGAATGGCCTACATCTTCAATAAATAGACACATCAGGAAACGAGAAGAAACTAAAAACCCGCGTAGTCCGTTTTTTCGGGAAATATTCTAGCAGTATTTTCTAACTATATTCTAAGCGCCCAAAAAACAAGGGGTTACCTTTCGGTAACCCCTTGTTTAATCTGGCGGAAGCGCAGAGATTCGAACTCTGGAACCCTTTCGGGTCGCCGGTTTTCAAGACCGGTGCCTTCAACCGCTCGGCCACACTTCCGGAATGAGGCGCACTATAAACATCCCGGTGCGTCATGTAAAGACCGAATGTGTTCGTTTGCGTGAAAAACAGGCAAATTTTCGTTAATTGCCTGAAATAGCGGCACATTGACCATTTCTTCAACACAAAAACGGGCTTAATACGTGTTGATCGTCCCCACTGTTTTACCGCTGTGATTATCAATTTTTTATCGGTAACGCGTGGTTGGCGCTGCCGCCTGTTTTATGGCGTAGCGCCAGGCATGAGAAGACCGTTTTAACGACGGTAATCACCTGAAATCTCTTAAGGAAACTAAACGTAAACGAATGCGTAAAGATGGGTAAAACCACTGGGTGACAGTGACTATTTTTATTATTCTCCTTTATTAATTACATCTGTCATAAGAGAGTGACTAATGGATCGTATCATTACATCATCGCGTGATCGTAGCTCGCTACTGAGTACGCACAAAGTACTGCGCAACACCTATTTTCTGTTGAGCCTGACGCTGGCTTTCTCCGCAATTACCGCGACAGCCAGTACGGTACTGATGCTGCCCTCCCCCGGCCTGATTCTGACGCTGGTCGGTATGTATGGGCTGATGTTCCTGACCTATAAAACCGCCAATAAGCCGGTCGGTATCCTGTCTGCTTTTGCGTTTACCGGCTTCCTCGGCTATATCCTGGGCCCGATTCTAAACGCCTATCTGTCAGCAGGCATGGGCGATGTCATTGGCCTGGCGCTGGGTGGTACCGCGTTAGTATTTTTCTGCTGCTCCGCTTACGTTCTGACCACCCGTAAGGATATGTCTTTCCTGGGCGGTATGCTAATGGCCGGGATCGTCGTCGTGCTGATTGGTATGGTGGCGAATATTTTCCTGCAACTGCCTGCATTGCACCTGGCGATTAGCGCGGTGTTTATCCTGATTTCCTCGGGCGCTATCCTGTATGAAACCAGTAACATCATTCACGGCGGTGAAACCAACTATATTCGTGCGACCGTCAGTCTGTACGTTTCGCTGTACAACATCTTTGTCAGCCTGCTCAGCATTCTGGGCTTCGCCAGCCGCGACTAATCGACATTCCCCTCTTCCAGCCCTGCTTATGCAGGGCTTTATTTTTTGCTACACTGCCGTCCGTGTTGATTACGCAGTGAAACGTTATGTTGATCTTTGAAGGTAAAGAAATCAGTACTGATAGCGAAGGCTATCTGAAAGAGACGACGCAGTGGAGTGAAGCGCTGGCAGTCGCTATCGCCGCCAATGAAGGCATTGAGCTCTCTGCGGAACACTGGGAAGTCGTGCGCTTCGTGCGCGAATTTTACCTGGAGTTTAATACCTCTCCCGCCATCCGAATGCTGGTAAAAGCGATGGCGAATAAGTTCGGCGAAGAAAAAGGCAACAGCCGTTATCTGTATCGTCTGTTCCCGAAAGGCCCGGCAAAGCAAGCGACCAAAATCGCCGGTCTGCCCAAACCGGTAAAGTGTATTTAATACCGAATACTGAAGCCTGTTAGCGTCTCGCGAGGGCTGTGCGGTTCAGTGAGGATTTTGTCCACACGAGCAGAGCGCGGCCCGCCCTCTTTCAGCCACTTGATGAGTTTTTCCACCTGCGCCGCGTCGCCACAGGCCACTACTTCTACGCTTCCGTCATCCATATTCTTCGCATAGCCGGTTAACCCCAGCCGCTGCGCCTCATGCTGCGTGGTATAGCGAAACCCGACTCCCTGAACGCGACCATAAACCCAGGCGATAATGCAGACGTTCGACATGATGGTTCTCCTTTCATAATCAACGGTGAAGACGCATACAGGACATACTTAACGTACCTGACTGGGCAGACACCCATAATGTTGGCGGAATCTGGCCGTAAATCTCGACCCCGACAGGTAACCGCACCGTAGCGCTATTTCGCCGATCGGCAGCGTCGTCGATTGCAGTTGAGAAAGCGCGCAGGACATGCGCACCTCTTCAACAATTTGTCGATAACTCTGCGATTCGCGCTGCAAACGTCGACGCAGCGTCGATGTTCCCATAGCAAGGCGGCGGGCTATCTCCTGGGCTGTCCATAGCTTAGCAGGTGAGAGCATAATCAGTTGCCGCACCTGCTCCGTGAGGGTGTAACGCCGTTCAATAAGCAGCGGTCCCGCCGCGCCATCATGCAAAAGCGCTAACAGTAACCCCATCGCCTGATGTTCCTGTAGCCCAACGGGTAAACCCTGGCGCACAGCATCCAACACGTTCTCCCACATAAATGTCAGGCTACGGCTCATCGGCGTACACAGCGATGTCAGGTTTGCCGGTGGATAATCCTGAACGTACATCGTTTTAAAGCGAGCAATAATCTCCGGTGAAAGTAACAACAGGTCGGAGCGAAAACCGTTCTGCGCAGGCTGATTAATAATCTCCAGCGGCGTGTTCGCCGGAATAATAATCAACTCGCCCGGCCCGGCGACAAGGCGGCTATCATCCTGAATGATGACTTTACTGCCCTGCGTAATATGGCAGATAGCGGCGGAAAAAAGCGTAACACGATGCAAACGGTGCAGATGACTGGAACGCACCTCTGCCGTCGTAAGATCCTGATGTCGAATATGCATCTCCTGCACCGTGCCGTCCTCTATTTTATCTTCCGTATGTGGCCGTGAATTGTGCTTTCGCAATCACATGCGCGTTAAGCATAAACCCTACCAACGCGCCACTCGACTCACTGTCGAGCGGCAGTGTTGCCGTATTCAGCGCCCACACAGTAAACTGATAGCGATGAGGCTTATCGCCCGGCGGCGGACAGGCGCCGCCAAAGCCAGCATAACCGAAATCATTCCGTCCCTGCACCACTCCAGCGGGTAACGTTTTTTTATCAGCCCCCGTCGGCAGGTCGTGAATCTGCGCAGGAATATTCACCATCGTCCAGTGCCACCAGCCGCTTCCGGTGGGCGCATCAGGATCGAAGACGGTAATAGCGTAGCTTTTGGTTCCGGCAGGCGAATTGCGCCAGCTCAGCTGCGGCGAAATATTTTCTCCGCTACAACCAAATCCTTTAAAGACATGCTGTTGCGTTAAACGAAAATCCGCCGGAATATCCGCGCTACTGAGGCTAAACGCCGACGCGGCAGATACGCTGCCACTTAATGCCATCATTGCGGCTGCGGTCAAAGAGAAGACTGTTTTCATTGTATTTCCTTCTTCATGTAAAGAAATAACACTATAAAAAGCGCCCATTGAAGAAACTGTGCCTTTACGATTCTATTTTGTGCAGAAACGCTCACCGCCATACGCTGGTGATTGCCCCTCTTATCTGTGCTACCCTACGCGCCATTTCGTTTTCACGGTCCCTGGCTGGAGCTATCATCCGGCTCGCGTCACTGTTTGTGAGAGGTTACTCCGCATGACTGAATCTACATTTCCGCAATATCCCCGTTTAGTCCTCAGCAAAGGGCGAGAAAAATCTTTACTCCGCCGCCACCCATGGGTCTTTTCCGGCGCCGTCTCCCGCCTGGAAGGCAAAGCCAACCTCGGTGAAACTATCGATATCGTCGACCATCAGGGAAAGTGGTTAGCACGCGGCGCCTGGTCGCCAGCATCTCAGATCCGCGCGCGCGTCTGGACATTTGATAAAGCAGAATCCATTGATATTGCGTTTTTCACCCGCCGCCTGCGCCAGGCGCAGCAGTGGCGCGACTGGCTGGCGAAAAAAGACGGCCTGGATAGCTATCGTCTGATCGCCGGTGAGTCCGATGGCCTGCCTGGCGTCACTATCGATCGTTTTGGTCATTTTTTGGTGCTGCAACTGCTCAGCGCCGGGGCCGAATATCAACGTGCCGCATTAATTAGCGCTCTGCAAACATGCTATCCGGATTGCGCTATTTACGATCGCAGCGACGTCGCCGTGCGGAAAAAAGAAGGGATGGCGCTGACGCAAGGTCCGGTCACTGGCGAACTGCCGCCTGCGCTTCTGCCAATTGAAGAACACGGTATGAAATTACTGGTCGATATCCAGGGCGGCCACAAAACCGGTTATTATCTTGATCAGCGCGACAGTCGTCTGGCGACGCGCCGCTACGTGGAAAATCAGCGGGTACTGAACTGCTTCTCTTATACCGGCGGTTTTGCCGTGTCGGCATTAATGGGCGGTTGTCGCCAGGTTGTCAGCGTGGATACCTCACAGGATGCGCTGGATATCGCCAGGCAAAACGTTGAACTGAACCAACTGGACTTGAGCAAAGCCGAATTCGTGCGCGATGACGTGTTTAAGTTGCTGCGCGCTTACCGTGAACACGGCGAAAAATTCGACGTCATCATCATGGACCCGCCCAAATTCGTCGAAAATAAAAGCCAGTTAATGGGGGCCTGCCGGGGCTATAAAGACATTAACATGTTAGCGATTCAACTGCTCAATCCGGGCGGCATACTGCTGACATTCTCTTGCTCCGGACTGATGACCAGCGATTTATTTCAGAAAATCATTGCCGATGCCGCAATAGATGCCGGTCGTGATGTACAATTTATAGAGCAGTTCCGTCAGGCCGCCGATCACCCGGTGATCGCCACCTACCCGGAAGGGCTGTATCTGAAAGGGTTTGCCTGTCGCGTCATGTAACTTGAAAAGTGGAATAGTATCCTCATATAAAGGGTATCTATTTCCCGGGAGGTGACTATGATAGCCAGCAAATTCGGTATCGGCCAACAGGTCCGCCATTCCCTGTTAGGTTACCTCGGAGTGGTCGTCGATATCGACCCGGAATATTCGCTTGATGAACCGTCGCCTGATGAACTGGCGGTTAACGACGAACTTCGCGCCGCTCCGTGGTACCACGTGGTAATGGAAGATGATGATGGTCAGCCAGTGCATACTTATCTGGCCGAGGCCCAGTTGCGAAGCGAAATGCGGGACGAGCATCCAGAACAGCCATCGATGGATGAACTGGCGCGTACCATTCGCAAGCAGCTTCAGGCGCCGCGACTACGTAACTGATTGTATGTAAAAGGCCGGAGAGCGATATCCGGCCATTTAAACTTTTATTTCGCCAGCCCCAGGCGAGGGATCTCAATCGCCGGGCAGCGATCCATCACCACGGTCATGCCTGCATCCCGCGCCAGTACCGCCGCCTGCTCGTTGATCACGCCAAGCTGTAGCCACAGCGTTTTTGCGCCGATGGCGATAGCTTCCTGCGCGACGCCCCATGCAGCTTCAGAGTTGCGAAAAACATCCACCATATCGACTTTTTCGGGAATGTCCGCCAGCGTGGCATACCCCTGTTGCCCCAGCAATGTCTTACCTGCGACTTTTGGCGCAACCGGAATCACATGGTAGCCCTGTTCAAGCAGGTATTTCATTACCCGATAACTTGGACGATCGGGTTTATCGCTCGCACCTACCAGCGCGATAGTGCGAGTGGACGTCAATACATCAGCAATATCGGTCTCTTTCATCATCTTTCTCCTGGCTGTTTTGCAAAGTGTACGACAAACCTGACATAGCAACCATTCATCCCATACCGATGTATGAGAGCAAAACGCCAAAATATGTCTATATGTTAGTAAACATGATCTAAGAAAAATTTCGATACATTATTAGCCAGACGGCCTTTGGACAGGAGAACCTTATGAAAACCGGCGCGCTAACCACCTTCCTTGCTCTCTGTTTGCCGGTGACTGTTTTTGCCACAACGCTCCGTTTGTCGAATGAGGTTGATCTGCTGGTGCTGGACGGCAAAAAGGTGTCCAGCTCTTTATTACGCGGCGCAGAGAGCATCGAACTGGAAAACGGGCCGCATCAACTCGTTTTCCGGGTGGAAAAAACCATCCGCCTGTCCGGTAATGAAGAGCGGCTTTATATTTCTCCGCCGCTGGTGATAAGTTTCGATACCCAACTGATAAGTCAGGTCAATTTCCAGCTCCCGCGGCTGGAAAACGAGCGCGAAGCCTCGCATTTTAACGCGGCGCCGCGTCTGGCGCTTTTGGACGGCGACGCCATGCCCATTCCGGTAAAACTCGATATTCTGGCCATTACTTCTACGGCTAAAGTGGTCGATTATGAAATAGAGACCGAGCGTTATAATAAATCGGCGAAACGCGCCTCGCTTCCTCAGTTCGCCACGATGATGGCAGACGACAGCACATTACTTTCCGACGTCTCAGAGCTTGATACCGTACCGCCGCAATCACAAACTCTGACAGAACAGCGGCTGAAATATTGGTTCCGACTGGCCGACCCGCAGACACGCCATCATTTTCTGCAATGGGCGGAAAAACAGCCGCCCTCTTGATATGAGTTGCCCCAGCGCGCAATTTTTTTGTCTTTCTCTTGCAGCATCAAGCGCTTCCAGTAATCTGTAGACAGGTTAACTACGGAATCGAATTATGGAACTGACGACTCGCACCTTGCCGACGCGCAAACATATCGCGTTGGTTGCTCACGACCACTGCAAACAGATGTTAATGAACTGGGTGGAACGCCATCAGCCGTTGCTGGAAAAACACGTTCTTTATGCAACCGGCACCACGGGGAATCTGATCCAGCGCGCAACCGGTATGGACGTTAATGCGATGCTGAGCGGCCCGATGGGCGGCGACCAGCAGGTTGGCGCGCTCATTTCAGAAGGGAAAATCGACGTGTTGATTTTCTTCTGGGACCCGCTTAACGCGGTACCGCACGACCCCGATGTCAAAGCGCTACTGCGTCTGGCCACCGTATGGAATATCCCTGTCGCCACTAACGTCTCAACGGCGGACTTTATCATCCAGTCCCCGCATTTTAATGACGCTGTAGATATTCTTATTCCGGATTATGCGCGTTATCTGGCCGAGCGCCTGAAATAACCGCTACGCGGGCGGGATGCTGTACCGCCCGCGCTTTAGGGCTTCCTCGCCACCGGCACATCCAGCTGTTTAAGCGCCTCCACAAAGCGCGAGGGATTATCTTTATTAAAAAGCAGCCAGACCCGCGCACGCGCGCGCGTCAACGCCACATATAACAACCGCCGCTCTTCAGCGTCCGGAAAATCCTCAACCTGAGGAAGAAGCGCACTTTCCATAATGGACTCTCGCGCCGGGGCGGGGAAACCGTCGTTACCCTCCTGCAATCCGACAAGAATCACGTAATCGGCCTGTTGGCCTTTGCTGGCATGGATAGTCATGAAATCTATCTGTAACTTTGGCCAGCGAGTCGCCGCTTTTTGTAGACTCGCGGGTTTCAGATGGTGATAGCGCGCCAGCACCAGGATACGTTCATCCTCCTTCGCATAGCCGGATAATTTATCCAGTAACGCGTCCAACTGGCTTTCATCCAATAACGTCACCGCTTTTTTATCGCCTGGGGTCAGACTATTTAACGGTTTTTTAAGCTGGTGCGGATTCTGCTGTACAAAGCGATTGGCAATATCGCCAATCCGACTGTTAAAGCGGTACGTGGTGTCCAGGTGGCAATGCTCGCCCTCGCCGAACGTCTGATGAAACGCCGTCGTTAAGGAGAGCTGCGCCCCGCTAAAACGGTAAATCGCCTGCCAGTCATCGCCAACGGCAAACAGCGTAGTCTGGCTATTCTGCTTGCGCAGCGCCTCTAACAGCGCCGCCCGTTGCGGGGAAATATCCTGAAATTCATCGACCAGAATATGCTTCCACGGGCTGATAAAACGCCCTTTTTCGAGAATCACCATTGTCTGATGGAGCAGCCCGGAGAAATCAACGGCATTTTCCGCTTTCAACGCGCTTTTCCAGGCCTTTAGCAGCGGCGCCATCAGCTTAATGCGTTTGCCAAACAGCTCGCGGCACTCCTCTGGCGCGCCAGCGATCATTTCTGCCTGCGCGCCGCCGTGCATACGCATCAAACTGACCCAACGATCCAGGCGAGGGGCCAGACGCCGCTGCAATGTCTCATCGTCCCAGAAATTACCTTCCGGCACTACCCACTGCATCTCCTCTTCCAGCCACTGACGCCAGCCTTTGGCCTGCGCTTTTTTCTCGCTACACTGCTGACGCCAGGTGCGCAGAAATAGCTGATGCCGCGCGGTGGCGTCACTTTCCAGCTTACTGACAACCGGCGCTTTTTTACTGCCTTGCTGAATAATATACAGCGCCAGCGAATGGAACGTACGGGCAGTAATCTCTTCCGTATGTAAGCGCTCGCGGATACGCTCATCCATCTCCTCTGCCGCCTTGCGACCAAACGCCAGTAAAAGAATTTGCCCCGCATCGGCTTGTCCGCGCGCCAACAGCCAACCCGCGCGCGCCACCAGCACCGAGGTCTTACCGCTTCCCGCGCCCGCCAGTACCAGTAACGATGATTCCCCGTTAACCACCGCCCTGGCCTGGGAAGGATTAAGCGGAGAAGATTCTATCTGCGTAAAAAAGTCGGCATGCGCTTCCAGCATGGCATCAGCATACGCCTGATTATGCTGCTGCCGACTTCCCTCGCTATCCTGTAACCAGGCCAGACACTTACGCCATATCTCGCGACAGTGAGCAAACTCCTCCAGACGTGAGACCGGCAGCGGCAAGGCGGCAAACGTCTGGCGAATTTCGTGTTCCAGCCCCCGAACGCGTTCACGGGTAAGCCATTGGTTTTCGCCCGTTCGCTCACTAATACGCGCCCATTGCTCCTGCAATGCCTGCGCGGCGACATCACTCATCTCCTGGCTCCAGCGACGCCAGTGCGCGTCCAGATAGCGATGGAATTGCTGGGTTTCCGACCACTCGGTACCGTGCAAACGTACGACTTTATCCTCCGGCAGGACAAACTCCAGCTCGCCCCATACCAGCCCACGCTTACAGTGAATCGCCAATAACTGATTGAATGGAATAAGATATTCATGCCTGTCGCCAGACACTTTCACCCCAGCGTTGAGGATCACGGCACGATCATACGGGTGTTGCGCCAGACGTTTTCCAAGAGAAGTTGCTTTCAGTTCCATGACTCAGCGAATCCAGACGTAAAGATGTGCTTATCAGTGTAACCGCCAGAGAAAACGTGCTCCAGTCTAAAAAAACGTTACAATTGCCCGCAGTGATAGAAAACCGGAATGAACTGAGGGTTTATGCGTACCGTTCTGAATATTTTAAACTTTGTACTGGGCGGCTTTGCCACTACGCTGGCCTGGCTGCTGGCGACGCTTGTCAGTATTGTGCTTATTTTTACCCTGCCGTTGACCCGCTCCTGCTGGGAGATAACCAAACTGTCCCTGTTCCCTTACGGTAATGAAGCCATTCACGTTGACGAACTTAATCCGGCGGCGAAAAGCGTATTAATGAATACTGGCGGTACCTTGCTGAATATTTTCTGGTTACTTTTTTTCGGCTGGTGGCTATGCCTGATGCACATTGCCTCCGGTATCGCGCAGTGTGTCACTATCATCGGGATACCTGTCGGTATTGCGAACTTTAAAATTGCCGCGATTGCGCTTTGGCCTGTCGGTCGCCGCGTCGTCTCTGTAGAAACCGCTCGCGCCGCGCGAGAAGCTAACGCGCGCCGCCGTTTTGAATGATCGGGACAAATAGCCTTTATGTTAAGTCCGTTGATTCGCCGTTATACCTGGAACAGTACCTGGCTGTATTACATCCGCATTTTTATCGCTCTGTGCGGCACCACCGCCCTGCCCTGGTGGCTGGGCGACGTCAAACTGACCATCCCGCTCACGCTCGGTATGGTTGCCGCGGCGCTAACCGATCTCGACGATCGCCTTGCCGGACGCTTGCGTAATTTAATCATTACCTTAATTTGCTTTTTTATCGCGTCGGCTTCTGTGGAGCTGCTCTTTCCCTGGCCGTGGCTATTTGCGTTGGGCTTAACGTTATCCACCAGCGGGTTTATTCTGTTGGGAGGACTGGGGCAACGCTATGCCACCATCGCGTTCGGCGCGTTACTCATTGCCATCTATACGATGCTGGGTACCTCTCTATACGATCACTGGTATCAGCAACCACTGCTCCTGCTGGCAGGCGCAGTATGGTATAACCTACTGACGCTAACCGGGCATCTGCTATTTCCGATCCGTCCGTTGCAGGATAATCTGGCACGCAGTTACGAACAGTTAGCGCACTATCTGGAACTGAAATCACGTCTGTTTGATCCTGATATTGAAGATGAAAGCCAGGCGCCGCTCTATGATTTAGCGTTAGCGAACGGGCAGTTAATGGCGACGCTGAACCAAACGAAAGTGTCGTTATTGAGTCGCCTGCGCGGCGATCGCGGTCAACGCGGTACGCGCCGCACTCTCCATTACTATTTTGTGGCGCAGGATATTCATGAACGCGCCAGTTCTTCGCATATTCAATACCAGACGCTGCGCGATTATTTTCGCCATAGCGACGTCATGTTCCGCTTCCAACGTCTGATGTCGATGCAGGCGCAGGCCTGTACGCAGCTGGCGCGCTGTATCTTACTGCGTACGCCGTACCAGCATGATCCGCGTTTTGAACGCGTCTTTACCCACATTGACGCCGCGCTTGAACGTATGCGCGCCAGCGGCGCTTCTTTAGAGCTGTTAAATACGCTTGGGTTCTTATTAACCAACCTACGCGCTATTGATGCGCAACTGGCGACGATCGAGTCGGAGCAGGCCCAGGCAATGCCGCGCAATGAGTCAGAAAACCAGTTGGCTGATGATAGCCTGCACGGGTTTAGCGACATCTGGCTGCGTCTGAGCCGTAATTTTACCCCGGAGTCCGCTCTCTTTCGCCATGCGGTACGCATGTCGCTGGTATTGTGCATCGGTTATGCTCTCATCCAAATTACCGGGATGCGCCACGGGTACTGGATATTGCTCACCAGCCTGTTTGTTTGTCAGCCTAACTATAACGCGACCCGCCATCGCCTTGCGCTCAGGATTATCGGCACGTTGGTAGGCGTTGCTATCGGCCTGCCGATTTTATGGTTTGTTCCTTCGCTTGAAGGACAGTTAGTTCTGCTGGTGATTACCGGCGTGCTTTTCTTCGCATTCCGTAATGTGCAGTATGCCCATGCAACGATGTTCATCACCCTGCTGGTATTACTCTGCTTTAACCTCCTGGGCGAAGGCTTTGAGGTAGCGTTACCGCGCGTCGTCGACACGTTAATTGGCTGCGCTATCGCCTGGGCTGCGGTCAGCTTTATTTGGCCGGACTGGCGCTTTCGCAACCTTCCCCGGGTACTCCAGCGCGCCACCGATGCTAATTGCCGCTACCTTGATGCGATCCTTGAGCAATATCACCAGGGACGGGATAACCGCCTGGCCTATCGCATTGCCAGACGCGACGCGCACAACCGCGATGCAGAACTGGCATCCGTGGTTTCTAATATGTCGAGCGAACCCGACGTCACGGCTGAAACCCGGGAGGCGGCGTTCAGGCTGCTTTGCCTCAATCACACTTTTACCAGCTATATCTCCGCCCTCGGCGCGCACCGCGAAAAGCTCAGTAATCCGGACGTGTTGGGGCTTCTGGATGACGCGGTCTGCTACGTTGATGATGCGCTTCATCATCAACCTGAAGACGAACAGCGCGTACACCAGGCGCTGGAGGGTTTAAAGCAGCGAGTTCAGTCGCTGGAAACACGTCCGGACAGCAAAGAACCTCTGGTTGTTCAACAAATTGGTTTGCTCATTGCCTTACTGCCCGAGATTGGACGCTTGCAACGGCAAATTTCACCGCCGACTTCTACATTAATTACCCAGCCGTAAGCGAATGAGCCCAGTCGGCAAGCTCCTGGCGACGACTCGCCGGGAGCGCCGCTTCATGTACGCCGACAATTGCGCCTTCCAGGGCATACAAAACTTTCACCGTCAGCAAGGGATTGCTTTGTCGCAACCTTAGCCAGCACATTTTCGCGCCCAGTATGCATAACATATTTTCGTCCTTTATCCCTGACTCATTGAGCAATGTTTCCAGATGGAAGGTCATATTGGGGAGATCTTTGAGTCTGTGCTGTAAAATACGGCTGTGTTTTTCCTTCATTGCCGCGTCAAGAGAATACTTCGATAAACGTACCAGCTGCTGCTGATCGCGCCACAGGCTTTCATCCACCCGGTAATAGTTGAGCATAACGGGACGTCCACATTTCATAAACATGAGCCAGGCGGGAGGATGCTTCACACAGTAGGGTACGCTTTCTTCACAGGCGCGGAGATAAAGCTCGCCATTAGCCACCATCGCAAAGACGGTATCCTCCACGGTCAGACTATAGCTACCGAATAAAGATCGATATTGGATCGTCCCCAAAGAGGCCAAATATTCTTGCGATTTATAGATCCTGTCATAAGAGAGTGCTCTCATAAAATTCCTTTTAAATCATAAAGTAAAAGAATGATTTGCAGTAACGGATCCGTTAATGACGAAAATAGGCAACTTATACTCCGCGAGCAAGATGATTTTTATTTTTGACGCCACTAAGAATAAAAATTGCGAGACAGTTTCCGAAAATAGAGTTGATCTTTCATCGCCACAGGGGTACTGTATGAATATACAGTAACTCACAGGGCTGGATTGATTATGTACACTTCAGGTTATGCAAATCGTTCTTCGTCATTTCCTACCACTACCCACAACGCTGCGCGCACCGCTACGGAAAATGCCGCGGCAGGACTGGTCAGTGAAGTTGTCTACCACGAAGACCAGCCCATGATGGCGCAACTCCTGCTTTTGCCTTTACTCCGTCAGTTAGGCCAACAATCACGATGGCAGCTCTGGCTCACGCCGCAGCAAAAGCTCAGCCGTGAATGGGTACAGTCTTCAGGTTTGCCATTAACGAAAGTGATGCAAATTAGCCAGCTTGCGCCTCGTCATACGCTGGAGTCGATGATCCGCGCTTTGCGTACAGGAAATTACAGCGTGGTAATTGGTTGGTTGACTGAAGAACTGACAGAAGAAGAACATGCCAGCCTGGTTGAAGCAGCGAAGGTAGGTAATGCGGTAGGGTTTATCATGCGCCCTGTACGTGCGCACGCTTTACCCAGGAGACAGCATTCCGGGCTAAAAATTCACTCTAATTTGTATCATTAAGTAAAATTAGGATTTATCCTGGACTTTTTTTTACGCGAACGTATCTCCTTTGAGTGCTAACGTTTTTTTTGCGAGAAAGCTTGCCAGAAGCGGTTTCCGCAATTTTTGCTGTACGATTTATCATCTGAAACTGTTAAATGATGTGTATATCCATCATGTTTTTTTCACATGTCTGACGGAGTTCACACTTGTAAGTTTCCAACTACGTTGTAGACTTTACATCGCCAGGGGTGCTCAGCATAAGCCGTAGATATCGGTAGAGTAACTATTGAGCAGATCCCCCGGTGAAGGATTTAACCGTGTTATCTCGTTGGAGATATTCATGGCGTATTTTGGATGATAACGAGGCGCAAAAAATGAAAAAGACAGCTATCGCGATTGCAGTGGCACTGGCTGGTTTCGCTACCGTAGCGCAGGCCGCTCCGAAAGATAACACCTGGTACGCTGGTGCTAAACTGGGCTGGTCTCAGTACCATGACACCGGCTTCATTAACAATGATGGCCCGACTCATGAAAACCAACTGGGCGCAGGTGCTTTTGGTGGTTACCAGGTTAACCCGTACGTTGGCTTTGAAATGGGCTACGACTGGTTAGGCCGTATGCCGTACAAAGGCGACAACATCAATGGCGCTTATAAAGCTCAGGGCGTTCAGTTGACCGCTAAACTGGGTTATCCAATCACTGACGATCTGGACGTTTATACCCGTCTGGGTGGTATGGTATGGCGTGCAGACACCAAGTCTAACGTCCCTGGCGGCGCGTCTACTAAAGACCACGACACCGGCGTTTCCCCGGTATTCGCGGGCGGTATCGAGTATGCCATCACCCCTGAAATCGCAACCCGTCTGGAATACCAGTGGACTAACAACATCGGTGATGCCAACACCATCGGCACCCGTCCGGACAACGGCCTGCTGAGCGTAGGTGTTTCCTACCGTTTCGGCCAGCAAGAAGCTGCTCCGGTAGTAGCTCCGGCACCGGCTCCGGCTCCGGAAGTACAGACCAAGCACTTCACTCTGAAGTCTGACGTACTGTTCAACTTCAACAAAGCAACTCTGAAACCAGAAGGCCAGCAGGCTCTGGATCAGCTGTACAGCCAGCTGAGCAACCTGGATCCGAAAGACGGTTCCGTCGTCGTTCTGGGCTTCACTGACCGTATCGGTTCTGACGCTTACAACCAGGGTCTGTCCGAGAAACGTGCTCAGTCTGTTGTTGATTACCTGATCGCCAAAGGTATTCCGTCTGACAAAATCTCCGCACGTGGTATGGGCGAATCTAACCCGGTTACCGGCAACACCTGTGACAACGTGAAACCTCGCGCTGCCCTGATCGATTGCCTGGCTCCGGATCGTCGCGTAGAGATCGAAGTTAAAGGCGTTAAAGACGTGGTAACTCAGCCGCAGGCTTAAGTTTCCGTCTGATAAAAAACCCCGCGTCGCGGGGTTTTTTGCTCTGGTCTGGATGACAACGCCTTTCAGCGTTACTTCTTGCCTAATAACGCCTGTAAATCCTGCTTTAACGTGGTCATTTGCGTGGCATATTTCTCTTTATGCTCCGCGTCTTCTATCAGTTGCACTATCGTTTCGGATAATGTTTTACCGCGTCGCTGCGCAAGGCCCGCCAGACGCTGCCAGACCATAAACTCTAAATCGATAGATTTTTTGCGCGTATGCTGATGTTCCGCATTGAAGTGTCGTTTGCGTCTTGCCCGAATGGTTTGTTTCATCCGATTAAGCAAGGCAGGATTCATATGCCTGTCTATCCAGACATTTACCCGCACCGGTTCATTTTCGAGGGCCAACAACAAATTGACGGCTTCCTGGGCAGCACTGGCTTCCACGTAGCGGGTGATCAACTCCCCTTCGCGGTGCTTTTTCACCAGATATTTCCATTTCCAACCGCTTTCAAGATTTTCAAGTTGTTGATATTTCATTGTGATCCCAATGTTACCGTGTAACTGTTATCAGAATATCAGTTTTTTAGCCATCTGAAGAAAAGAATCTCGAACCTGTGAATGGTTACACGTCTTCATATTACTTTGCATTCGCTTTCCGCGTGTGCAGCGTGACGGGTTAGGCTATAATCCCCCCTTTTACAACAGACTAAAAAACCTCAACTTTGACCATTACGAAACTTGCATGGCGTGATCTGGTTCCGGATAGCGAAAGCTATCAGGAGATATTTGCACAGCCACACGCGACTGATGAAAACGACACCTTACTCAGTGATACTCAGCCACGACTGCAATTTGCGCTTGAGCAACTTATTCAGCCGTGGAGCTCATCCTCTTTTATGCTGACTAAAGCGCCTGAAGAGCAAGAGTATCTCACTTTACTTTCAGATGCCGTCCGCGCTCTGCAAACCGATGCCGGACAATTAACCGGCGGACATTATGACGTTTCCGGGCATACTGTTCATTACCGCGCCGCGCAGAATGCGCAAGACAACTTTGCCACCGTCACACAAGTCGTCAGCGCGGACTGGGTCGAAGCCGAACAGCTCTTTGGTTGCCTGCGGCAGTATAACGGCGACATTACCCTGCAGCCGGGACTGGTTCATCAGGCGAACGGCGGCGTGCTGATTATTTCCTTACGAACCCTTCTGGCGCAGCCGTTACTGTGGATGCGTCTGAAAGCCATCGTTAGCCGCGAGCGTTTTGACTGGGTGGCCTTTGACGAGTCGCGTCCATTACCGGTCTCCGTGCCATCAATGCCGCTCAAACTGAAGGTGATTCTGGTTGGCGAACGTGAATCACTGGCTGATTTTCAGGAGATGGAACCGGAGCTCGCGGAACAGGCTATCTACAGTGAATTTGAAGACAATTTACAGATAGCGGACGCAGAAGCTATGACCCTGTGGTGTCAATGGGTGACGCGTATCGCTTTACGCGATAATTTGCCCCCTCCGGCGCCGGACGCCTGGCCCGTCCTGATACGCGAGGCTGTGCGCTATACCGGCGAACAGGATACGCTGCCTCTTTGCCCACTGTGGATAGCCCGCCAGTTTAAGGAGGCGTCGCCTTTATGCGAAGGCGATACCTGCGGCGCAGAAGCGCTCAGCCTGATGCTTGCCCGACGCGAATGGCGAGAAGGCTTTCTGGCGGAGCGGATGCAGGATGAGATTCTGCAAGAGCAGATCCTGATTGAAACCGAAGGCGAACGTGTTGGACAAATCAATGCGCTTTCCGTCATTGAGTTTCCCGGACATCCACGCGCCTTTGGCGAACCGTCGCGAATTAGCTGTGTTGTACATATCGGCGATGGCGAATTTAACGATATTGAGCGCAAGGCCGAACTTGGCGGAAATATCCACGCTAAGGGAATGATGATTATGCAGGCCTTCCTGATGTCGGAGTTGCAGCTGGAGCAACAAATTCCCTTCTCTGCCTCGTTAACCTTTGAGCAGTCCTACAGCGAAGTGGATGGCGATAGCGCCTCTATGGCGGAATTATGTGCGCTCATCAGCGCGCTGGCCAATGTGCCAGTGAATCAAAACATTGCGATTACCGGCTCGGTCGATCAGTTTGGTCGCGCGCAACCGGTGGGTGGGCTAAACGAAAAAATTGAAGGTTTCTTCGCCATCTGCGAGCAGCGGGAATTAAACGGTAAACAGGGCGTGATTATCCCTGCCGCCAATGTCCGCCATCTCAGTCTTAAATCTGAACTGCTGCAAGCGGTTAAAGAAGAGAAGTTCACTATCTGGGCGGTAGACGACGTGACCGACGCCTTACCGCTACTGTTAAATCTGGTGTGGGATGGCGAAGGTCAAACGACGTTGATGCAGACTATCCAGGAGCGTATCGCGCAGGCGACGCAACAGGAAGGCCGTCATCGTTTCCCGTGGCCATTACGTTGGCTGAACGCTTTTATTCCGAACTGATCGGACTTGTTCAGCGTACACGTGTTAGCTATCCTGCGTGCTTCAATAAAATAAGGTTTACATAAAACATGGTAGATAAACGCGAATCCTATACAAAAGAAGACCTTCTTGCCTCTGGTCGTGGTGAACTGTTTGGCGCTAAAGGGCCGCAACTCCCTGCGCCGAACATGCTGATGATGGACCGCGTCGTTAAGATGACCGAAACGGGCGGCAATTTCGACAAAGGCTATGTCGAAGCCGAGCTGGATATCAATCCGGACCTATGGTTCTTCGGATGCCACTTTATCGGCGATCCGGTGATGCCCGGTTGTCTGGGTCTGGATGCTATGTGGCAATTGGTGGGATTCTACCTGGGCTGGTTGGGCGGCGAAGGCAAAGGCCGCGCTCTGGGCGTGGGCGAAGTGAAATTTACCGGCCAGGTTCTGCCGACAGCCAGGAAAGTCACCTATCGCATTCATTTCAAACGTATCGTAAACCGTCGCCTGATCATGGGCCTGGCGGACGGTGAGGTTCTGGTGGATGGTCGTCTAATCTATACCGCACACGATTTGAAAGTCGGTTTGTTCCAGGATACTTCCGCGTTCTAAGTGTTGAATTGATATTCCGCGCTATCGGTATCATGCTTGCAAAGCCAATAAAGGCGAAACCTCCGCACTGCGGAGGTTTCTTTTTTCTAAAGAGACAGAATCAGGCCATTACCGCCCTGTCCTCCATGGCTTGTCGCCAACCTCCCAACCAGTATGACCGTTGATTCAGCGTCTGATAGGGACACATTTCTTTTGATCGTCCGGCGATGCCGGCCTGATATCCACGTTGATGTGCCCGTTCCAGGCGATCTCGTTTTTGTCTCTTCATGCCTCGTTTCCCTCATATTTGTATCTGGTGGAAAAGAAAACAGTGATTACAAAATGTGCAATCACACTACACGAATACCTCTAAATGGATCGCCCGTCAATGCGCAAAATTCACACCAATGTCATATTTGTGAGCTATACGGTAAATCATTTGTACAAAAAATGTGAGCCATAACAACTATTTTTCCGGCGTCAAAAATAAAAAAAACCGCCTCAGGCGCACGACCTGAAGCGGTTAAATTTACATTACTTTTATCTCAGGGAAGGCGCTTTATCTCATCTGCGATAGCGGCTGCTTCCTGACTCCATGCGCTTGCCAGTACTTTGACCATCTCATCATAGCCATCTTTCTGCTGGCTGGCTTCGATATGGAAAGGCCGCTTAATCAGTTGTCCGTTGTGGTTTAATAGCCACTCCCCGCTGACGATAACCTTACCATCGTAACGTCCATGGAATCCGGTTACGGTAACGTTCAACGTATCCTGGGTGGTTCCCAACGGCTGGGAAGCGACGACCCAGCCAGGAAGCCGGGCGCTAAGATTCGCCACCAGCGTGTTACGTAATTGCTGGTCCAGCGGGCTGGCCCACAGATTGTTATTGGCAATCACATACTGGACATCACTGGTTTGATACACCACGCCGTTACCTGCCAGATAGTCAGGTACGGAAACCTGCTCTACCCATAAGAGACGGTTGCCCTGGCTTGCGGTGCTTTGCACACCGCTTTGCGCTATCGGGAGCTGATAATAGCTTTTATTCTCTCCGCCGGAGCTACATGACGCCAGCCAGAACGCCATTATCACGACTAGCCATTTTTTCATTGTTTCGCCCTCTTAGGCTCAGGATCTTTTTTATCCTTCGCTTCAAATACCAGCGCGTTGCTCTTCTCGTTCAGAGTTTTCAACACCGGTTGTAACTCACGAAGCACCTGATCGAGACGCTGCATATCCGCCACCATTTTGTTATACGCCGCCGATCCAGGCTGGAAGCCTTGCATACTGCGGTTAAGTTCGCGTAACGTCGTTTGCATATCCGCCGGAAGCTGCTGCATCGACTGACTGGAGGTAATCTTGTTCATATTATCCAGCGTGGTTTGCAGCCGACGCATAGTACGCTGGCTTTCAGACAGCGTATTGGTCGCTTGTTCGATCATCGGATTCAGCGGCAGGTTGTTGATCTTATCCAACGTTTCCACCAGTCGCTGTTGAATTTGCGCCAGGCCGCTGCTGACGGTGGGAATAATTTCATAACCATCAAATTCGCGTAGCCCGGTAATCGGCGGCTCCTTAGGATAAAAGTCCAGATCGACATACAGCGCCCCGGTCACCAGATTACCGGTTTTGAGCGATGCACGCAGACCGCGCTTAAGCAGCTCCGCCAAATGCGCGGCAACATCCGCATTTTCTCCCAGTTGCGCTTTCAGACGCTCCGGTTCAATGCGCACCAGCACAGGAATACGGTAATCATCGTTAAATACCTGGCGCATTTTAGACGCAAAGAAAGGCACTTTGCTTACCGTCCCCAGACGAATACCGCGGAACTCCAGCGGCGCGCCAGGTTGTAATCCGCGCACCGAATCTTTAAAGAACATCAGGTAATCGATATGATCGGTGTACAGCGAATCCTGAATACTTTTTTGATCGTCGTAGAGATTAAACGCCGTTTTTTCGGCGACGGGTTGCCCCTGCTCAAGTCCTTCCGGCACATCAAAACTCACGCCGCCGCCAAACAATGTCGTCAACGATCCCATTTCCACGCGCATTCCCGCCGATGTCAGATCCACAGCGATACCGCTATCTTTCCAGAATCGGACATTACTGGTAACCAATCGATCGTTTGGCGCCTTAATGAACAACTGATAACTCATTGTCCGTTTTTGCGGATCGAAAGAGCTGGTTTCAACGGATCCTACCCGATAGCCCCGGAACAGAACGGGATCGCCAGGACTGAGCTGACCGGCCTTTTTGCTGTCCAGAATCACACGAATACCTTTGGCATCGGGCGGCGCCAACGGCGGTGAGTCAAGAAGCTGATAGCTTTCCGGCTGACTGCCCTTACTTCCTGGTTGTAGTTCAATATACGCGCCTGATAACAACGTCCCAAGCCCGCTGATGCCTTCACGCCCCACCTGCGGTTTTACGACCCAAAATACCGAGTCTTTATGCAGCAACTTCTCCATACCGGAATGAAGCCGTGCTTTGATTTGTACATGGGTCAGATCGTCAGTCAGCGTCGCGCTTTCAACCACGCCGACATCCACGCTGCGACTTTTGATCGTCGTTTTTCCGCCTTCAATGCCTTCCGCATTGGTGGTAATTAAGGTCACTTCCGGTCCCTGGTGGCTGTAGTGATAAAACAGAATCCAGGCTCCGATAAGCGCAGTAACAATCGGGAATATCCAGACAGGCGACCAATTTTTCACCTTTTGTACTTTGGCTTCCCCTTTTTTAGGTTCCATGCTATCAGGACTCCTCATGGCCTGGTTCGTATTCACGATCCCACGACAGACGCGGATCAAAGGTCATCGCAGAAAACATTGTCATTATGACGACTAAAGCAAACATCAACGCACCCATCGCAGGATAAATATTCATTAACCCTCCCATACGCACCAGCGCAGAGAGTACGGCAATGACAAAGACATCAATCATTGACCAGCGCCCCACAAACTCCACTACTTCATAAATAAAATGCATCCGTTCACTGTCGCGCTTACCGTGGCCTTTCGCATCCCAACAAAGCCAGGCAATGGCGATCATTTTTAGCGTCGGCACCATAATACTGGCGAGAAAGATAACCGCCGCCACCGGATAAGACCCCTCGCTCCACAGCAAAATCACGCCAGCCAGAATGGTCGACGGCATTTTCGAGCCCAGTAAGTCGGTAATCATAATCGGCAAAATATTGGCGGGCAGATAAAGCATGATCGAGGTAAATAATAACGCCAGCGTCCACTGCAAACTGTTTTTACGCCGGACATAGCCTTTCGTATGGCAACGCGGACAGACGAGACTCTCCGCAGGCAGGATCGCCGTACAGCAGGCGCAAGAACGCAAAGACTGCCGGATACCGGTAATCCCCGGCGTTAACGGCTGCGCCAGTGCAGGCTGCGGGGCGATATCATCCCACAACCAGCGGCGATCGACACACTGGAACGCCCGCAGTTGAACGAGACAAAATAAGCACCAGGGAATAAAACTGCTGCCGATGCCGATATCGCCGTAGGCCATCAGCTTAACAAAACTGACCAACACCCCGGCGAGAAATATTTCCGCCATTCCCCACGATTTGAGGAGGAAAAAGATCCTTGCCAGCGTTTTTTTTACCGACAACGGCAGACTGGCGCGGTTGACAAGTAATAGAATGGTCACCAGGCAAAATGCCGGCACCAGTTGGACAAATAATAAAAAGAACGTGCCGAGGCTGGCGTAATCTTCAGAAAACATGACGCCGGGGATTTCCAGAAGCGTGACTTCGCTGGTGACGCCCGCGACATTCATATTCACGAAGGGAAAAAGGTTAGAAAGCAGCAACATAAATAGTGCCGCTAACGCATAGGCGGTAGGACGCTGCCGGGGCGCGTCCCACTCGGTCGTTAACGTTGCGCCGCATCGTGGACATGCTGCTTTTTGCCCATGCGAGAGGCGGGGTAAAGCCACCAGCATGTCGCATTGCGGGCACAATATGTGCTTCGCAGCATGGTGATGTTCACACATAGGCGCTCCTTTCGTTATGCCCCGTTTTTCAGGCCTTCAAGATACTCCCAACGTTCGAAGGCTTGCTCAAGTTCTTGCTCCGCCTGACTTAAATCGGCCAGAACTTTTTGCGTTTGCTCATGGGGTTGGCTAAAAAAGGCCGCATCCGCAACCTGCGCCTGTAGCGCTTCCAGCTTCGCTTCCAGGTCTTCAAGCTGACCGGGTAACTGCTCCAGCTCGCGCTGCAGTTTATAGCTTAGTTTGCTACTGCCACGTTTTACAATTTCTGCTTTAGGGGCAATAACTTCCTCATTTTTTTTCGCCATCGGCTGTTTCGTCGCCAGATGCTGCTCTTGCTGCGCGCGCGCATCATGGTAGCCGCCGATATAACGTCCGATTTTGCCGCCGCCCTCGAAAATCCAGCATTCCGTCACGGTATTATCGACAAATTGCCGATCGTGGCTGACCAGTAGTACCGTGCCCTGATAGCCATCAATTAATTCTTCTAATAGTTCCAGCGTTTCGACGTCAAGATCGTTCGTTGGTTCATCGAGAATTAAAAGATTGCTCGGCTTGAGGAACAGTCGTGCCAGCAGCAGACGGTTACGTTCGCCGCCGGAAAGCGCGCGGACGGGTGTCATCGCCCGTTTGGGGTGAAACAGGAAGTCCTGCAAATAGCCCAGTACATGGCGCGGCTTACCGTTTACCATCACCTCCTGCTTGCCTTCCGCCAGGTTATCCATCACGGTTTTTTCCGGGTCCAGTTCGGCGCGATGCTGATCGAAGTAGGCGACTTCCAGCTTCGTTCCTACGTGGATACGCCCGCTGTCAGCCTGAAGCTGTCCCAGCATCAGTTTCAGTAGCGTGGTTTTACCGCAGCCGTTCGGGCCAATTAACGCAATCTTGTCACCGCGCTGTACCTGAGCGGAGAAATCTTTTACCAGTTGTTTTCCTTCTACCTGGTAATCGACGTTTTCCATCTCAAAAACGATTTTACCGGAGCGCGTCGCCTCTTCGACCTGCATCTTCGCCGTGCCCATCACTTCCCGGCGCTCGCTGCGTTCACGACGCATCGCTTTTAACGCCCGCACGCGCCCTTCATTACGGGTGCGGCGCGCCTTGATCCCCTGGCGAATCCAGACTTCTTCCTGCGCCAGTTTGCGATCAAATTCCGCGTTTTGTAACTCTTCTACGCGCAGCGCTTCTTCTTTCTCCAGCAGGTATTGATCGTAATTTCCCGGATAGGTGACCAGTTTGCCACGATCGAGATCGACAATGCGGGTCGCCATATTGCGAATAAACGAACGATCGTGAGAGATAAAAATAATCGTTCCGTTAAAGGTTTTCAGAAACCCTTCCAGCCAGTCGATAGTTTCGATATCCAGATGGTTAGTCGGTTCATCCAGTAACAATACGCGCGGATTGCTGACCAGCGCCCGACCCAGCGCGGCTTTACGCAGCCAGCCGCCGGAGAGCGACGACAGCGCGGCGTTAGGATCGAGTCCAAGCTGCGCCAGCACTTCATTAATACGGTTTTCCAGCTGCCACAGATTATGATGATCGAGCTGTTCCTGTACGCGCGCCATTTCATTGAGGTTTTTCTCGCTGGGATCGGTCATCACCAGACGGGAAATCTCATGATAGCGCTTGAGGTATTCCGCTTGTTCTTCGATACCTTCGGCGACAAAGTCATAGACGCTGCCCGCAATATTACGGGGCGGGTCCTGTTGCAGACGCGCGACGATCAGATCCTGCTCATAAATAATACGCCCATCGTCCAGACCCTGTTCGCGGTTAAGAATCTTCATCAAGGTGGATTTCCCGGCGCCGTTACGCCCCACCAGACAGACGCGTTCGTTATCTTCGATATGCAACTCTGCGTTATCGAGAAGCGGCGCGTCGCTGAACGACAGCCATGCGCCATGCATACTGATTAATGACATTTACTTTTCCTTTCAGGCGGCGCGGATCAGCCAGCAGTTATGAATCTGACGGTTACGGGCAAAATCCGGGGAAAGCGTTTTTTGCGTAATTTCTTGTGCGGTAAGCCCCAGCTCAGCCAACCCTTCCAGATCCATACGGAATCCGCGCTTATTATTTGAGAACATGATGGTGCCGCCTTTACGCAGCAGGCGTTTTAAATCTTTCATTAACGCGACATGATCGCGCTGAACATCAAACGACTCTTCCATACGTTTTGAGTTAGAGAACGTCGGCGGATCGATAAAGATCAAATCGAACTGTTCATTCGCCTCGCGCAGCCAGCCCAGGCAGTCGGCCTGAATCAGGCGATGCGCGCGGCCGCTCAGTCCGTTCAGACGCAAATTACGTTCGGCCCACTCCAGATAGGTACGGGACATATCCACCGTTGTGGTGCTGCGCGCGCCGCCCAGACCCGCATGTACGCTGGCGCTGCCGGTATAAGAAAAGAGATTCAGGAAATCTTTGCCTTTGCTCATTTCTCCCAGCATTCTGCGGGCAATACGGTGATCGAGGAACAGACCGGTGTCGAGATAATCCGTCAGATTTACCCATAAGCGCGCATTATATTCGCTGACCTCAAGGAACTCGCCCTTCTCGCTCATTTTCTGATACTGGTTTTTTCCTTTTTGCCGTTCACGGGTTTTTAACACCAGTTTATTCGGCGGAATACCGAGCACTGACAAAGTTGCCGCAATAATATCGAACAGACGTTGCCGCGCTTTTTGCGCATCCACCGTTTTCGGCGGCGCATATTCCTGAATCACCGCCCAGTCGCCGTAACGGTCTACCGCCACGTTATATTCCGGCAGGTCGGCATCATACAAGCGATAGCATTCAATCCCTTCCTGGCGCGCCCATTTCTCCAGCTTTTTAAGATTTTTACGCAGGCGATTAGCGTAATCTTCCGCCACCGTCGCCGGTTTACTGTCCGCCGCGGTTTCCGCAATATGATAGTTTTTCTGCACACAGTCCAGCGGGCCATTCTTGGCTTTAAACTGTTTGTCGGCACGTAATTGCAGGCTGCCCAGCAAATCGGGCGAAGCGCTGAACAGCGACAGGTTCCAGCCGCCAAACTGATTTTTCATGGTACGGCCCAGCAGGCTGTGCAACGCAATCAGCGCCGGTTCGCTGTCCAGACGTTCGCCGTAAGGCGGGTTACTGATCACCGTACCATACGGGCCTTTCGGCAATGGATTACTCAGTTGCGCCACATCTTTCACTTCAAAGGTGATAAGCTCCCCGATACCGGCGCGACGGGCGTTGCTGCGCGCCCGCTCAATGACGCGCGCATCGCTGTCGGAACCGTAGAAATGAGAGGAATACTCCGCCAGCCCCTTACGCGCCCGGGTCTGCGCTTCGGCTTTCACTTCCTGCCAGATAGTCTCGTCATGCTGCGCCCAGCCGCTAAATCCCCAGTGACCACGGTGCAGTCCCGGCGCGCGATCGGTCGTCCACATCGCGGCCTCAATCAACAGTGTCCCCGAACCACACATAGGGTCGAGCAGCGGCGTACCGGGTTGCCAGCCGGAACGCATAACAATCGCTGCCGCCAGCGTCTCTTTAATTGGCGCCAGCCCGGTGCGATCGCGATAACCGCGCAGGTGCAGGCCATCACCACTGAGATCCAGCGCAATGCTGGCAGTTTCTTTATTCAGCCAGACGTTAATACGGAGGTCCGGCGATTCGCGGTCCACATTTGGACGCGGAAGATTTTTCCGCGTAAACGCATCGACAATCGCGTCTTTAACTTTCATCGCGCCATACTGACTATTACGGATGGTGTCGTTCAGGCCGCTGAAATGCACCGCAAACGTCGCGCCAGGATTAAAAATCTCTGTCCAGTTTATCGCCTGAACGCCGAGGTAAAGATCGAGATCGCTGTAGACCTTGCACTCACCCATCGGCAGGATAATACGCGAGGCCAGGCGGCTCCACATCAGGCTCTGGTAAATAAGCCGCGTGTCGCCCTGAAAATGGACCCCACCCTGAACAACCTGACACCCTACGGCGCCCAGTTTTTCCAGTTCAGTTTTTAACAGCTCTTCCAGCCCGCGGGCCGTACTGGCAAACAGAGAATTCATATTGTCACTTTTACGCTAAGAAAATTGTTGCGCATTATAGCTAATCTCACGCCCATGTCATAAAGTTGAAGGCTTATTTTCATTTGAGGGACTGTACGGTGGCGACGTTATCACGGCTCTTTATTCATCCGGTCAAATCCATGCGCGGCATTGGTCTGACTCATGCGCTGGCAGATATCAGCGGCCTGGCTTTTGATCGCATCTTCATGATAACCGAGCCTGACGGCACATTTATCACCGCCCGCCAGTTTCCACAAATGGTACGTTTTACCCCCTCCCCCTTACACGACGGCCTTCATTTGACCGCGCCAGACGGCAGTAGCGCGCTGGTTCGCTTTACGGATTTCACCCCGCAGGATGCGCCGACCGAGGTCTGGGGAAACCATTTTACCGCTCGCGTCGCCCCGACGGCGATTAATCAATGGTTGAGCGGCTTTTTCTCCCGCGATGTCCAGTTGCGCTGGGTTGGGCCGCAGTTGACGCGCCGGGTTAAACGGCATAACGCGGTGCCGCTGGGATTTGCCGATGGCTACCCGTATTTATTGACCAACGAAGCCTCGCTGCGCGATCTGCAACAGCGTTGTCCGGCAGGCGTACAAATGGAACAATTTCGCCCAAACTTAGTGGTTTCCGGCGTAGCGGCCTGGGAGGAAGATAGCTGGAAAGTGCTTCGCATTGGCGATGTGATTTTTGACGTCGTGAAGCCCTGTAGCCGCTGTATTTTTACAACCGTCAGCCCTGAAAAGGGGCAAAAACATCCTTCCGGAGAACCGCTGGCGACACTGCAAGCTTTTCGTACCGCCCAGGACAATGGCGATGTGGATTTCGGTCAGAATCTGATTGCCCGCAATAGCGGCGTTATTCGCGTCGGCGATGAAGTGGAGATTCTGGCGACAGCCCCGGCAAAAGCTTATGGCGCCACAACGGTCGACGACAGCGTTACGCCAGAGAAACACCTGGACGCGAGTGTAACCATCGACTGGCAGGGGCAAACCTTCTGCGGGAATAATCAACAGGTACTACTGGAACAGTTGGAGAATCAGGGAATTCGTATTCCGTATTCTTGCCGGGCTGGTATCTGTGGTTGCTGCCGGATACGTTTGCTGGAAGGCGAAGTAAGTCCGCTGAAAAAATCGGCTATGGGTGACGATGGTACGATTCTGAGCTGTAGCTGCGTGCCTAAGACCGCGTTACGACTGGAAAATTAAACCGCTTGTTCAAGGCTGAAACTGTGACAGTGAACCTGCGGTTTCAGCCTGTCGTTCATAATTTTAATCGCATCGCCAAGCTGCATGGTTCGGCCTGCTATCACCACGCCCGGCTGGGCCAGCAGACACAACGCGGCATTTTCTCCCGGCTCAACGACCAGCAAATTAACCTGTTCCGCCGTATCGCTTAACCAGACGCTTGCGGCATCGCCCGTTCCCGGGGTCCACATTTCGCCATGCGCCACAAAATGCCAGCTTTTTGGCATCTGCGGTTTGAGATAGCGAATCGCCACCAGCGCATTCAACACCAACTCCGCGCGTTGCTCTTTGGTTAATTCGAAATCCCGGCATTTTTCTTCAAAGGAAAAATAGAGCGCGGCATCATCCACACAAAAACCGGTCGGGCAAAACGCGTCCGGCGTAAGCATTTTACGAGAGAAGCGCGAGCGAAAAAGCATACCATTGGCGAGATCGAGCATCATACGATCGTGCTCTTCATCATAATACCAGCGCCAGTTATCGTCAGGTTTAATTCGCATTACCTCTCTCCCGCTTTTAAGCAACTCGTAACAGCATTGTCCTTTCGCCGCTTCGTTTATTACCCCAATAATAAAAGCCTAAAATGTCTAAATAAGCAACAGTGGAGAAATATAAAACAACCAGCGCCGGAAATAAAGCCCTGGTTGTCTGATAAAGGGTAAAGTTTAGATATGCGTTACGATTTCTTTAATCAATGGCGGGCCTTTAAAAATAAAGCCGGAATAAATTTGTACCAGCGTAGCTCCTGCCGCTATCTTCTCGCGCGCGGCGATAACTGAGTCAATGCCGCCGACGCCGATAATAGGCAATTGTCCTTTTAACTCCTGGGATAAACGGCGAATAATTTCTGTGCTTTTTAATTGTAATGGCCGGCCACTTAATCCCCCCGTTTGCTGGCAATTTTTCATTCCTTGTACCAGCGAACGATCGAGGGTGGTATTTGTCGCAATCACCCCATCAATATTATGACGAAGCAGGCTATCGGCAACCTGGATCAATTCCTCTTCACAAAGATCCGGCGCGATCTTTACTGCTACCGGCACATATTTATGATGGATCGCCTGAAGATCGTTTTGCTTATTTTTAATGGCAGTTAACAGATCGTCCAGCGCATCGCCATACTGGAGCGTACGTAGCCCTGGCGTATTCGGCGAAGAAATATTAATGGCGATATAACCCGCATAAGCATAGACTTTTTCCATACAAATCAGGTAGTCATCTTTGCCATTTTCGACAGGCGTATCTTTATTTTTACCGATGTTAATTCCCAGAATACCATCAAAATGGGCTTTTTTAACATTCTCGACCAGGTTATCGACGCCCAGATTATTAAAGCCCATCCGATTGATCAGACCTTCAGCATCCACCAGACGAAAAAGACGCGGCTTATCGTTACCCGGCTGTGGGCGCGGCGTCACGGTGCCGATTTCCAGGGAGCCAAACCCCATCGCGCCTAACGCGTCGATGCACTCCCCGTCTTTATCCAGACCGGCAGCCAACCCCAGTGGATTTTTAAAGGTAAGTCCCATGCAGGTAACCGGCTTTGTCGGTACTTTCTGGCGCACCAGCGCTTCCAGCGGCGTACCTGTAATGCGGCGTAATTGTTGAAATGTAAATTCATGAGCGCGCTCTGGATCGAGCTGGAAAAGGGCTTTACGAACGAAGGGATAGTACATGAACTCTCCTGGATTCCCGGTGTGCAAACCGGGGGCGTATTATGGGCGATAACAAGGCAAAAGGGAATTGACCTACGGCAATAAATAGCAATCGTTTTCCTTCATTCTCACTTCACGTTTCGCCAGCGAGCGTCATCGTCCGGCAAAAAAATACCCGGCAGCGCTAACGCTTACCGGGCATGTCTTACCTCTTTATAACGGATACTGTCAGGCTAACGCTTTAGTTATCTTCTCGTACAGATCGCCGGAAAGATTCTCCAGTCCTTTTAACTGCTCCAGCGCCGCGCGCATTTTCTCCTGACGCTTATCATCATAACGTTTCAGACGAATCAGCGGTTCAATGAGGCGAGATGCTACCTGCGGGTTACGGCTATTCAGATCGGTCAGCATCTCGACCAGGAACTGGTATCCGCTACCGTCTTGCGCATGGAACGCCGCCGGGTTGCTGCCAGCAAACGCGCCAATTAATGAACGGATGCGGTTCGGGTTGCTCATACTGAAAGAACGGTGTTTGAGCAGGCCGCGTACGGTTTCCAGTACATTTTCCGCCGGGCTTGTGGATTGCAGGATAAACCATTTATCCATCACCAGGCCGTCCTGATGCCACTTATCGTCATACTCCTGCATCAGCGTATCGCGGCACGGCAACTGCGCCGCCACCGCAGCAGACAGGGCCGCCAGCGCATCGGTCATATTATTGGCGTCGCGATACTGTTTGCTGACCAGCGTATTAGCCAGCTCCGTCTCGCCAAACGCCAGGAAGCGCAGGCAAGCATTGCGCAGCGTGCGCTTACCGATATCGCCGTGATCAACACGATACTCATCCAGATGATTGGCGTTATAGATAGCCAGGAACTCATCCGCCAGTTCTGCCGCCAGCGTACGCGTTAGCGCTTCACGAACTTGCGCAATGGCGATCGGGTCAATGACCTCAAACAGCTCCGCAATTTCATTGGCCGAAGGCAGCGTTAAAATTTCTGCGGCCAACGCCGGATCGATTTTCTCATCCAACAGTACTGCGCGGAACGCATCAGCGACATGCACCGGAAGCGATAGCGGTTGCCCCTGCTGATGACGCGCCACATTCAGTTTAATGTATGTGGCCAGCAGACTTTGCGCCGCATCCCAACGGGAGAAATCATTGCGCGCATGGCGCATCAGGAACGTCAACTGCTGATCGCTCCATTTATATTCCAGTTTCACCGGCGCTGAAAACTCGCACAGCAAGGCCGGAACAGGTTGGAAGTAAACATTATCGAAGGTAAATGTCTGCTCCGCCTGCGTGACGTTCAGCACGGCATTGACCGGGTGACCGCCTTTTTGCAACGGAATGACGTTGCCTTCGTTATCGTACAGTTCGATGGCGAATGGAATATGCAGCGGCTGCTTCTCCGCCTGATCCGCCGTCGCCGGAGTGCGCTGGCTGATGGTCAACGTGTACTGCTCGGTTTCCGGATTATAATCATCTTTTACCGTTACAATCGGCGTGCCGGACTGACTGTACCAGCGGCGGAAATGGGACAAATCGACATTAGAAGCATCTTCCATCGCCTGTACGAAGTCATCACACGTCGCTGCGCTGCCGTCATGGCGCTCAAAATAAAGCTGCATCCCCTTCTGGAAATTTTCCTCACCCAGCAACGTGTGGATCATGCGAATGACTTCCGCACCCTTTTCATAAACGGTGAGGGTGTAGAAGTTATTCATTTCGATTACTTTATCCGGGCGGATAGGATGCGCCATCGGGCTGGCGTCTTCCGCGAATTGTAAACCGCGCATGGTACGCACGTTACTGATGCGGTTCACCGCGCGTGACCCCAAATCAGAGCTAAACTCCTGATCGCGGAACACGGTTAGCCCCTCTTTCAGGCTCAACTGGAACCAGTCGCGGCAGGTGACGCGGTTGCCGGTCCAGTTGTGGAAATACTCATGACCTATCACGCGCTCAATATCGAGATAATCTTTATCCGTCGCGGTATCGGTTCGCGCCAGCACGTATTTGGAGTTAAAGATATTAAGACCTTTATTCTCCATCGCGCCCATATTAAAGAAATCCACCGCGACAATCATATAGATGTCGAGGTCATATTCGAGCCCAAAACGCGTTTCATCCCATTTCATGGAATTTTTCAGCGAGGTCATTGCCCACGGCGCGCGATCCAGATTGCCACGGTCAACGTACAGTTCTAACGCGACGTCACGCCCGGAGCGGGTGGTAAAGGTATCGCGCAGCACGTCAAAATCACCGGCCACCAGCGCAAACAGATAACACGGTTTCGGGAACGGATCTTGCCACTGAACCCAGTGACGGCCATTCTCCAGTTCACCCTGCGCAACACGGTTGCCATTGGAAAGCAGGAACGGATATTTGCTTTTATCGGCAATAATTTTGGTGGTAAATCGCGCCAGTACGTCCGGGCGGTCAAGATACCAGGTAATATGGCGGAAGCCCTCCGCTTCACACTGGGTACAGAGCGCATCGCCGGACTGGTACAATCCTTCCAGCGCCGTATTCGCCGCCGGACTTATCTCGTTGACAATGCGTAACGTAAAACGCTCTGGCAGGTCGCTGATGATAAGCGCGCCCTCTTCTTCCTTATATGCTGTCCACGGCGCATCGTTGACGTGGATAGATACCAGCGTTAAATCTTCCCCATCAAGGCGAAGAGGCGCATCAGGCGCGCCATGACGAACAGCCTGGCTTATTGCGGTGACCACGGTTTTTTCGGCATCGAGGTCAAAGGTCAAGTCAATATCAGTAATCTGGTAATCCGGCGCGCGATAGTCATGGCGGTATTTGGCTTGTGGCTGTTGTGTCATAAAAAACCTTTCGCATCTTTGTGTAGAGTGTCGACTCCAGTCTATTCCTGTTGCGCAAATCGCGCTACGCAGAATGTTCATCTTTTCAGGCACAAACGGCCTATTTGCTACATTTTTATAACATGGGGCACGAAATGCGCTCGACCCTAAAGACAGCTTATGGTGTGATCGGGGTTCAATAAATCGCTAAACAAGGTATACTCCAGCGGTTTTCTTAGTTGTTTATTGTACTAAACGCTCCCGTGAGAGGACGCAACAGCGCACCTATGACACAATTCGCTTCTCCTGTTCTGCACTCGTTGCTGGATACAGATGCTTATAAGTTGCATATGCAGCAAGCCGTTTTTCATCACTACTATGATGTGCAGGTAGCGGCTGAGTTTCGTTGCCGTGGCGACGACCTGCTGGGTATTTATGCCGATGCTATTCGCGAGCAGGTGGACGCGATGCAGCACCTGCGCCTCCAGGAGGACGAGTTCCAGTGGCTCTCCGACCTGCCCTTTTTTAAACCGGATTATCTGAACTGGTTACGCGAGTTTCGCTATAACCCAGCTCAAGTCTGTGTCACCAACGATAACGGCAAGCTGAATATTCGCTTAACCGGCCCGTGGCGTGAAGTCATTATGTGGGAAGTGCCGCTGCTGGCCGTGATCAGTGAGCTGGTTCATCACTACCGCTCGCCAAACGCGGACGTTGATCAGGCGCTCGACGCGCTGGAAAGTAAGCTGGTTGATTTCACTGCGTTAACCGCCAATCTCGATATGTCCCGCTTCCACCTGATGGACTTCGGCACCCGCCGTCGTTTCTCTCGTGAAGTGCAGCAGGCGATAGTTAAACGTCTCCAGCAGGAGTCATGGTTCGTCGGCACCAGCAACTATGATCTCGCGCGTCGCCTGGCGCTTACGCCGATGGGTACTCAGGCGCACGAATGGTTCCAGGCGCATCAACAAATTAGTCCGGACCTGGCGACCAGCCAGCGTGCCGCGTTGGCCGCCTGGCTTAACGAATATCCGGACCAGCTTGGTATCGCATTGACAGATTGCATTACAATGGATGCGTTTTTACGCGATTTCGGCATTGAATTCGCCAGCCGTTATCAGGGGTTACGCCACGACTCAGGAGACCCTGTCGCATGGGGCGAAAAGGCGATTGCCCATTATGAAAAGCTGGGGATTGATCCGCTGACAAAAACGCTGGTCTTTTCAGATAACCTTGATCTGCCAAAGGCGGTCGAGCTCTATCGCCATTTCGCCTCTCGCGTGCAGCTAAGCTTCGGCATCGGTACCCGACTGACCTGTGATATCCCTCAGGTAAAACCGCTCAATATCGTGATTAAACTCGTGGAATGTAACGGAAAGCCGGTGGCTAAACTTTCCGATAGCCCCGGTAAAACGATCTGTCATGATAAAGCGTTTGTGCGCGCGCTGCGTAAAGCGTTCGATCTCCCGCAGGTGCGTAAAGCAAGTTAACCATGCCTGTGCGAAGCGCCCGGAAAGTGGGCGCTTTGTTACTCTTCTGACCATCTTACCTGTTCTGGCCGCGATGGTGACTATTCTTTCCCTTCACTCTTCGACATATTTACGTGCGTGATTTGCGTTGTTTTTACAGAATTAGTGTCCCGCTGTGTACGCGTTCTGAATAAATTGAATTCGCTAATAAATTCTTTACGCAGCAAGAACAGAGCAATTACGTTGGGGATAACCAGAAAACCGACAGCAATATCAGCCATTAACCAGATTACCGGGATTTCCATATTAACGGCAATCAGTGGCGGCAAAAAATATACCCATTTAATGATGCGTTCTAGCTTATCGCCAAAGATATAGTTTATTGAAGTGCGAAATTTAATATATGAACCAAGATAAGAAGTAAACAGAATCAACGCCACACCGAGACAGAGAACCTGAACAATAATCGGATGCCATGTTTCTTTTAAGGCGGCAAAGATAATCTGAATACCTTGATAGCTGGCGTCTGTCCACATACCAGAAGCAAGTACAGCAAATGCAGTAAAGTTACAGGTAATCATTGAGACAAAAAAAACTTCCACTGCCCCCCACATTCCCTGACGGAAAGCGTAATCCACGTTGGCAGTAGCATGTACTGTGGCCGAGGTACCCATGCCAGCTTCGTTAGTGAATATTCCGCGACTGGCTCCTTTACTGATGGCCATCATGATGGTTGACCCGACAAAGCCACCGGCTGCTGGCGCAGGGGCAAAGGCATAATAGAAAATACTTTTTATAACCTGTGGGATAGCCTCGATATTCAATACCACTACACCAGCGGCACCAATGAAATAGGCAATGGTGATCGGTGGAAGTGCAATCGTACAGAATTTACCAAGACTGGCGAGTCCTTTTAAAATAACCAACGCGCCTACGATGACAATAAATCCCCCAATGACGCCTTGTTGGGATGTCAAACGTATAGTGAATGACCGCCGCCATCGTATTAGCTTGCACAAAACAGGCATCCGTAATAACCAGAATCATTAATGCAAACGCATATAATCCTGCCAGGGGATGCCATTTTTTATTGAGCCCTTTCTTAATATAATGCATTGGGCCGCCATAATATTCGCCATTCTCACCTTTACTTCGGTATTTCACCGCCAGCGTCACTTCAACCATTTTGGTCATCATACCCACGACCGCAATGATCCACATCCAGAAAATTGCCCCAGGTCCGCCAACCGCAATAGCCGCAGCAACACCTGCGATCGTTCCCGCGCCTAATGAGCCGGATAGCACAGTGGCAGCCACCTCTATTGATTTTAAGGATTTTTTAGACGCTGCCTCGCCAGTAGTGTTTTGTTTATTTTTTCCGGCAAGTGTACCAATTGTATTACGGTAAATTTCTTTTAAATTGATAATCTGGAAAAATTTGAGGCGTACTGTAAAATAAAAGCCAATGCCGATGACACACAAAAATAATGGGCCACCCCATAGAAATTCAAAGAGTTGTGAAAGTTGCTCTAACATAATGACCTCGGATTTAAATTAATTCGTTCAGTCTCAGAAATAATCTTTCCAGTTCAGCGTAATCCTAAATTTTGCCAACAACACTAAACTGGAAAGTCAGCGGGTAGGAGCATCCCTTACTCACTAAATGCCGTTTTAATGGTATATTGTTATGAAGTTTTGCTTCCTGCATTAGGTTTATTATGCGTATAAAAAACGCGTTTTTTACATGCTGCCTTTATTATCTAATTTTTTAGTCGTAATGTTTAAGCACTGCGTCCGTTCCAGACTATATCTTCATAAATATCTGGGGACGTATCGCCTTCGGTGCTAATAAGCAAAACATGAGCATTGGCATCAAGCTGTAAGCGATTAGCAAGATCCTGATAATGCATATTGTTCATCAACTCATAAAGTAACCCTACGCCAATAGCTCCGGACTCGCCGGAAATAAAAGGCGTATCAGTGCCTGGACGCGGCGCGGCAGAAATGCGCATACCCTTAGCCGCCAGACAATCATCAGCGGAAATAAAACAACTGGTGTTGTCCCGAATAATAGGCCAACTGATAATATTCGGCTCCCCACACGCAAGCCCGGCCATTATCGTCGCCATATCGCCAGTGACGCAGTGAGGTTGACCATCATTCATAACTGCGGATTGATAAAGACAGTTGGCCTGATGCGGCTCAACCACAATAATATTAGGGATATTTTCCTGCATTTTTTCAACAAAATAACCCATAACACTGCCAGCAAACGATCCCACCCCCGCTTGTAAAATAAGGTGGGTTGGCAACGGACTGTTTGTTTCTGCGAGCTGCTCATAAGCTTCAACCGCTAGTGTCATATAGCCTTGCATAATCCACGTTGGGATCTCTTCATACCCTGTCCAGGCTGTATCCTGCAAAAGCACCCAGCCTTTTGTTTGCGCCATTCTATGGGCCAGTCGCACTGCATCATCGTAGTTCAGATCGGTGATGGTGCATTCAGCTCCATGATGGCGAATATTCTCTGCCCGGATTAACGATGATCCTTTAGGCATATAAACGACGGCTTTTAGACCTAATTGCTCCGCCGCCCACGCCACACCACGGCCATGATTGCCATCCGTCGCGGTAACAAAAACACAATCCTTAATTTTTTCTTTAATCTCAGGAGTGTTAAGGGCAGCAAAACTTAACGAGTTAATATCACATTGCAATTTATCAGCGAGATATTTTCCTACAGCATAAGAGCCTCCCAGACCTTTAAAAGCATTCAGACCAAAACGCCAGGATTCATCTTTAATATGGATGGACCCTAGTCCAAGCCGCCGGCTTAGATGCGCCAGATTATGTAACGGCGTGACGGCATAATTGGGTAATTTTTTATGAAATGCTAACACCTCACGCCCAACATTTCCGTTAAGCAAACTTAAGGCCGCTCCTGTACCATATTTTTTCCGACGTGTATTAAACTGGTATTTAATAAGTTCATGCATAATGATACCTTTTGTTAAAGTTTATTTATTGAAATAATATGTTTTTGGCAATTATTGAGTAGAAACAAGTAAAGAACTCGCGTTTTGTGGCTGTAGTAGTGGTTATCCTCACTTTAATAAACCGTACTGATAAAAGAGTCGCACAATATCTATTACGTCCTTTTCTTTATTCCACTGATTATGATAGTACTATGCTTATTGCTGTTAAATGGCGCGAAAATGCCCATCGTCGTACAATTTTCACCTTTTTTTAACGACCTGGACGCAGCAAAATTGCGCACAGTGATAGTCATCACATTAAAGAGGTTATTTGCGATATGAAGCTTGACGCCTGGGATAAAAACATTCTGACATTATTGCAGCGCGATAATCGTCTTTCTCAGCGGGAAATCGCCGAACAGGTCAATCTTTCACCTTCGGCAGTGAATCGTCGTATCGCGGCACTGGAGGAGGCGGGCATAATTAAAGGCAATGTCAGCCTTATTGATGCTGGCAAAGTGGGACGCCCGGTCACGATTGTGGTGCAGGTGGTGATCGAAAACGAGCGATTCAATTTACTGGAAGAGGCTCGTCAACGGTTTGTCAGTTGCCCGCAGGTGCAGCAGGTCTACTACGTAACGGGCGATTTCGACTTTTTACTGGTGCTCAATGTTCGTGACATGGCGGAATATGAAGCGCTTACCCGTGAGCTTTTCTTTTCCTCAGGCAATATAAAGTCTTTTAAAACGATTGTCGTGATGCAAAACGCCAAGCAAGAGATGCGCGTCCTGATCGAGTAACGTGCGCAAAGCTTGCAAAACCAGCCTAAATTCTCAATGGTTCGCGAGCAGGTGCGAACTTTTTACAGGTTTCTTTCTGAAAACCTGCTTCCAGATGCGATTTCTGCTTGTCTGATTGCAGATGCCAGGTAACATAGGAATACCCCCATTTCGGGTGGACAAGTGTTTATTTTTTCCGACTATTAACAGAGAGAATATTATGAGCGTTGTGCCTGTAGCCGACGTACTCCAGGGCCGTGTAGCCGTTGACCAAGAAGTCACCGTGCGCGGATGGGTGCGTACCCGCCGAGATTCAAAAGCTGGCATCTCCTTCCTCGCCGTTTATGACGGCTCCTGCTTTGATCCTGTACAGGCTGTCATTAATAATTCTCTGCCCAATTATAATGAAGAAGTATTACACCTGACGACAGGCTGCTCCGTGGTAGTAACAGGTAAGGTTGTCGCGTCGCCGGGACAGGGGCAAAGTTTCGAAATCCAGGCTACGAAAGTAGAGGTCGCAGGCTGGGTGGAAGATCCGGATACCTACCCGATGGCGGCAAAACGCCATAGCATTGAGTATCTGCGTGAGGTCGCGCATCTGCGCCCGCGCACTAACCTGATTGGCGCGGTAGCGCGCGTCCGCCATACTCTGGCGCAGGCGCTGCATCGCTTCTTCGATGAGCAGGGTTTCTTTTGGGTCTCTACCCCGCTGATTACCGCTTCCGATACCGAAGGCGCTGGCGAAATGTTCCGCGTCTCAACGTTGGATCTGGAAAACCTGCCGCGTAACGACCAGGGCAGAGTAGATTTTGACAAAGACTTTTTTGGCAAAGAATCATTCCTGACCGTCTCCGGCCAGCTCAACGGTGAAACCTATGCCTGCGCGCTGTCCAAAATCTATACTTTTGGGCCGACCTTCCGCGCGGAAAATTCCAACACCAGCCGCCACCTGGCGGAGTTCTGGATGCTGGAGCCGGAAATGGCGTTCGCCGATCTGGAAGACAACGCCCGTCTGGCGGAAGCTATGCTGAAATATGTCTTCAACGCGGTTCTGGAAGAGCGTGCGGATGACATGAAGTTCTTTGCCGAACGCGTGGATAAAGACGCTATCGCTCGTCTGGAGCGTTTTGTCTCCACCGACTTTGCTCAGGTGGATTACACCGATGCGGTCGCCATTCTGGAACGCTGTGGTAAGACATTTGAAAACCCGGTGTTCTGGGGCGTCGACCTCTCTTCCGAACACGAACGTTATCTGGCGGAAGAGCATTTCAAAGCGCCGGTAGTGGTGAAAAACTATCCGAAAGAAATTAAAGCGTTTTACATGCGCCTTAACGAAGATGGCAAAACCGTGGCGGCTATGGATGTGCTGGCGCCGGGAATCGGCGAAATCATCGGTGGTTCCCAGCGTGAAGAGCGTCTGGATGTGCTGGATGCCCGTATGGCCGAAATGGGGCTGAATAAAGAGGATTACTGGTGGTATCGCGACTTGCGTCGCTACGGTACTGTACCGCATTCCGGCTTTGGCCTGGGCTTTGAACGCCTTATCGCTTACGTCACGGGTGTGCAAAACGTGCGCGATGTTATTCCGTTCCCACGGACCCCACGCAACGCCAGCTTCTGATTTTTACGACACACTCAAGGCCAGCTATGCTGGCCTTTTTTTCCGCCTGAATGTCAGTTTTATTATCAATAAGTAAATAAATTTAATTACAACCCTCTGAATTACCACATCTTGTTACTGTATATTTCACGAAAATATTTACACATAAAAATTAATCCTTAATTTTATTGCGGATTAGATTTTTCTGCTCTAATAGCACAATTTTTCACCACAATTTCGGACATCAAGACTTCTAAATGGCTATTTTTATGAAATAGCTCGTCTGCTGCTTTTTCAGGCACAACGGTTCTACAAGCCAATAATTACAATAAAATCATAGTGATAAAAGAAAAACGATCAAATCAAAGCGAGAACTCAGGGGAAGTTTGACGTTGTTCACAAAGTTCCACGAAAATAACATTTATTTACATATTTTTTCCTTTTGAAACTAAATCTTTATATTTGTAGCACTTTCACGGTAGCGAAACGTTAGTTTGAATGGAAAGATGCCTGTCAGACACATAAAGACACCAAACTCTCATCAATATTTCTGTAAAGTTTTATTGACGGAATTTATTGACGGCAGTGGCAGGTGTCATATAAAAAAACCAATGAGGGTAATAAATAATGATGAAGCGCAAAATCCTGGCAGCGGTGATCCCTGCCCTGCTGGCTGCTGCAACCGCAAACGCAGCAGAAATTTATAATAAAGATGGTAATAAGCTGGATCTGTACGGTAAAGCCGTGGGTCGTCACGTATGGACAACGACCGGCGATAGTAAAAATGCCGACCAGACTTATGCCCAGATTGGTTTTAAAGGGGAAACGCAGATTAACACCGATCTGACCGGTTTCGGTCAGTGGGAATACCGTACTAAAGCAGACCGCGCTGAAGGCGAACAGCAGAACTCGAATCTGGTACGTCTGGCTTTCGCGGGTTTGAAATACGCGGAAGTGGGTTCAATCGATTATGGTCGTAACTACGGTATCGTTTACGATGTTGAATCCTATACCGATATGGCCCCCTACTTCTCCGGCGAAACCTGGGGCGGCGCCTATACCGATAACTACATGACCAGCCGTGCTGGCGGTTTGTTGACCTACCGTAACTCTGACTTCTTTGGTCTGGTGGACGGTCTCTCTTTCGGTATTCAGTATCAGGGTAAAAATCAGGACAACCACAGCATTAACTCTCAGAATGGCGATGGCGTAGGTTACACCATGGCATATGAGTTCGACGGCTTTGGCGTCACCGCAGCATACAGCAACAGCAAGCGTACTAACGATCAGCAGGATCGCGATGGTAATGGCGATCGCGCAGAATCGTGGGCCGTTGGCGCGAAATATGATGCAAACAACGTCTACCTGGCTGCCGTATATGCTGAAACCCGCAATATGAGCATTGTTGAAAATACGGTTACCGATACCGTGGAAATGGCAAACAAAACGCAGAACCTGGAAGTGGTCGCTCAGTACCAGTTTGACTTCGGCCTGCGTCCGGCAATCTCGTATGTGCAGAGTAAAGGTAAGCAGTTGAACGGCGCCGACGGCTCGGCCGATCTGGCGAAATATATTCAGGCGGGCGCGACTTACTACTTCAACAAAAACATGAACGTATGGGTTGACTACCGTTTCAACCTGCTGGACGAAAACGACTACAGCTCCAGCTACGTTGGCACCGACGATCAGGCGGCTGTCGGTATTACTTACCAGTTCTGATCAGCAGACCCCTTTGTTTTATGCCTCAAAAACAGGACTTCGGTCCTGTTTTTTTATCTCTCTTAGAGAAAATGTGCGTCTTTCAAAAACAGGCGGGCTTTTTAGCGCTAACGGTTGGCATTTTGTAAATCTGCCGTTAACCTGATAGCGGATTTCCCTTCTGTAACTATAATGGAACCTCGTCATGTTTGAGAACATAACCGCCGCTCCTGCCGACCCGATTTTGGGCCTGGCCGATCTGTTTCGCGCCGATGACCGTCCAGGGAAAATTAACCTTGGCATTGGCGTATATAAAGATGAAACCGGCAAAACACCGGTGCTCACCAGCGTTAAAAAAGCCGAGCAGTATTTACTGGAAAATGAAACGACGAAAAACTATCTCGGCATTGACGGGATTCCGGAATTTGCTCGCTGTACTCAGGAACTGCTGTTCGGCAAAGGCAGCGCGCTGATTAACGATAAGCGCGCACGCACGGCGCAAACGCCGGGCGGTACCGGCGCGTTACGCATTGCCGCCGACTTTTTGGCAAAAAATACTCCGGTAAAACGGGTGTGGGTGAGCAACCCCAGCTGGCCGAACCACAAAAGCGTGTTTAACGCTGCCGGCCTGGAAGTTCGGGAGTACGCTTACTACGATGCGGAAAATCACACGCTGGATTTTGAAGCGCTACAAGCCAGCCTGAGCGAAGCACAGGCCGGCGATGTGGTTCTGTTCCACGGTTGCTGTCATAACCCAACCGGCATTGACCCTACTCTGGAACAGTGGCAGGTTCTGGCTGAGCTTTCCGTTGAAAAAGGGTGGCTGCCGCTATTCGATTTCGCTTACCAGGGCTTTGCCCGCGGCCTGGAAGAAGATGCGGAAGGTCTGCGCGCCTTTGCCGCGCTGCATAAAGAGCTTATTGTCGCCAGCTCCTACTCCAAAAACTTCGGCTTATATAATGAACGCGTCGGCGCCTGCACCCTCGTGGCTGCCGATGTGGAAACCGTGGATCGCGCTTTTAGCCAGATGAAATCCGCCATTCGCGCTAACTACTCCAACCCACCAGCGCACGGCGCGTCCATCGTCGCGACTATCCTGAGTAATGACGCCCTGCGCGCTATCTGGGAACAGGAACTGACGGACATGCGCCAGCGTATTCAGCGTATGCGTCAACTGTTCGTGAATACCTTGCAGGAAAAAGGCGCGAACCGTGACTTCAGCTTTATTATCAAGCAGAACGGGATGTTCTCATTCAGCGGTCTGACCAAAGATCAGGTGCTGCGTCTGCGTGAAGAGTTTGGCGTTTATGCCGTGGCTTCTGGTCGCGTGAACGTGGCGGGCATGACCCCGGATAATATGGCACCGCTGTGCGAAGCCATTGTCGCGGTACTGTAAAAAGCTGCCGACTGGCGTGACCGATAAAAAAGCCTGCACATTGCAGGCTTTTTCATTCTGCTTACCAGACCGGCATCTCATCTTGCAGGAAGGGATTATGCAGACGCTCGTACCCGAGCGTAGAGAGCGGGCCGTGGCCAGGAATAAAGGTCACATCATCGCCAAGCGGCAATAATTTTCGCTTAATGGCGTCAATCAACTGGGTGTGATCGCCGCGAGGAAAATCGCTGCGCCCAACGCCACCTTTGAAAATCACATCGCCGGAGATCAGCAGTTGCGACTGTTCATCAAAGAAAACCACGTGTCCCGGCGTGTGTCCCGGACAATGTAACACCTGTAACGTCACATTCCCTACGCTGACGCGATCGCCATCGTTCAGCCAGCGATCAGGCGTCAGCGGCTGACACTCATCCAGACCAAACATGCGGCTTTGCGCCGGCAGTCCTTGCAGCCAGAACTCATCTTCTTTTTCCGGACCGATAACAGGAACGCCGTAATGCTGCGCCAGTTCACTCGCCGCGCCGACATGATCGAGATGCCCATGCGTGAGTAAAATTTGCATCAACGTCACGCCGCTGGCGTCCACTTCCTGTTTAATTTTTTCCGCGTCGCCGCCCGGATCGACCAGTGCCGCCAGCCGGGTTTGTTCGCACCAGATTAATGAACAGTTCTGGGAGAACGCGGTGACCGGAATAATACGATAGTTCATACTGCTCCTTTGATTAAGCCTCGCTGATTACCAGTGCCGCGCCGGCCCGGTATCAATATGCACAAAGTTACTACGTGGGTAATATCCTACACCACCTGCGCGCATAGATAACGCCGCTTTGCGAATATTGCTCAGCGCCACGCCTTCAATATGAAAATCCATCGCCTGCCCTTTTGTATGGTAGCTTTTTTTCGCTACGCCGCTGCTACGGGCGCGTAATTCATTATTGGTATCAAGAGAACGGTAGCCTGAGATGAGCTGCACAGGTTTACGCGTCCCTAACAGCCCCTGAAGTCGGTAAAGTTGGTCAAACAGGCGGGGATCGATTGATCGGACTTTATTCGCGCGATAGTCACGGAAAAAATGGTTTAACTTTGCTAATTCATCCTGAATGTAGGCTCTTCCATCGAAAAACTCCGCCTTGATTGACTCTCCGGTATGGAGATTGTTTAACGTCAAAATGCGCGGGCGTGGGGTCGAGAGTGTGGCAAACGCTGGCGCGGGCAGGATGGCGGCGCCGAGAGCGACACCACCAAGCGCCAGCAGCTTGCGGCGATTAGCGTCAAATTTGTCCATGATAATCAGGTCTACAGGTCAATGTTATCGTTAATACACTTCTACCTTTAAGCAGACATGATACCGGCTGGCACAGACTTCTGAACGGCCCGGTCGACTTAAAGGTTGTTGTATATGCACTTCTGGCGCACGAAAGGCACCTTAACTGCCGATAAAGCCCGCGTCAAGATGGCCCTCCCCCAGCCACAACGGGGGTCTACAGCGAAACGCCCCGTTGAAGCCAAACATTAGGACAACATATTTACCAGAACTTCTTCATTTACCTGATTAATTGTTCAACCTTTGGCACAATTTGTGCGCTGGATCGCGCTGTGAGATCGTAATTGTAAATATCTGTACGATATTGCATACGTCCATCTGCGCCGACAAACGCGGTCAGATAGTAAAGATTTACTGGAATGTTCTGCCGGATATTGACATACCGCGTGTCGCCTTGCTTCAGGGCGCCTGAGATCCGCGCATCGTTCCAGCCAGCATCCTGCAAGAGCATATTCGCCAGTTCAGAGGCCTTATTGACCCGCACGCAGCCGGAACTTAACGCCCTGGCGTCACGCTGAAAGAGATTATGGTTAGGCGTATCGTGCAGATAGATCGCATCTGAGCTCGGCATATTAAATTTATAACGCCCCAGCGAATTGTGCGCGCCTGGCGCCTGCTGGAAACGGAACGGAAGATTCGATGGCGTAATGGTGGCCCAGTCAACCTGCCACGGATCGATCGCTTCTTTGCTGTTCCAGCCGCGCATCACGGTGTAGCCATGGCGCTCCAGATAGCCTGGGTCATTCCACACCTTCGGTAAAATGTCTTTACGCGCAAGCGTGGGCGGAACGTTCCACGGCGGGTTCACCACCACATTATTCAGCGCGCTGCTCATCATCGGCGTTTTACGATCGGGACGCCCGACGATCACCCTCGAAGCCAGCACCTGGTTGCCATTCTGATAGTAGACCAGCGAATAAGCGGGAATGTTTACCATAATACCGGTAGAGAGTTCCGCCGGCAGCAGGCGTAAACGTTGGATATTCAGTGCCAGTACGCCTGCGCGTTGCGCGGGGGTCATATTAAGCCAGTTACGCGTCGCCGGGCCAATAACGCCATCCGCCCCCAGCCCTTGCCATGCCTGAAAACGCTTTACCGCCTCGACCAGTTCACGATCGTAGGCGCGTGCCGCCGGAGCCGACTTGCTACGGCGGGCCGTTGGTTCGTCGACCGGCTGCGCCACCGATGTTTCGACTACCGCGGCGGAGGGGCTGACGACGGCACTATCAGCAGTGTTATCGCCGGGTAAGGCTATCTTTGGACCTCCATCCAGCATCCCCGTACGCTGTAATATTTCGCGCAGCGCAGGCACATCGTTACTCCATTGCCCCGGGCGCAGCGTCGCGGTATTGGCCAACTGCGGCCACGGGCGAGAGTCCGCCACCAGCTTCAGCAACGCGTCATGCATGGGCGCATACTGTGGATGCTGCGGCGCCAGGCTGGCGACAAACATCGGCAACTGGCCCTCTTCCAGCGCGATTTGCCACTGGTTAATCACCGAGACTGGCGGCGTCGCCAATGCGTAAGGTTTGTTGCTATATAACCAGCGCTGGCCTTTGACGGGGATATTCGCAATGAAATGGAGATAGCCCATCATGGCGTCTGACAACACAACATCGCGCGCCATACCGTTTACGGCGGGATCGGTCAACAATGCCACCCAGGCGGTAAACTGCGGCTGGAATCCGGCAATCGCCACCTCCGCCAACTGTTGCTGGAAGGCTTTCACCGCATCGCGATTATCCCACATGGGCTTCATGTCGCGCGCGGCATACAGCAATGTCAGCTGGCTCATATAGACCGGCGTATAGCCGGAAGGAAGCTGCGACTGTAAATCAGCCCGGACTTTCTCGGCTGAAACGCCCTCCGGCAGCGGCTGAATCCCGGCCATAATCGCCGTCGCGGCGGATTGCTTCTGCGGCCCAGCCTGATCCGTCGCAGCAACGGCGCTATCGCCAGGTATCATTTCAGGCTCATCGGCCTGCGCATTGAACAGTGGAGCGAATGTTACGGCCAGGCATAAACTGATTGCCGACAGACAACGACCACACATCTTATTAAGCAACATCCCTTGCCCCCTGTTTTCGTTATCATACTCCGCATGACTGCGCTGCCCGCAGCGCGGGTCAACCGCAACCAATGCTTTTGTTTAGTATGACGAGTCAGCCTGCTCACTCGTCAGGCTTAACTCCAGTATATAAAGTTCGTTACGTTTTTGCCTAACCTAATGTAAAGAAGTTTAAAGAAAATGCACTACCCGGAGAGATTTTTCAGATAAAGAAAAAGGCGGCTTTCGCCGCCCCAGGCTAATGATAAAACAGAACTTGTTGTGCCGGATGGCGGCGTAACCGACTTATCCGGCCTTGCCTGATAAGCGAGGCGCCATCAGGCACGTCATCGTTTCTGCCGTGTTTAACTCGCTTCTGAAGGCGTATCTTCCGTCTGCGTACCGGGAAGCGTTTCCGGAAGCTGCGGCGCAAAGCCACGCAGCCCGACAACATGAACATGCTCAGTATTCTGAAACACTTTACGCACCAGTTTATACGTCGTGCCCTTCTCCGGACTGATGTTTTCCGGCGCAGCGATGATGAGCTGCATCTGCAAACGTTCACATAGTTCAAACAGCGTGGCGATAGAGCGCGCATCCAGACGCGCCGCTTCATCGAGGAACAGCAGGCGACATGGCGAAATATCTTTCCCGCGCAGTCTGCGCGCTTCGTCTTCCCAGCTTTGCACCACCATCACCAGAATTGACATCCCGGTCCCGATAGCTTCCCCCGTTGATAGCGCGCCGGATTCCGCACGCAGCCAGCCGTCGGACCCACGGTTAACTTCAACTTCCATTTCCAGATAGTTACGGTAGTCCAGCAGCTCCTCGCCGATGGTCTGCGGCGTGCGTTGCCCCATATCGATCTGCGGATTCAGACGCTGGTACAGTTTCGCCAGCGCTTCGGAGAAGGTCAGACGATTGCTGTTAAACAGATCCTGGTGCTGCTCCTGCTGTTCTGAAAGCACATCCAGCAAGGTGGCATGCGTTTCACGCACGTTGACGTTTAACCGCACGCTATTCACCTGGCCAAACGAGACGCTTTGCAACCCCTGGTTCAGCATACGGATACGGTTCTGCTCACGCTGGATAGTCTTGCGGATAATGTTTGCCACGCTGCGGGAACTGATCGCCAGCTTTTGCTCACGCGATGTCAGCTCTTCTGTCAGACGGCTCAGTTCAATCTCCATTTGTTCAATGGCTTCAACCGGATCGTCGGTACGAATAATATCCTGACGAATACGTTCGCGCAGATGCTGGTAAACGGCCACAAAGAACTGGATTTTACGTTCCGGGCGTTTCGGATCTTCCGACAGGCGCAATACGTCGCGCAGATGTTCGTTATCCGCGACGGCCAGGCGCAGCGCGCCCAACGCCTTATCCGACATGGAGCGCAGTTCATCCGCCGACAGATAAGCCAGCTCACGACGGTGCAGACGGCGTTCCACGCCATTGTCTTTAACCATCCGCATGACTGCGCACCAGCCGGCTTTCGCGGTCACAACCTGCTCGCGCATTTCATGATAATCGCGCTCCAGCTTGCGCAGCTTACGGGTCAGGTTCTCCATCTCCGCTTCGCAGAAGGTGAGCGCTTTCTCAAGCTGATTGCGACGCGAACGGTTATTGCTCAACTGAGCGTGCAGTTCATCGCGACGCTGGCGGGCGCGCTCTTCCGCCCCGCTGTCGGCGCGAACGCCAATATCCTGTAATTCGCGCTGCAAATCGTTAAGCAGCTCTTTTTTCGTGTCGTAAGAGCTTTTTAGCGAGGCCAGAACCTGGCTGTACTGACTTAACTGCGCGGCATGGCAGCGTAGCGCTTCGCGGGCGCGGGTACGCTCGGCTTCCGCCTGCTCCAGCCGCTGGCGCAGCTTTTCGTTGAGATCGCTGTTGCCGCTCAGCATTTCCGCCGAGTCGGAATAGCTGAAATGCGCCCGACGTTCGACGACTTCAGCCAGCGCAAAAGCCTGCTGGCGCGCGTCGCGCTGCATTTGCTGCGACCATGCATAGTCTTCTTTTAACTGCTCAAACTGTTCCGGATCGCTTTGCAGAACGGAAACCACCGGCTCCAGTTTGGCTAACTGGTTGCCATATTGCTGCACAAATCGCGCCGCTTCCTGCGCCTCATCCAACCGTTCCTGAATTTCATCGACCCGATCGGCCAGCGTTTCATCGGCCAATAAATTCAGCCGCGGCAGCAAACGGTTAAGCGCGGAAACGCCCTCTTTCGCCTGCTCAAACTGAAGGCGCTGCTGCTGGTTGTCGCTTTCATGCGTCGCCAGCGCGCGCTCCAGTTCGACGCGACGCCCGTTCAGTCGGCGAATTTCCGCTTCCGGATCGTCCTCAAAAGCGACGGAAAGGTGGCTGCCGATAAAACGGCTGAACGCCTGGTGCAAACGCTGGGTTTTCTGCACGTCAAACGAGAGCGTGGCAAAGCGCTCGGAAAGCACTTCCCGTTCCGCATGGAGACTTTCAATACGGTTCTCGCGCGCCGCACGGCCAAAAATAGGCAGCGACGGGAAACGCGAATAACGCCACTGACGGTCGGCAATTTTCACGACCACCGCCTTTTCCAGCTCGTCAACGCTGAATACGCTGTCATCAAAAGACTGCGGATCGCCTTCGATCAGATACAGATCTTCCGGGCAGTCGGTCAGGCCTTCAAGCTGTTCGGCTATTTGCGATAAATCCGGTACGACGATCGCATGGCGCGACGGGCCATACAGTGCGGAAAAGTACGGCGCATCTTCAAGACTGACATCATCGTAGATTTCTGACAGCAGTACCCCGCCAAAACGCTCCGCCAGCGCATTCAAACGCTGATCTTCCGCGCCGCCCGGCTGGCTTAAACGTTCGATCTCTTCATCAACCGCATTTTTACGCGCGCCCACTTCGTCGCGTTCGACAATGGCTTCGCGCTCACGCTCCAGTAGCTGTTGCAGGTATTCGGTCACTTCCTGGCTGGACGTAAACTCCTCGCCGCACTGTTCGCTAAGCTGGTTAAGGCTGTTTTGCGCCGCCAGCCAGACGGGCGCACGCCGCATCAGATGTTGAATACGCGACTGAAGCTGCTCCTGCTCCTGACGCAAGGCCATACGCTGTTCGCTGGCTGACGACACGCTCTCAGACAAGGACGCGATGCGGGCTTCCAGCTCCTGATGCAGCACTTCCAGTTCGTCAATATCAAAACTTTTGCCCTGTCGCTTACAGAACTCCGCCAGCAGACGTTCCGCCTCTTGCTGCTCGCGCAGCCGCTGTTCCAGTTCGCTCAGGCGCATCCGCAGCGGCTGTACCTGTTCCGCCAGATGACGCTGGTTCACGCCGTCCCGTAACAGCTCGCGCGCCACGTCCCAGGCTTCGCTACGCGCCAGCGGGCCGTTGATCGCCGCTACCAGCTGATAAGCCTGCTCAAACTGACTGTGCGCGGTTTGCGCCACGCTCATTTTTTGTTCCAACGACAGCAGTTTTTCCGTAGCTTCCTGCTCTTTTGCCTGGAAAGTATCCAGCCATTCGGCGGCGCTTTCCGGCGTTAGATCCGGCAGATGGCAAAGTTCTTTAGCGCGGGCAAGCGCTGATATCGCCTGGTTATACTGAATCGCGCGCGTTTGCTGTACATCCAGCGCCTGCTGGTAATCCGCAAGCTGGCTTTTGAGTTCATCGACTTCCAGCTCGGCGGCTTCGGCACGCGCTTCATTTTCGTCCTGCATTTCGGCGGCTTCCGCCACCACTTCATTTTGCTCTTCGAGTCGAATCTGCAGCTCTTCAAGATCCGCTTCGTAGCGTTCAATTTTTTCCTGCTGGCGCAGCGCGGTTTGCACCAGATTCAGGTGATCGCTCGCCGCCTGGTAATCCGCTTCAAGAGAACCTTCGGCGCCGTTATGTTCGCCCAACTCACGGGCCATATCGACGTGCTTGTACTGCTCCGCCGCCAGTTGTTTGCGCGATGTGTACAGTTCGCGTCGAAACGCCAACGCCTGATCAAGGTGAACCCGACGCTCATTAGCGTGGCGCATATAATCCGCCGCCACATAATCGGTGGCTTCGCTGATCAAATGCTTAAACAGATCGCGATCGGATTGGGTAACACGAATCGCTTCCAGCGTGAGTCGGTTCTCGCGCAGCGCCGCTTCCATATCCTGGAATGCCTTGCGCACGCCGCTGTTTTCCGGCAATAAATAATCGCGTAGCGACCGGGTAATGGCGCTGGAGATCCCGCCGTACAGCGAGGCCTCTATCAAACGATAGAATTTACTGCGATCGGAAGCGGAGCGCAGACGACGGGCGATAATCCCTAAGTCAAACATCAGCGAATGATAATCGGTGATGGAGTTAAACTGCTTAAACTGCACGCCTTCCATCTCGTCAAGCTTGTCTTTCAGCTCAGCAAGCGACAGTACGCGCGCCTGACGTTCGTTTAATGTCTCCGTCACCAGTTGTGTCGGCTGTACCGACATCGGCAGCCCCTGGATAGCGAACGGTTTGATGTCCACTTTGCGATCGCGCCCAGCGACCTGCTGCAGACGCACGCCGACCACCACCCGCTGATGGCGGGAATTAATGGTGTCGAGCATGGAGTAACAGACGCCCGCCTTCAGCTTACCGTGTAAACCTTTATCGCGCGAACCGCTGGTGGCGCCGGCTTCCGTGGTGTTACGAAAGTGCAGTAATGTGAGATCCGGGATCAGCGCCGTGACGAACGCCGCCATCGTCGTGGATTTCCCGGCGCCGTTGCCCCCGGATAACGTCGTGACCAGTTCATCCAGGTCAAAAGTGCGGGCAAAAAAACCGTTCCAGTTAATCAGCGTTAGCGAGCGAAATTTACCGCGTTCAATCATTATTCTTCCTCTCCACTGTCCGGCTGACTCTCTTCGGTCTCATCATTAAGTTGCAGATGGTTTTCAATGGGCATCGCTTCCCCGTCGCGGATGAGACGACGCTGCGCCTCGCGAGGATCGTCGCCGGCGCGGACATCCGCGCCAAAGCGGAAGACCGATTCGGTAATGCGGAATTTGCTGCTGTCGTGGCCCATAAACCATACCATGCCCAAACGACGCAGGCGGTTCAAAGAAGAACGCACCTTTTCCTGCAGTTTCTGACGATCAACGTCAGATCCCGTCGAGCGGTTATTCACCAGCTTTAGCAGTTTGGCTTCGTCCGCAAGGGTAAGCAGCTCGTCGTACAACTCTTGCTGAGTAAAGATCCCTTCGTTGGCCAGACGCTCCGGGCTAAGATAGAGGTAGCAGAGAATTTTACCGACCATCATATCCAGTTCGGATAACACCGAGCGCGGAATAAGCGTGGTAGAACGCGGACGCAGGTAGAAGAACCCCTCCGGCGCGCGAATCAGCTCCACGTTATAACGCGCGTAAAACTCTTCCAGGTATTCCTGAAAATCCATCAGAAAGGCATGATTATCCAGTTCGTCCAGCCCGATGTGGCGGCCCGAACGTAATGCGCTATCCAGCGCCGGAAATAACGGATTCGCCAGCGCCTGCGCCAGCTTAACCGGCATCACTTGTTCAATATTTGTCAATGACATGCGCCTGTACCTTGGCTCCGTAATCATTAATCGGCTGCCATTTGGCTGGCAGTCCGGTGAAATCTGCTTGCGCTACGCCAAGACGTACCGCTTGATCGATAACAATACGCGCCACGTCGAAATGACGCGCGCGCGGGTATTGCGCCAGATACTCGCGCACCACCAGCCCAAGATCCAGTGGCGTTTGTCTGGTTTTGTAGATAGCCAGCTGTTCTTCAATGATGGCCGCTAACTGCTCGCGGATCTCGTTAAACTCTTCATATTCCAGATCCGGCGGCAACTCCCCGGTGACTTCATCGTCACGCAACGCCATCTCTTCATCGCGCATATCCAGCAGACGATCGGCATTCGCGTAGGTTAGCGCCCACGGATCGTCAAAATAAGTCTGCACGGACTGGCGCAACCGCTGGGCGAAGACACGGTTTTTATCCATATCGATCGCGGTACGGATAAATTTATGCACGTGACGATCGTAGCCGATCCATAAATCAATAGACTGCTGACCCCAACTGATAATGCGGTCGAGTTTACTTTGTAAGTCAAACACCAGCCTGTCGACAAAATGCAGATCGTCGTGCGTCATCGTGGCATCCTGAATGCGCAGCAGGTTAGCCTGCAGCTTATCGCCCGCCGCCTCCAGCGTATCCTGCAACTCGCGCAGCGTACCGGACGTTTCGGAAAGCAGCAGTTCACAGCTGGAAATCGCCGCCCGCCAGTCTTTATTCAGCAGTTGTGCGATATCATCTTTCACCTGCTGCTGCTGTTCATCCATAATGCGCTGGGTGAGATCGATACTGTCGAAAATCTCCGCCACCGAATATTTCAATGGCGCGTAAACATTGCGATGCCAGTGGAACTCATCGCCACCCTCCGCTGCCGCATCCGCCGCGCGCTTCAATTCGCCGGCCACAATCGACAACTGCATAGAAAGACGCAGCGTAGAGAATTCGCGTTGACGAATGTAGTAATCGGTGATGCCAATCCCGAGCGGGGTTAATCGGTAAATCGCATTGCCTTCCGCCTGCTCGCTGGTAAAGCGGTTCAGCAGACGTTGACGCACCATATCGTTAATCGCGTTGTTCGCGCGCACGCCGATGGTTTCGCTGGTTTGCTCAAACGCATCACTCACATGGCGGAATGCATCCACCAGCTCGCCTTCACTCATCTCGCCGTCAAGGCGTTCGCCGTTCAACGTGGCGACCGCCAGCAGAAAGGAAAGTCTGTCTACCGGCAGCGAGATGGAAAAGTCGTTTTTTCTGGCCCAGGCAACCAGTTCGGGGACTGTCTGGGAAAATTCACTCATAGGTTATCCTTGCATCTGCGGCTAGCGCCGGGCTTTTAATCGCGGTGACATGAATGTAGCGCCCAAGGCTAATATACGGCTCCTGGCGGCAATAACGCGTTTCCAGTTCGACCAGGGTCTCATAACAGTCACGCTGCTGGTGTTTTTCACGCAGATAATCATGAAACACACGCACGCCGGTTTTACCGGTAATCTGCCAGCCAATCGCCTCCAGCCACTGGTACACCTGCGCGGGGTCGCGCGGGTAGTCAGGCGACAGCGTGCGCTTCTTGCGTTTAGGCATCCCCGCCTGCACGTAGTCAAAATTACCCGCCACCATATTGTGCATCAGCAAACCGTTAGCGTTATAGAACATCAACGACAGCGCGCCGCCAGGGCGCAATACTGACCAGAGCGTTTCTAATACGCCGACAGGATCGGCTACCCACTCCAGCACAGCATGAAACAATATCAGATCAACCGGGCTTTCCAAATGCGAAGCGACGTCCTGAGCCGGGCATTGTATAAAATGCATGTCTTTGCTCACACCTTTTGCCTCGGCCGCCTGCCGCGCGCGGGCGATCATTTCGCCAGACAGATCGCATAACGTCACCTGATGGCCGCGTTCCGCCATCTTAATCGCCGTTTGCCCTTCGCCGCCGCCGGCATCCAGTACCCGCAGTTTTCGCCCGCCAATCTCCTCCAGCACGCGGTCCAGGTCTTGCCACAGAATGGCTTGCCGCAGTTGTCCTTTGGTCGTGCCGTAAATGTTACGGGAAAACTTTTCAGCGATGTCATCAAAATTGCGATCCTGCATCGGACTCTCCACAGGCTGGCTCAGGCGTTATCTGATAAAACCGCTATTTTGTCACAGCCGCGGCGAGAATGAACCTGTCTGGTGTAATATCACCGTTAATCCTCCGCTATATGGTTAAAAAAGGAACCAAAAAGGATGCTTTTTACACTAAAGAAAGTGATTGGCGGTATGTTATTGCCGCTTCCGCTGATGTTGCTGATCATTGGCGTCGGCCTGGCGCTGCTCTGGTTTAGCCGCTTTCAGAAAACCGGAAAAGTATTTATCAGCGTAGGTTGGCTGGCGCTATTGCTATTAAGCCTGCAACCCGTCTCTGACCATTTGCTGCGTCCGATAGAAAACCGCTACCCTACCTGGCAGGGTCCGCAAAAGGTGGAATATATTGTGGTTCTCGGCGGCGGCTATACCTGGAACCCGCAGTGGGCGCCGAGCTCTAATTTAATTAACAACAGCTTACCGCGGCTGGCGGAAGGCATTCGGCTGTGGCGCGCAAATCCGGGAGCCAGGCTGATTTTTACCGGCGGCGTAGCAAAAACCAATACGGTAAGCACGGCGGAAGTCGGTGCGCGGGTGGCGCAGTCGCTGGGCGTACCGCGTAGCGATATTATTACGCTGGATAAACCAAAAGATACGGAAGAAGAAGCCGCCGCCGTTAAGCAGGCCATCGGCGACGCGCCTTTCCTGCTGGTAACCTCCGCCTCGCATTTGCCGCGTGCGATGATTTTCTTTCAGCATGCCGGGCTGAATCCGCTTCCCGCACCGGCGAATCAGTTGGCGATCGATTCGCCGCTCAATCCCTGGGAGCGGGCAATTCCGTCCCCGGTCTGGCTGATGCACAGCGATCGCGCTGGGTATGAAACATTAGGGCGACTTTGGCAATGGCTGAAAGGCATATCAGGCAAGCCAGGGGAGTAATGATTTCGCCGCCAGATCAAAATTGGTACGGTTAAAACGTCCGGTATTGACCAATTGCGCAACCTCGTCCCACAGCACATAGAGCCAACGCCGCCAGATGAAGGACTCCGCCACTGGCGCGCGTTGCAGATAATGCCAAAGCAATCCCTCCGCCAATGGATTATCCATCAGGCGAAACAGTTCGAACTCTCTCGGCGCCCACAGCATCAGCCCGGGGCCGACCATCGCCAGAAGCTGATCGCTACGGGCGTCTTTAAGCATACTGCGCAGGCAGAAGTTGCCATGCACCAGTACGCAGTTGTCGTTAAACCCTTCAAATAACGAAGGAAGACATTCTCTGGTACGAAACAGAATGCGTCTGTCCTGCATTGTCAGGCCGGTATTGCTGAACTGATTTAGCGTCGTCCACAGCACCTCCACCCGCTGACGATACCAGGAAGGCCAGATATTCTCCTGAGTATGATCTACGGCGCCCACGCAACCGCGGCTATCCTGCCGATGCCAGGCTAACAGCCCTTCGACAATCTGATCTTTTAGCTGTTCCCAGCGTTCCGGAGTGCGCGCCGGCGCCTCGACCGGCACACCGCGCAGTCGTTCCAGTAGCAGCACATCCGGACCAGGATGCTCTTCATGCGTCAATACGCCATAGATTACCGGCATCCTCACCGTACCGCTACGCGCCAGCATTGAGGTTTTCCATGCCAGTTGCTGCGCAACGCCGGGAGTGGTAAAACTTCGCGCCATCAGCGGCATCGGAATGCCCTGGCTGTCATATAATGACCACAATGCGGAATCCGCTTTCTCATTCACGCACTCTATACGGCTAAGTTTTTCACCCAACAAATGACTGAGTTCGGCCCGCAACTGTTCCATTCCAGATTACCCCCATTAGTGCTACTGCTTTAATAATGAGCGTCGTATGGACAGATGTCACCCGTATCAGATCAAGGGAAGAAAAGAAAAATGAGGAAAATCGTAACGGTACGAGAAAGCCGCCACTGATGAGCAGACGTGAGTATTCATCTTTGCGCTATCATACCGCGCTGTTCATGACCGTCTAAGACGATCATGAACAGGATCATGTTAACGCATTTCAGCGCGCACGCGCTCCAGGTCGTCGGCGGTGTCTACGCCCGTGCCGGGCACCGCTTTGGCGACAGCGACATGAATTTTTTCGCCGTACCACAGCACACGGAGTTGCTCCAGCATTTCAATATGTTCCAGCGGGCTGGGTTGCCAGCTCACGTAACGGCGGATAAATCCCGCGCGATAGCCATAAATGCCCAGGTGACGAAGGCAAGTATCCCCTACCGTTTCCAGACTTTTTGCAAAGCGATCGCGATCCCAGGGAATCGTCGCCCGGGAAAAGTAAAGCGCATAGCCTTCAGCATCCAGCACGACTTTTACCGCATTCGGGTTAAACGCTTCTTCGGCGCTGTGAATCGGCACCGCCAGCGTCGCCATGCCAACCTGGCGCTGCGCCAGATTTTCCGCGACCTGGCGAATAATAACCGCCGGGATCATCGGCTCATCGCCCTGAACGTTCACAATAACGGTATCGTCGCTGAATCCGCACTTCTCTACCACTTCCGCCAACCGTTCGGTGCCGGACTGGTGATCGGCGCGCGTCATGCACACTTCGCCGCCAGCCGCTTCTACCGCACGAGCCACGTCTTCATGATCGGTCGCGACAATAATGCGTTCCGCGCCAGATTCGCGCGCCCGCTCCAGGACATGAACAATCATGGGTTTACCATTAATATCCACTAATGGTTTGCCTGGCAGTCGGGTAGATGAAAAACGGGCCGGAATGATGACGACGAAACTCATGATTTACTCTCATCAGATGTCAGGGCGCGAGCTTCATTTTCCAGCAATACAGGAATGCCGTCGCGTAACGGGAAAGCGAGATTATCCAGTTTGCAAATTAATTCTTGCTGTTCCTGGTTATACCAGAGTTTGCCGTTACATACCGGGCAGGCGATGATTTCAAGCAGACGATGATCCATAGTTCCTCCAGATGGACCGGATTGTGAATCCTTCAATATTAACATAATCGGTTATGGTGCAGGGTCTATTTCCCAGCCATGACGCATGGCGCTAAACAGGCCTGGCGGACATTGTCCCAGCGTCACGCGCGATGCCCGTTGCCAGGCAGCAAACGCGCTAATCGCCTGCCAGATTCCTTTTTGCAGATTAACGCCAGGACGAATATCGTCCTCCAGATACAGCGAGATAACCTCAAGTACCCCCGTTTTACGGTGCATTTTGGCATCCATTCGCCCGACTAAACGGCCCTGGTATAATAGCGGCAGCACAAAATAACCGTACTGGCGCTTCGCCGCGGGCGTATAACATTCCAGCCGATAGTTAAATCCGAAAAGCTGCGCTGCCCGCTTGCGATCCCATACCACAGGATCGAAAGGCGACAGTACTGCGCTATGGGTCGCCTTTAAGGCGTTATTCAGCGCCGGTTCCAGCTGCGAAAGAAGATCGGCATGAAGCCACATCCGCCCCAACGTTTCCACCTCGACCGGAATAATCTGCTGCTGTTCCGCCCGGCTCTCCCGCCATCCCTTCAGGTCAGGACGTTTCAGGCGGTAGTAATCCGCCAGCCACTGTTCACGGAAAATCCCCAGACTGCGCGCGCTATTATCCAGCATCAGGCTTTCCGCCTGCGGCTGTGACAGTCCATCGCGTTCATCATCCCAGTATGGCATCACACGGGGCGTTAAATCATATACACGTTGAAAATTACGCCGCTCAACAACCATGACTTTTCCGGCGGTAAATAAACCCTCAAGGTGGCGTTTATGTGGTTTCCATTCCCACCAGCCGCTGACGCCTTTCTGCGCATGTTCAAAATCGGCAGAACGCACCGGACCGTGCTCCTGAATATGCCGCACTAGCTGTTCTATTTCTTCCGCGTGCTCATGCATCCATGCCGCGCGATATTTCCAGCCCATCTTTTCCGGCGACAGCATACGATGGCGGATAAGTTTAAAGTCGCGGCGTGGTAAGAAACAGGCCTCATGCGCCCAGTATTCCATTAACTCGTCGCGTCGCAGCGCCTCATCCAGCCAGGCCTGCGGGTACGAACCGAGACGGCTAAACAGCACCAGATAGGGGCTACGTGCGACAACATTGATGGTATCAATTTGCAGCAACGCCATGCGTGAGATGGCGGCAAGAACATCGCCAGGCAGCGCGTTACGGCGCGGCTTTTTCAATAGCCCCTGCGCAGCAAGGTGAAGACACCGGGCCTGGGAAAGAGAAAGGTACGGCAATGACATTCATGACTCCATAAATTCATCACTGCCGCTGCATTGGGGGACGCTAGCGAACCAGCGAGGTGATATGTTGAAGCAACTTATCAGGCTGCTCACCGGACAAATGCGCATCAACCGGTAAGAACCACCAGTTATCTTCGGCAAAAGCACGGCATTTCACCGCGTCTTTTTCCGTCATTACCAGGGTCTGCCCTTCACCGACCAACGCCTGAACGTCAGCAGGGGCGAGCGTTTGATGATCGGCCAGCGGGACGCACTTTTGCGGATGCGCGCCACAGGCTTCCAGCGTGGCGAAAAAGCGCGGCGGATGACCGATGCCCGCCATCGCCACAATATTGCTCAGTTGCGCCACATCGCAACGCGCTCCCGTACGTAAGTTCACCGCCAGTCCAGGCGCTAGCTGCATGGGGATTTCGCCCGCCCGGGCGACGCCGCCATTGACGATAGCGGCGTCTACGGTTTTCAGGCGACTGGCGCGCTCGCGCATAGGACCGGCAGGAAGCCACCAGCCGTTGCCAAAACGGCGCACCCCGTCAATCACCACAATTTCAATATCTCGCGCGAGTCGGTAATGCTGCAACCCATCGTCAGTGATAATAATCTGCACATTATGCGCCGCCAGAATCGCTTTCACCGCCGCGGCGCGTTCAGGCGCTACCGCGACAGGCGCGCCGGTCCGTTGATAAATCAATACCGGTTCATCTCCCGCTTCTGCGGTTGTCGTCTCCGGCGTCAGAAGTAGCGGATAAGCGGCAGCTTTCCCGCCGTAGCCGCGGGAAACGACCCCCACGCGCACGCCACGCTGTTGCAGCTTTTCCACCAGCCAAATGACTACGGGGGTTTTACCGTTACCGCCAGCCGTAAGATTCCCTACCACAACCACCGGTACTGGCGCTCGCCAGGCGCGTTTCAAACCAAGCTTATAGCTCAGACGAATCGCCCCGCTCACCAGGCCATACAGCCAGGAGAGCGGCAGCAGTAACCGCCATAGCGGGGATTCACCCGACCAGATACGCGCAATCATTGGCCAAATTGCATCTTATGTAGCTGGGCGTAAACGCCGTGTTGCGCCAGCAGCTCGCTATGAGTGCCGCGCTCAACGATAATGCCGTCTTCGACTACAACGATCTCATCCGCCTGTTCGATGGTGGAGAGACGGTGCGCAATCACCAGAGAGGTACGGTTTTTCTGCAGCTCATCCAACGCTGCCTGAATCGCACGTTCAGACTCGGTATCCAGCGCGGACGTCGCTTCATCAAGGATCAGAATCGGGCTGTCGCGCAGTAAGGCGCGGGCAATCGCGATACGCTGGCGCTGACCGCCGGAAAGCAGTACGCCGTTTTCGCCGATGATGGTATCCAGGCCATTATCCATCTTGTTGATAAAGTCCATGGCATAGGCCATGCGCGCCGCCTCTTCAATCTGCTCGCGGCTGTATTCTTCCGTCCGGGCATAAGCAATGTTATTAGCGACCGTGTCGTTAAACAGATGCACGTTTTGCGAAACCAGCGCCACCTGATTACGTAGAGAGGCCAGAGTGTATTCGCGTAGATCGTGACCATCCATCAGGATGTGTCCTTCATCAATATCGTAGAAACGGGTGATCAGACTGGCGATAGTTGATTTACCCGATCCGGAACGCCCCACCAGCGCCACGGTTTTCCCGGCAGGAATTTTCAAATTGATGTTACGCAATGCCGGCACTTCACGGCCCGGGTAAGTAAACGTCACATTGCGGAATTCGAGATCGCCGGTCGCGCGGTCAATGACACGTTTACCTTCATCTTTCTCCTGTTCGCTGTCCAGAATCGCAAACAACGTCTGACAAGCCGCCATCCCACGCTGGAACTGCGCGTTAACGTTTGTCAGCGATTTTAATGGACGCATCAGCGCGATCATGGAGGAGAACACCACGGTGATGGTCCCAGCCGTCAGGCTATCCATTACGCTTGGGAAGCTCGCAGCATAGAGGACAAACGCCAGCGCCAGCGAGGCAATGAGCTGAATGATAGGATCGGAAATTGACGAGGCAGAGACCATTTTCATGCCTTGCAGTCGCATCTTATTGCTGACTTTATCAAAGCGTTTAGTTTCGACTTCCTGACCGCCAAAAATCAGTACCTCTTTGTGTCCTTTCAGCATTTGTTCAGCGCTGGTAGTCACTTGTCCCATCGTGTTCTGCATATTTTTACTGATGCTGCGGAACCGCTTTGAGACAACGCGAATCGCAATCGACACAATCGGCGCTAAAACAACCAGGATGATCGACAACTGCCAGCTGTAATAGAACATCATGATAAACAATCCGATGATCGATGCCCCTTCACGCACCACGGTAATCAGCGCGCCAGATGAAGAAGAGGCAACCTGTTCTGAATCGTAAGTAATACGCGATAGCAGCGTACCGGTAGACTGTTTATCAAAGAAGGCGACGGGCATTCCCATCATATGGCCAAACAGGCGACGGCGCATGGTCATTACCACCTTGCCTGACACCCATGAAATACAGTAGCTGGAGATATAGCTAGTGATGCCTCGTAATATCATCAGCCCAATAACCACCAGCGGCATCCACAGCAACACTGAGCGATCCGTTTTACCGAAACCATCATCCAGTAATGGCTTGAGGAGCGATAGCATGAAGGTATCGCTGGCTGCGTTGAGAATTAACGCTATGCCCGCCACGATCAGACCTGCTTTAAAAGGCGCTATGGTTGGCCACAGTCGGCGGAAGGTCTGCCACGTAGAGAGATCTTTATCGTTATGCATTCAAAAAACCAGCATTTGTTGAAATAGCCGCATATTCTACCCGTTATCCTCGGACACGCCAAACCACTGATGATACCAGCGAGGTAAAATTTGATCCCGTAAGCCTTGTATGCGCCAGCCCTGCGGAGAAAACAGCAGCGAAATTTGCCCCTGGTGGGGTGTATCAAACCACTGATACGCCTGCTGTCGGTAGCGCTGTTTTACCTTGCGGGACGGCAGCCGCCATGCGTTATAGCGCGATGCGGACGCCAGCGCCGTTTCACCATGTACGCGCTGAATAAATGGTAGCGACGACGACGTATTACTACCATGATGCGGCACCTGGATAAACGTCGCCGCAAGATGTCGCCAGTAACGACTTAGCATTTTTTGTTCAGCGCCCGCTTCGATATCGCCCGTGAGCAGGATGCTATGTACACCGTCATCCACTTTGACCACACAAGAACGGTTATTTCCTCGATCGGCACTTTCGCGTAACGGCCAGTGCGCCTGAAACGTTAGCCCCTGCCATTGCCACTGCTCGCCGCGAAAACAGGGCAAATGTCCCTGCCAGCCTAACGGGCTGCGAATCCACATTGACGGCCAGACCTGCTGTAGCGAACGCAGCCCGCCCCGATGATCCAGATGCTCATGACTCAAAATAACGCCCTCCGGCGTCAGATTATGCCAGCGCAACCAGGGAATAATAACCTGTTGCCCGCTGTCGCCCTCCGGCCATGCCCGACCGGTATCGTAGAGTATTACTTTATCGCCCCTGACGATCGCTATCGCCAGCCCCTGACCGACATCCAGCATATGCACCTGCCATCCGCTGGCGTTTATCGGCCGCCAGAGTGGCCAGCTAATCAACAATAACCCGCATAAACAGACCGCCGGCCAGGTACGCCAGACGTTTAATCGCCACGCGATAAGCATTAGCCAGGGCAAAAACGTCAGCCACTGCCAACGGTTATCAATATTCACCCAGCCCTGCGGTAAAGCATTCAACAGGTAAAATAGCGCGGCTAACGCGCGATCGGTCAGGTACCATACCCACTCTTCAAGAAAAAACGGCCCGGTTAAATGCAGAATCATTCCCGCCAGGATGAGTGGAACCGTCACAAATGTGACCCAGGGTACGGCAAAAAGATTCGCCAGCATTGCGGTAACGCTTATGCCATGAAAAAGCGCCACCTGGAGAGGCAAAAGCAGAAGTGTAATGCCTGCCTGTAGGTGAAGCAGGTTAAGCAACCAACGTAAGCCCCGTGGAAAATTTCCGTTTGGCGCAGGAAACCACTGATACCAGAATAACAGGCCGGCAACCGCAAATGCTGACAGCCAAAGACTTTGTGATATAACCGCCACAGGATCGGCGAAAATAATCGCGGCCAGACAGCAGCACCAGACTTGCCAGCCGCTCCACTGTCGTCCGCTTAATTTTAATCCTCCCCAGACGCTCAGTGCCGCCACCGTGCGCAGCGCAGGCGGTTGTAAGCCGGTAAGCCAGGCATAACATATCGCGCAAAGAATGCCGCCCAGCAATGGCGTCTGCCAACGAATCCATCTGACCGGCAAAAAGAATTGTCCACCACGGATTAATCCGGCAGCCAATAACGCGGCAAAAGCGATATGCAGGCCGGAAATCGCCATCAAATGGGCAGTCCCCGTATCGCGCATAACGGCCTTCACCTCCTGCGACACCTCTCCCCGCTCCCCCATTCCCAACGCCAGAATAACCTGTTGCCACGGATAAGGCGCAAGCGTAGCGCGAATCGAAGCAAGATAGCGCCCACGCAAGCTACACTCAGGGTTAATCGCTTTAGCCTGTAGAAAACGCCCGGTCAATGGTTGGTGCTGCGCCAGCGCGTAACGTTGGCTATCAAAACCGCCTTCGTTAAGCTGTCCGTGTACCGCTCTGACCTTCAGCGTCATCGCCCACTGTTGCCCGGCACACACTTCCGTGGGTAAGTACTGGCCATGCAGGACAATCCCTACAGCAGGAAAGAGCGGCTTTCCACGCAAATGGGTGATTCGCCCATAATGAGTGGTCATATGATCGGTGGCAGTAATGACGACTGTCGCCTCCTGCGTCGCGGCGGGCAGGACGTTTCCCGCCCAGATGGCCTGCCTGGCGGCAAATATCCCCCACATGAAAAAGAGCAAGGTTAATGCCGCGTAGCGCGCATAGTGATGGGGTATGAGGCAAAGCAAACATGCCAGACAAAACAGCACCGCGAGAATCCACGTGTTAGGTAATACTGGCAATATCATGAGCGGAAGTATGCCGCATACTACGCATACGCTGACCGTCGTTATCTTCATAGACACCTCCCTGTGCGGGAAAGTGTGCAGGTTCAGGACGCCATTGTCTGGAGGGGATTTTGTACTATACGGCGCGGATTCCAGGTTTTTTACCTGATAAATGTAAGACGCAGCAAAAAATGCGAAACGTTTTCCAGTTTTCGGTCGAATAGCGTTTGCGCCTGACGGCGTATAAATGAAAAAAGCACCCTGACGGTGCTTTTTTCGGGTTCAAGTTTTGCGTTAAAACTTAACCGTAAATATTGGCGCGATCGCGCAGTTCTTTACCCGGTTTAAAGTGAGGAACGTATTTTCCTTCCAGTTCCACTTTATCGCCGGTCTTGGGGTTACGTCCGGTACGAGGCGCGCGGTAATGCAAAGAAAAACTGCCGAAACCGCGGATTTCAATACGCTCGCCCTGCGCAAGAGTCGAGGCCATATGCTCCAGCATCTCTTTTACCGCGTCTTCAACCGCCTTAGCGGGAATGTGAGATTGCTGGGTTGCAAGTCTTTCAATCAATTCTGACTTGGTCATGATTCCTCCGGTTCCTTAAAGGCAAATTGGCTGCAGCCGTGAGATTGATTAAGGGCGGCCGTAGCCGCCCTTAGTGCTTGATTACAGGCCGAAACCTGCAATCTGTCAAGTAATCTCGTTATACTTCGGACTAAAAGGCCCGAAGTTTCAGAGGATTACTCGCCTTTAGCTGCTTTGAATGCTTCAGCCATTGCGTTGTTAGAGAAGTTTGCATCTTCCTGTTTGTTAACAGTTGCGATGGCATCTTTCTCGTCAGCTTCGTCTTTCGCACGAACAGACAGGCTGATTGCGCGGTTTTTACGATCAACGCCGGTGAATTTAGCTTCAACGTCGTCGCCAACGCTCAGAACCAGAGTCGCATCTTCAACGCGGTCACGGGATGCTTCAGAAGCACGCAGGTAACCTTCAACGCCGTCAGCCAGTTCTACGGTTGCGCCTTTAGCGTCAACTGCAGTGACTTTACCGGTTACGATAGCGCCTTTCTTGTTCAGAGCAACCCAGTTGTTGAACGGATCTTCTGCGAGCTGTTTAACGCCCAGGGAGATACGTTCACGTTCTGCGTCAACCTGCAGAACAACTGCAGCGATTTCGTCGCCTTTTTTGTATTCACGAACTGCTTCTTCGCCTGCAACGTTCCAGGAGATGTCAGACAGGTGAACCAGGCCGTCGATGCCGCCGTCCAGGCCGATGAAGATACCGAAGTCAGTGATAGACTTGATTTTACCTTCAACGCGGTCGCCCTTGTTGTGGGTTTCTGCGAACTGCTGCCACGGGTTAGATTTGCACTGCTTCAACCCTAAGGAGATACGACGACGTTCTTCGTCGATATCCAGAACCATTACTTCCACTACGTCGCCAACGTTAACTACTTTGGACGGGTGGATGTTTTTGTTGGTCCAGTCCATTTCGGAAACGTGAACCAGGCCTTCAACGCCTTCTTCGATTTCAACGAAGCAGCCGTAGTCAGTCAGGTTGGTCACGCGACCAGTCAGTTTGGTACCTTCCGGATAACGTTTAGCGATAGCAACCCACGGATCTTCGCCCAGCTGTTTCAGGCCCAGGGATACACGGGTACGCTCGCGGTCGAATTTCAGCACTTTCACGTTGATTTCGTCGCCAACGTTCACGATTTCGCTCGGATGCTTAACGCGTTTCCAGGCCATATCAGTGATGTGCAGCAGGCCGTCAACGCCGCCCAGATCAACGAATGCACCGTAGTCAGTGAGGTTCTTAACGATACCTTTAACTTCCATGCCTTCCTGCAGGTTTTCCAGCAGCTGATCGCGTTCTGCGCTGTTTTCGGATTCGATAACGGCACGACGAGAAACCACAACGTTGTTACGTTTCTGGTCCAGCTTGATTACTTTGAATTCAAGCTCTTTGCCTTCCAGGTGCAGAGTGTCACGCACCGGACGAACGTCTACCAGAGAACCTGGCAGGAACGCGCGAATACCGTTCAGCTCAACAGTGAAGCCACCCTTAACTTTGCCGTTGATAACACCGGTAACAGTTTCAGCATCTTCGTAAGCTTTTTCCAGCGTGATCCATGCTTCGTGACGTTTAGCTTTCTCACGAGAGAGCAGAGTTTCACCGAAGCCGTCTTCTACTGCATCCAGAGCAACGTCAACTTCGTCACCAACCTGGATTTCCAGTTCGCCCTGGGCGTTTTTGAACTGCTCAGCCGGAATGGCAGACTCAGATTTCAGACCGGCGTCAACCAGTACTACGTCTTTGTCAATAGCAACAACAACACCACGAACGATGGAACCCGGGCGGGTTTCGATTTCTTTTAAGGATTCTTCAAAGAGTTGAGCAAAAGATTCAGTCATGTTTAATCTTCAGGTTTCATATTTAACGTCCACCTGGCTCCGTGCCGGATGGGGTTGTTTAACATACCCGCTGTCAATCCTTTGCAACGGGGGTACTACAAATTCGGTCGCATTTAAGCGAGAGCCAATTTCTGGCGCGCATATTGTAACGCTTTTTCAATCACTTGCTCAATGCTTAATCGGGTAGAATCCAAAACTAATGCATCAGCAGCAGGAACTAACGGCGCTACAGCGCGATTACGATCGCGATCGTCGCGTTCCTTGATCTCGGCCAAAAGGCGTTCAAAGTTAACACTAAAGCCATTATCCTGCAACTGTAGCATACGTCGATGCGCACGTTCCTCCGAGGAGGCGTCAAGGAAAATTTTTACCGGCGCATCCGGGAAGACCACGGTCCCCATATCGCGTCCATCGGCGATTAAACCAGGCGCTTCGCGGAATGCGCGTTGGCGGCGAAGAAGCGCTTCACGCACGCGTGGGAATGCCGCCACCTGGGATGCCGCGTTCGCGACTTCCTGCGTACGGATTTCGCCGCTAACGTCCTCGCCTTCCAGGATAACTTCCAGGTTGCCGTCCGTTGAGACGAAACGCACGTCCAGATGGGACGCCAGCGGCACCAGCGCATCTTCAGAGGCAAGATCGACATGGTGGTGCAATGCCGCCAGCGCCAGTACGCGGTATATCGCGCCGGAATCCAGCAGATGCCATTGCAATGCTTCCGCCATTGCTTTGCACAAGGTGCCTTTACCTGCACCGCTTGGGCCATCAATGGTTATTACCGGGGCAATTGCCGTCATCTTTATCTCCTTAAACAGGCGTACCGTTAACGTAAACGCCGCGCATTATACGCGCCAACGCTCGCGACCGTTAACGTTGCGTGCAAAAACCAGTTTTGTCTGTAATCAGATGCGGAATAATTGCGCAATTATAGCGGGCCGGCGAGAAACCAGCCCGGAAGATGACAATGATTTACTTTTTATCTTCGGCAATTCTGTCGCGCATATGCTGCGCGCGATCGGCTGAGGCCGGGTGGGAGTCCATCAATGATTTTGCATGACCTGCGTCCATTGTGGCGAATTTATCGAATGCCGTGACTAAGCCCTGGGTGTTAATCCCGCGTTTTTTCAGCAGATCGTAAGAGAAGTCATCCGCATCAGACTCCTGACTGCGAGAAAACGCCGAATTGATGACACCTTCCGCCAGATCGCCCAATTGAGACTGGGAAAGCTGCGCTGCGACGCCGCTGGTGGCGGAAATCGCATCGCGAGCCGCCAGCGTGGCATAGGCGGTCTGCATTGCCTTGCGGGAGTGCCCTAAAGAGACATGGCCCAGTTCATGGCCCAGTACGCCTTCAATTTCATTATCGGTCATCAGATCCATCAGGCCGGAGTATACGCGAACGCAACCGTTCGCCATCGCCCATGCGTTGATATCGCTGGTCATATAGACTTTATAGCTAACCGGCGTACCGTCAATGTTGTTACCCAGCGCTTTGGCGATTTTGCTCAGACGTTTGGTGTATTTGCTTTTCGAACCTGCCAGTTGATTCTCGCTGTCCATTTGTTTACAGGCATTATTAGATAATGCTTTAACATCCGCATCGGACAGTGTGGCGGCTTTGTAGGCTGACATGCCGGAACTGGCGATTAAATTGCCATTCACGCCATTTTTACATCCTGCCAGTAGCGTAGCGGAAATCGCCACCGCCAGTAATAATGATTTATTTTTCATACTAATCTTCCGTTGATAACTATTATAAAAAACACATAAATCAATGTGTTAAATCATCAACAAATTAGCATTAGTCATAATTATAAAAATAGTGCGAATACGGACTCGGCGCGCCAGCCCGTCGACTGGCGCAACAGAAGACTTAGGCAGGCGTACTCATTCGCGCCAGTTGTTCGAAATAATCAGGGAACGTTTTTGCGGTACATTTAGGGTCCAGGATCGTGACTGGCGTATCGGACAGTGCGACCAGTGAGAAACACATCGCCATACGGTGGTCGTTGTACGTGCCAATATCCGCGTGTTGGAGCTTCGCCGGCGGCGTGATACGAATATAGTCGTGCCCTTCTTCGACTTCAGCGCCCACTTTACGTAGCTCGGTCGCCATCGCGAACAGGCGATCGGTTTCTTTCACTCGCCAGTTATAAATATTGCGCAGCGTCGTGGTTCCTTTCGCAAACAACGCCGTGGTGGCAATCGTCATCGCCGCATCCGGAATATAGTTCATATCCATATCTATGGCGTGCAATTCGCCGCGCGTGCAGGCAATAAAATCATCGCCCCAGGTAATAGTCGCGCCCATTTTCTCCAGCACATCGGCAAAACGAATATCGCCCTGCATACTTTTGCGGCCAATCCCGGTCACTTTTACCGTGCCGCCTTTTATCGCCCCGGCGGCGAGAAAATAGGACGCTGACGAGGCATCGCCCTCGACCAGATAGCGACCCGGAGAGTGATACTGTTGACCGCCCTTCACGACAAATTGTTGGTAGTGATGGTTCGTTATCTCCACACCAAAGGTTTTCATTAAATTTAGCGTGATATCGATGTAAGGTTTTGATACCAGTTCGCCTTTAACGCGAATAGTTGTGTCTTCAGGCGCCAGCGGCGCGGTCATCAGCAGAGCGGTCAGGAACTGGCTGGAAACGCTACCATCAACCTCAATGTCGCCGCCGGTAAAACCGCCGCGCAGACGCAGGGGCGGATAATTTTCCTGCTCCAGGTAATCAATATTCGCCCCGCCCTGACGCAGCGAATCAACCAGATGGCCTATCGGACGCTCTTTCATACGCGGTTCGCCGGTTAACACTATCTCATTTTGCCCCAGACATAGCGCTGCCGCTAACGGACGCATCGCGGTTCCGGCATTACCGAGAAACAGTTCCAGAACGCCTGGCGCGCGTAATGCGCCGCCATTACCCGTGATGTCACAGCGGGTGCGATCGGCAGAAAGGGTGTAATTGATCCCCAACGCGCTCAGGGCATTGAGCATATGGCGGACGTCATCGCTATCCAGCAGATTCGTCAGAACGGTTTTACCACAAGCTAAAGCCGCCAGGAGCAAAGCACGGTTTGAAACACTTTTGGAGCCAGGTAAATTAATGGCGCCATCGACCCGCGCGATGGGTTGTAACGTCAGGGATTCCATGAAACTCAACTCTCAAAAAACAGAAATAAAAACCCCACAGACTGGCCGTGGGGATGAAAAAGAAACGTTTTAGCCGTGGCGACGCTCAAAATCGATCATGAAATCGGTCAGCGCTTTCACCCCTTCAATCGGCATGGCGTTATAGATAGAAGCGCGCATACCACCAACAACACGGTGCCCTTTTAAGGCGTGCAGACCGGCAGCGAAAGACTCTTCCAGAAAGACCTTGTCCAGCGCATTGTCCGCTAACTGGAACGGAACGTTCATCCGCGAACGGTTGGCCTGTGCGACATCATTACGGTAGAAATCGCTGTTATCAACCACACCGTACAGCAACTCCGCTTTTTGCTGATTGATTTTGTGCATCGCCGCCACGCCGCCCTGCGCTTTCAACCATTTGAACACCAGACCGGAAAGATACCAGGCGAAAGTCGGCGGCGTATTAAACATTGAGTCGTTATCATTCAGGACGGTGTAGTCGAGGATGGACGGGCAGCTCTCATGCGCCTTGCCTAACAGATCCTCCCGGACGATAACCAGCGTCAGTCCTGCCGGACCGATATTCTTCTGCGCGCCAGCATAAATTACGCCATAGCGAGAGACATCCAGCGGCGCAGACAGAATGGTAGAAGAAAAGTCCGCCGTGACGACCACCTCCGGGCCAAAATCAGGCGTTTCATCGATGGCGATGCCGTCAATGGTCTCATTCGGGCAATAGTGTAAATAAGCGGCGTTATCGGAAAGCTGCCACTCGCGCATCGGTTTTACGGCACGTTTGCCGTCAACGGTGATTTTGGCGTCGATAATCTGCGGCGCACAGTATTTTTTGGCTTCTTTGATGGCGCTCGCCGCCCAGTAACCGGCATCGACATAATCCGCCGTGGTTTTATCGCCCAGCAGATTGAGCGGCACGCCAGCAAACTGCCCGCGACCGCCGCCGTGACAAAATAAAACTTTATAGTTGGAGGGGATATTAAGGAGATCGCGAAAATCCTGCTCCGCCTCTTCAGCGACCTGGATAAACTCTTTGCCTCGATGGCTAATTTCCATTACCGACGTACCAAGACCGTGCCAGTCACGCAGTTCCTGTTGCGCCAGTTTAAGTACTTCCGCCGGTAGCATCGCCGGACCTGAACTAAAATTAAAGACCTGAGCCATTTCCCCTCACCACGCTGCATTGTTTCCTGCCTGACAGACATCAGGCAAACGTTATTCATGTGAATATCGGTTTTATCATTCAGTGACACGCGCCGCAATGGGTAAAACAATGCGAGGAGAAAATGCGGCATGCGTCACACAACAGAATCTTCCGGATTAACCGTATAAATCCGATATTTTCGCTGTTAAACAACGCGTTTAGCCCGGCTTGCCTTCGTCCATTCTGGATTTGCGCAGCGCGGACATAATTGCTTTTCCCCGACGTTCATGCGTATCACTTCACTGCAACGTACGCAGGCATAGTCGCCAGCCTCCGGCGCCACGATAAAGCGTGGCGTACAGTGCTCAGGAAGAATGCTTAACCCCGGCTTAACGTCTTTATTTTCAAAGAAATAGACGCTGATTTGTCCGTTTGTCTCCAGGATGGCCAGTCTGACCTGCCCCAGTTGCTCAACGCCATTCAAGCGAAGCTCCATAAAAAACTCAAACTCCGTCATGTTCGAGCGCTGCAGTTTTTCCCACGCCAGTTCGCCGTCTTCAACAATGACCACCGACTTACCTTCCAGCAGATCTTCCAACTTTTCACTATGCGCCATCAGCCACATGACCAGGCGATAGAGCAGCGCCAGGGTGATGAATACCACCAGAACAGGGAGCATCGGAACGTCATCATAAAACGCGACGTCGCCTGCCGCCGACCCCAATGTCAAAATGATCAGCACTTCAAAAAGCGACATTTGCCGTACGCCGCGTCGTCCTGTCACCTTTAAGAAAAGAAACACCAGAACAAAGGTGTAAAAGCTACGTAGCGCCACTTCCCCCAAAAACGCTACCGGCACGTTATCCAGCGCCATTCGTTGCAAATCAAATGCTTTCATTTTTTATGCTCTTCCTGTGAATTCCAGTGTAAAAGCATAGCCAATACTTTTATTTCCGCCGATGTCCCGGCGAGATAGCGCCCGTCACATAAAACCCGTATCATTGCGCGCTTTCCGTACGACAAAAGTGATTTTCATGACGCAAACATTTATTCCCGGCAAAGACGCCGCGCTGGAAGACTCCATCGCCCGCTTCCAGCAAAAGTTACTCGACCTCGGCTTTCACATCGAAGAGGCCTCCTGGCTGAACCCGGTGCCAAACGTCTGGTCAGTGCATATTCGCGATAAAGAGTGCGCGTTATGCTTTACCAACGGAAAAGGCGCGACCAAAAAAGCGGCGCTGGCCTCGGCGCTGGGCGAATACTTCGAGCGTCTGTCAACCAACTACTTCTTTGCTGATTTCTGGCTTGGCGAAACGATCGCCAACGGGCCATTCGTGCATTATCCGAACGAAAAGTGGTTCCCGCTGACTGAAAATGACGACGTACCGGAAGGCTTGCTTGATGCCCGTCTGCGCGCGTTTTACGATCCGGAAAATGAACTCACCGGAAGCCAGTTAATTGATCTTCAGTCCGGCAATGAAGCTCGCGGCGTCTGCGGCCTGCCATTTACCCGTCAGTCCGATAACCAGACCGTGTATATTCCGATGAATATCATCGGCAACCTGTACGTCTCTAACGGAATGTCCGCCGGCAATACGCGTAATGAAGCCCGCGTTCAGGGACTGTCGGAAGTCTTCGAGCGTTATGTGAAAAATCGCATCATTGCGGAAAGTATCAGTCTGCCGGAGATTCCCGCAGAGGTGATGGCGCGTTATCCGGCGGTAATGGAGTCAATCGCCACGCTGGAAGCCGAGGGTTTCCCGATTTTCGCCTATGACGGCTCGCTGGGCGGTAAGTATCCGGTTATCTGCGTCGTGCTGTTCAACCCGGCTAACGGTACCTGCTTTGCTTCTTTTGGCGCCCATCCTGACTTTGGCGTTGCGCTGGAACGTACAGTGACCGAGCTACTCCAGGGACGCGGACTGAAAGATCTTGATGTCTTCACCCCACCAACGTTCGATGATGAAGAAGTCGCGGAGCACACTAATCTGGAGACCCACTTCATCGACTCCAGCGGCCTGATTTCCTGGGATCTGTTCAAACAGGACGCCGATTACCCGTTCACGGACTGGAGTTTTTCCGGCACTACCGAAGAAGAATTCGCCACGCTGATGGCCATCTTTGCTGCTGAAGATAAAGAAGTTTACATTGCCGATTACGAGCATCTCGGCGTATACGCCTGTCGTATTATCGTACCGGGAATGTCTGATATTTATCCTGCCGAAGATCTGTGGCTGGCCAACAACAATATGGGTAGCCATCTTCGTGAGACTCTGCTTTCGCTGCCCGGTAGCGCCTGGAATAAAGAAGACTATCTCAATCTGATTGAACAATTGGATGAAGAAGGTTTTGACGATTTCACCCGCGTGCGTGAACTGCTGGGTCTGGCGACCGGAGCGGACAATGGTTGGTATACACTGCGCGTTGGCGAATTAAAAGCAATGCTAGCGTTAGCGGGCGGCGATTTGGAGCAGGCGCTAATCTGGACAGAATGGACGATGGAGTTCAATTCGTCGGTCTTTAGTCCGGCACGCGCAAACTATTACCGTTGCCTGCAAACGCTGCTGCTCCTGTCGCAAGAAGATGCGCGTCAGCCGCTGCAATATCTCAATGCTTTTATAAAAATGTATGGCGCGGAGGCTGTAGAAGCCGCCAGCGCCGCGCTTAGCGGTGAAGCGGCTTTTTACGGACTACCGGCTGTCGACCACGATCTACAAGCGTTCCCGGCGCATCAGTCCTTGTTAAAAGCGTATGATAAATTACAGCGCGCGAAAGCGGCATACTGGTCAAAATAAGGCCATATGAGTGACTTAGGGTAGGTTTACCCTCTCGGCTGCGTTATATTACGGGGCGCCTTTGCGGCCCCGTTTTATTTATTTTCACTAAACGGCGAAAAATGTAATAACAAGGTTAAATATTGGTTGTTGATATTAAATTAATTGACATAGTGATGTTACTTTATTTGTTGATTACTCCATATTAATTAACCGTGCAGCAGGAGGAGTCAGGAAAAAAATTCAACTCTATTTATAATTTTTAAAATTTATTTTTATTAGGATAATCAAAAAGTTACACCGTAATTGCATAAAAGCCATGCGACTTACGGGCCTATAAGCCAGGCGAGATATGATCTATATCAAATTCTCATCTATAATGCTTTGTTAGTATCTCGTCGCCGACTTAATAAAGAGAGAGTTAGTGTGAAAGCTGACAACCCTTTTGACCTTTTACTCCCTGCAGCAATGGCCAAAGTGGCTGAAGAAGCAGGCGTCTATAAAGCAACGAAACATCCGCTTAAGACTTTCTATCTGGCGATTACCGCCGGCGTATTCATTTCAATTGCCTTTGTTTTTTATATTACTGCGACAACCGGTACTGGCGCGATGCCTTATGGCATGGCGAAACTTATCGGGGGTATCTGTTTCTCTTTGGGACTGATTCTCTGTGTTATTTGCGGCGCTGATCTTTTCACCTCTACTGTTCTGATCGTTGTAGCTAAAGCTAGCGGTCGCATCACCTGGGGGCAACTGGCTAAAAACTGGTTAAACGTCTATTTTGGTAACCTGATTGGCGCTCTGCTTTTCGTGTTACTGATGTGGCTTTCCGGCGAGTATATGACTGCCAACGGTCAATGGGGACTTAACGTCCTGCAAACCGCCGACCACAAAATGCACCACACTTTTATTGAAGCTGTCTGCCTCGGTATTCTGGCGAACCTGATGGTTTGTCTGGCCGTGTGGATGAGCTACTCAGGTCGTAGCCTGATGGACAAAGCGTTCATCATGGTACTGCCCGTCGCCATGTTTGTCGCCAGCGGTTTTGAGCACAGTATCGCAAACATGTTTATGATTCCTATGGGTATTGTAATACGCGATTTCGCTACACCGGAGTTTTGGACCGCGGTCGGTTCGTCTCCGGAAAGTTTTTCTCACCTGACCGTGATGAGCTTCATCACTGATAACCTGATTCCGGTCACGATCGGTAATATTATCGGCGGCGGTTTGTTGGTCGGGTTGACATACTGGGTCATTTACCTGCGTGGTAACGAGCATCATTAATCTGTTGATGCCCATTACACGCAGTAAATAAAAAATCCACTTAAGAAGGTAGGTGTTACATGTCCGAGCTTAATGAAAAGTTAGCCACAGCCTGGGAAGGTTTTACCAAAGGTGACTGGCAGAATGAAGTAAACGTCCGTGACTTCATTCAGAAAAACTACACTCCGTATGAGGGTGACGAGTCCTTCCTGGCTGGCGCTACTGACGCGACCACCAAGCTGTGGGACAGCGTAATGGAAGGCGTTAAACAGGAAAACCGCACTCACGCGCCTGTTGACTTTGACACCTCCGTTGCTTCCACCATCACTTCTCACGACGCTGGCTACATCAACAAAGCGCTTGAGAAAATTGTTGGTCTGCAGACTGAAGCTCCGCTGAAGCGTGCGATTATCCCGTTCGGCGGCATCAAAATGGTTGAAGGTTCCTGCAAAGCGTACAATCGCGAGCTGGACCCAATGATCAAAAAAATCTTCACCGAATACCGTAAGACTCACAACCAGGGCGTGTTCGACGTTTATACTCCGGACATCCTGCGTTGCCGTAAATCCGGCGTTCTGACCGGTCTGCCGGATGCGTATGGCCGTGGCCGTATCATCGGTGACTACCGTCGCGTAGCGCTGTACGGTATCGACTACCTGATGAAAGACAAATTCGCGCAGTTTACGTCTCTGCAATCCGATCTGGAAAACGGCGTAAATCTGGAAGCGACTATCCGTCTGCGTGAAGAAATCGCTGAACAGCACCGCGCTCTGGGTCAGATCAAAGAAATGGCGGCTAAATACGGCTGCGATATCTCTGGTCCGGCGACTAACGCTCAGGAAGCAATCCAGTGGACTTACTTCGGTTACCTGGCTGCGGTTAAATCTCAGAACGGCGCAGCAATGTCCTTCGGTCGTGTATCCACCTTCCTGGATGCGTACATCGAACGTGACCTGAAAGCAGGCAAAATCACCGAGCAAGACGCACAGGAAATGATTGACCACCTGGTCATGAAACTGCGTATGGTTCGCTTCCTGCGTACTCCTGAATATGATGAACTGTTCTCCGGCGACCCGATTTGGGCAACTGAATCTATCGGTGGTATGGGCGTTGATGGCCGTACTCTGGTTACCAAAAACAGCTTCCGCTTCCTGAACACCCTGTACACCATGGGGCCGTCTCCGGAGCCGAACATCACCGTTCTGTGGTCTGAAAAACTGCCGCTGAACTTCAAGAAATTCGCCGCTAAAGTCTCCATCGACACCTCTTCTCTGCAGTACGAGAACGATGACCTGATGCGTCCGGACTTCAACAACGATGACTACGCTATCGCATGCTGCGTAAGCCCGATGATCGTTGGTAAACAAATGCAGTTCTTCGGCGCGCGTGCAAACCTGGCGAAAACCATGCTGTACGCAATCAACGGCGGCGTTGATGAAAAACTGAAAATGCAGGTTGGTCCGAAATCCGAACCGATCAAAGGCGATGTTCTGAACTTCGACGAAGTAATGGATCGCATGGATCACTTCATGGACTGGCTGGCTAAACAGTATGTCACCGCGCTGAACGTTATCCACTACATGCACGACAAGTACAGCTACGAAGCCTCTCTGATGGCGTTGCACGACCGTGACGTTATCCGCACCATGGCGTGTGGTATCGCAGGTCTGTCCGTTGCGGCTGACTCCCTGTCTGCCATCAAATATGCGAAAGTTAAACCGATTCGTGACGAAGATGGTCTGGCTATCGACTTCGAAATCGAAGGCGAATACCCGCAGTTTGGTAACAACGACGCTCGTGTAGATGACATGGCGGTTGACCTGGTAGAACGTTTCATGAAGAAAATTCAGAAACTGACCACCTACCGTGGCGCTATCCCGACGCAGTCTGTTCTGACCATCACTTCTAACGTTGTGTATGGTAAGAAAACCGGTAACACCCCGGATGGTCGTCGCGCTGGCGCGCCGTTCGGACCAGGTGCTAACCCGATGCACGGTCGTGACCAGAAAGGCGCTGTCGCTTCTCTGACCTCCGTTGCTAAACTGCCGTTTGCTTACGCGAAAGATGGTATTTCTTATACCTTCTCTATCGTTCCGAACGCACTGGGTAAAGACGACGAAGTTCGTAAGACTAACCTGGCAGGTCTGATGGATGGTTACTTCCACCACGAAGCGTCCATCGAAGGCGGTCAGCACCTGAACGTCAACGTCATGAACCGTGAAATGTTGCTGGACGCGATGGAACATCCGGAAAAATATCCGCAGCTGACCATCCGTGTATCTGGTTACGCAGTACGTTTTAACTCCCTGACGAAAGAACAGCAGCAGGACGTTATTACTCGTACCTTCACGCAGACCATGTAATGGGTTTGACTGAAATTACGCCATAAAAAGCGTACAAAAAAGGCTCCATATCAGTGGGGCCTTTTTAATTTTTATAAAAGCATATTTCGACAACCAGAATTTTTACTTATAAATAAAGTGTTATTATGTGATCTATATATTCTTCTCAGAATAGCATCAATTTCTCTTTTATTATTTTGATACTCCTCATAATCCTTATTTAATGCATCAGAAAACAGCATGGTGTTAGCTTCTGTAAAATCACATGACAATGACGGTATATATCCATGTAGCAGATAGATAAGTGTTGGATGAACCATATCAAACAGGACTTCTCCCTCTAATTCCCAGTAACCTATTTTACAAAATTGGGTAGAAATCTCAAAAGACCCCATTTGAAGACAACGTAGTTTATCCATCTCATCCTCAGTAAGTGTACCATTCCATTCAACACATGCCATTTTTCTATTTTCTCCAGATCGCATAAGCTTATAAACTTCATCCCTAATTTCATCATCCTCATTAACTTTCTGCCTAAGGTTAAAAGCAAAGTTTTCTAATAATTCTGGATAGCAAGCAATTTTTTCTCCATACTTAATACATGCTTTAAAAAACAACTCTTCCTCATCTTCTTCCATCACTTTAAAAATACAGTTTTCTGAAACGTTGAGGATACGATGCAAATTACATTTATCAATAACCCTGCCATCAATCTCAAATAAAACTTGTGTCTGACTCACATCAAAACGCATAACAAAGCGGTCTTGTTGAGATGGATTAGCATATTGTTTTAATTGTGCAAAGGCATATATCTTCTCCATGCCGATTGTATCAACATTAAGTTCAGCTTGATTTTCACGTTCACATCCATGGATGAGTGTGTATAATACCTCCAGCACCTCTCTTTTTTTATGTGTTCTGAAGTAGTCCTTAAATCTATCCCATAACCCCATGTATAGCGCTTCTTCTTTATCAGGACTCATCAAACGGGCTAGCCGTGAAGCATTAACTTCATAGTTATGACGATTACCAAAACTTAACGCAACTGGCATAATAACTCCCTTGATTATTTACCGCGAAAGCAAAATTTAATCCGTTGCTATCATTTTTTGATTAAAACCACACTCTATTTAAGAGATTGAATCAGCCTGGGTTTAAAAATGACATCAGATTTACACCTGATAACACGTTGAATGCGACGCCAGGCGCTGTACAGCGCATAACGTTCTTTGGACACATCTGAATTATGTTGAGAATTATTTTCGTTCTGACTACAAAAAAACGGCGCCAACCATTTGAAAAAAGAGGCGGATCATAAACAGCAAAACCAGGACGCTATGGATGATACACTTACAGTATGTATTGCGGCTCGGGCGTTAAACAGAGGTACCGGGCTGATGAATGAGCCACAATTTCTGGCGGTGCGAGTTATGCAGCATAGATTTGCCGTATATTTTATACTGAATAGAGGTAAAATAGCTCCATTGCAGCACATTCTGGAACAGCCACACATTCTGTAGTCCAAAATTTACGCTCGCAGTACCGCTTTTTTACAGGATGCAACCCCCTTACCAGGGTGCTCAACATGCCCGGAATGTGTCCATAAACCCCATGTTATTTAGAGCTAGCCGAAGCGATATGAGTAACTTAACCGATTGTATTACAAATGAAAGTGTTGCAGTAACTGCTGATAAAAAGCCGGTTATTGGTCGCATTCACTCCTTTGAATCCTGTGGCACCGTTGATGGCCCAGGCATCCGCTTTATTACCTTTTTCCAGGGCTGTCTGATGCGCTGCCTGTATTGCCATAACCGCGACACATGGGATACGCATGGCGGTAAAGAAATCACCGTTGAAGACTTAATGAAAGAGGTGGTGACCTATCGGCATTTTATGAATGCTTCTGGCGGCGGCGTGACGGCATCCGGCGGCGAGGCCATTTTGCAGGCAGAATTTGTACGCGACTGGTTTCGCGCCTGTAAAAAAGAAGGTATCCACACCTGTCTCGACACCAACGGCTTTGTGCGCCGTTATGACCCGGTGATTGATGAACTGCTGGACGTTACCGATCTGGTGATGCTCGATCTCAAGCAGATGAATGATGAGATCCACCAGAATCTGGTCGGTGTCTCTAATCACCGGACGCTGGAATTCGCGCAGTATTTATCAAAGAAAAATGTGAAGGTCTGGATCCGTTACGTTGTCGTTCCCGGCTGGTCTGACGACGATGATTCCGCGCATCGCCTGGGTGAGTTTACCCGCGATATGGGTAATGTCGAAAAAATCGAACTGCTGCCCTATCATGAGCTGGGCAAACATAAATGGGTGGCAATGGGCGAAGAATATAAACTGGATGGCGTGAAGCCGCCTAAAAAAGAGACCATGGAGCGTGTAAAGGGTATTCTTGAGCAGTATGGTCATAAAGTGATGTATTAATCGCCTGCTATCTTATCCGCTTTTAAACGGCTACCCATGACGGTAGCCGTTTTGCTGTATGGGTAACGCTCTTACCGCTAAAATACCCGACCCCGCCGTCAGACAGGCCTGGTTAACAATATTGCGCTTACCAGGTATTAAATACAGAGTCGCTTATCTGCTGCTGGGTTGAAGGTCTGACAACTATTGCTGCCCCCGGCGCCTGTTAATACCGTGGTCTCCGCCTGGAACCCAGGCACCTGTAACCTTAAAAGGCGCTCGCCTGACAGGAGCGCCGTGGAAAAGAGCGTCGTTATGTGTTTCTACGCGCCAGCAGTGGGAAAATTAATCCCAACCCGACCAGGACAAAAGGCGTCACGATGTTCAACGTCAGCTGGAATGTCCACTCCGGTGTGAACGCCTCCATTTTGGGGAAAATACCGGTAAGGCAGGCAAACGCGGTGAAGGCAAAACACCATATCCCCACAGTTAACGCCAACGCCCGGTTGCGAATAAACACATATTCGGGTTTGTACTTTTGCGCCAATCGAATGACGGCAATAAAGGCGACAAATACCCACAGATAGCGCAGCGGCATAACAACTGAGTTGAGATTAAGCAGCCATTTGTACAGGTTGTTCATATCGCCGATGCCAAGCGTTGGCAACATAATCAAGATAGCGACCAACACTAATGTCAGCAAATAACCGTTAACTGGTGTACCTGAAGCGTTAGTACGACATAAGCGCTGCGGGATATATTTACTGTCTGCATCACCCAGTAAGACTTTCAGTGGCGCATCAATAGAAAACACCAGCGCGGCGATTTGCCCCAGAGTATTGGCAATGGCATAAATCACCATTAATGAATTACCCATATGGTAATACTCACCCAATTTCTGGAATGCATAATATTGCCCATTGGTCATTAAATCGTCAGGTATATGCCGGGAATCAAACATCATTCCCATCGCCAACGAACCGAGGATAGCGCAGACCGCAACCATGACGGCTAAAAAGAGCATCCCCTTCGGAAATTCTTTTCCTGGATTCCGCGTCTGGTTAACGTAAGGCGAGATCTTCTCTGCCCCACCAACCGCAAAGACCAACATAGAGATGGTGGTGATATAGGTAAAATCGATATGAGGAATAAATGACTGCCAGGTGATGTTAGTGGTCGCAATTTCAACGTTTGTAATTGCTGGCGCGGTCACTGCCATCACAACATATAAAATTGACATGATAAACATGGCAATCCCGGCCACAGACCCAACAACCTTTAGCGATTTCATCCCCCTGGAAGCAACCCACATAAAGAAAACAAACAATGCCAGCGTCAGCCCCTGCAAGGCAACGACGGTATATTCTTTTATCAACGAGCCGTCGCCTTTTAAAGCCCATCCCAATGCAATGAGTATCGCCTGCGGCTTTTGCGCCAGGTAGGGAATATGCACGACCCAATAGGTCCATGCCGCAAGGTAAGCCAACCCCGGCCCCATCGTATGCTTAATCCAGGTACTGACGCCCCCTTTTCCCTCTTTGAAGGTTGAGCCCAGTTGCCCCACGATTAAGGCATAAGGAATAAAATAGAGCGCAAAAATAAACACCCAGGAGAAGACAACCACTAACCCCTGGTTAGCATAGTTATTGACAACATTGCCGAATCCCCAAACGGTAATAAACGACATCAGGGCGATGTTGTACCATCGCAACTGTTTTTCCTGCACATTCGGCATAACGCGATCCTTCGTGAACACAATGCTATTACTATAAATGAAGCGGGGAATTATGCGCGGTAAAGACGAAGAGAGAAAATAGAGGAGCGCAAAATTATAACCTTCGGCACATTTTATCTTTCAGCAAAGCAAGAAAATTATGCAGGTCAATTATTTTACGTAAAACATAAACAAAGAGTATGCAAGACTCACGTCCTGCATACGATTCAGAGAACAGTCAGATGTGGGCGACAGGATTGGGCGTCTGGCCGGCGTTACGTAACAGCATCAGCAGATAAATAAACGATACGCTGGCGATCATAATAAATAGCAGATTATCTGAATAATTCTGCATTAACATCGCAGCAAAAGACGGCCCCAACAGGCTCCCTACCGTATAACTTAACAACAGCGCCTGGTTCATTGCCACAAGCTGGTGATGTTCGACTTTTTCACAGGCCCAAGCCATTGCGACGGGATAAAGCGTAAAACCCGCCGCCCCCAGAATAAACAGAGCTGGCGCCATCGCCGCCTGGGTTAACATGGCAATACTACCGAGTATGACAACGAATACCTGTACGCGTAATACCAGCAAGCGACCAAATTTGTCCGCCAGACGTCCCATTGGCCATTGCCCCAAAATACCGGCGCTCACCAGCACCGCCATCCAGAAACCGATGCTGGCGTTAGCCATCCCCTGATGCTTCAGATATAACGGCATCAGACCATATAATGAACCAAGAACAATGCCGGAAATAATACAACCATTCACGCCAAGACGCGCCTGGCGTAGCTTCAGCATGGCGCTAATAGAAGAGGAATGACGTGCCTGCGTTTGCTGATTTACAATCCGGGTAAAGAGTAGCGGCAGAATTCCCGCCAGAATCATTCCGGTCACCCAGGGAAGGACGTGCAGCAATTCACCAGACACTTTACTGACCAATAATTGTCCAAGGAAGGTCCCCATGTAATAGACCATCATATAGGCAGCAAGCAGGCGCCCGCGATTATGCGAGGTTCCGCTGCACATCAACGCGCTTTCGACAACAACCCAAATCATGGCGCAGCCGATACCGGCAATAAAACGCCAGCTCATCCAGCTCCAGAACCCCACCATCACGCCCAACCCGACACAACCCGCGGCGAAGATCAGCGAGGCAAGATAATAGCTACGGTTAAACCCAATGCGTTTAATTAAATACCCGGTAAATAACGTCCCGACCAGATTGCCGGTAAAATAAGACGAGCTGACCATCCCCACCTGCCAGGTCGGAAGGTTTGCCTGAGCAAGCCACAGCGGCACAAGCGTATTCAGTACCGCAATGGCCAGGGTCAACAAAAGTAGCCCGCACAGCAAAAGCATGACGGGACGGGTATAGGTGGACATGAATAAAAACCGTGAGGAAGTTCAAATTTCATGCGCATCATGCCATCGCCAAAAACATTGTCAATCGGCTCCGCATGGGCGATCCGCAAGTTTTGAGACTATCGATTTGATTTACTTATTCTGCACGTGAATATATTAAAAGGCTAAAAATTCATCCCCTTGTTTTTATTGATCTAACCCGCAAAATCGGCGTTTTGTTCAGTCGAAAAATTTCATGGTTCCTTTAGCTTCGTTTTCTTCTCTATGGATTTATATGCGCCTTCCCCGCCCCGGTTATATTCCTTATATTGATGGTGGCTAAAGGCGTATTCGGCCTGCACGTTCTGCAGGCCGAATACGCGTCAACGCGTTAGCTGGCTACCGCCATGCCCACGGTCATATGCAGCCCATAGAATACGCCGCGGCCAATCAATTCCCCCGCCAGCATCAGAATGAAGGCGACAGAGAGCAACGGTACCGCAGGTTGATACCCTTTTAACTGTGGCACAATCCAGCAGCACAACGCCGCCGCAAGCAGCACCATACGCCAGGCCATCAGCGAGCCATAATCCGGCACCAGAGCAGACGCCTGCTGAATGGAACTGTGAATCGTCGCCAGTTCCGCGCCCTGCATGGCCGCCATAATGGCGATAACCACCAGCGCCAGCACCGAAACCGCAGGCAACAGACGCATCGCCCAACCGTTCACTCCCGCGATGCGCAGCAGCAGATAACCCAGTAGCGGGCCACCCATAAAGAGCGTCAGGAAGAAGCCCAGCGGCGTCCAGATGCTATACCAGGTCGGTACTGTATCGATGCTGTTATAGACGCGTACCATCATCCAGACGAAGACGACGCCCAGTACCATCGTGATAATCAGCCAGAGTGTGCGCAGTGCCGGCGGCAGCTTTTTCAGTACCGCCAACAGCCAGCCAATCCCGCCGACCGCAAAAAACACCGAGCCGCTGGCAATTTCATTGCTCAGTGCGGAAGCACCTACGCGGTTAAGCGAGTTAAACGCGCGCATCGGCGAACCCAGATGCAGCATCGAGGCGATAAAGCCAATCCCCATCAGCACCCACAGACCAAACATACAGGCGATCACCCGCTGCTGCGTTTCCGCGCGCAGGTCGCCCTTCATCAGCGCCAGAGCCAGAACAATAAAACCACCGGCCACGCACTGACCAAAGACCGTGAAGATCATCAACGGCCATTCATGCCATCCACTTCCCATCTTATACCTCCTTCGGATTGGCCAGATAACCGGTAGTGTCCCCGGTCGGGCGGCTGTTGGCGTTGGGTTTAATCACAATATTCGGCTTCGTGAAATGCGCGCGCGGCAACGGCGCGACGGCAGCCAGCTCACCGTGTTTTTTACGCAGCTCGTCGATAGGACCAAAGTCCAGCGCCCGCAGCGGACAGGATTCGACGCAGATCGGTTTTTTGCCTTCCGCCACCCGGTCGTAACAGCCGTCGCACTTGGTCATATGACCTTTGGCCGCGTTGTACTGCGGCGCGCCGTACGGGCAGGCCATGTGGCAGTAGCGGCAGCCGATACAGACCTCTTCGTTCACCACCACAAAACCGTCATCGCGCTTGTGCATCGCGCCGCTCGGACAGACTTTGGTACAGGCCGGGTCTTCGCAGTGGTTACAGGAGATGGAGAGATAGTAGGCAAAGACGTTCTGGTGCCAGACGCCGTTATCTTCCTGCCAGTCACCGCCCGCATACTCATAAATGCGGCGGAAGCTGACATCCGGGGTCAAATCTTTGTAGTCCTTGCAGGCCAGTTCGCAGGTTTTGCAACCGGTGCAACGGCTGGAATCAATAAAAAATCCATACTGGGTTGTCATCGGTTACTCCTTACGCCTTTTCAACCTGAACGAGGTTCGTATGTGACGGGTTCCCCTTCGCCAGCGGAGAAGGACGTTGGGTCGTCAGTACGTTAATACATCCGCCCTGATCCACGCGTTTTGCATCCGGGTCATACCATGCGCCTTCTCCCAGGGCGACCACGCCCGGCATCATGCGCGGCGTCACTTTAGCCTCGATATGTACTTCGCCGCGATCGTTGAAGATGCGGACTTTGTCGCCATTGTTGATACCGCGTTTCTGCGCATCCATTGGGTTAATCCACATTTCCTGGCGACAGGCGGCTTTCAGTACGTCTACGTTGCCATAAGTGGAATGCACACGCGCTTTATAGTGGAAACCCGTCAACTGCAGCGGGAATTTATCCGTTAGCGGATCGTTATAGTTTTCAAAACCTGGCGTGTAGATCGGTAATGGATCGATCACGTCGCCTTCCGGCAGCTCCCAGGTAGCGGCGATATCCGCCAACGCCTGTGAATAGATTTCAATCTTGCCCGATGGCGTTGTAAGTGGATTCGCTTGCGGATCTTCGCGGAAGTCTTTATAGGCGACATGGTGGCCTTCGGGGTCACGCTGTTTGAAGATGCCTTGCTTACGGAACTCCTCAAAGGTGGGCAGATTCGGAATGGATTTACGCGACTGTTCGTACAGATGACGCATCCACTCTTCTTGCGTCCGTCCTTCGGTAAACTGTTGTTCCACGCCAAGACGTTTCGCCAGTTCGCTGGTCATCTCATAAATCGTCTTACACTCGAAGCGCGGTTTAATCGCCTGGTCAGTGAAGATAACGTAAGACATGTTCCCGCAGGAGGCATCCAGCGCAAAGTCCATCTGCTCAGAAGCAGTGCAATCAGGCAACAGAATATCGGCGTATTTTGCCGACGAAGTCATATGACAGTCGATAACGACGATCATTTCGCATTTCTTGTCATCCTGCAGGATTTCGTGGGTGCGATTAATCTCAGAGTGCTGGTTAATCAAACAGTTGCCAGCATAGTTCCAGATCATTTTGATCGGCACGTCCAGCTTATCTTTCCCCCGCACGCCATCACGCAACGCCGTCATTTCCGGGCCGCGTTCAATGGCATCGGTCCACATAAACATGGAGATGCTGGTTTCAACCGGATTTTCCAACGTGGGCATACGTTCAAATGGCAGGGCATACGACCCTTCGCGCGCGCCGCTGTTACCGCCGTTAATCCCAACATTACCCGTCAGGATCGCCAGCATCGAGATGGCGCGCGTGGCGATTTCTCCATTAGCATGACGTTGTGGCCCCCACCCCTGGCAAATATAGGCGGGTTTAGCGCTGCCGATTTCTCGCGCCAGCTTAATAATGCGATCCGCCGGGATACCGGTAATTTGCGCCGCCCACTCCGGCGTCTTCGCAATACCGTCTTTACCCTGGCCCAGAATATAGGCTTTGTAGTGACCGTTTTTCGGCGCGCTGGCAGGCAAGGTTTTTTCGTCATAACCGACGCAATATTTATCCAGGAACGGCTGATCGACCATGTTCTCGGTGATTAAGACATATGCCAGACCATTGACCAGCGCCGCATCGGTACCTGGACGAATCGGAATCCACTCATCTTCGCGACCGGCGCCAGTGTCGGTGTAACGAGGATCGATAATGATCATCCGCGCGTTTGATTTCTGCCGCGCCTGTTCAAGATAATAGGTTACACCGCCCCCGCTCATGCGGGTTTCGCCAGGGTTATTACCAAACAACACCACCAGCTTACTGTTTTCAATGTCGGATGGACTATTGCCATCCGCCCAGCCGCCATAGGTGTAGTTCAGACCCGCTGCGATTTGCGCGGAAGAGTAATCACCGTAGTGGTTAAGATAACCGCCGCAGCAGTTCATCAGACGGGCGACCAGCGTTTTTCCCGGCGGCCATGAACGTGTCAAAGTGCCGCCCAGCGTACCCGTGCCATAGTTCAGATAAATGGACTCGTTGCCATACTCTTTGATAAGACGCTGCATATTGGTAGCAATGATATCGTAGGCTTCATCCCAGCTAATACGCTCAAATTTACCTTCGCCGCGCGCGCCGACGCGCTTCATCGGATACTTGAGCCGATCCGGGTTATAGACGCGACGACGCATAGAACGACCGCGCAGGCAGGCGCGAACCTGATGCAAGCCATCGTAATCATCGTTTCCGGTATTATCCGTTTCTACATATTTGATTTCGCCATCCACAACATGCATACGTAGCGGACAACGGCTGCCACAGTTTACCGTACAGGCGCTCCAGACGACTTTCTCGCCGGTTTTCGCCGGGCTTATTGCCTCTGCGGCGTTAGCGATGCGGGTAAATGGCAGGGTAAATGCGCTACTGGCCATCGCCAGGCCGCCTATCGCGGTGGTTTTGACTAAACCACGACGGCTCACCTCGGCTGCCAGCACGGCATCAGGGATCTTAGTTTTCATAAGGGCTCACTCTGCTGCTCACAATAAAAAAACAATAAAACGATGTATAGAATTTTATATAGCGACAACATCGCTATAAAGTCTGATATATATCGAAAAAGTAGAAAAATAGTGTTAAAAACTGACCTTCATTCGAAATCAGTATTACCCCTAATAGGGTAGGGATTATTGTCCGGTATCAAACTGGCATAAAAAAAGCGCCCGAAGGCGCTTTTTAGAAGAGGAGAAAGCGAGGATTAGCCGATATATTCCAGTCCGTTCATGTACGGACGTAATACTTCCGGCACTTCAATGCGGCCATCAGCCTGCTGATAGTTTTCCATCACGGCCACCAGGGTACGACCTACCGCCAGACCAGAACCATTCAGGGTATGGACCAGACGGGTCTTTTTGTCGGACTTGCTGCGACAGCGTGCCTGCATACGACGCGCCTGGAAGTCCCAGACGTTAGAGCAGGAAGAGATCTCGCGGTAGGTATTCTGCGCCGGAACCCAGACTTCGAGGTCATAAGTTTTGCAGGCGCCGAAGCCCATATCGCCAGTGCACAGAATGATTTTACGGTACGGCAGTCCCAGTAGCTGGAGCACTTTTTCCGCGTGGCCGGTCATCTCTTCCAACGCAGCCATAGAATCTTCCGGGCGAACGATCTGCACCATTTCCACTTTGTCAAACTGATGCATACGAATCAGGCCACGGGTATCACGACCATAAGAACCTGCTTCAGAACGGAAACAAGGCGTATGCGCCGTCATTTTAATCGGCAGCTGATCTTCGTCGATGATTTCATCGCGTACCAGATTGGTCAGCGGAACCTCCGCCGTCGGGATCAAAGCATAGTTGCTGCTGTCTGCTTCTTCTTCCAGCGGACGGGTATGGAACAAGTCGCCTGCGAATTTCGGCAGTTGACCGGTGCCATACAGCGTGTCGTGGTTAACCAGATACGGCACGTAGTTTTCGCTATAGCCGTGCTGTTCCGTATGCAGATCCAACATGAACTGCGACAATGCGCGATGCATACGCGCAATCTGTCCTTTCATCACCACAAAACGGGAGCCGGTCAGCTTAACCGCGGCGGCAAAGTCGAGGCCGGAGTGCATTTCCCCTAAGGTGACGTGATCGCGGATTTCAAAATCAAACTCACGCGGGGTACCCCAGCGGCTGACTTCAACGTTGTCGTTTTCATCTTTACCTACCGGCACTTCATCCGCAGGCAGGTTTGGGATGGTCAGCGCGATATCGCGGATCTCCGCCAGCAAGGTATCCAGCTCGGCTTTCGCCGCATCCAGCTCTTCGCCCAGTTTATTCACTTCCAGGCGTAAAGGCTCGATATCTTCCCCGCGCGCTTTCGCCTGGCCGATGGATTTCGATCGAGAATTACGCTCCGCCTGCAGGTTTTCCGTGTTGACCTGCAAAACTTTACGACGCTCTTCAAGAGCGCGCAGCTTATCTACATCCAGCTTAAAGCCCCGGCGTGCCAGTTTTTCAGCGACTGCGTCTGGCTCATTACGCAGCAGATTGGGATCGAGCATGCTTATCCTGTGCTTATCGAATAATAAAAGGAAACGCGATCAATTGATGATCGCCTCTGATTGTATTGATGAACGTAAACCGCGTTTACGTAATAGCGACGTTTTCGCCTTACCAGACCGACGACAGCAACAACGCATCCATTGCGCTATACCCGCGGACCTCATAAGCAACGTGCTATCAGGCATAACGAGGTTCATCATCAACGCCATGATACCTGGAGCATCATATTTAGAGATAACCTTACCGCAACGTTTACACTAGCGGTAGCGTTTTGTGGGGCTATTTTGATCCTGTTCAGCCAGCCAGGCGAGCTTTTCGCCAATCTTGCCTTCCAGACCACGATTTGTCGGATGATAATAGCGCGTTTGCGCGATTTCCGGCGGGAAGTACACTTCACCCGCAGCATAGGCATTGGGCTCATCGTGGGCATAGCGGTACTCCTGGCCATAGCCCATCTCTTTCATCAGTTTGGTTGGCGCATTACGCAGATGGACAGGAACGTCATAATCAGGACGTTCGCGCGCGTCGGCCAGCGCAGCCTTAAAGGCGGTATAGACGGCGTTGCTCTTCGGCGCGCAGGCGAGATAAACGATAGCCTGCGCGATTGCCCTTTCGCCTTCAGCCGGACCGACGCGGGTGAAACAATCCCACGCGGCAATGGCGACCTGCATCGCGCGCGGATCGGCATTACCCACATCTTCCGAGGCAATCGCCAGGCAGCGACGCGCCACGTACAGCGGATCGCCTCCCGCGGTAATGATACGGGCATACCAATAGAGGGCGGCATCCGGCGCGCTGCCGCGCACTGATTTATGTAAGGCGGAAATAAGATCGTAGAAGCGATCGCCTTTGTTATCAAAACGCGCGCTGCGCTCGCCGGCGATCTCGGTCAACAAGGCGGGCAATAAAACGCGTTTGCCGCTGTCATCCGCCTCCGCCATATCGGCCATCATTTCCAGCGTATTTAAGGCGCGCCGCGCGTCGCCATTGACCAGCTCAGCAATCGCTCGCCGTGTCTCATCCGGTAACACGATATCCTGATCGCCGTAACCACGCGTTTTGTCCTGCATCGCCTGGTCCAGTACTTGCTCAATATCGTCAGTGGTCAACGATTTCAGCAGATAGACCCGCGCTCGCGACAATAGCGCCGAGTTCAGCTCAAAAGAGGGATTTTCCGTGGTCGCGCCGATAAAGGTGATAGTGCCATCTTCGATATGCGGTAAAAAGGCGTCCTGCTGGCTTTTGTTAAAGCGATGCACTTCATCGACAAACAGGATGGTACGGCGTCCGGCATTACGATTCTGGCGGGCGCGCTCGATAGCTTCGCGAATCTCTTTTACCCCAGAAGTGACGGCGGAAATACGCTCGACATCGGCGCTGGCGTAGCGGGCGATCACTTCAGCGAGCGTGGTTTTCCCCGTCCCTGGCGGCCCCCATAAAATCATGGAGTGCAGATGCCCGGCCTCAATAGCGCGAGGCAACGGTTTACCTGCGGCCAGCAAATGCTGCTGGCCGATATACTGCGCTAAATTTTCCGGCCGCATTCGCGCGGCCAGCGGTTGAAACGTATTATCAGAAAAATCGAGCGACAGATTGCTCACTCATCGCCTCTACTTACGTTGGTCGTCTATCGTTACCCCTTGCGGCGGAGTAAACGTAAATTTTGACGGATCAACAGCGCCGTTTTGCTGGGATTTTAGCTGATAGGCGCTACGCTGATCGTCTTGTTCTACGGCGCTAAACTGGTGGATAGTCCCGTCGCGCCCCACATTGATGGTGAACTGTTTCAGATTGCCGTTGCTGGCTTTCGGCGTCAGCACAAAATTATCGCCATCCTGCTTAATATTATACTGCTGCCAGTCGCTGGCCTGGTTGCGGGCAATCAGCATAAACGGTGTATTTCCGGTGGCATCTTTCAACCACGTGGCGGTAGCCTGTTCTACAAACGGGTTATAGAACCATAACGTTTTGCCGTCAGAAACCAGAATACTCTCGTCAGGTTGCGTCATATGCCAGTTGAATAGATTTGGCCGCTTAACCCATAAATCACCCTGTCCCTCCTGCACCGCGGCACCGCTGCCATCGGTGACTTTTTGAGTAAAGGTGGCATGAAAGCTGCTCACTTTATCCAGACGGCTTTTCAGAGAGCTGGCGGCGTCAGCCCATACGCTGCTGGCTACAACGCTTGAAAGTAATGCACAGGCGATTGCCATTTTTTTCATCATTATTCCTCAGGTTTCGACACTCCCGACCAGGAGCTCCTTTTGCTTTCTATTCCAGGCCAAAAATCAGCATGAGGAAAGAAGAAAATACTGAATTTTGTTGCCGGATGGCAGCCTGCACAGCGCCATCCGGCTTACAGGTTTACTCAAAAGGCGGCGGAGCCAGCACTTCACGATTACCGTTATGCCCCTGAGCGCTGACAATACCCTGCGCTTCCATCTGTTCGATAATACGCGCCGCACGGTTATAGCCGATGCGGAACTGACGCTGAACGCCGGAAATGGACGCTTTACGCTTCTGGGTGACGAAATTAACGGCCTGATCGAATAGCGCATCTAATTCTTCGCCGCCGTCAAAACCGCCACCGCCACCTTCGCTTTCGCTGTCGGAGGTAATGCCATCCACATATTGCGGACGACCGCGCGCTTTCCAGTCCTGCACCACCGCATGGACTTCCTGGTCACGCACAAACGCCCCATGGACACGTACCGGCATGGTGGAGTTTGGTCCGGAATAGAGCATGTCCCCCATTCCCAATAGCGACTCAGCGCCACCCTGATCAAGAATGGTGCGGGAGTCGATCTTGCTGGATACGGTAAAAGCGATACGGGTTGGAATGTTGGCTTTAATTAAACCAGTAATCACATCGACCGACGGACGCTGCGTCGCCAGTACCAGGTGAATCCCCGCGGCGCGCGCTTTCTGCGCCAGACGCGCGATCAGCTCTTCAACTTTTTTACCGACGGTCATCATCAGGTCGGCAAATTCATCAACCAGTACCACGATATACGGGAGTTTTTCCAGAACCGGATGCTGAACATCCATACTGTCGCCCGGCTTCCAGTACGGGTCCGGAATCGGGCGTCCCATGCGGGCCGCTTCGGCGATTTTCTCGTTATACCCAGCCAGATTACGCACGCCGAGCGCGGACATCAGCTTATAGCGACGCTCCATCTCATTGACGCTCCAGCGTAACGCGTTAGCCGCGTCTTTCATGTCGGTAACAACTTCCGTCAGCAGATGCGGTATACCTTCATAGACCGAGAGTTCTAACATTTTCGGGTCGATCATGATAAAGCGAACGTCTTCCGGCTGCGCTTTATACAGCATACTGAGGATCATGGCGTTAACCCCGACCGACTTACCGGAACCGGTCGTACCGGCCACCAGCAGGTGAGGCATTTTCGCCAGATCCGCCACTACCGGATCGCCCGCGATATCCTTACCTAACACCACGGTAAGCGGCGACGGATTCTCGCGGAATTTGGCGTTATCCAACACTTCGCGCAGATAAACGGTTTGCCGTTTCTTGTTCGGCAATTCCAACCCTACGTAAGGTTTGCCTGGAATGACTTCCACAACACGTACGGCTACCGTTGACAAGGAGCGCGCCAGATCCCGGGAAAGGTTGGAGATACGCGCCGCTTTAACGCCCGGGGCCAGATTCAGTTCAAAGCGAGTAATGACCGGGCCTGGCGAATAGTTCACCACATCAGCTTTAATGCGGAAATCCGCCAGACGCGCTTCAACCAGACGCGCCATTTGTTCCAGCGCAAAGGTATCTACCGGTTCAACTTCGCTCGGCGGCGGCGTCAGAAGATCTAACGAAGGCAGCGGCGTCGTCGGACGCTGTAATGGACGACTGTCGCCGTTACGCATCAACAGCGGGTGGATCAGGCTGTCTTGCGGCGCTGTCGGCTGTTGCGGCTGCTGATACTGCGGTTGCGGCGCTACCGGCTGTTGCGGCTGCTGATACTGCGGCTGCGGCGCTACCGGCTGTTGCGGCTGCTGATACTGCGGCTGCGGTGCTACCGGCTGCTGCGGCTGCTGATACTGCGGCTGCGGTGCTACCGGCTGCTGCGACTGCTGGTACTGTGGCTGAGGCTGAGGCTGCGGCGCTACCGGTTGCTGAACAGGCGTTGACTCGGGCATGACACCCGGCGTGAACAGCGGTTCGTGCGGACCTTCATCAACCAATACTTTCATTGGCGAGAAATCCAGATCGTCCAGTGAGAACGGCTGCGCGCCAGCGGGTTGCTCGCCGGAATAGCGCTGCTGTTGCGAAGCGGCAAACTGGCGGGCTAATTCAGCTTCCGCAGCGGTATCGTCATCTTCTGCCTGTTGAGTATCATGCTGATACGTCTCACCATAACGATGCTGCTGCGACTGCGCAAACTGACGGGCTAACTCGTCCTGATGCATTGCATCTATTTCTTCATCTGTTAGCTGCGCGCCCGTCTCGTACTGATTGCGCTCCGCCTCGCGGGCTTTTTCTTCTGCAATCCTCTGTGACGGCAGCTTAATACCGTACGATGCCAGTTCCCGTCGGGTCGGCACGCGAACGCGGTTCGGACGCGGCAGTTGCGGACCAATCCCCTCTTTCACCTGCGGACGCGGCACGCCGCCGGTAGCCAGACTAAATGCAGGCGCAGCGGCCGCGGCGCCAGCTGCCAGGGCGCCACTCTTAATACCTGCGTCAAGCGACGCGGCGGCGGCTACCGCTTCCACTGGCGGTATGGATGGCGTGACAGATACCGTAGGTTTAACCGGCACGCTCTCTTTTACCGGCTCCGGAATCGGTTGATACCATGCCGCCAGTTGTTCGCGCTCACGGGCGCGTTTCTCTTCCACCTCTTCAAAATAGTAAAGCGGAGGACGGGCGGGTCTGGTCTCTTCTGTGTCAGGTTCAGGCTCGGTGGCAACCGGCTGTTCGATAACCGGCGGCGGCATGTGGGAAGGTTCAGCCGCTATCGGCTCCGGCTGATAAACCGGCGTCGGCTGATGGGTCGGCTCCGGCTGCCAGTGTTGTTCGGCATCCGGCGCCTGCCATTGTGGCTGTGTTTCCTGCGGCGCAAGAGAGTCATATTCTGCTGCGGTCGCTGGCGTCGCGGCGTATTGCGGCGCGGAAGCGACAGGCACAGGTTGCTGCCACGGCGCACTTTGCGCCTCCTGCGGTTGAGCATATTGCGGATGCGGCTGATACCCCTCCGGCGCAGGCGCGATAACCGGTTCGCCGGTTTGCGGCCCCGGTACGGGCTGCCACTCCACGGTCGGTTGCGCGACAACCGGCTCAGCCCCCGGCATGGGCGGCGTTTGCATTATGGGATCGGCGGACGCTGCCCACGTCTGGGTGACGGCAGTTGCAGCCGCAGCGGCGGCGACCGGTTCAGTGACAGAATGGCCGTTTAACAGCGGATCATATTCATCATATTCCGGCTGCGTCGCACGGTTGCCCGAAAACAGAACGTCGTCGGGATCGGCAGCGACGCCGCGCGCGCTATACTGAATGTCCTCGTCATCATCCATCCGTTTGCCGGAAAAGAGCGCGGCATCGGTCTGACGGCCCCGTGGATTGCTGAATTTTTCAGCCAGTCGCTTACGACGCGCCAACGCGCCGCGCAAAATACGCGCCCGGCGAGATTCACGCTGCACGCCGTCGGTTTCTTCATCGTATTCGTCATCATACTCTTCGTCGTCAACCCACGTATCATCACGCCGGGTACGGTTGCTGGCGAAGGTCAGTATATTAAGCAGCCAGCCGCCTAATTTTTCGGCGATACTGACCCAGGACCAGCCGGTAAAGAGCGTCAGCCCGGCAGCCCAAATACAGAGAAGCATTATCGTTCCGCCGCTACTATGCAACAACGGCTGCAGCGTGGTGCTTAACAGGCTGCCAATTACGCCGCCGGAGGCGAAATACCAAATATCGTCGGCATTAATGGCCGCCAGACCGCAGGAAGTGAGAATCAGCGCCAGCACGCCAATAAGGCGTAGCGACACAGCAAAATAGTCGATGTAATCATCCGTAGACTGATGACGCCACGCAAACCAACACCCGCCGACAATAATGACAGGGATAGTGTAGGCCATTACGCCAAAAATAAAGAACAGTGTATCGGCCAGCCACGCGCCCGGCGCGCCGCCTAAATTATGGATGGGTTCATGCCAGGCGGTTTGCGACCAACTGGGGTCCGAAGGGTTAAAGCTCAACAAGGCCGCCATCAACCAGACGGCAAAAAGGGCAATAAGTATCAACAACGCTTCCAGAAGTCGGCGCCCGCTGCTTAACTTCGTCAATGTGACGTCTTTGTCTTCAGTATATTCCTGGCTCAAAAAAGGCTCTCCAGGTTCCAGGCTTTTCCCGCCCGATGCTAAAACGGACAACAGCACCGGGTTGCCCCGGCACTGTTGCTGTATGGATTAACAGGAGTGTAATCAAACTACGGCGATTTTGCACCTGTTCCGTGTTAGCGTGTCTTAATAACCAGACGATTACTCTGTTTTACCTCTTCCATCACTACGTAAGTTCGGGTGTCGTTCACACCTGGCAAGCGCAGCAACGTCTCTCCCAATAGTTTTCGATACGCTGACATATCCGGTACACGGGTTTTCAACAGGTAGTCGAAATCGCCGGAAACCAAATGACACTCCTGAATCTCTTCAAGCTTTTGCACGGCGGCATTAAACTGTTCAAACACATCCGGCGCGCCGCGATTTAAGGTAATCTCAACGAATACCAGAAGTGACGCATCCAGATAATGCGGGTTCAACAGCGCCGTATAGCCCTGGATAAACCCCTGTCGCTCCAGCCGACGCACACGCTCAAGGCAAGGTGTCGGCGAAAGTCCTACTCGTTTAGAAAGCTCGACGTTGGAAATACGCCCATCCTTTTGCAGTTCATTAAGAATGTTACGATCGATACGGTCGAGATCTTTGCCAGGGCGCTTCTTGCTATCTACCATTATTATTGTCTCTCTGTATTCCTTCCCTACTCCTGCCTGACTCTACTCACATCACTGTTCAGAGTCGCTGCCCATCACAATAGACCGAAACCCAGAGGGATTAACGGCGCGCAATGCCTGGTCTATGGTGAGAAGACCGTTGCCTCGCGGCAGCTATCGACATCACGAATGGCGTCTGTCCACGCCATGCGTAGATTTCACTAGCCCGGTAAACATGGTATTTACATGCATGATTATGCAGCACATACATAACACAGTTTTTTCTTCCTCGAATGTTTTCGCAAAACAGCAGGTGATTGTCAAAGCAAAACATCGATTTTTAGTACAACATGCCAGTTATTCATTAGAGAGGGCGGTAAACTGTCATTTCGTCACCTTATAAGTTACCGATTTTAATTAAAGTTTGTGATGATAACGTCGCTGTCGCAGTCGTTCATCGGTTCATGCTATTACACATATTGTTAACAAAATCGTTATGCTCTTTTTTTACGTCTGTAAATTCCCTACAATTCTGCTCATTGTCTGCCAACAACTATGGGGATCTCATGGGCACGACCAAACACAGTAAGCTGCTTATTCTGGGCTCAGGACCGGCGGGATATACTGCGGCGGTGTATGCCGCACGCGCAAATTTACAGCCGGTACTTATTACCGGTATGGAAAAAGGCGGTCAACTGACTACCACGACGGAAGTGGAAAACTGGCCCGGCGATCCAAACGATTTGACCGGCCCGCTGCTAATGGAACGCATGCATGAACATGCGGCAAAATTTGAAACCGAGATAATCTTTGATCACATCAACAAAGTGGATCTGCAAAATCGTCCGTTCCGTCTGACAGGTGACAGCGCAGAGTACACTTGTGATGCGTTGATCATTGCGACCGGCGCTTCCGCGCGCTATCTGGGGCTGCCATCGGAAGAAGCCTTTAAAGGGCGCGGCGTTTCCGCCTGCGCAACCTGCGACGGTTTCTTCTACCGCAATCAGAAAGTGGCGGTGATCGGCGGCGGCAACACCGCGGTTGAAGAAGCGCTTTATCTGTCCAACATCGCTTCGGAAGTGCACCTTATCCATCGCCGTGACGGTTTCCGCGCTGAAAAAATCCTCATTAAGCGCCTGATGGATAAAGTTGAAAATGGCAATATCATTCTGCACACCAACCGGACGCTGGAAGAAGTGACCGGCGATCAGATGGGCGTTACCGGTCTGCGTCTTCGCGACACGCAGCAGAGCGATAATATCGAGACGCTGGATATCGCCGGACTTTTCGTAGCCATCGGTCATAGCCCAAACACGGCGCTCTTCGAAGGCCAGCTTGAGCTGGAAAATGGTTATATCAAAGTTCAGTCCGGCACCCATGGCAACGCCACACAAACCAGCATCCCTGGCGTATTCGCGGCGGGTGACGTCATGGATCATATTTACCGTCAGGCGATCACCTCTGCAGGTACGGGCTGTATGGCGGCGCTGGATGCTGAACGCTATCTCGATGGTCTGGCCGACGCGAGCAAATAGTTTTTACAAATCAGTAACAAAAGTAAAAAAGGCGACTATAAGTCGCCTTTATTTTTGCGTCGTTGTAACATTGCCCCTGCCTGAAATTCTAATAACTCACCTGCTAAGCGTGCAATGAATAAAACCCGTCAAAAAGAGCTGACCCGCTGGTTAAAACAGCAAAGCGTAATCTCCCAACGGTGGTTGAATATTTCCCGCCTGTTGGGATTCATGAGTGGCGTATTAATTGTCGCTCAGGCCTGGATCATGGCGCGTATCCTGCAACATATGATCATGGAGAACATTCCACGGGAAGCGCTGTTGCTCCCTTTTATCCTGCTGATACTGGTCTTTGTCCTCCGCGCCTGGGTGGTGTGGTTGCGCGAGCGCGTCGGTTTTCATGCCGGACAGCATATTCGCTTTGAGATCCGCCGTCAGGTGTTGGATCGTCTGCAGCAAGCCGGCCCAGCCTGGATTCAGGGCAAGCCCGCCGGTAGCTGGGCGACGCTGGTGTTGGAGCAGATTGACGATATGCATGACTATTATGCGCGCTATCTGCCGCAAATGGCGCTTGCCGTTTGCGTACCGCTCTTAATCGTGGCGGCGATTTTCCCGTCAAATTGGGCGGCGGCGCTGATTCTGCTGGGCACTGCCCCGCTCATTCCCCTATTTATGGCGATGGTGGGAATGGGCGCGGCTGACGCCAACCGCCGCAATTTCCTGGCGCTTGCCCGGCTAAGCGGCCATTTTCTTGACCGTCTGCGCGGGATGGAAACGCTGCGAATTTTCGGTCGTGGAGAAGCGGAAACCGAGAACATTCGCGCAGCATCGCAGGATTTTCGTCAGCGCACGATGGAAGTTCTGCGCCTCGCCTTTTTATCTTCCGGCGTGCTGGAGTTTTTCACCTCGCTTTCTATTGCGCTGGTCGCCGTTTATTTTGGCTTCTCTTACCTGGGCGAGCTGAACTTTGGTCATTACGGTACCGGTGTGACGCTCGCCGCCGGGTTCCTCGCCTTGATCCTCGCGCCGGAGTTTTTCCAGCCATTACGCGACCTCGGCACGTTTTATCATGCTAAGGCGCAGGCGATTGGCGCGGCGGACAGTCTGAAGACGTTTCTGGAAACGCCCCTCGCCCACCCGGCGCGCGGCGAAGTTGAGCTGGCGGAAAACGAGCCTGTAACCATTGACGCAGTCAATCTTATTATCACCTCGCCAGAAGGCAAAACGCTTGCCGGGCCGCTGAATTTCTCATTAGCGGCAGGAGAACGCGCCGTCCTGGTAGGACGCAGCGGTTCCGGTAAAAGCACTCTGTTGAATGTATTATCCGGTTTTCTCTCCTATCAGGGATCTTTGCGTATTAACGGTGTCGAGCTTCGCGATCTCTCGCCGGAATCCTGGCGCCAGCATCTCTCCTGGGTTGGGCAAAACCCGCAATTACCTGCGGCGACGCTACGCGAAAATGTATTACTGGCGCGCCCGGACGCCAGCGAGCAGGAACTTTATGCCGCGCTTGACGCCGCATGGGTAAGCGAGTTTTTACCGCTGCTGCCGCAGGGAGTAGACACCCCGCTCGGCAATCATGCCAGCAGACTTTCCGTCGGCCAGGCACAGCGCGTAGCGGTCGCCCGTGCGCTACTTAATCCCTGTCAACTGCTACTGCTGGATGAACCGGCGGCAAGCCTGGACGCTCACAGCGAGCAACGCGTCATGCAGGCGTTAAAAGCGGCGTCAAAACGCCAGACCACGTTAATGGTGACGCATCAGTTGGAAGATCTCGCCGACTGGGACGCTATCTGGGTTATGCAAGATGGCGCGATTGTCGAACAAGGCAGTTATGCCGAACTCAGCGCCGCCAACGGCGCTTTTGCGACGTTATTGGCTCATCGTCAGGAGGATATTTAAATGCGCGCGCTACTCCCTTATCTGACGCTTTATAAACGCCATAAATGGATGCTAACGCTGGGAATTGCGCTGGCAATCCTGACCCTGCTTGCCAGTATCGGGCTGCTGACGCTTTCCGGCTGGTTCCTGTCCGCGTCCGCTATCGCAGGCTTCGCGGGAATTTACAGTTTTAACTATATGCTCCCGGCAGCCGGCGTGCGCGGCGCGGCCATTACCCGTACCGCTGGTCGTTATTTTGAACGTCTGGTAAGTCATGACGCCACGTTCCGCGTGCTGCAACATCTGCGTATTTATACCTTTAGCAAACTTTTACCGCTCTCCCCCGCGGGTCTGGCGCGATATCAGCAAGGTGAACTGCTGAACCGCATCGTTGCCGACGTTGACACGCTGGATCATCTCTATTTGCGCGTCATCTCCCCGCTGGTCGGCGCTTTTGTAGTGATTATGATTGTCACCCTGGGGCTTAGCGTTCTCGACGTGACGCTGGCGATCACGCTGGGCGGCATTATGCTGTTGACGCTGTTTATTATGCCGCCGGTGTTTTATCGCGCCGGCAAAAATACCGGCCAAAATCTGACGCATCTACGCGGTCAGTATCGCCAACAGCTCACGTCATGGTTACAGGGCCAGGCGGAACTCACCATTTTTGGCGCCAGCAAACGCTATCGGGCGCAAATGGAAGCCACCGAATTACAATGGCATGAGGCCCAACGCCGACAGTCTGAACTGACCGCCTTATCGCAGGCGTTAATGCTGCTGATTGGCGCGCTGGCGGTGATGTTAATGTTGTGGATGGCCTCCGGCGGCGTTGGCGGCAATACGCAGCCCGGCGCGCTCATTGCGCTATTTGTCTTCTGCGCGCTGGCGGCTTTCGAGGCGCTTGCGCCCGTTACCGGCGCATTCCAGCATCTGGGGCAGGTTATCGCCTCTGCGCTTCGTATCACTGAATTAACGGAGCAAAAACCGGAGGTGACCTTTCCGCAGGCAGAAACTCCCGCGCCGGAAAAGGTCACACTCACCCTGCGGGACGTTTCGTTTCGTTATCCCGACCAGCCGATTAATGCGCTCAATGCCCTCTCATTACAGGCTAATCCTGGCGAGCATGTCGCTATTCTGGGGCGTACCGGCTGCGGAAAATCAACGCTGTTGCAGCTACTCACCCGCGCCTGGGACCCGAAACAAGGCGAAATTCTGCTCAACGATCTTCCGCTATCCTCGCTGAGCGAATCCGCCTTACGCCGGACTATCAGCGTGGTGCCGCAGCGTGTCCACCTGTTCAGCGCCACGCTGCGTGATAATTTATTACTGGCGGCGCCCAATGCCAGCGACGAAGCCCTTTCCGACATGCTGCGTCGCGTCGGCCTCGAAAATCTGCTCGAAGATAGTGGGCTTAATAGCTGGCTCGGCGAAGGCGGTCGTCTGCTATCCGGCGGCGAACTTCGTCGCCTGGCCATCGCCCGCGCGCTGTTGCATGATGCTCCGTTAATGCTGTTGGATGAGCCCACTGAGGGGCTGGATGCGACCACCGAGAGCGAAATGCTGGAATTACTTGCCGATGTGATGCGCGAGAAAACCGTCCTGATGGTGACTCACCGTTTGCGCGGCCTGGCCCGTTTTGATCAAATCATCGTAATGGACGACGGGCGCATCATTGAGCGAGGCACTCATGCAGAATTGTTAGCCGGACAAGGGCGCTATTATCAGTTTAAACAACGTCTGTAAGCTATTATTGAACGATCCGACTTGCGTACTGGAGTTTCGCCGTCATGCGTCTGGTTCAGCTTTCCCGACATTCTATCGCCTTCCCTTCGCCGGAAGGCGCTTTACGCGAGCCTAACGGTTTACTGGCGCTGGGCGGCGATCTCAGCCCTGCCCGGTTGTTAATGGCCTACCAGCACGGGATTTTCCCGTGGTTTTCGCCGGGCGACCCGATTCTGTGGTGGTCGCCCGATCCGCGCGCCGTGCTGTGGCCTGAAAAGTTTCACCTCAGTCGCAGCATGAAGCGCTTTCACAACGCATCCCCTTACCGCGTGACGCTCAATTACGCTTTCGATCGGGTCATTGATGGATGCGCCAATCACCGTGACGAAGGCACCTGGATAACGCGTGGTATTGAGGAAGCCTATCGCCGATTACATGAATTGGGCCACGCGCACTCCATTGAAGTGTGGCGCGATCGGGAACTGGTCGGCGGGATGTATGGCGTCTCGCAGGGGGCGCTGTTTTGCGGCGAATCGATGTTTAGCCGCCAGGAGAATGCTTCTAAAACCGCACTGCTGGTTTTTTGCGCTGAATTTATCCGTCACGGCGGTAAACTTATTGATTGTCAGGTACTTAATAGTCATACCGCCTCGCTCGGTGCCATTGAAATTCCACGTCGTGACTACCTCGATCACCTCGCGGTCTTACGCCAACAGCCGCTGGCCTCCCGTTTTTGGGTGCCGCGGACATTATTTTTGCCCCGGAAGTGAATGTTTTCGGCACATTTTTTATTGGGGTGTTATAATTGCTGCCGCAGAATTGGTTTAGCTCATTATCCCGCAGCCCGTTGTCAGGTAACGCCCATCGTTTATTTCACCGTTCCCTTATATGTTGCGCTTATGTCGATACATCAGGCGGTAGTATCAGGGAAAAGGTGTATAACGCGGCGTTGTCGTGTGTCGCGGAATCATGTGCTAAACCTGGTTTGCTGTGTTTTAAACGCACAAATCTTTACTTATCAAAAGAAGTTCGGCATTATCTTGCCGGTTCAAATTATGGTAGTGATACCCCAGAGGATTAGATGGCCAAAGAAGACAATATTGAAATGCAAGGTACCGTTCTCGAAACGTTACCTAATACCATGTTCCGCGTAGAGTTAGAAAACGGTCACGTGGTTACTGCACACATCTCCGGTAAAATGCGTAAGAACTACATCCGCATCCTGACGGGCGACAAAGTGACCGTTGAGCTGACCCCGTACGACCTGAGCAAAGGCCGCATTGTCTTCCGTAGTCGCTAATTGTCTCCTCACGCCCTGAAGGGCGGCTGGATAAAAGGTCGGTTTAACCGGCCTTTTTTGCGTCCATTAAGTCGATGAATGACGAGCAGGTTACTCTTCCACCATCCGCGCATACTCTTCCGTCAAAAAATCGACCAACGCGCGTACGGAAGGTAATAATCCTCGCCGGGATGGGAACACAGCATGAATAACCTCCCGCCGGGGCTCCCACTCTTCCAGCACCGCGACCAGTTCACCGGCGGCCAGTTGTTCTTTCACCATTAAGACAGGTAACTGCACAAGCCCCACGCCCGCCATCGCCGCCTCGCGTAGCGCCAACATGTCGGTGGTAATCATACGCGGGGTAAAATGGACTTCCGCACGTGCGCCCTGCGGGCCATAAAGTTCCCAGCGGTGAATATGCTTGCCGGATGCAAGACTTAGCCCTGGCCAATGGCTCAACTCCGCCGGCGCGGAAGGGATTCCCATCCGTGCGATAAGATCCGGGCTGGCAAACAGGCGATGCCCTCTGTCAGCCAGGACGCGCATCACCAGGTCGCTATCTTCAAACGGGCGCGGCCTGACGCGAATCGCCACATCCACCCCCTCCCCTACGACGTCCACCCGACGATTGGTCGCTTCAAGCTGTAGCGAAACATCAGGATAACGCGCCATAAATTTCGCCAGCATTGGGCCGATGTGTACATGCAGCAGCGTCACCGGGCAGGTCAGCTTCACGATACCGCGAGGCTCTACCTGCAATGCGGCAATGGCATCCTGCGCCGCCTGAGCTTCCACCAGCATCGCTTTACAGTGCTCATAGAATGTTTGCCCCACTTCGGTAACGTTAAACTGCCGGGTAGTTCGCTGAATCAATCGCACGCCCAGCCGTTCCTCCAGTTGCGCAATACGCCGGCTCAGTTTTGATTTTGGTTCATCAAGCGCACGCCCCGCCGCGGCAAACCCACCCTCTTCGACCACATGCACAAACCACGCAAAATCATTGAGATCCGTTTTTATCATTACATTGTCCTATTAATGGAACGGTATGAGCCATTTTAGCCACTACCGAACCTTTTGTCATGAATATAAGCTTATTCACATCAAGACAACGCCACTGAGGAGAACACCATGAAACAGATTACAGGCGTCTATACCGCACCTCGCCCGCACTGGGTTGGCGATGGATTTCCGGTTCGTTCACTCTTTTCTTATCAGTCACATGCGCAGCAGTTGAGTCCCTTCCTGCTGCTGGATTATGCCGGGCCGCACACATTTACGCCGGGTAATGAAAAACGCGGCGTTGGGGAGCATCCACACCGCGGTTTCGAGACCGTGACGATTGTTTATAGTGGCGAAGTCGAGCATCGGGACTCTACCGGTCGCGGCGGCGTTATCGGCCCGGGCGACGTTCAGTGGATGACCGCAGGCGCAGGCATTTTGCATGAAGAGTTCCATTCCGACGCGTTTACCCGTCGGGGCGGCGAACTGGAAATGGTGCAGTTGTGGGTTAACCTTCCAATGAAGGACAAAATGACCACCCCGGGTTATCAAAGCATTACCCACGATGTTATCCCGACCGTTACGTTGCCGGATGACGCCGGAGTCGTGCGGGTCATCGCAGGGCGTTATGAAGAGACAAAAGGCCCGGCGCACACTTTCTCGCCGCTCAATGTCTGGGATATGCGCCTGCAACGCAATCGCCAGCTTACATTGGCACAGCCGGAAGGATGGAGCACCGCGCTGGTGGTACTGAAAGGCAATATCACGGTGAACGGCACGACGCCGGTCAACGAAGCGCAACTGGTGGTGTTGAGCCAGCAAGGGAAAACGCTGCACCTTGAGGCCAGCAGCGACGCCAGCGTATTGCTGTTATCAGGCGAGCCGCTGAATGAACCGATTGTGGGTTACGGCCCATTTGTTATGAACACGAAACAAGAGATCGCAGAAGCAGTCCGCGATTTCAACTCCGGCCGTTTTGGCCAAATCTGAAAACATGAAGGAGAACACGATGTCAAGTCCTGCTAATTTTAATGGTTTGCGCCCGGTAATTGATGTTAACGATTCCGTGATGCTTTTAATCGATCATCAAAGCGGTCTTTTCCAGACCGTAGGCGATATGCCAATGCCGGAATTACGCGCTCGCGCCGCGGCGTTGGCGAAGATGGCGACGTTAGCGAAAATGCCGGTCATTACCACGGCATCCGTACCGCAAGGTCCGAACGGCCCGCTGATCCCGGAGATCCACGCTAATGCGCCACATGCGCAGTACATTGCGCGCAAAGGTGAAATTAACGCCTGGGATAACGAAGATTTCGTTAAGGCGGTAAAAGCGACGGGTCGTAAGACGCTGATCATTGCCGGGACGATTACCAGCGTGTGCATGGCATTCCCGGCCATTAGCGCGGTAGCGGAAGGTTATAAGGTATTTGCCGTGATCGACGCATCCGGTACCTACAGTAAGATGGCGCAGGAGATCACCCTGGCGCGAATCGTACAGGCTGGCGTCGTACCGATGGATACTGCCGCAGTCGCCTCTGAGCTGCAAGGCACCTGGAACCGTGAAGACGCCGCCGCGTGGGCCGACGTTTATACTCAGGTATTCCCGGCCTATCAACTGCTGATCGAAAGCTACAGCAAAGCGCAGGATGTGGTGAAAAACAACGAAATGTTGGATTCACAGCGTTAATTTGCCTCCCCGCGCCAGTTTGGGCGGGGATTATGTCTATTGCATGAGCAAACGACAGTGAATATGTAAATTCTGCTTGACCGTTTTAGCGCAACTCCCTATAGTAGCGCCCCGTTGCCCCCAAGTGGTCAGGCAGCAATACAATATGGTGAGGTGTCCGAGTGGCTGAAGGAGCACGCCTGGAAAGTGTGTATACGGCAACGTATCGGGGGTTCGAATCCCCCCCTCACCGCCATATTTAAGAAAGAGCTCGTACGAAAGTACGGGCTTTTTTTTCACATAAAGCCACCCTACAGGGGGGATGAGAACACCCGACCGGGGTTCGACAACTGGCGCAGCCAGTTGGACAGACCGGGCGCGCAGCGAACGGGCTGCCCGAAGGGCGAGCGCAGCGAGTCAATCCCCCCCTCACCGCCATATTCAAGTTGAGAGCCTGTACAGAAGTACGGGCTTTTTGCTTA